>NZ_JAFMOX010000058.1 GCF_019049655.1 Rahnella rivi
CACCCAGAGAGCAAGCTCTCCTGTGCTACCGCTCGACTTGCATGTGTTAGGCCTGCCGCCAGCGTTCAATCTGAGCCATGATCAAACTCTTCAATTAAAAGTTCGATTTGCTTAAACAAGTTAAGCGGTGCTCAAAAATTAACTTTCGTAATAATTCAACTAAATGAATTACTGCTTGGTCACTCTTTAAGACTTGATATTTTTTTGCCACCGAGGTGGCTGATATCGTCTTGTGAGTGCCCACACAGATTGTCTGATAAATTGTTAAAGAGCAGTGAGTTACGCGCTTTCGCTTGCTAACTCGAGGTGGCGTATATTACGCTTTCCTCATTCAGTGTCAACCGTTTATTTCATCCGGTCATCACTGTTTTTAATCTTTCCGACCCGGTTACTTCGTGATGTTGTTCACGTTGTTCCCTGTCGATGGAGCGGCATTATAGGGAGTTCGATTTGAATGGCAAGCGAATAAATACAGTTTTATTTCGTTTGCCGTTTTTTTATCCAAAGACCCTTATTTCTGCGCTTTTGCTATAAAGGAAGGCAATGCAGCAAGGCTTTCCAATACAGCGTCTGCTGCACTTTCACTTTCTGGTGTAACGGGCTTGCCGGTACGAACCAAAATCTTAGTGCCCACGCCTGCAGCAGCGGCTGCCTGCATATCCTCAAGCTTGTCTCCAATCATATAAGAAGAAGCCATATCGATATTCAGCTCTTCCCGGGCAGTTAAGAACATCCCAGGTAATGGCTTACGGCAGTCGCAAACCTGCGTAAACTCTTTAACGGAACCTTCCGGGTGATGCGGGCAGAAATAGATCCCATCAAGGTCGACACCGCGGTCGGCCAGTGACCAGTCCATCCACTCCGTCAGTGTCATAAACTGTTCTTCAGTGAACTTGCCGCGTGCAATACCCGATTGATTAGTGACGAGTACGAGCAAGAAGCCCATTTCCTTAAGTTTAAGACACGCATCGATGACACCGTCGATAAACTGGAAGTCATCGATTTCATGAACATAGCCGTGATCGACATTCAACGTGCCATCACGGTCGAGAAAGATTGCTGAAACAGGTTGTGCCACGAATTTGCTCCTGATGGCTGATTAACGGCGCCAGTATCGCATGTTTTACGGGTCAGTGAGAATGTTAACCTGGTTGACTTAGACGTCTAGACGCCTTAGCATCCACGACATGCTACGGGCTTATCCCCGCAGAGTTAATTTCACCACGTCACGTCAAAAAGACAGAATAAAAAATAATATGATTAAACTTTCAAACATCACCAAGGTTTTCCAGCAGGGTTCGCGCCAAATCGTCGCGCTCTCTGACGTGAGTCTTCACGTCCCTGCAGGACAAATATACGGCGTGATCGGCTCATCTGGCGCCGGTAAAAGCACATTAATCCGCTGCGTCAATTTGCTGGAGCGTCCGACCGAAGGCAAGGTACTGGTCGATGGTCAGGATCTGATGTCCTTCTCAGAGAAAGCACTGACCCGTGCGCGCCGCCAGATTGGCATGATTTTTCAGCACTTTAATCTGTTGTCGTCACGTACCGTTTTTGGCAATGTTGCACTGCCACTGGAACTGGACAATTTGTCTTCAGCGGACATCAAAAAGCGCGTCTCTGAGCTGCTGAGTCTGGTGGGTCTGGAAGATAAGCATGACGCCTACCCGGCCAATCTTTCCGGTGGGCAAAAACAACGTGTCGCCATTGCCCGTGCGCTGGCCAGCAATCCCAAAGTGTTACTGTGTGATGAGGCAACAAGTGCACTGGACCCGGCGACGACCCGCGCCATCCTGGAACTGCTGAAAGACATTAACCGCCGTCTGGGTTTAACCATCCTGCTGATTACCCATGAGATGGATGTCGTGAAACGCATTTGCGACCAGGTTGCAGTGATAAGCGATGGCAAACTGATCGAGCAGGACAAGGTGAGCGAGATGTTCTCCCACCCTAAAACTCCGCTGGCTCAACAATTCATTCAATCAACGCTCCATCTGGATATCCCGGAAGATTACGCGGTACGCATGGTGCCGGAACCTGAAGCTGATCGTGTACCGCTGTTACGGCTGGAATTTACCGGCCAGTCGGTCGACGCACCGCTGCTTTCAGAAGCAGTTCGTCGCTTTGACATTAACAATAATATTATCAGTGCTCAGATGGATTATGCCGGCGGTGTGAAGTTCGGGATTATGCTGACAGAAATGCACGGTTCAGAAGAAAACACTCAGGCGGCGATTCAGTTCCTGCATGAGAATCAGGTGAAAGTAGAGGTACTCGGTTATGTCTGAGGCAATGATGTGGTTAATGGGGCGGGGTATCTGGGAAACGGTCATCATGACACTCACCTCCGGCTTCTTTGGGTTTGTACTCGGGCTACCATTTGGCGTGCTGCTGTATGTCACCCGTCCGGGACAAATAGCTGAGAATAAGAACGTCTATCGCGTGATGTCTGCGCTGGTTAACATTTTCCGTTCTATTCCTTTTATTATCTTGCTGGTCTGGATGATTCCGTTCACTCGTATGATTGTCGGCACCTCGATCGGTTTACAGGCTGCCATTGTTCCGCTGACTGTGGGCGCAGCTCCCTTTATTGCCCGTATGGTTGAGAACGCATTACTGGAAATCCCAAGCGGTCTGGTTGAAGCCTCCCGCGCGATGGGTGCCACGCCAATGCAAATCATCCGTAAAATTCTGTTGCCGGAAGCCTTGCCGGGTCTGGTTAACGCGGCCACTATTACTCTGATCACCCTGGTTGGTTATTCTGCGATGGGCGGTGCTGTGGGTGCCGGTGGTCTGGGACAAATTGGTTATCAGTACGGTTATATCGGTTATGACGCCACTGTCATGAATACGGTATTGGTTCTGTTAGTGGTTTTGGTGTATTTAATTCAATTCTGTGGCGACCGCATCGTAAAAGCAGTCACGCATAAATAACGAAAAAACAGCTGTAAAACATAACCCTGTGTATATTTTTATCCGCTTATTGAGGAAAGGAAATGTCTAATAAATTCAAATCCATTGCCGTTGTTGGCGCGCTTCTGGGATCGCTGGCTTTGGTTGGCTGCGGGCCAAAAGAGCAGGATCCAAACCACATCAAAGTGGGCGTGATTGTCGGTTCTGAGCAGCAGGTTGCTGAAGTGGCACAAAAAGTTGCTAAAGAAAAATACGGTCTGGATGTTGAACTGGTGACATTCAACGATTACGTCCTGCCGAACGAAGCCCTGAGCAAAGGCGATATCGACGTTAATGCCTTCCAGCACAAACCTTACCTTGATCAGCAGATCAAAGACCGCGGCTACAAACTGGTTCCCGTCGGTAACAGCTTTGTCTATCCAATCGCGGGCTATTCCAAAAAAATCAAATCTGTTGATGAACTGAAAGAAGGCGATCAGGTTGCCCTGCCAAATGATCCGACCAACCTTGGCCGTTCATTACTGCTGCTGCAAAAACAAGGTCTGATTAAACTGAAAGACGGCGTTGGCCTGCTGCCGACCGTTCTTGATGTGACTGAGAACCCTAAAAACCTGAAACTGGTTGAACTGGAAGCACCACAGCTGCCACGTTCACTGGATGATGCAAAAATCGCACTGGCCGTTATCAACACGACTTACGCCAGCCAGATTGGTCTGACACCAGAAAAAGACGGTATCTTCGTAGAAGACAAAAACTCACCGTACGTAAACCTGATCGTTGCGCGTGAAGATAACAAAGACGCTGAAAACGTGAAGAAATTCGTTCAGGCTTACCAGTCTGATGAAGTGAACGCTGCGGCGAACAAAATCTTCAACGGCGGCGCTGTCAAAGGCTGGTAAAAACCGGCAGTGATGAATGCCATATTTATCTGCCATTCATCATGTAAAGACTCTTTTCAGAAATAAGTACAAGGCGGGCATATGCCCGCCTTGTTATTTCCTCAATACCTTGCTTCAATAACGCCACATTCATTCCTGTAAACATATTAAAAAGCAGAGGATTTACCATGCGTGCTTTACCTCTCTGTTTGTCGGCACTTTTGCTGGCGGGTTGTTCCCTGACTCAACACACACAGCCAACACCCATTGCACCTGTTGTTAAAGAAGAGCCAAAACCCGTCAAACCAAAACCGGCTCCAGTTCGTCCGGCCCCTGTGAAACTGTATAAAGATGCAGAAGCACTGGTCGGCACACCGTTCCGTGATTTAGGCGAAGTCTCTGGAGAATCTTGCCAGGCGGACCAGAATGATTCGCCTCCGAGCCTGGCCACAGCACGTAAAAGAATGCTGACCCGCGCTTCGTACATGAAGGCAAATGCCGTGTTGTTACATCAGTGCCAAATTCTCGGTGGCGTTCCAGGCTGCTTCCAGCAAGCGATTTGTCAGGGCTCTGCGTTGAACGTCACCTTTAAATGACCTCATTTTCTTTTGAGCAAATAGGGACAATTCATTCGCCCTACAAAGAGAAATTTGCAGTCCCACGCCAGCCTGGTTTGATCCAGGATGGCGGCGGTGAGTTACACCTTCACGCGCCGTATAACCAGCCTGAAGCGGTTCGCGGGCTGGAAGAGTTCAGCCATCTTTGGGTGATGTTTGTGTTTCATCAGACAATGGATGGCGGCTGGCGTCCGACGGTCCGCCCGCCTCGCCTTGGTGGCAATACGCGCACCGGCGTATTTGCGACACGTTCTACCTTTCGTCCGAATCCGCTGGGAATGTCGCTCGTTGAGCTCAAAGGGATCCACTGCCAGGGGCAACATGTCATTTTGCAACTTGGCAGTCTGGATTTGGTGGATGGCACCCCTGTTGTCGATATCAAGCCCTACCTGCCCTTTGCAGAAAGCCATCCTGAAGCCCGTGCGGGATTTGCTCAGCACGCGCCGCAAGCGGATATGCCGGTGGAATTTTCACCGCAGGCTGAAAAGCAGCTGGCAGATAATGTGCGTAAGTATCCCCATCTGCGCCGTTTCATCACTCAGGTTTTGGGCCAGGATCCTCGCCCGGCCTACCGCAAGGGTGAAGCAGCTGAACGGGATTACGCCGTTCGCCTGCTCGAGTTTAATGTCCGCTGGCGGGTTGTGGGCCCGGTGAATCAGGTATTGTCTCTCGGCAACGACTAAATTTCCTCTGCGTCTCTTTTGACAACAGCAACTCGCTGGTAAACTAAACCACTTTTTTACGTTTTGGCTGCCTGTGGCAGCCTGATTGCAATTTGCAGTGCTAACGGAATCAACACATCATGCGTACTACTCAATATCTGCTCTCTACTCTGAAAGAGACGCCAGCCGACGCGGAAGTCATCAGCCATCAGCTGATGCTGCGTGCGGGGATGATCCGCAAACTGGCTTCCGGCCTGTATACCTGGCTGCCAACCGGCCTGCGTGTTCTGCGTAAAGTTGAAAACATCGTGCGCGAAGAAATGAATAACGCGAACGCCATCGAGGTATCGATGCCGGTGGTGCAGCCCGCCGATTTGTGGCAGGAGAGCGGACGTTGGGAACAATACGGCCCGGAATTATTGCGCTTTGTTGACCGTGGCGATCGTCCTTTTGTACTGGGTCCAACCCACGAAGAAGTTATTACCGATCTGATCCGCAATGAAATCAGCTCATACAAACAGTTGCCGCTGAACTTCTTCCAGATCCAGACCAAATTCCGTGACGAAGTTCGTCCGCGCTTTGGCGTGATGCGCTCGCGTGAATTCCTGATGAAAGATGCCTACTCATTCCATACAACGCAGGAATCTCTGCAGGAAACGTATGATGCGATGTACGCAGCCTACAGCAAGATCTTCAACCGTATGGGTCTGGATTTCCGCGCTGTTCTGGCAGATACCGGTTCTATCGGCGGCAGCGCATCTCATGAGTTCCAGGTACTGGCGCAAAGCGGCGAAGATGACGTGGTGTTCTCTGACTCCTCTGATTTTGCAGCCAATATTGAGTTCGCGGAAGCGCTGGCACCCGCTACAGCACGCCAGGCGGCCACGGAAGAAATGCGTATTGTTGAAACGCCAAATGCCAAAACCATCGCTGAACTGACAGAACAGTTCCAGGTTCCGGTTGAGAAAACCGTGAAAACCCTGATGGTTCACGCAACAGCTGAGAGCGGGCACAAACTGATTGCCTTGCTGATCCGCGGCGATCACGAACTGAACGAAATCAAAGCCGAAAAACTGCCACACGTTGCCACACCGCTGACTTTCGCTACCGAAGCTGAAATTCGCGAAATCGTTTCTGCCGGACCGGGTTCACTCGGCCCGGTTAACCTGCCAATGCCTGTGGTCGCAGACCGCACCGTTGCTGCGATGAGTGATTTCAGCGCAGGCGCAAACATCGATGGTAAACATTACTTCGGCATTAACTGGGATCGCGATACCGCGCTGCCAGAAGTGGCTGATCTGCGTAATGTGGTTGCAGGCGATCCAAGCCCGGATGGTCAGGGTACGCTGGTGATTAAACGCGGTATTGAAGTCGGCCATATTTTCCAGCTGGGCACCAAGTATTCAGAAGCGATGAATGCGACCGTTCAGGGCGAAGATGGACGTAATCAGGTGATGACCATGGGATGTTACGGTATCGGTGTGACCCGTGTGGTGGCAGCGGCTATCGAACAGAACCACGACGATCGCGGTATCATCTGGCCAGATGCCATTGCGCCGTTCCAGGTTGCTATCCTGCCAATGAACATGCACAAATCTTTCCGTGTGAAAGATGCGGCAGAAGCGTTATACGCAGAGCTGCGCTCACACGGCATTGATGTGATCCTTGACGATCGTAAAGAGCGTCCGGGCGTCATGTTTGCTGATATGGAACTGATCGGTGTTCCGCATCAGGTGGTGATTGGCGATCGTAATCTGGATGCTGAAGAGCTGGAATACAAAAACCGTCGCACTGGCGAAAAACAAATGATCAAGCAAAGCGACATCGTTGCCTCTCTGCTGAGCCAAATCCCGCGTTAAGGATCTGACGCAGATCGTTCATGCATAAAAATGCCCGCATTGTGCGGGCATTTTCTTTTGCGGAGCAGACTCAAAGGTTGATGCTTAAGGGCAGGCCCTGGTCACATCAAACTTTACGTTTTTATCCGCCACGACCGCCTTGTGCATCTGCCCCTCTTCCATCGACGGCTCCGTCATGAAATGCCCGTCCATCGACACAAACACCAGCTGATTGGGTGACTGCCGTGCGGCAAGATACCCTTCTTCCAGCGATTTGTTGGCTGACATCGGGAACACTTTTCCGGTCGCACAGTCTTTGAAGGAAGCCGCGTCAGCACTGTACTGCATCATGCCAGTCAGCGTCATTGGCGTCTTCGGTAAACTCTGCTGAGTCGGTTTCAGCGTGTAATTGAGCGAAGAAACAATCGGCGCGCCACTCGTATCGAGCATTTCGAGATTTTCATCTTTCGGATGGAAATAGCGTTTTTCACCCTTCGCATCGGTCAGAACCAGTTTATCCGCGGTTCTCGCCCAGTTGCCGTAGCTGGCAAACGTTTGATTGCCGTCTTTGGTGTCCTGATAAACTTCCTGCAAAATGTAAGTACCATCTTGTTGCAGGAACAATGAAGTCTCCAGCCCGCCGCAATCAGCGCAAGGCAGAACACCACTGTAACTTTGCTGCATTGCCTGCAACGGTTTTTCCTGATTATAGGCGGCGGTATGGCAGCCGAACAGTGATAACGCCCCGAGCGCAAGCACCGCTGTAATAATGATTTTTTTCACAGTTACTCCCCTACTGCTTTTTCTTCTTAGTACCGCGATAAAGATTGTCCTGCGGCACGATGTCGGGCTAAAGAACTTTGCCCCGTAATGCTTTGGTCGCCCCTTTGCGCACTTTACTCTCTACCCGACGAATTTTAGACCCGCGGGTCGGCTTGGTTGCACGACGCGGTTTTTCGACCACCATCGCCTGTGCAATCAGGGAACTCAGCCGGGCCACTGCCGCTTCACGGTTTTGTTCCTGGCTCCGGTATTCCTGCGCCTTAATAACAACCCAACCATCAGCCGTCACCGAGTGATGATTAAACGCCAGCAGCCGCTCTTTGTAGTAGTCTGGCAAACTTGATGCCTTAATATCAAAGCGTAAATGTATTGCCGTTGACGTTTTATTGACGTTCTGACCACCGTTACCCTGAGCCCGGATCGCGGTTAATTCTATTTCACTGTCTGGAATTTCCAGTTTACCCGAAAGGATGAACACGCTGATTACCTTGCTTCTTTTACGACAGACTCTTTCCATTCCGAAAAATGAATTTCTAAATTACTCTGAGCATCGGAAAGCCAAATAGTTCCGTCCTGTAAAGTCGCCTGTAAATCCATGGTTCTGCTGCCGAAAGCCGTGAGCTGAGTCAGCATTTCATCGTCAATATAACGGATGCGAAGATTCTCAAAACCTCTGACTTTCCCTTCAATTTGTGACCACCAGACCCTCGCAGCCCGCTCACCATAAGCGTAAAGCACCACTTCACGCGACTGGTTGCACGCCCTTTTCAGACGCTTCTCATCCGGTAAACCTAATTCAACCCACAACTCGATTCCGTTGTGATCATTTTTACGCCAGATTTCTGGTTCATCTTCGGCGCTTAATCCGCGCGTAAAGGTCAGCCGCTCATCGGCATGGTAAATCCACGCGAGCAAACGCAGCATCATACGTTGTTCTGTTTCTGAGGGATGCTGGGCCAGTGTCAGGTTGGCGTCGTGAAAGAAATTGCGATCCATATCAGCGATATTGATCACTGCTTTATAAATAGTTGCTTTTAACGCCATGGGAAACCTCTTGATGATAGACGCACAGTGTACTTGAAAGCGTCACGTCGCGACCAGTTTAACCCCGCAGGTCATCCTGAATAACCGTTTCAGCGCAAACGATAAACCTTTATAGGTTGGCTAATAACTGAGACTCTCCTGTGCTATAGTCGATAAATACTGAGAGCTTATCTTTCTGCGCTTTCCTCAGAGGGATACGCTTTTAAGGGAGAACCTATGCAGCAATACTGTGAGTTGGTACGCCGTAAATATTCAGAGATCGCCAGTGGCGATCTGGGATATGTGCCCGATGCGTTGGGCTGTGTATTGAAAGCATTGGACGAAGTGGCAGCAAACGCTGACCTTCCGTCCTCCGTTAGGGACCAGGCGGCCTATGCCGCCGCTAACTTATTGGTGAGCGATTATGTCAATGAATGATGAGTACCAACCCATCAATTGCGATGACTACGATAATCTCGAGCTCGCCTGCCAGAGTCACCTGGTGTTGACACTGAAGCTGCGCAGCGGAGAAGTCGTTGAGGCGAAGGCCAATGACCTGTTGATGCGTAAGAAAGTTGAATATCTGGTGGCCGAGGTGAACGGCGAGCAGCGCGATCTGCGTCTGGATTATATCGAGAGCTTTAGCCATCCGGAAATTGGCACCGTGGTGGTCAGCGCAGAATAGCGCAACTTTCCACCAGCCAAACTAACGGGCAATCTCAGGATTGCCCGTTTGCATTTCTGATACCCGACTATTTCAGCGGCGTCAGGCTTGCATAGTAAGCTGCCAAATCATTGATGTCCTGCTCCGAAAGTGATGCCGTAAAAGCCTGCATCACCCCCGCTTGCCCGCCGCTGCGTTCGCCTTTCTTATAAGCATGTAACGACAGGGCCAGATAATCCGCATTTTGCCCGGCCAGATTCGGGTAGACAGAATTAGCCGCTTTGCCTTTTGCGCCGTGGCAAGCCGCACAACTTGCCGATTTAGCCTGCCCATCAGCACTGTTTCCCAGCGCGCTATTTTCATTCGCGGCTACAGAAAAACTCACCAGCACCAGCGCCAAAACGCCCGCAACTACACGCATCACCACTCCCACGGGCAGAATTTCCGCCTAACTTGTTGATCTTAAATTTTATTTGGCAGCGGACCAGACGATCCGCCACTGCGCATCATGATTTTCGGCGACCGCCTGACGGGTGATAAACCAGCCCGGTGCGGCGATCAACTGCTCATTATAATAAATGAGAGGAATACGCTCGCGCTGCCAGGGCGGTACGCCTAACTCTGACCACAATTTTTTCGCCTGACGCGCACGGTCACGCCCGACTTTTTCTATATTGCCCTGCGCCTGAAATCTCACCGAGACATTCTCTCCTGCCCGCGGCTGGCGACAATTGAACGTTTCACCCGCCCCGGCAACATTGAGATCGACCGCTAAAAAACCCAGACCGTCCGGCAGGGTTAATGTCTGCGTCGTGTCCCAGTTGAGTATAAGCTCTTTCAGCGGCTGGAATTCGGGCAATAAATAGAGGCGCTGGCGGAAACGGCGAACCGTCGAGATGCCCAACCTTAACTGCGCCTGCGCATCTTCTCGGCTCAGCGCCACTTCATCCCATACTCTTTTCAGCTGTTCCCGGGAAGGCATTTTCGCGCCCTGTCCGGCCAGCCAGCGGCGCAATAAAGCAGAACGTCTGGCCTCAGAAAAGCCGAGCATTCCCTCAACGCAAAGGCTGCCCTGCGCATCTGTTAACGCACTAAGGGACTCACTTAACAGTTCATCGAGCAAGGATTCCTGTTCGGCACACAGTGCCGCGCTGCGTGCGGTGGCCTGTGCAAAGTGCGGCCATCGGTGGTACAGCAACGGAAGGACATCGAGACGCAGGAAGTTACGGTCAAAACGCGCATCCTGATTACTGTCATCCTCGATCCAGCTCAGCTGATTCTGCCGGGCATAATCTTCAAGTTGCTCACGGCTGAGTTCCAGCAGAGGCCTTAACAGCCGGTGCTGAGATGCCATGCTGTCTGCACTCATCGCCGATAAACCGGCGGGGCCGCTGCCGCGCTTTAGCGCCAGCATCAAGGTTTCGCATTGGTCGTTCAGATGCTGCGCCGTGAGCAGAACTTCATCTTCCATCAGATTGTCTGCAAATGCCTGATAACGCGCCGTTCTCGCTGCAGCTTCAATACCGCCATCCTGTGCATTCACCTTCACGTAAATGACTGAAAACGCGATGTGATGCCGGGCGCAAAGCGTCTGGCAATGGGCCACCCAACTGTCGGCCAGCGGGCTTAAGCCATGATGAATATGCAACGCGCGCAGTTGAAGATCCGGCAGGTTTTCGCGCAGCTCTGCCAGTGCGGCCAGGAGCACTGTGGAATCAAGCCCGCCACTGAACGCGACACAAAGCTTTCGCGCACTGCCAATTTTATCCCGCAGATGCTCAGGCAGGGAAAACCTCGCCAGACGTGAATTCATAACGTTACCGGGATTCGTACAGTTCTAACGGCAAGCCGTCGGGGTCGGCGAAAAAGGTAAACTGCTTGCCTGTGTAAGGGTCAATACGTACCGGTTCACAGTTCACGCCAGCCTGAGTCAATGCAGCGATGGCCTTCGCGATATCATCAACGCTGAACGCCAGATGGCGCAACCCGCAGGCTTCCGGGTGGCTCGGACGCGCCGGCGGATGAGGAAAGCTAAACAGTTCGATGGTGTACTGGCCGTTAAGTGCCAGATCGGCTTTCCACGAGTCACGCTCTTCCCGATAAAACTCTTCCACCAGCGTGAAGCCCAGAATGTCGCAATAGAAGCTTTTGCTGGTCTGATAATCGGAACCGATGATCGCGATATGATGAATTTGTCGAAGGTTAAGCATGGATGATGTCCTGTAGATTCCTGGTGTGCACGTTACTCAGCGTATCCGGAGACGTCAATAAAAAGCCCTCATAATGAGGGCTGTCATTACTGCGCGTCGGGGAGCTTCAGCACTTTCACCAGATAGCGACCGTCTTCGGTGAGACGTGCGCCATGAATATCGGTTTCAAAGCCAGGGTAACGTTCCCCTATCGAGCAAAGCATGATCAGGAAATCGAGCACCGCGCGGCTTTCTTCCGTAATCATCTCACCGGGCATCACCACAGGCACTCCAGGCGGATAAGGCAGGATCATGTTAGCCGAGACTTTGCCGATCAGTTCGTCGAGGTCGCATTCCTCCACATGTCCGCGCACCTGATTTTGGAACATTTCATACGGCGTCATTTTCATTTCTGGCAGCGTTTCAAATGCGTCCAGCATCAGGCGCGGCAGATCATGTCGGAGGATAAGCTTGTGGATCCCCTGCGCGAGATCCTGGATCCGCATATGTCGGTAGAAATCCGGATCTTCCGCGTACAGATCGGGGAGCATATTTTTAACGCGCAGATTAAGATCATAACTGCGTTTGAAATCGGTCAGACCACGCATCACGCTCATGGATTTGGTCTTATCGATGCCAATGCTGAACAGGAAAAGTAAATTGTACGGACCGGTTTTTTCGACCACCACGCCGCGCTCATCAAGGAACTTAGCCACCAGCGCCGCCGGGATCCCTTCCTGTTCCAGTTTGCCCATTTCATCCATGCCGGGCGTTAGGATCGTGACCTTGATCGGATCCAGATACATATGATCGGTATCTGCGTTCGCAAAGCCATGCCAGTTATTATCTGGATTGAGCGGCCAGCATTCAGCTTCATCAATATGTTCCGGCTGCCAGATATCGAAGAACCAGCCATCAGTTTCCTCGCGCAGTCGTTGGATCTCTTTGCGAAAATGTAACGCACGCTCAACCGAGCGGTTGATCAGGCGGCGTCCGGGATTTCCGCGCAGCATCGCCGCTGCGGTTTCTGCGGAGGCAACGATACCGTAGTTCGGTGATGTGGTGGTGTGCATCATGTAGGCTTCATTAAAGGTACTTTCGTTGTAATCGCCTTTAATGTGGATCATTGACGCCTGAGAGAACGCGGCCAGTAACTTGTGCGTAGACTGAGTCTCATAGATGACTTTTCCGGGAATTCGCTCACCACTCATCCCGCTTTTCCCTGCGTAAATCGGATGGAAATTGGTATAAGGCACCCAGGCGGAATCAAAATGAATCGACGGCACATCCAGCGTATTTTTGATGTAATCTGTGTTGTACAGCAGCCCATCATAGGTGGAGTTGGTAATGACCGCATGTACCGGCCAGGTCGCATTGTCCGTGAGGGCGATTTTCTCTTCGATACTTTCCCGGGTGAATTCACGCTTGGGAATGCCGCCGAGAATGCCGTAGGCATTACGGTGAGGACGCAAATAGATCGGCACGACATTGGTCATCATCATCAGATGTGCCAGCGATTTATGGCAGTTTCGGTCAATCAGCACCGTGCTGCCCGCTGGCGCGGCGTACATGCCGACAATTTTATTGGCCGTCGAAGTGCCGTTGGTCACGATGTAACTTTGTTCGGAACCAAACGTGCGTGCGATATATTCTTCGGCCTCCAGATGCGGGCCGGTATGATCGAGCAACGATCCCAGTTCGGTCACCGAAATGGATACGTCTGCTTTCAGCGTTTTGGCACCAAAGAAATCATAAAACAGTGTCCCGACCGGGCTTTTCAGAAACGCCGTGCCCGCCATGTGTCCCGGCGTACAAAAGGTGTACTTCCCTTCTTCCACGTATTTAAACAGCGCTTTGGTCAGCGGTGGCGTGATCGTATCGATATATTCGTCCGTGTACTGGCGGATCCTTTTGGCAATATCCTCTGCGGCGGTCAGCGCGTACTCGAAGAAATACAGAACCATCCGCATCTCGTTCACATCAACATCCAGCGTTGAGTGAGTATTGATGAAAGCGTACAAGGGCAGGTATTCGTTCAGTTCATTAATTTCTGTACACAACTCTTCGCTGTGCTCGTCCCAGTCAAAAATCGCCCCGCAAATGCGGGCATTATTTTCGATGAGTTTCAGTAAGTCAGCGCGATCCCGCGGATAAATAACCTGGAACCCGAGAAGCGTCAGGGCGCTATCCAGTTCGCGGATTGGCTCTTCTTTATAGTAAGCCCCTTCCGGGCGCATGACAGCGATGATATTCATCTGACAAATCCTTCTTTTATTGGTATCTCATATATTTATAGAAACACGGTTAGCGCCAGGTGTGTACCCTTTCGCGACTATTTCTGACAGACGGAAGGAAAATTCAGAATCCCGGAACGATGTGGGAGGAATTTGCGGCAATAAAAAAGGCCATGCAGTTGCATGGCCTTTTCATAAGCGGTTGCTGGATCAGCAGTAGCCGTAAGTCATCAGACGCTGATAACGACGGTTACGCAATTCTTCAGTGCTCAGCACATCCAAATCACTCAGGTCAGCTTCCAGCTGGGCGCGCAGTGAGGCCGCCATCGCTTCAACGTTACGATGAGCACCGCCCAGAGGTTCAGGGATCACCGAGTCGATAAGCTTCAGTTCTTTCAAACGTGGTGCAACGATACCCATCGCTTCTGCTGCCAGAGGTGCTTTGTCCGCACTCTTCCACAGAATTGAGGCACAACCTTCCGGTGAGATCACCGAATAGGTGCTGTATTGCAGCATGTTAACTTTATCACCCACGCCGATTGCCAGTGCGCCACCGGAACCACCTTCACCAATAACGGTACAGATGACCGGCACATTCAGACGTGACATCTCACGCAGGTTACGGGCGATCGCTTCAGACTGGCCGCGCTCTTCAGCACCCACGCCTGGGTATGCGCCCGGGGTGTCGATGAAGGTAATGATAGGCAGTTTGAAACGTTCTGCCATTTCCATCAGGCGTAACGCTTTGCGATATCCTTCCGGAGCAGGCATACCGAAGTTACGACGGACTTTCTCTTTTGTTTCACGGCCTTTCTGATGACCTATGATCATCACAGCACGTTCACCCAAACGAGCAATCCCGCCAACGATAGCTTTATCGTCAGCAAATGCACGATCACCAGCCAGTTCATCAAAATCAGTGAAGATATGTTTGATGTAATCCAGCGTATAAGGGCGACGAGGATGGCGTGCCAGTTGGGCAATCTGCCAGGCACCCAGATCAGAGAAAATCTTACGGGTCAGTTCAACGCTTTTCTCGCGCAAGCGTGCAACTTCTTCGTCCAGATTAATATCCAATTTTTCGTCTTGACGGCTGACTGCAGTCAGCGAGTCAATTTTCGCTTCGAGTTCCGCAATCGGCTGTTCAAAATCAAGAAAATTCAGACTCATAGCATTCCTATTTTAGTCAAATTCCAGTTCCACCTGCTCACTACCGACCAGGCCTCGCAAATCCAGCAACAGTTTGTCCGTTGGCGTAACACGCCATGACGCCCCGAATCGAAGCCGGGCTCTTGCGTTTTCTCGTTGGTAATACAGATGCACTGGTATCGTCCCCGATCGATGAGGTTCCAACGATTGGCGGAGACGGTTCAAAAGCTGGTCATCAATTTGCCTGTCAGTCAGCGAGATAGCAAGACCGCGAGCATATTTTTCCCGTGCTTCACTGATGTCCATAATATCGCGGGCCATCATTTTAAGCCCGCCGCTGAAGTCATCAAAGCTGACCTGTCCTGTGGCGATAAGGATACGGTCTTTTTCCAACAAATGCTGGAATTTTTCCAACGCTTCGGTGAACAACATGACTTCCAGACGACCAGAACGGTCGTCTAACGTACAGATCCCAATGCGATTACCGCGTTTGGTGACCATTACCCGTGCAGCGAGAACCAGTCCCACTGCAACCGTCATTTTACCCCGATCCGTCGGGTGCATATCTTTCAAACGCTGGCCGCCGCCATAACGTTCGATTTCTTTCAGATACTGAGTGATCGGATGGCCAGTCAGGTACAACCCCAGCGTTTCGCGTTCACCGTCCAGTACCGTTTGTTCCGGCCAGCGCATGACGTTGGCGTAGGATTTCTCCACCTGTTCCGGCGCTTCCGCCAGAACGCCGAACATATCTACCTGACCGATAGCTTCAGCTTTGGCGTGCTGATCGGCAGCTTTCAGGGCATCCGGCAAAGAGCTCATCAATGCGGCACGGTGCGGACCTAAACGGTCAAACGCACCGGACATGATCAGCTTTTCGAGAATACGTTTGTTGAGTTTTTTCACATCCGCGCGGGCGCACAGATCAAACAGCTCTTTGAAATAACCGCCCTCGTTACGCGCCTCAATGATGGCTTCAATCGGGCCTTCACCTACGCCTTTGATCGCGCCGATGCCGTAAACGATTTCACCTTCTTCATTCACGTGGAAGTGATACTGACCGCTGTTGATATCCGGCGGCAGAATTTTCAGCCCCATACGCCAGCATTCATCCACCAGGCCAACCACTTTCTCGGTGTTATCCATATCGGCAGTCATCACCGCTGCCATAAATTCAGCAGGATAATGCGCTTTCAGCCACAGCGTTTGGTAAGACACCAGCGCATAAGCGGCGGAGTGGGACTTGTTGAACCCATAACCGGCGAATTTCTCTACCAGATCGAAGATTTTAATCGCCAGTTCGCCATCGATACCGCGCGCTTTGGCACCATCTTCAAAACCGCCGCGCTGTTTTGCCATCTCGACCGGGTTTTTCTTACCCATCGCACGACGCAACATGTCCGCACCGCCCAGCGAATAGCCCGCCAGAACCTGCGCAATCTGCATGACCTGTTCCTGATACAAGATGATGCCGTACGTCGGCTCCAGTACCGGTTTCAGAGATTCGTGCTGCCATTGGATATCCGGATAGGACAACTCTTCGCGACCGTGTTTACGGTCAATAAAGTTATCTACCATGCCGGACTGCAACGGCCCCGGGCGGAACAATGCCACCAGCGCGATCATATCTTCGAAGCTGTCGGGCTTCAGGCGTTTGATCAAATCTTTCATGCCGCGGGATTCAAGCTGGAAAACCGCTGTGGTTTCCGAGCGCTGCAGCATGTCGAAACTTTTCTTGTCATCCAGCGGGATCGCGGCGATATCCAGCGGCGGTTCGCCCGCTTTTGCACGACGGGCGTTAATCATGCCCAGCGCCCAGTCGATGATAGTGAGCGTACGCAATCCGAGGAAGTCGAACTTCACCAGACCTGCATATTCCACGTCGTTTTTGTCGAACTGCGTCACCGGGTGATTACCTTCAGCATCGCAATATAACGGCGCAAAATCGGTAATCTTGGTCGGCGCTATCACGACACCGCCGGCGTGTTTACCGGCGTTACGGGTGACACCTTCAAGCTGACGTGCCATGTCGATCAGAGACTTAACTTCTTCATCCGCTTCGTAAATTTCCGGCAATTGCGGTTCTGCGGCAAAGGCTTTTTCCAGCGTCATGCCGGGATCAGGCGGGACCAGTTTGGAAATACGATCAACAAATCCGTAAGGGTGGCCCAGTACGCGGCCTACGTCGCGAATAACGGCTTTGGCAGCCATGGTACCGAAAGTGATAATCTGAGAAACCGCTTCGCGGCCATACATTTCAGCCACATGGTCGATGACCTGATCACGCTTTTCCATGCAAAAATCGACGTCAAAGTCGGGCATGGAAACACGTTCAGGGTTAAGAAAACGTTCGAAAAGCAGATCGAATTCAAGCGGATCCAGATCGGTAATTTTGAGCGCATAGGCCACCAGTGAACCTGCACCGGAACCACGGCCAGGGCCTACCGGTACGTCGTTATCCTTGGACCACTGGATGAACTCCATTACGATCAGGAAGTAACCGGGAAAGCCCATCTGGTTGATAACTTTGAGCTCGATATCCAGACGTTCATCATATTCAGGGCGTCGTTGCGCGCGCACGTCGGGATCCGGAAACAGAAACTCAAGACGTTCTTCCAGCCCGATTTTAGATCTATCGACCAGAAAATCTTCAGTCGTCATCTCTCCGGTCGGAAACTGCGGCAGGAAGTATTCGCCAAGACGAATGGTGACGTTACAACGTTTGGCAATCTCAACGCTGTTTTGCAGAGCTTCCGGGATATCTTCAAACAACTCGCACATTTCATCTTCACTGCGCATGTATTGCTGAGCAGTGTAATTGCGCGGACGCTTGGGATCGTCGAGCGTAAAACCGTCGTGAATAGCCACGCGGATCTCATGGGCGTCAAAATCCGATGCCACCATGAAACGTACGTCGTTCGTTGCCACCACCGGTAAACCGCGTTCGGTTGCCAGCGCGACGGCAGCGTGCAGATAGTTTTCTTCTTCAGCCCGGCCGGTACGGATCAGTTCGAGGTAGTAGCGGTCGGGAAAATATTGCTGATAAAAATCCAGACACAGCTCGACTTGTAAATCGTTACCTCGCATCAGGAATTTACCGACATCCCCCATTTTCGCGCCGGAAATCAGGATCAACCCCTCATTCAGCTCTGCCAGCCACTCGCGATCAACAATCGGCCCCGCCGCGCCATAGCCACGCTGATAGGCGCGGGAAATCAGCAGCGTGAGGTTCTGATATCCCTGATTGTTCATTGCCAGAACGGTCAGCTGCGCCAGTTCGTCGCCAAGGATCTCGCTTTGAATGTTCAGATCGGCACCGATGATCGGTTTCACGCCAGCACCGTGCGCGGCACCGTAGAATTTGACCAGGCCGCACAGGTTGGTGAAGTCAGTGATCCCCAGAGCAGGCATACCGAGTGACGCTGCGCATTTCACCAGCGGACCCACTTTCGCGAGGCCATCCACCATGGAATAGTCGCTATGTACACGCAGATGAATAAAACGAGGTTCGGCCATATCCAGAGTCCAGAAATGAGTGAGTGTAGAGTGTGTATTTCCCGCTAAGGCACGAAAGGAACAAGATGACGCGTTACGCCAATCCGAGTGCGCGCTTCACCGGGGCGAAGCTGCGACGGTGATGCGCAGTCGCACCAAGCCGGGCAAGGCTTTCGAGATGCACCGGCGTCGGATAGCCTTTGTGTTTCGCAAAACCATATTCAGGGAACTGAAGATCCAGTTCAACCATTTCGCGATCGCGGGTGACCTTAGCCAGGATGGATGCGGCACTGATTTCGGCCACTTTGCTGTCCCCTTTCACCACGGCCTGAGAGGCCATCGGAAGAAACGGACAGCGGTTGCCATCAATCAATACCATGTCGGGCGTGATAGCCAACCCGGCAACGGCTCTTTGCATCGCCAGCATGGTGGCGTGCAGAATATTGATTTCATCGATTTCATGCGGTTCAGCGCGGCCAAGACTCCAGGCAAGCGCCTTTTCTTTAATTTCGATATACAGCGCTTCGCGTCGTTTTTCACTGAGTTTTTTTGAATCAGCCAGGCCCTTGATGGGGTTAGCCGGATCGAGAATAACCGCTGCAGTCACCACGGCGCCCACTAACGGGCCACGCCCGACTTCATCCACACCGGCGATACAGACGGCCTGCGGATAGATAAAGATGTCACTCATCGGCGTGCCAGCTCCATCACAGCCTGAGCAGCCTGCTCATCGGCATTCCGGCGAATGCTTTCATGCAATTCCAGGAAGGTACTCTGCAATTCGTGACTTTTCTCACCACCGGCCAGCAACGGCAATAACGCAGCGGAAAGTTTGTCCGGAACGCATTCGGTTTGCAGCAACTCGGTGACGATTTCCCGTCTTGCAAGCAAGTTTGGCAAGGAAACGTACGGCGTTTTTACCAGGCGTTCAGCGAGCCAGAAGGTGAAAGGCTTCATGCGATAGCCGACAACCATCGGGCATTTCGCCAGCATACATTCCAGCGCAGCCGTTCCTGAAGCCAGCAATGCTGCATCGCTGGCAATCATGGCCTCGCGACCTTTGCCGTCCAGCAAATGCGCGGGAAGGTCTGGCGCAATCTCCGCTTTGATACGTTCAAACTGCTCGCGACGTTTTGCATTCACCAGCGGCACAACAATGTGGAGATCCGGGTAAGTCTGTCGCAATTGCAGCGCTGTTTTCAGGAAATCAGCACTGAGCATTTCAACTTCCGCATGACGACTTCCTGGCAGTAACGCCAGACAATGCACATCATCAGGGATCCCCAAAGACAGGCGCGCAGCCTGTTTGTCAGGATGCAGCGGCATGGCATCAGCCATCGTGTGACCGATGAAACGGCAGGGAACGTTGAATTTGTCATAAAACGCTTTTTCGAAAGGCAGAAACGCCAGGACTAAATCGGTGGCTTTTCCTATTTTGAAAACGCGTTTTTGTCGCCAGGCCCAGACAGACGGGCTGACATAATGGATCGTGCGGATACCGCGTTGTTTCAGACGCCCTTCAAGCGTGATGTTAAAATCAGGTGCATCAATGCCCACGAAGACATCCGGCTTAAGTTCGCTGAAACGTTGGGTCAAATCTTTGCGGATTTTCAACAGGCGTGGCAGACGCTCTAACACTTCCACCACGCCCATTACCGCCAGTTCTTCCATTTCGTACCAGGCTTCACACCCTTCCGCCTGCATCAGCGGACCTGCGACGCCGACAAAGCGGGCATCCGGATGGTGCTTTTTCAGGGCTCGAATCAGCCCGGCGCCAAGAATGTCACCGGACGTTTCACCGGCCACCAGGCCAATTGTAAGAACAGGCTTTTGCATTGTTTTCCGTAGGGCAGATCAGCGGATTATGCCGCGCGTTGAGCGGCTGAAGAAATCACTGAAAGGTTTGGCTTTCGGGAATTCAGCCGCAATCGCAGCGATTTCCGGCTGAGCTTCTTCCAGAGTTTTGCCACTGCGATACAGTAATTTATAGGCATTACGAATAGCGTGCAGGTCTGCTTTCTCAAAACCACGTCGCTTAAGCCCTTCGATATTAATACCAAAAGGTGTCGCGTGGTTACCCTGCGCAATCACGAACGGAGGCACATCCTGGGCTACGCCAGAGCATCCGCCAACCATGACGTGCGCACCGATGATGCAGAATTGATGCACTGCGGTCATACCGCCAATGATAGCGAAATCGTCGATCTCTACGTGACCGCCAAGCGTCGCATTATTCGCCAGAATACAGCGATTACCAATGACGCAATCGTGGGCAATATGCGCATTCACCATCAACAGGTTATCGCTACCCACTTTTGTCAGACTACCGCCCTGAACGGTTCCACGATGAATGGTCACGCTCTCACGAATATTGTTGCGATCGCCGACCTCAACGCGTGTTGGTTCACCTGCATATTTCAGATCCTGGTTAATTTCACCAATGGAAACGAACTGGAAAATGCGGTTATCGCGACCAATTTTGGTCACGCCATTAAGAACTACGTGTGATTTAAGCTCAGTACCTTCGCCGATCTCCACCTGGGAACCGACATAACAGAAAGGACCGATATGAACACCAGCACCGATAACGGCACCTTCTTCAACAATAGCGCTTGGATGTATAAAGGCGGTTTTGTCTATCATGTATTAAGACTCCCGGCGACGGGCGCACATCATTGATGCCTCGCAAGCAATCTCACCATCTACTTTCGCGACACCTTTAAAACGAGCAACACCACGACGCTCTTTAATGAATTCAACTTCCAGAATCATCTGGTCACCCGGCAACACCGGACGTTTGAAGCGTGCATCATCAATTGCTGCAAAATAATACAGTTCGCCCGGTTCCAGTTTTCCAACGCTTTTAAACGCAAGAATACCGGTAGCCTGTGCCATGGCTTCCAGAATCAGTACACCTGGAAAAATCGGCTTGCCTGGGAAATGCCCCTGGAAAAACGGTTCATTAAAGGAAACGTTTTTCACTGCGCGCAAAAATTTCCCTTTTTCAAAATCCAACACGCGGTCAACCAACAAGAACGGGTAACGGTGTGGCAGTAAATCCAGTATCTCTTCAATACGCAGAGTATGAGTGTCAGTAGTCAAAATACTCTTCCTGTCTATAAAAACTGATGGCATCAAAAACACGGCCTGCCAGACCCCAAAAAAAGGTCATCAGGCAGGCCGCAAATAGGAACGAATGCCGCAGGTTCACTCACTGAGTGAACACAAAGCAGCACCGTAAATGGTAATTAGTCTTTTTCGATTTTACGCTCGACAGCTTTCAAGCGCTTATTCATCTCGTCAATATTCATTACCAGTGCAGCCGTCTTACGCCAAACTTTATTCGGTTGTAACGGAATACCGGAGGAGTATACCCCAGGTTCAGTGATTGGTCGCATTACCATTCCCATTCCTGTCACAACGGCCTGGTCACAAATCTCCATGTGACCATTGATAACACTGGCTCCGCCAATCTGGCAGTAACGACCAATTTTCAGACTACCGGCCATAATCACACCGCCGGCCACGGCCGTATTGTCTCCAATCACGACGTTGTGTGCAATCTGGCATTGGTTATCAATGATGACACCGTTGCTGATAATCGTGTCATCAAGCGCACCGCGGTCGATGGTGGTACAGGCACCAATCTCAACACGATCGCCGATAATCACGGTGCCAAGTTGTGGGATCTTAATCCAGTTGCCGCGTTCATTCGCGTAACCAAAACCGTCCGCACCGATGACAGTGCCAGACTGAATCAGGCACTGCTCACCAATTTCAACGCGGTGATAAATAGAAACATTGGCCCAGATCCGGGTTCCTGCGCCTATTTTAGCTTCTTTACCGATAAAGCAGCCCGCGCCGACGATAACGTTATCGCCCAACACTACGCCAGATTCGATGACTGCATTTGCGCCAACCGAGACATTCTTACCCAAAGAAGCACTGTCAGAAATTACCGCGCTCGCAGCAATATCCTGTGCCGGTGCCGGGGTGGTATCCAGCAGTTGCGCCATACGCGCATAGGTCAGGTAAGGGTTTTTAACCACTAATGCCGCTGTAGGGCAAAATGGCAGATCCGCTTCCGTCAACACTACGGCACCTGCTTTGCAGGAGGCCAACTGTTCACGGTAGCGGCTGTTTGATAAAAACGTGATTTGCTCAGAGTGTGCGGAATGCATTGAAGCAACGCCGGTGATGGCAATTTCGCCATCACCGTGCAATTGTGCATCCAACTGCTGTGCGAGATCAGCCAGTCGAATTGAAGACATGTTTATTTAACCTGTTTCAGCACATCAGCAGTAATATCTTTGTCATTGCTTGCATACGCGATTGCGTTTGCATCGATAACAACATCATAACCTTCTTTGCTTGCAACAGATTTCACAGCATCCTGGATACGGCTCAGGATTTTGTTACGCTCTTCGCCCTGACGACGACGGTTGTCTTGCTCGAACTGCTGCGCTTTAGCGGAGAACGCTTCACGCTGAGCCATTACGTCTTTTTCAAGTTTAGAACGATCGCTGGCTTTCATGGTCGAGCCATCGCGTTGCAGACGTTGCATTTTAGTTTGCAGATCACGTTCCTGAGATTGCAAATCAGTTGCACGGCTTTTGAACTCGTTTTCGAGTTGTTTGGCCACAGCTTCACGTGCTGGCATCTGTTGGAAAATGCTAGCGACGTTAACGATAGCAATTTTGTCAGCAGCCTGAACGCTAGCTGAAGAAGCCATAACTAAACCGAGGCCTGCGGCATATAACCACTTTTTCACTATAAACTCCTTCCATCACCCGTTTGTGCCATCTGGCACAGTAAATTACACAAAACACCTGACGCAATAACAATACACGGGCCGAAACCCGTGTATCAAATTCAGCATCAGGTCATTGCGATTCTGCTGAATAAGCGCTTTTCAGACAGAGAGTTACCAGGTTTTGCCGATATTAAACTGGAACTGCTCTGCTTTGTCGCCTTCGTATTTCTTAACAGGTTGTGCGTATGAGAAGACCAATGGCCCCAGAGGAGACATCCACTGCAACGCAAGACCGGAAGAAACACGAATATTGCCTGGTTTACTGTAATCAGGAACACCGGCAGCCATAGTCTGCGGCGTGTTTTCCCAACCTGTATCCCAGACAGTACCGCTATCCACGAACAGAGAAGTACGCAATGAGTTAGCGTATTTTTCGCTAACAAACGGAGTTGGAACAATCAGTTCGGCACTCAGTACTGCCATTGCATTACCACCCACCGCATCGTCCGAATTATCAATCGGACAACCGCTGTACGAGGTATTAGCTGTAGTACATTTGTAATAGGCTGCTTTTGGACCAATGGTGTTCGACTGGAAACCACGAACGCTGCTTGAACCACCGGCATAGAAGTTGTCGTAGAACGGCACTTCTTTACCACCAAGACCATCCGCATAACCTGCGCGAGCACGGCCCATCAGCACCCAATCACGATCTTGATTCAGCGGCATGTAGCTGGTTGAATCGAAAGTGATTTTATAATATTCGTTATCGGAACCTGGAACGGTAACTTTGCCGTTCAGGCTGGCTTTAGTCCCTGAAGTCGGGAAGTAGCCACGGTCGAGGTTGTTATAACCCCAGCCAAGGTTCACGAAGAAGTCATCAGCACTGAAATCGGCATCAGCATTATCGCTGGTGGTGACCGCAGGTTTCAGGCCCACAGAGTTCAGATAACGGAACATGGCGATCTGTGGTTCCATATTGGACAGATCGTTGTGTACGTAATCCAGACCCAGACGCAATGAGTTGTTCTCATTGATTGGGAAACCAAGGTTACCGCCAATACCATAACTTCTGTTGGTATAGTCAGACAGATCCGCGTTATCCGCTTTAAAGTCGTTATAGAAGATACGACCACCCAGACTCACACCATCGACGGTGAAGTAAGGGTCAGTGATCGTGAATTCTGCGTAAGTCTGATAATCATTTTTGGTACCGCTGATGCCTACGGAGTTACCCGTACCCAGCCAGTTGTCCTGCTGGACACCAACCTGGAAGCTGACACCACTTTCTGTACCGTAGCCCACACCAAAGTTGAAAGTACCGGTGTTACGTTCTTTCACTTTATAGACCACATCAACCTGATCCGGAGTACCCGGTACACGTTGCGTATCCACATCCACGGTTTCGAAGTAACCCAGACGGTTCAGACGTTCTTTACCTTTGTCGACCAGATCGTTGCCTAACCAGGCACCTTCCATCTGACGCATTTCACGGCGCAGTACGCTGTCTTTACTGGTGTCATTGCCTTCAAAACGGATATGACGCACATAGAAACGGTTACCTGCATCAACGTTGATATGCAGTTTAACGGTCTTATCGGCATCATTGATTTCTGGCTGTGTATTCACCCGTGGGTAGGCATAGCCGTAACGACCCAACATCTGCTTGATGTCGTTTTCCATCTTGGTGACTTTAGCGCCGTTATACAGCTCGCCTTTATCAATTTTAGTCAGGCTTTGCACTTCTGCTGAGTGACCGGCCATGCTGCCAGTCACTTCAACGCCAGAAAGTTTATATTGCTCGCCTTCTGTAATGTTCAGCGTGATGTAAATGCCTTTCTTGTCCGGCGTCAGGCTGACCTGAGTCGAATCAATGTTGAAACGGGCATAGCCGCGATCCAGATAGAAGCTGCGCAGGGTTTCAAGGTCACCCGCCAGTTTCTGTTTCTGATATTTACGATCGCCTACCACGTTCCACCATGGCACTTCATCGCGAAGCTGGAAGTGTGAAATCAGTTCATCAGTACTGAAGGCATGGTTACCTACGATGTTGATCTGCTGAATTTTGGCAGAAACACCTTCGGTGAAGACCAGTTTCAGATCGACACGGTTACGGGGCAAAGGGGTAACAACCGCTTTTACCGACGCACTGTATTTACCGACGCTGTAATAGAAGTCTTCCAGACCTTTCTCGATGCTGCTGATTGTTGTACGGTCAAGCGCTTCGCCAACACGGACGCCAGAGGCCTCCAGGTTTTGTTTCAGCATGTCATCTTTGACCGATTTGTTACCGGAGAAAGTGATGCTGGCAATAGTTGGACGTTCTTTAACCTGAACAATCAGAGAATCGCCATCGCGCAGGACGCGAACGTCCTCAAAGTTGCCAGTGGCAAACAATGCACGAATGGTATTACTGATGTCATCGTCAGTAAC
The DNA here is from genome assembly GCF_019049655.1 of Rahnella rivi. Classification (GTDB taxonomy): domain Bacteria; phylum Pseudomonadota; class Gammaproteobacteria; order Enterobacterales; family Enterobacteriaceae; genus Rahnella; species Rahnella rivi. The sequence goes on from NZ_JAFMOX010000058.1 coordinate 25,632, forward strand.
CGTATCACCGACGCGAACCGGCATATTGAGTAACGCCGCACCGACGGCAACTCGCTGCAGGCCTTCGAAATGAATATCTTTCACTACGAAACCGTCTGCACCGTATACGGTGGCGCTGCCAAACAGCAGCGACGCTATGAGCAACTTTTTGATCGCCATCGTTGTTATGCGTTCTTCCTAACCTAATCTCCAGCCTTAAAGACGGGAGAAATCATTGAAAAGTGCAAGCCCCATAACCAGGAACAGCAATACTGCACCGACCTGATAGCTGAAGTTTTGAACTCGCTCGGAAACTGGACCACCTTTTAGTTTTTCTATTGCCAGAAAAACCAAGTGTCCACCATCTAATATCGGTAATGGGAACAGGTTTACGATACCGAGATTGACGCTGATAAGCGCCAAAAACGTCAGGTACGACACTAAACCATACTCCGCTGACATCCCTGCGCCCTGTGCTATGGAGATTGGGCCGCTCAGATTGTTCAGCTTTACATCACCGGTAAACAACTTGCCCAGCATGTTTACCGTCAGCTTCATCAGTTGCCAGGTTTTTGCACCGGCCTCATAAAAAGCGACAAACGGACCATATTGGCGAACTGTTTTGTACTCTTCAGGTAACGGTATGACTTTGGGAACCACCCCAGCAAAACCTTGTACGATACCTTTACCTACTGTCCGACTTTCCGGTGTCAGGGTTAACTCAAGAGTCTCACCATTACGCTCAATGTTCAGCGCCATAGGCTTGCCCGGATTATCGCGCACCTGCAACGTAAAATTACGCCAGCCCGACAAAACCTGACCGTCAACTTTAACGATCCGATCGCCCGCTTGCAAACCTGCTTTTTGAGCAGCAGAACCCGCTTGTACTTCAGCTAAAACGGGCTCCACCTGTGGACCACGCGGAATGATACCCAACGCAACCACAGGATCTTGCGTTTCAGGATCAAATGTCCATTCACGCAAATCGACGACTTTTTCAATTACCGTTGATGAACCTAACTCGGCGACCCCGAGCGTCATTTGGCTACTGCCAATTTCACCCATCAACGACAAACGAATTGAATCCCAATCAGGCGTTTCGATACCGCCAATAGACTTTAGTTCCATACCGGGCAAAACTTTGGCTTGCGCAGCAATAGATTGCGGCGTGATTTCAGCCACAACCGGGCGTACCGAGGGAACGCCAATAACGAAGATGACCCAGTAGGCGAAAACAGCAAAAATAAAGTTGGCAATCGGGCCCGCGCTAATAATAGCAGCACGCTGCCACACCGTCTTGCTGTTGAAAGTAAGATGCTTAAGCTCAGGTGGAACCGTCTCAAGACGCTCATCGAGCATTTTGACGTATCCACCGAGGGGGATGATAGCAAGCACATATTCGGTTCCACGGCGATCGGTGCGGCGCCACAGTGCGCGACCAAAACCGACAGAGAAGCGCTCAACACGCACCCCGCAGCGACGAGCAACCCAGAAATGGCCGAACTCGTGCACGGTGATAAGCACCCCCAATGCAACGATAAAGGCGGCCAGGCTCCAGAGTATGTTCATCATATGTCCAACTATTCCTTAGAAAACTTCACCGTCTCAGCGACGGATTAATACACTAACAGCATCAGACAGGCAAATACAGGAACGGCAGCAGTCAGGCTGTCGATGCGATCCAATATTCCACCGTGCCCGGGAATCATATGACCACTGTCTTTGATTCCAGCTTCGCGTTTGAACATGCTCTCCGTCAGATCGCCGAGTACAGAAGCCAGCGCAGCGACTACGGAACAAATGAGTAATACAGACGGCTGAACACTCAACGGTGCATAACGACCAAACAACCAGGCAATCAGAGCACACGTCAGCAGCCCGCCGAAGAAACCTTCCCAGGTTTTTCCGGGAGAGACTTTAGGCGCCAGTTTGTGTTTACCGAACAACTTCCCAAACAGGTAAGCCCCGGAATCTGCGCCCCAGACGAGTAGCATCACATACAACAGCCACCAGGCGCCAGTGTGCGGATTCTCTGCATAGCCATACTGGCGCAGCGCAACCATGCCCCAGAAGAACGGCACAATCGTCAGAACACCGAACAAAACACGCAGCACGCGTGAATTACGCCAGAATGCGGCGGACGCAGGATAGCCCACGACTAACACCAGAGCGACACACCACCAGGCAAGCGCAGCCCATAACGATCCACTCACCTGCGGCAACTGCACGCTGTGATGATAGGCCGGAATGCTCAGTAGCATGACTGCCAGCAGAAAACCACACAGGATAGCCAGCCAGATCCGCTGATTACGTGTTCCCAGACCCGCTAATTGCCCCCACTCCCACGCCGCCAACATGCACACGACCAGCGTGACAATGGCAAAACCTACCGGTGGTAACAAAAAGAGTGCTGCAATAACAATCGGTATTAAAATCAGAGCTGTGATAATGCGATACTTCAGCAAATGTTCTCCCTAGGACGCATTGGCGCCGATAGGTGTAGTCCCTCCAAAGCGGCGCTCGCGTTGTGCAAAAGCATTTAGCGCATCTTCAAAGGTATTTTCATCAAAATCAGGCCAGAGGACATCCGTAAAGTAAAACTCCGCATAGGCAATTTGCCACAGCAAGAAGTTACTGATTCGATGTTCCCCACCGGTTCTGATCACCAAATCGACTGGTGCCAGTTCGCTCATACAGACGGCTGAATCCAGCATGTCTTCTGTTATTTGCTCTGCCCGCAGCGCACCAGCTTCAACCTGACCGGCCAGTGCCTTAACGCCCTGAATAATATCCCATCGTCCGCCATAATTCGCAGCGATGTTTAGCGTAAGACCGTCGTTATTTTGTGTAAGTGTTTCTGAACGACGAATGCGTTCCTGCAGACGAGCACTAAAGCGACTGACATCGCCAATAATCCGCAACCTGACATTGTGTTTATGCAGGCTTTTAACTTCACTGTCGAGTGCACGAACAAACAGTTCCATTAACGCGGCGACTTCCTGAGCCGGGCGATTCCAGTTTTCACTACTAAAGGCATAAAGCGTAAGAGCATCTAAATGATGGTTGGCAGCAAAACTCACGGCTTTACGCACTGATTTTACGCCCGCTTTATGACCAAAGACCCTCATTTTACCCTGACGTTTTGCCCAACGACCGTTGCCGTCCATAATAATGGCAACATGGCGCGGCTGAGCGCAAGACGTATCAGACATCTGTTGATTTTCGAGGGACATAACGCGTACTCATTTCCTTTTATCAGAACACGACGGCTTTTTAGCTGGCGTTGTACATCAAACGCTGGCGCTGTAACACGCGCAAAAAAGCCGTGTCTCCCTTGCGGGCACGGCTACACTGACAGCTTACCGATTCCACTTACGGGATCCAGGCACTAAAAACCTGAATCCACTGTCAGCGTGGCGCAGACTATACCATTTCAATGTGATGCTAACAAACTGCTGCATAAGCACTAAAATTAGCGTCAGACCGCAAATGTGCGAAGTTTCTGCCTGGCTAAAGCCCGCGATTGCCTGTCGATATCCAGAACTTCATCCACCGAGCCCGGCTCAGCACTTACCAGCTGTTCCATGACATCCCGGTTGACCGATGCAATATCAGTGAAACGGATCTCGCCGTTTAGGAATGCAGCAACAGAAATTTCATTGGCGGCGTTCAACGCAGTTGTCGCTGCCTGACCGGTATTACTGGCTTCGATAGCCAGTTGCAGACAAGGGTAGCGTGTATAATCCGGCTCAGAGAAGGTCAGTGCCCCCATCTTGCAGAAATCCAACGCTTCCACTCCTGCAGCAACCCGTCGAGGATAAGCCATTGCATGTGCGATAGGCGTGCGCATATCCGGAGAGCCCAGTTGTGCCAGCACACTGCCATCGCGATAACGCACCATCGAGTGGATGACCGATTGAGGATGGATGATCACTTCCATCTCTGCAGCCGACGCATTAAACAGCCAGCGGGCCTCGATGTACTCCAGCCCCTTATTCATCATGGTGGCGGAGTCGACTGAAATTTTGCGCCCCATAGACCAGTTCGGATGCGCGCAGGCCTGATCCGGCGTCACATCATTAAATTGGTTCAAAGGTAGCTCGCGGAACGGTCCACCTGACCCCGTCAGAATAATGCGGGAGATGCCGTTTTCTTCGAGTGAAGCATAGCCAAGTTGCTGCTGCACAGCTTCAGGCAAACTTTGGAAAATCGCATTATGTTCACTGTCGATAGGAAGGAGTTGAGACTGGCTCTGCCGGACGGCATCCATGAAAATACGACCACAGGTGACCAGCGACTCTTTGTTCGCCAGAAGGACCTGCTTACCGGCACGCACTGCGGCGAGCGTCGGCAAAAGCCCTGCGGCTCCGACAATGGCTGACATGACCTGATCAACATCATCCAGCGCGGCCAGTTCGATTGCCGCCTTTTCGCCAGAAAGCACTTCAGTGGTGACGCCATGTTCAGTCAGGATGTTGCGCAGTGCGCGGGCTGACGGTTCATCGGCCATTGACGCATAGGCTGGACGAAACTCCAGACATTGCTGCGCCATCACGTCCACATTACATCCTGCTACCAGGGCTTTCACCGCAAAGGCGTCGGGATTAGACCGGACAACGGAAAGCGTGCTGGTGCCGACAGAACCTGTCGAACCAAGAATAGTCATTTGTTTCATGAAAATGCCCGGGATAACGCCATTAATTCAGAATAGTGCACAGTCTGAAACCTCTTATCCGGCTTGTCCATGAGATTGTGGAAACAGATAAAAGATCTGAGGCCTGTAAAAAATAAAGCGCCGCATTTGCGACGCTTTATCGGAGAAAACGAGCGAGTCTGATTAGAACTCCATCAACTCGGTTTCTTTCTCACTCAACGCAACGTCGATTTTCTTGATGAAGATATCAGTCAGTTTCTGGATATCGTCCTGGGAACGACGATCTTCATCCTCACTGATTTCTTTATCTTTCAGAAGCGCTTTGGTTTTGTCGTTAGCGTCACGGCGGACGTTTCGCACAGAAACACGGCCCTGCTCTGCTTCACCACGCACGACTTTGATCAGGTCTTTACGACGCTCTTCGGTCAGTGCTGGCAATGGAACGCGGATAGTCGCGCCCGCAGAAGAAGGGTTCAGACCCAAATCAGATGTCATGATCGCCTTTTCAACAGCAGCGCTGATAGAACGGTCAAAGACGGAGATAGCAAGGGTACGGGAATCTTCAACCGTTACCTGAGCCAACTGGCGCAGTGGCGTTGCAGAACCGTAGTATTCGACCATGATGCCGTCAAGAATACCCGGAGAAGCGCGACCGGTACGAATTTTGCTGATATGGGTTTTGAATGCTTCTACGCATTTGTCCATACGAATTTCAGCGTCTTTTTTAATGTCGTTAATCACGATGTGAACCCTTGAGAGCTGGTTACCTGGCAGACCATACTCAGTATAGTCCGTGAATACTTATGCCAGCACAGGCTGGCTGAACACAATGTTCAATGGCGAAGGATCACTCAGCGTTAGAAATCAGCGTCCCTTCATTTTCACCCATCACCACGCGGCGCAGTGCGCCAGGTTTGTTCATGTTGAATACACGAATTGGCAGATTGTGATCGCGGGCTAACGTAAACGCCGCCAGATCCATCACTTTCAATTCCTGCTCCAGCACTTCCTGATAGGTCAATGTCTCATACAGCGTTGCTTCCGGGTTTTTGACCGGATCAGCAGAATATACGCCGTCGACTTTGGTGGCTTTTAATACCACATCGGCTTCGATTTCGATACCACGCAGGCACGCTGCAGAATCGGTGGTAAAGAATGGATTGCCTGTCCCCGCGGAGAAAATCACCACGCGGTTATGACGCAGCAGGCTGATGGCTTCAGCCCAGCTGTAATTATCACAAACACCGTTCAAAGGAATTGCAGACATCAGACGCGCGTTAACATAAGCACGGTGTAATGCATCACGCATTGCCAGGCCGTTCATGACAGTCGCCAGCATACCCATATGGTCGCCTACAACACGGTTCATGCCCGCCTGCGCCAGACCCGCGCCACGGAATAAGTTACCGCCGCCGATCACAACGCCTACCTGAATGCCGAGTTCGACCAGCTCTTTCACTTCCTGAGCCATACGATCTAATACACTCGCGTCGATACCAAAACCTTCACTGCCCTGCAGGGCTTCGCCACTGAGTTTGAGCAGGATACGCTGATAAACGGGTTTCGCATTGGTAGCCATGGTGTCTGTCCTAGAAGCAATGTGTCTTAATGAGAATTCAATCTTTACATCATAGCGTTGTTACCGGATGTTCTACAGTACATCGCACAATGTCATTGGAATTTGGGGCTGGATAAAACGGAACCGCCAACATGCAGCGGTTCCGTTTTATTGTGCATCAGGTACTGATTAAGACTGTTTGGTCATCGCTGCAACTTCAGCAGCAAAGTCAGTCTCAACTTTCTCAATGCCTTCACCCACTTCGAAGCGGATGAAGTTGATAACGTCGGCGTTATGCTCTTTCAGCATCTGACCAACAGTTTTGCTTGGGTCGATAACGAAAGGCTGGCCAGTCAGAGAAACTTCGCCGGTGAATTTCTTCATGCGGCCTTCAACCATTTTCTCTGCGATTTCTTTTGGCTTGCCAGACTGCATCGCGATGTCCAGCTGAACCTGGTACTCTTTTTCTACCACTTCAGCAGACACGTCTTCTGGTTTAACGAATTCTGGTTTGCTTGCTGCAACGTGCATAGCCAGCTGTTTAACCAGATCTTCGTCAGCGCCTTTAGCAGAAACCAGAACACCGATACGAGCACCGTGCAGGTAGCTACCCAACACATCGCCTTCCAGAGAAGAAACGCGACGAATGTTGATGTTCTCACCGATTTTAGCAACCAGCTGAATACGCTCTTCTTCGAACTGTGTTTTCAACACTTCAACGTCAGTGATTTTGCCTGCAACAGCAGCATCCAACACTTTGTCAGCAAATGCCTGGAAACCGGCATCTTTAGCAACGAAGTCAGTCTGGCAGTTAACTTCCAGAATCACACCGTAGTTGCCTTCGATTTTGGTTTTGATCACGCCGTCAGCAGCTACGTTGCCTGCTTTTTTCGCCGCTTTGATCGCGCCAGATTTACGCATGTTTTCAATTGACAGCTCGATGTCGCCGTTAGCTTCAACCAGAGCTTTCTTACAATCCATCATGCCAGCGCCAGTACGTTCGCGCAGTTCTTTTACCAGGGCAGCGGTAATATCAGCCATTGTATTTTCCTCGATTATCTCAGTGCAAAAAGGCTTTTTGCGGTGAGATATTTCTCGCATTTAAGATAAGCAAAGGGGGCCAATAAAGGCCCCCTAACCAACATATTTCAATACCTGGTTAATAAGGGCTCTGCTGAGCTTGCCTTATTATTCAGCTTCTACGAAGCTTTCTTCTGCCTGAACAGCCAGATCTTGCGAACGGCCTTCACGGACAGTGGCAGCAACAGCGCTCAGGTACAGATTTACTGCACGGATTGCGTCATCGTTACCAGGGATAACAAAGTCAACGCCATCCGGATCGGAGTTGGTATCAACAATGGAGAATACCGGGATACCCAGGTTGTTAGCTTCTTTGATAGCGATGTGTTCGTGATCAGCGTCAACAACGAACAGTGCGTCAGGAAGACCACCCATATCCTTGATACCACCCAGGCTGTTTTCCAGCTTAGCCAGTTCGCGAGTACGCATCAGCGCCTCTTTCTTGGTCAGCTTCTCGAAAGTGCCGTCCTGAGACTGAATTTCCAGGTCTTTCAAACGTTTGATGGACTGACGAACAGTTTTCCAGTTAGTCAGCATGCCGCCCAACCAGCGATGGTTCACGAAGAACTGGTCGCAGTTGTGAGCAGCGTCTTTTACCGCTTCGCTTGCTGCGCGTTTAGTACCAACGAACAGGATCTTGCCTTTACGGGCAGAGATCTTCTGCAACTCAGCCAGAGCTTCGTTGAACATTGGAACAGTTTTCTCAAGGTTGATGATGTGAACCTTGTTACGAGCGCCGAAGATGAATGGCTTCATTTTCGGGTTCCAGTAACGGGTTTGGTGACCGAAGTGAACACCGGCCTTGAGCATGTCGCGCATGGAAACAGTTGCCATGATAAAACCTCTATTAAGTAGTTGGGGTTATGCCTCCACGTATCCCATACAACCGACCCTGCAGAACGAATTCCCAAGGCACCCCGGCGTATGTGTCGATACGTGTGTGTTATTACTTACGTTAATAAGTACACATATGAGTGAATTTGGCTTTAATCCCCCGGAGTCTGGGACCCAGAGCGGATTGCCGGCGCGTTTTATACCACAAATATCGGTCGGACAGCAACTTTTGTTCAGCGGGCTCCGCACCGGGAAATGATAGTTTGGCAGCTAATATCAGGGCTGATACCATAAGCCACAGCTAATTATTGACGACAACGGTGTAGAAATACAGCACACCGGATGTACAAACCTGCAGGATGACTCATGGCCATTTCAATCAAAACCCCTGAAGATATCGAAAAAATGCGCGTCGCTGGCCGTCTGGCTGCCGAAGTGCTTGAAATCATCGAGCCTTACGTCATACCAGGCGTCAGCACCGGTGAATTGGATCGCATTTGCTCCGATCACATCATAAACAAACAGCATGCCATTTCTGCCTGCCTCGACTATCACGGCTTCCCTAAGTCGGTGTGTATCTCGATTAACGAAGTTGTTTGTCACGGTATCCCGAGTGACGACAAAATCCTGAAAGACGGCGATATCGTCAACATCGACGTCACGGTGATTAAAGAGGGTTTCCACGGCGATACTTCGAAGATGTTCATCGTGGGGAAACCGACCATTCTCGGTGAGCGCCTTTGCCGCGTAACGCAGGAGAGCCTGTATCTGGCGCTGCGTCTGATCAAGCCGGGCATCCGTTTGCGGACGTTAGGCAAAGAGATTCAGAAATTCGTGGAAGCTGAAAAATTCTCCGTAGTGCGTGAATATTGTGGTCACGGTATTGGCGAAGGCTTCCACGAAGAACCTCAGGTTCTGCACTACGATGCCGACGACAGCGGCGTAGTGTTGCAAGCCGGTATGGCTTTTACCGTTGAGCCGATGGTTAACGCCGGTGATTTCCGCATCCGCACCATGAAAGATGGCTGGACAGTAAAAACTAAAGATCGCAGCTTGTCGGCTCAGTACGAGCATACTATTGTGGTGACTGATAACGGTTGTGAAATTATGACGCTGCGTAAGGATGACACCATCCCGGCTATCCTGACGCACGACTAACAGTGACCCGCTCGGCGCAGAGGGTATAAATCTGTCAATCAAACCGGCGAAAGCCGGTTTTTTTTATCTTAAACGTGTAGGAATGGGCTGCGCTTCTATGACTGAAAACTTCTCTGCTGAAAAGAGCCTGCAACCAGAATTAATGCAGAACCCCCCTTGCTCCTGCCCGCCACAGCCCGTTTCCCCCTCCGTTTATCCGGACGACGAGTTAAACCGTCAGAGCCTCAAACAACATATGGAACAGTTTCAGGGCTGGCTGGCGGACGCCTTTAATGCCGGGCTGCGCGCCGAGGAACTGGTGGATGCGCGAGCGCATTACATCGACCAGCTCCTGCAACGCCTGTGGACATTCTACGGTTTCGATAATATCCCGGAGACGGCGATGGTTGCCGTTGGCGGTTATGGCCGCGGAGAACTGCATCCGCTGTCCGATATCGACGTGCTGGTACTGAGCCAAAAGCGCCTCAACGATGAGCAGGCGCAGCGCATCGGTGAGCTGATCACCCTGTTGTGGGATCTGAAACTGGAAGTCGGTCACAGCGTCCGCACGCTGGAAGAATGCCTGCTGGAAGGGCTTGCGGACCTTACCGTCGCAACAAACCTGATTGAATCACGCCTCATTTGCGGAGATGTTGCGCTGTTTCTCAGTATGCAAAAACACATTTTCAGTGATGGTTTCTGGCCTTCCCCCAACTTCTTTCGTGCCAAAATTGAAGAACAAAACGAGCGCCATTTGCGCTATCACGGCACCAGCTACAATCTGGAACCGGATATCAAAAGCAGCCCGGGCGGCCTGCGCGATATCCATACCATTCTGTGGGTCGCACGCCGTCACTTCGGCGCAACGTCGCTGGATGAAATGGTTGCTTTTGGATTTCTGACGAAGGCCGAACGCAACGAGCTGCTGGAGTGCCAGAGTTTCCTGTGGCGTATCCGCTTTGCCCTGCACCTGGTGTTGCCGCGTTACGATAACCGCCTGCTTTTCGACAGACAGCTTAACGTCGCTCAGCTCCTGCAATATCAGGGCGAAGGCAATCAGCCTGTCGAACGGATGATGAAAGATTTCTATCGCATGACCCGCCGGGTGGGCGAGCTGAATCAAATGTTACTGCAGCTGTTCGATGAAGCGATTCTCGCGATAGGCCCGAACGAGAAACCGCGCCCGCTGGATGAGCATTTCCAGCTGCGAGGGGATCTGATCGATCTGCGCGACGACTCTTTGTTTGAACGCCAGCCGGAAACGATCATCGGTATGTTCCATCTGATGGTCCGTCATCGCGAAATCAAAGGGATTTACTCCACCACCGTGCGCCTTTTGCGCCATGCACGTCGTCATCTGAAAGAACCGCTTTGTATGATCCCTCAGGCGCGGGAAATGTTTATGTCGATCCTTCGCCATCCAGGCGCTGTCTCGCGCGCACTGGTGCCGATGCACCGGCACAGCGTGTTGTGGGCGTACATGCCGCAGTGGGGACAAATTGTCGGCCAGATGCAGTTCGATTTGTTCCATGCCTACACGGTGGATGAACATACGATCCGCGTTCTGCAGAAAATCGAAAGCTTTGCGCATGAAGAAACTCGCCCTAAACATCCTTTGTGCGTGGAATTGTATCCGCGCCTTCCGCAGCCCGAATTGCTGCTGATGGCCGCGCTTTTCCACGATATCGCTAAAGGTCGCGGTGGCGATCACTCGATTCTTGGCGCGCAGGATGTGCTGGAATTCGCTGAGCTGCACGGGCTGAACTCGCGGGAAACGCAACTGGTTTCGTGGCTGGTTCGCTGTCATTTGTTGATGTCCGTCACGGCGCAGCGCCGTGATATTCAGGATCCCAACGAGATCCAGCAGTTCGCAGCAGAAATGCAAACCGAGGTCCGTCTCCGTTATCTGGTGAGCCTGACCGTTGCCGATATCTGCGCCACCAATGAAACGTTGTGGAACAGCTGGAAGCAGAGCCTGATACGCGAACTGTATTTCGCCACCGAAAAACAATTGCGGCGGGGAATGCAAAATACACCGGATCTGCGGGAACGCGTGCGCCATCACCGCCTGCAGGCGCTGGCCTTGTTGCGTATGGACAATATTGATGAAGAAGCCTTGCACCGGATCTGGAGTCGCTGTCGTGCGGATTACTTCCTGCGCCATTCTCCCAATCAGCTGGCGTGGCATGCCCGGCACCTGCTGGAACATGATTCCACTAAACCGCTGGTGCTGGTCAGCCGTCAGGCTACCCGCGGCGGAACAGAAATCTTTATCTGGAGCCCGGACCGTCCATATCTGTTCGCAACCGTTGCCGGAGAGCTGGATCGACGCAATCTGAGCATTCACGACGCACAGATTTTCACCAACCGCGATGGCATGGCAATGGATACCTTTATTGTGCTCGAGCCTGACGGCAGCCCGCTTGCACAGGATCGCCACGAGGCGATCCGCTATGCGCTGGAACAGTCAATGACACAGGCATATCAGCCGCCGCGGGCAAGACGCCCGTCGCCAAAACTTCGCCATTTCAGTGTGCAGACCGACGTCAGTTTTCTGCCGACGCACACCGATCGCCGCACATATATGGAACTGGTGGCGCTGGATCAACCCGGCCTGCTGGCCCGTGTCGGCGAAGTTTTCTCTGATTTAGGTTTATCGCTGCACGGTGCAAGAATTTCGACCATCGGCGAACGGGTGGAAGACTTATTTATTTTGGCGAACTCAGAACGTCGTGCCCTTGATAAGCCGACGCGCAAGGAAATCACACGCCGATTAACCGAGGCACTCAACCCAGCCGACAAAATGTGATACAAGTACGGTTGTCTATTTAACATCACTTCAGGAAAGAGAACAGGATGCAGCAACTACAAACCGTTATTGAACAAGCCTTCGAGCGCCGTGCAGACATTACCCCGGCAAACGTAGACAGCGTAACGCGCGACGCCATCACTCAGGTCATTAACAAAATCGACAGCGGCGAACTGCGCGTGGCTGAAAAGATTAATGGCGAATGGGTAACGCATCAGTGGCTGAAGAAAGCGGTACTGCTCTCTTTCAGAATCAATGACAACCAGGTGATGGAAGGCGGTGAAAGCCGTTACTTCGACAAAGTCCCTATGAAATTCGCCGATTATGATGAAGCGCGTTTCCAGCGTGAAGGTTTCCGCGTAGTGCCGCCAGCCGCGGTGCGCAAAGGCGCGTTCATCGCACGCAATACTGTGCTGATGCCGTCTTACGTCAACATTGGCGCTTATGTAGATGAAGGCACCATGGTAGATACCTGGGCGACCGTCGGTTCTTGTGCGCAGATCGGTAAAAATGTTCACCTTTCCGGCGGCGTCGGCATCGGTGGCGTTCTGGAGCCTCTGCAGGCTAACCCGACCATTATCGAAGATAACTGCTTTATCGGTGCCCGTTCAGAGATCGTTGAAGGCGTGATCGTTGAAGAAGGCTCCGTGATTTCGATGGGCGTTTACATCGGCCAGAGCACCAAAATTTACGACCGCGAAACCGGCGAAGTGCATTACGGCCGCGTGCCAGCAGGCTCTGTTATCGTCTCCGGTAACCTGCCTTCTAAAGATGGCAGCTACAGCCTGTACTGCGCAGTCATCGTGAAGAAAGTCGATGCTAAAACGCTGGGCAAAACCGGTCTGAATGAGTTATTACGTAACATCGACTAAACTGAGAAATAGCGGGTTAAGTTTTGTGTTTACAACGATACCCGCTATTTTTTTATCTTGTTGATAGCAAATTGTGTCATTAATCAACGATTCGAACCGCCGTTCGGTTCATCATGATGTTTAAATATTCTCCTAACCGAAGGTAGCGCTATGTATGACAATCTGAAAAGCCTGGGCATTAATAATCCCGACGATATTGATCGTTACAGCCTGCGTCAGGAGGCTAATAATGACATCCTGAAGATTTATTTCCGCCGTGATAAAGGTGAATTCTTCGCTAAAAGCGTGAAATTTAAATATCCGCGCCAGCGTAAAACCATCGTTGCCGATAATGCAGGGCAGGGTTATAAAGAAATTCATGAAATCAGCCCGAATCTGCGTTATGTCATTGATGAGTTAGATCAAATCTGTCAGCGCGACCAGGTGGAAGTTGACCTGAAACGTAAAATTTTGGATGATTTACGTCATCTGGAATCCGTGGTGGCCAATAAAATTACCGAGATTGAATCCGATCTGGAAAAACTGACCAGCGGTCGTTAACGCGGTTAATGTCTGGCATTATTTCGCCATTCAGAAATGCAAAAGGTCAGGTGAATTACCTGACCTTTTTAATATATGCAGAAGTGCGCCTTATTTCAGCAGCGACGCCCACTTCTCTACCCATGGAATAGCCACCGTTTCCGGCTCCGGATTTTCCATGGCATCAATTTCCAGCAAATCGCCAATACGCGCAGCGCCCTGCTCCTGCAATAAATCATCCAGCTTATGCCCGCCGCCGCAAAAATGATCGTAACTGCTGTCACCCAGCGCAATCAGACCGTAACGCAGCTCAGGCTGGTATCCGACAGTATCCCGGATGGCCACATACAGCGGCGCAATGCTGTCAGGCAAATCGCCCTGCCCGGTCGTCGACGTCACAACCAGAACGAAATGATGACGATAGTACTGCCAGGCTTCCAGCGATCCTTCCTCGAACAGCTTTACCTCATGCCCCTGACTTTTGAGCACGGTTTCCGCTTCTTCCGCAACCAGCAACGCATTGCCGTACACCGTACCGACAAAAATTCCGACTTCTGCCATGGCTTCACTCCTGTGTCATTCGACGATTTCGTCCGTAGAACTTAAATTTGTTCACTATCCTGACCGCAAGCGGGGGTAACTTCAACCCTTTCAAGTTCAGGGATTTTTCCCTGCCAGCCGAACTGTTCGACCACACTTTGCCAGCGGTTATCCCAGCGAGCCTGTAAAGACAGCAGCTCACCCGTAACCGGATGCGGCAGCGTCATGTGGCTGGCGTGCAGCATCAAACCGGAACAACCGAAATGCTCCGTCATGCCACGGTTTTGCTTCAAATCGCCATGCGCGCTGTCCCCGATAATAGGATGGCGCAGATGCGACATATGCCGACGCAACTGATGCTTACGGCCTGTCTCGGGTTTGAGCTCTACCAGGCTGTAGCGGGCAGTATCGTAACGGCCAATGGCGACCGGCATCTCAGCCTGCGCCACCACGCGATAATGGCTGACGGCTGACTGCGGCGCTTTATCGGGGTTAGCAAATTTATCAGCAATTTTGTCCAGCTCTTCGGTCAGTGCGTAATCGACCGTTCCGTCCTCGCTGACATAACCGCGAACCACCGCGTGATACACCTTATTCATCTGGTGATTCTCAAGCTGCTGGGACAGCAACCTTGCCACGTCGCTCGATAACGCCATCAGCAAAACGCCTGAGGTCGGTTTATCCAGCCGGTGAACGGTAAACACATGCTGACCAATCTGATCACGCAATGTCTGCATCACAAACACTGTTTCATGTTGGTCAAGCCAACTGCGATGAACCAGCATGCCCGCAGGTTTATTCACTGCGACCAGATGTTCGTCCTGATACAAAATTTCCAGCATGTCAGTCTTCTATATTCAGCAAGTCATCGAGGCGCTGCAACTGACTCAACAACAGGGTTGCTTCAGGCATCGCCACTTCAAAATAAGGAGTGATAGCAAAGCGGGTTGGCATTGGCGATCCGGCAGCCAGTAACGCATACATACGGGGAACCAGCACCCATTGCAGCCACTGTTCAGCAGACATCGTATCGACCGAGAACGGTTCTTTACTCTCAAAAGCTTCCGCATCAGGAGGCGTGGCGTGCCAGAGTTTATCGTCACGCATTACCTGTTCAATATCTTCTAAAATCTGACGAACCTGTTTTTCTGTATTCATGAGTCGCTCTCTTCATTCATGGCCCCGGCCAGCGTCCGTTCGGGGGCGCAAAGCATAACATTGAAGACCTTTTGCCCCAACTTTCTGCATCCGGCTGCGTCAATCCCTGCAACCATAAGATTTTCGTGGTAGCGAAAGATGCCCGATACGGGCAAACTACCGCCACTTTTTTCTCTCAAGATGTGTATCCATGTCTGCTCAACACACTCAAAAAGCACACGCAACACCCGCAAAAGCCATGCTGGCCTCAGTAACAGGCTATGCCATGGACGGCTTTGATCTGCTCATCCTCGGCTTCATGCTCCCGGCAATTTCCAGCGAATTTGGTCTGACGGCCTCCCAAAGCGGTTCACTGGTGACCTGGACGCTGATTGGCGCCGTGCTCGGTGGCGTAATTTTCGGGCCGATCAGCGATCGTTTTGGCCGCATACGCGTCCTGACCTTTACGATACTGATGTTCTCAGTATTTACCGGTTTATGCGCCTTCGCACAGGGTTACTGGGATTTACTGATTTATCGCACACTGGCCGGTATAGGACTTGGCGGTGAGTTTGGAATTGGCATGGCGTTGATTGCCGAAGCCTGGCCGGCAGAAAAACGTAACCGGGCATCGGCCTACGTCGGTATGGGTTGGCAGCTCGGTGTACTGCTCGCGGCATTCCTCACTCCGCTGCTGCTCGGCATCATTGGCTGGCGCGGAATGTTTCTGGTCGGCCTGCTGCCAGCGTTGGCCTCCTTCCTTATCCGCCGCACCATGGGCGAACCTGAAGCCTTTGTCAAAAGTACGTCAACTGATAACGACGGTTCATTATTCAGCCGCATCAAATTGCTGTTCCGCGATAAGGCCACGACCAAAGCCAGCATCGGTATTTTCATTCTGTGCTCGGTGCAAAATTTTGGTTATTACGGCCTGATGATCTGGATGCCGAGTTATCTGTCCAAAAACTTTGGCTTCTCGCTGACTAAATCCGGTTTGTGGACGGCGGTAACCGTTATCGGCATGACCTTCGGCATCTGGCTGTTTGGCGTATTGTCTGACCGCTTCCCGCGCTGGAAAATTTTCCTGATATATCAGGTGGGTGCCGTAATCATGGTCGTCTGTTACGCGCAGTTATCCGATCCAACACTGATGTTGTTTGCAGGCGCGCTTATGGGCATGTTCGTCAATGGCATGATTGGGGGATACGGCGGATTAATTTCAGACCTCTATCCGGTTCGCGTCAGGGCGACGGCACAAAATCTGTTGTTCAACATGGGGCGCGGCGTGGGAGGTTTTGGTCCGCTGGTGATCGGTATGCTGGTCGCGCAGGTGTCCTTCACAGCCGCCATTACGTTACTGGCGGCTATCTACCTGCTGGATATCTTCGCAACGCTGTTCCTGCTGCCGAAAAAGCAGGGTCAGGATGATGTTCTGGGCGCGATTGGCTAACCTTTGTCGCTAAGAGGCGCGCCGTGAACTTCGGGGCGCCGTTCAGTGTGTAGCAAAATCTCAGGGTTCAGACAAAAAGTTGGGGGCACTGTTTACACAGTGCCCCCGGTTCGTTTTATAGCAATCCAGCTACCTAAGTGCTCCCTGCTCAATCCCTGAAAACTTTTCCTGCGGTTATCCTAACCGGCTGTCCTTTGCATCGTCCAACTTTCATCCTGACGGTTTATCCTAAGTCATCCCGACTTGCATCCTGGTCATCTGTGACCCGCTCAGCTTCCTTTGTGAGCTCTCTTCTCCGTCCTGGAGGTGTCCCTGGTTTCTTCCTGAAACATCCTGGCATAATCCGATGCCGTCCTGACTCTTCCTGAGCCGTCCCCTGCTTTATGAATCAGCCATCATCCTGATGTTCCGATTCATGCTTCCTTTCTGCCCGACTAGAATCGTTGATTTTGCCCTCTCAGGCAATAAGGGCTGTAAGCCAAAAGAGAAACGGGTAAGCCATCTCACAGGCATGAAAACACTTAACTCATTCATTAAAAAGAAATTTAACAAGATTAACGGCGAGAGGATAAGTCAAATTAGCGAGATCTCTTACAGTCTTTGTGAGAGATCTCTCACACGCATGTGAGCCATTTAAGCTCTGCTGGAAAATGTTTTTCTGAATAACGGCATCAGGCGGGATAAACAGGGGTCAGCATTGTAAGGAATTCAGATAGCGATGGCGAGAGTATCGTTCTTTTTTTGCTGCCGAACTGCTCCAGAATAACATTCCCCGTCACATTACACAGCGATACGAGATCCAACTCAGAATCCGTCGTCGCCAGAAACACGCTCGGCGTCAGCTTAAGGCGCTTTTGCGTCACCAGATGGCCTATCAGATTTTCCTGCAAACGGGTGAAATCCTCCGGGCTCCAGACCTGTAACAGCGTCAGCGTATTGCCCTGCCATTGCGCTGTCATATCACCAGCAAACTGCGTGGTATAAAACACGTGCGCTTCATGGCGTAGCTGCAACTCCATCGCCCGTTCAACGTTTTGCAGCGTGTCATCGGGGCTGAAAATCTGAGTCAGCCAAAACACCTTGTCTTCATCGGTTTTCACGATACAAGGTGATTCCACACCCAATAATGCTTCACTTGATGGCGGCATCCCGGTTTCCCGCTGCCAGAGATCGACATAACGCTGAGTAAATTCACGCAATGCTACAGAAACTTCAGACTCCATAATTCTCTCATCTTCAGGTAAGGCTGGGTTAAACTAGTCACTATTCCCTATTGTACCGATCTCTTAGCAAGGTGACAGCATGTCCTCTTATCAGGATAACCCCGCACTGGCGCAACTGACGCTGGGCAAAAGCACGGCCTACGTCGATCACTACGACGCCTCCTTATTACAAGCCGTTCCCCGCAGTATGAACCGCGAACCCCTGGGTTTATTTCCGGATAATCTGCCTTTTCATGGCGCAGATATCTGGACGCTGTATGAGCTGTCCTGGCTCAATGCAAAAGGATTACCTCAGGTCGCTGTGGGTGAAATCAGCCTGAAGGCCGACAGTCAAAATCTGATCGAATCCAAAAGCTTTAAACTTTACCTCAACAGCTTCAACCAGACCGTATTCCCGGACTGGAACACATTACAGGAAACATTAACACGTGATTTAAGCGCATGCGCTGAAGGTGAGGTGACGGTAAGCCTCAGTCGCTTGTCAGAAATAGAAGGGTCGCCCGTCGGACATTTCGCAGGCGATTGCATCGACGATCAGGATATTGAAATCGACAGCTACGAATTCAATGCCGGTTATCTTGCAGATGCTGCGGGCGAAGAGTTCGTCGAAGAGTCACTGGTCAGCCATCTGCTCAAATCAAACTGTCTGATCACCCATCAGCCCGACTGGGGTTCAGTACAGGTCCAATACCGTGGCCCGAAAATCGACCGCGAAGCCCTGCTGCGCTACCTGGTGTCATTCCGTCATCACAACGAATTTCACGAACAATGCGTGGAGCGAATTTTTAACGACATTCTGCATTTTTGTCAGCCAGAGAAGCTCGCGGTGTATGCCCGTTACACCCGCCGCGGCGGTCTGGACATCAATCCATGGCGATCTAACTTCCCGTTTGAACCGGTAACAGCAAGACTCGTCAGGCAATAATGCGAGGCATTGCTCAAGATTTGCGCTAACGCTCTGTGAGTATTGGTAAAAGCCTGATGACAAGGTTACTGTTAAATCAGAAAGAGATTACGGGGCAAAACAGTACCGGTAATCCTTTCTGCTAACAGACAATTGTTTTTGTTTGCTCACGCTTTGCGACGCAAAAAACATGATCCGAAAAATCATGCATCGCGCCCGGCAGGCAGAAAGAATCACTGCACCCTTAGGTGTCAAGGAGCAACTTTGATTACTCACATCAGCCCGCTGGGCTCAATGGATTTGTTGTCGCAGTTGGAAGTCGACATGCTCAAGCGCACGGCGAGCAGCGACTTATATCGTCTTTTCAGAAATTGCTCACTGGCCGTACTCAACAGCGGCAGCCAGACCGACAGCAGCAAAGAACTCCTCGAACGTTACGAAAGTTTTGATATCAATGTGCTGCGCAGAGAGCGCGGCGTAAAACTTGAGCTGGTAAACCCGCCGGAAGATGCCTTTGTCGATGGCCGGATTATCCGCTCATTACAGGCCAACCTGTTCGCTGTTTTGCGTGACATCCTGTTTGTGAATGCGCAAATCTCTAATAACCCGCGCTTTGAGAACTTCAACGACAACGATTCCGCACACCTGACCAATATGGTGTTCTCCATCTTACGTAATGCCCGCGCACTCCATCTGGATGAAGATCCGAACATGGTAGTGTGCTGGGGCGGGCACTCAATCAATGAGATTGAATACCAGTATGCCCGCAACGTCGGCAGCCAGCTTGGTTTACGTGAACTGAACATCTGCACCGGCTGCGGTCCCGGGGCAATGGAAGCGCCGATGAAAGGTGCGGCCGTCGGCCACGCGCAGCAACGTTACAAAGCCGGTCGCTTTATCGGAATGACCGAACCGTCGATCATTGCCGCAGAACCGCCTAATCCACTGGTCAATGAACTGATCATCATGCCGGATATCGAAAAACGGCTGGAAGCTTTCGTGCGTATTGCCCACGGTATTATCATCTTCCCTGGCGGCGTCGGCACGGCGGAAGAACTGCTCTATTTACTGGGCATATTGATGGATCCGCAAAACAGCGATCAGGTGTTACCGCTGATTCTGACCGGCCCGAAAGAGAGTGCAGACTACTTCCACGTACTGGATGCGTTCATCAAAGAAACGCTGGGCGAAGAAGCCTCTAAGTTCTATACCATCATTGTTGACGATCCGACCGAAGTGGCTCGCCAGATGAAACGGGCTATGCCGCTGGTCAAGGAAAACCGTCGTAACAGCGGTGATGCTTACAGCTTTAACTGGTCGATTCGTATTGCACCCGATTTACAGCATCCGTTTGAACCAAGCCATGAAAATATGGCTAACCTGAATCTTTATCCAAACCAACCCCCACAGGAGCTGGCCGCTGCACTGCGCCGCGCCTTCTCCGGGATTGTGGCCGGTAACGTCAAAGAGTTTGGCATCCACGCCATTGAACAGTACGGGCGCTTTAAGCTGCATGGTGATCCGGCACTGATGAAAAAAATGGACAGTTTGTTGCAAGGTTTTGTCGCTCAGCACCGCATGAAATTACCGGGCAGCGCGTACATTCCGTGCTACGAGATTTGTGCATAGAAATGGATACCCAAACACCTTCGGATGCCCGGCACATGTCGCGGTAAGTTTGAAGAATAAGGGTTTTTCAGGGCGACGCGATGTCGCCCTGATTATTATGGAGTTTGTCGATGGCAATACATCTGCTGATTATTGATGCCCTGAATCTTATCCGCCGCATTCATGCGGTTCAGGGTTCGCCCTGCCTGATTACCTGTCAGAATGCGATCGCGCAGCTGATTCAGCATACCCGCCCGACGCACGCTGTAGCCGTTTTCGATGAAGACGATCGCGCTGACAGCTGGCGTCATCAGTGCCTGCCAGATTACAAAGCAGGACGCTCACCGATGCCGGACAATTTGTTTGCAGAAATGCCCAGTCTGAAGGCCGGTTTTGAAGCTCACGGGATCGCCTGCTGGCATTCAGCCGGCAACGAAGCCGATGATCTCGCGGCGACGCTGACGGAAAAAGTCGCCTCCGGCGGTCATCAGGTCACCATCGTCTCAACGGATAAAGGGTATTGCCAGTTGCTGGCCCCCAACGTTCAGATCCGCGATTATTTCCAAAAACGCTGGCTTGACTTGCCGTTTGTGCAGGAAACATTCGGCGTATTACCGCACCAGCTTACCGACTACTGGGGGCTGGCGGGGATCAGCAGCAGTAAAATCCCTGGCGTACCCGGTATTGGCCCAAAAACGGCCGTGACTCTGCTGGCTCAGGCCGGTTCACTGGACGCGCTGTATGACAATCTCAGTGCGGTGCCGGAAAAGTGGCAGTCAAAATTGCGGGAGCATCGGGATCTGGCATACGCCTGCAAACGGGTGTCTGCGCTGCAAACCGATATCGCTCTCGACGGGAATTTACAGCAGTTGCGCTTGCCGTAAGTCTGCCAAAGAAAAAAGGCGCTTCCCGAAGAAAGCGCCTTTTCGCATCATATCAAACGCCATTCAGCGTAAATCAACGATCGCGTTCATCACGACGGCCGCCGATGGCTGACCAGAAGCGGCGAATATGCACCGTTACCTCTTCCCGGTCATGGTAGAGCTGTTTGGCGAAGATCTCCGCATTAATGCCATTTTCCTTCAGGCGTTCATCAATTCGCGCGAGGATGTTAGACACTTCTTCGTAACGCTTTTTCATCGGCAATTTCAGGTTGAAAATCGTCTCGCGGCACCAGCCGTTAACCAGCCAGTCGCACATCAGCGCAGCCACTTTCGCCGGTTTTTCTACCATGTCACACACCAGCCAGTAGTTTTTGGTACTGGTGGACTTGTAGCGGAAGCCGTCTTCACGCAAGTGAATAACCTGACCGGTTTCCATCAAGCTTGGCGCCATCGGGCCGTTATCAATGGCGGTAACCATCATGCTGCGTTGTACCAGCTGATAGGTCCAGCCGCCCGGGCAGGCACCCAAATCTACCGCATACATCCCGCTCGCCAGACGCTCTTCCCATTCATCAGCAGGAATGAACACATGGAATGCTTCTTCCAGCTTCAACGTGGAACGGCTTGGTGCTTCTGACGGAAACTTAAGACGCGGGATCCCCATGTAATACGGGGAATTGTTATTACTGTAGGAATAACCAACGTAGCAGCAACCTGATGCGATGAAGAAGACGTGCACGACAGGGCGCAGCGGATTTTCACGTTTTCCCAGCACGCGGCGTTCGCGCATCGCGGTACGTAATGGCACTGTCAGTTTGCGACAGAACTTGGTGAGTTCTTTACTTTCATTGGTATCCGGCACTTCTACACGCAGTTCACCACCGTTGGTCACCACGTTTTGTACCATGCCCACGATCGGCGAAACGCGATCTTCCGGCGGCAGATCTTTCAGCAATTCGCCGACGACGATCAGCTGACGAGCAAAGATCAGTTCGCGGAATGGCAGCTCTTTCGCCAGACGATCAGCATCATCAGGCTGATAGCATTCAAACAACACATACCCGCTGTTCTCTTTTACGCGGGCAAAACCGAAGATTTCCATCTTCGCAGCTTTGTCTGTGATTTCTGCTGCGCATTCTTTTTCAAAACCCTGACGGCAGTAGAGGGCAACTTTATTCATGGCGTTCGGCCTTTTTCTTCAGACGCAATGCGCCTATCAACATCAAAATCCAACCGACCAGAAACAAGGTACCGCCAATCGGAGTCACAAAAGCAAATAAACGGAGGTGCGACAGCGCCAGACAGTAAAGGCTGCCGCTGAATAACACGGTTCCCAGCGCCAGGAAGGCACTGCTCCAGTAGAACCACACATTACGCTGACGCTGCATGGCAACGCCTAAAATCATCACCGCCAGCGTGTGAATACTTTGGTAGGTCAGCCCGGTGTGGATCCAGGCCATTTCGGCCTCTCCCAGCGACTGGCTCAGTACGTGCGCGCCAAAAGCACCAAACGCCACGTAGATAAAACCGCTTATCGCGGCAAAAATCAGCATTGAACGACTGGTCATTATACGTTACCCGTTATCGTTTTTTAATGATGAAAACGTCTACTCATCCGTCTCATCAGTACGTTCATGGTCATCGGTTTCTGTATTTCAGGTTCAGGCCTGATCAAACCGAAAGCGCAGTTTTTCCTGCTCACTGGCGGCGCGCGCGAGGATCCACTGACGAAAGGCGGCTATTTTACCCAGTTCTGCCTGACTGTCATGACAAACCAGATAAAAAGCGTTTTTACTGACTAAAACTTCATTAAAAGGACATACCAGACGGCCAGCTTCAATCTCGGTTTGCGCCATCACGTTATTCACCAGTGCAATCCCCTGCCCGTGAACCGCGGCCTGAACAACCATCGCACTGTGGCTGAAAATCGGCCCCTGCTGAACATTCACCTGCTGCAGGCCAAGCTGCTTGGTGTAGGCCAGCCAGTCACGGCGCGAGGCATCATGCAGTAACGTGTGATGGCCGAGATCTGCCGGTTCTTTCAGCAAATTATCGCCCATCAATAAGGAAGGAGAACAAACGGGAATTAAATACTCGGCGTATAAACGCTCGGCACGCAACCCCGGCCAGTTACCTCGGCCATGGAAAATCGCCACGTCCACATCATCGGACAATTTGTCCTCTTCGCGGTCTACGGCCTGAATGCGTACATCGATACCCGGATAAGCTGAGTTAAAGCCAGACAATCTTGGCACCAGCCATTGAATCGCAAAGCTTGGCGGCAAACTGACGGTCAGTGCGCCTTTTGCACTGCGGGCCTGAAGTTTGCGTGTCGCTTCGTTAAGAGACGAGAATATCTCTTTAATATCGAGGTAATAGCTCTGCCCTTCTTCGGTCAGTAACAAAGAGCGATTTCGGCGACGAAACAGTTTTAGCCCCAAAAAGTCCTCAAGTGACTTGATCTGGTGGCTAACAGCAGCCTGTGTGACAAACAATTCCTCCGCCGCTTTAGTAAAACTAAGGTGACGCGCTGCGGCGTCAAACACGCGCAGTGAATTCAGAGGGGGTAAACGTTTTGACATAAATAAGAGACTTCTTATGTGGCGGTCAGCGGAACCCCTGTCAGGGGGTTCAGATATTAGTTTTTTTAATCCGAGACATTATAATTTGTCCGTTGAGGATGTACAGGCAAAAACCTATAGTGGCGCCACTTCCTGAGCCGGAACGAAAAGTAGATTGGTATGAGGATGCTGAAATACTTTTGGCTTGTGGTTGTGATGTTGTGTTTGCAATTGTCCGGCAATCCGGACACGTAGCTTGAATGCTACAAACTTTTCACTTCCTGTACATTACCCTGTCTGTCCAAAGTGATTTTTTAGCACCGCATTTTGCGGTGCTTTTTTTTGCCCGAATTTTGGGATGCCTGCCAATGAGCGCCCTTCATATGTGACAAAACCGGCTACGTCGCATACGTATCCGGTTTTGTCGTGAGGCGCAGTGAGGTTACCCGAAGGTGGTGTCACGCAAGGGATTATTTCCCTTCGGCCATTTCTTTCACTTCAGATTTATTGATCTGCTGCTTGTTGCCATACGCATCGGTATAACTGATCATACCGGTATCACTGTCAGTGCTTGGTTTGCCTTCAGCAACGATTGTACGGCCATCGTTGGTGTGCATCACGTAGTTGCTTGAACAGGCGGCAAGTGTTGTGGTCAGCAGTGCGGCTGAAATTACGGCGACGATCTTTTTCATTGTAGACTCCTTGCAGATTAAAATGCTTTCAATTCCCGGGAAGCCCCCAGGCTAATTTGTCTAGTGTTCGTAATTCAGCATAACAAACCTCTGATATATTTCCAGGTAACCATTCCTAAAATGAATAGGTGGTTTGCATTAGCTCAAAGTTTGTACTCTTTACCCTGAAGCCGAAGGATATAACCTCGCATGACCGACTTTAACGCCGCTGATTTTCGGCGACACTTCCCCGCCCTGTCGCAGGGGCAGTGCTACCTCGACAGTGCAGCCACGGCGCTCAAACCGCAGGCCGTGATTGACGCCACTGTGAATTTTTATTCACAGGAGGGGGCGACTGTCCACCGCAGTCAGCACCGTGCGGCACAAACGCTGACCGAAGCCTACGAACAGGCGCGCGTACAGGTGGCTGACTGGATCCATGCGCCATGCGCAGAGAACATTATCTGGACACGCGGCACCACCGAGTCAGTCAATCTTGTCGCGCAAAGCTATCTGCGCCCGCGGTTGCAGGCCGGAGATGAGATTATTGTCAGTCAGGCCGAGCATCACGCGAATCTGATCCCCTGGCTGATGCTGGCAGAACAGTGTCAGGCGCAGGTAATCACGTTGCCGGTAGACGAGCGCGGTATGGCAGATATCAGCCAGCTTCCCGCCCTGCTGAATACCCGCACGCGTCTGCTGGCGATCACACAAATGTCGAACGTCACCGGCGGTATGCCCGATCTTTCACTCGCCATTAAACTGGCACACGCCAACGGCACGCCGGTTCTGGTGGATGGCGCACAGGGCGTTGTGCATTGCCCGCCGGACGTACAGCAACTTGATATCGACTTCTATGCTTTTTCCGGCCACAAGCTGTATGGCCCGACGGGGATTGGCGTGTTGTACGGTAAAACAGAATTGCTCGACAGCATGGCGCCCTGGCACGGCGGCGGAAAAATGCTGACCCACGCGACAATGACCGGCTTTACGCCGCAGACGGTGCCCCATCGCTTTGAAGCAGGTACCCCCAACATTGCCGGCGTGATCGGCATGGCCGCTGCGCTGACATGGCTGAAAACCCAAGGTGTGCAGGCTGGCGAGAAACATGCGCAAAACCTGGCGGCAATGGCGGAAAAACAGTTGTCGCAGATTGAAGGTTTTCGCAGTTTCCGCGCACAGGACGCTTCGCTGCTTGCATTTGATATTGCCGGCGTACATCACAGCGACCTGGTCACCTTACTCGCGGAACAAGGCATTGCGCTGCGCGCCGGGCAACACTGTGCGCAGCCACTGATGGACGCTCTGGGCGTCAAAGGAACCCTGCGCGCATCATTCGCGCCCTATAATAATGAAGAAGATGTCGCACGCCTGGTCGGGGCGGTAAAATATGCGATGAGCCTGCTGGCTGATTAATCACATTTCTGAGACATACGCTTTTTAAGGATCACAATGCTCGCGCCACACCCTTTTGGACAGGAAATTACCGAAGCTTCGCTGACAGAAAAATTTGCTTCATTTCGTCAGTGGGAGGACCGCTATCGCCAGTTAATTCTGCTGGCGAAATCTCTGCCACCGCTGGAGGCATCATTGAAGGTACCGGAGAATGAGCTGTCGGGATGTGAAAATAGGGTCTGGCTGGGAGCGGAAAAATCAGAAAATGGAACAATGCATTTTTACGGGGACAGCGAGGGACGGATCGTCAAAGGTTTGCTGGCAGTGCTGCTGACCGCTGTAGAAGGCAAAACGCCAGACGAGATCCTGAGTCGGGATCCGCTGGCGTTATTCGATGTGCTGGGCCTGAGGGAGCAACTGAGCACCAGCCGCTCCAGCGGGCTGAACGCGCTGGCTGAAGGTGTTTTACATCTCGCCCGTCAGGCAGCCTGAGCCTGACGCTGCTGTTTTGCCATCATCTTCTTAAGAACATGAGAAACCGCGACAAAACCAAACGTGGCGGTGACCATCGTCGCCGCACCAAAACCTGAAGCGCAGTCCATACGTTTCGGGCCTTCTGCCGTCGCGCGCGATGCGCAGACTGAACCATCCGCCTGCGGGTACATCAGCGGTTCGCTAGAAAATACACAGTCAATCCCAAGCTTACCTTTACTGTTCTTCACCACGTTGAAATCGTTTTTCAGGCGCTCACGCAGTTTGGCTGCCAGCGGATCCTGTATGGTTTTCGCCAGATCCACGACGGCGATCTGCGTCGGATCGATTTGTCCGCCCGCCCCGCCGGTGGTCACGACCGGGATCTTAAAACGACGACAGTATGCCAGCAGCGCGGCTTTTGGCCGCACGCTGTCGATGGCATCAATCACGTAGCTAAATCCCTTGTTGAGCATTTCAGCAACATTGTCCGGCGTAATAAAATCATCGATACAGGTCACTTTGCATTCCGGATTTATCGCCAGAATGCGCAGGGCCATTACTTCGGTTTTCGCCTGCCCGACATTTTCCCGCAGAGCGTGGATCTGCCTGTTGGTATTGGTCACGCACACATCATCCATATCAATGAGCGTAATGGCGCCAATTCCCGTACGGGCCAACGCTTCGGCAGCCCAGGAACCCACTCCGCCGATACCAATCACGCAGACATGTGCCTGTGAGAACAACGCCAGTGCCTGCTGACCATAAAGACGAGCAGTGCCGCCAAAGCGTTGCTGGTAGGCGTCGGAATATGTTGCTGTCATGACCTTCTGAACCTCAATACGTGTCGAAACTTAATTTGGCTGAGCATAGGCTGTGAACAGCGGTTTGCCATTTTGCGCTGATTTTAACACCCAGACGCGGCCATAGTGGTTATAAAATCCTGCTGAGTGTCCGGCATCAGTACCAATTCCCTGATACATATCGAAATGTTGCCCTTTAATGGCACCGCCGACGTCCAGCGCAACCATCAGACGCATATGGTATTTACCGGTGAACTTACCTTTATCATTCAGCTCCGGCACCTCCGCCAGCAGCGTGGTTCCTGCCGGGATCAGCGAGCGGTCAGAAGCCACGGAAGCTTTGGCAATCAGCGGCACGCCACTTGCGCCACGAACAGGGGCAAAAGGTTCAGGTTTAAAGAATACAAATGAGGGGTTCTGTTCCAGCAACTCACGGACTTCAGCGGCACTGTGCGTATCTGCCCACTGGCGGATCGCCTGCATCGACATATTCTCACGCGCGACTTCGCCACGATCGATCAGCACCTTACCGATACTGCGGTAAGCGTGACCATTTTTCCCGGCATAACCAAAGAACATGTACGGACGCCCGTCGCCGTAATCCACATAGCCGCTGCCCTGCACTTCCATCATGAAGTTATCCATCAGGGAGTTAGTCCAGGCCACTACGTAATTTTCACTCAGTGCACCTGAGTAAATCGAGGCGCGATCAGGCAGACGCCCACGTTTAGGCGGCATACGGTATAACGGATACTGGAATTCACCCTGACGCGTGTAACGCGCCTGTACCACCGGCGTATAATAGCCGGTCAGTTGCACGTTACCGAAGTTATCAGCCCCTTCCATCTGATAAGCGCTGATGCCGTACTGGCTCAGGTTGCGGGTATCAGCACCTGAACGCAGCCATTGCTGGACGGCCTGGAAAGTGGGGTTATTTCTGCCATATAAGGAAGAAGAGGCAATTTGTACCGCGGCGACCTGATTGGAGTAATCCAGGGCATTGACGGGTTTGCCTGTCGCATTCGGCTCATTGACGTATTCAAGCGCGTTATCCAGCCGCCCGTCTTTATACTGCTGACCCCGGTCGGTCGGGCGCGAGGAACAACCTGCAAGCACCGCAACAACCAAACCACCCAGCAGAAATTTACTCCAACGTCCTTTCATTATTGCCGCGCTCTCTTACTTTCATGGGAATTGACTGGCGAAACGATAACAAACGGCCTATCAGAAAGGAATTGCAATAGCCGAAAAAAGTGCCCTCGGCCAAATTGGGAAGCAATAGAGGAATTTATGCCTAAAAAGTCAGCAACCAGGTGGTTTATTTGAATAAATCCAAATAAAGGGTTGCGCGAAATCTCATGGGGAGTATAGTTCGCCTCCATCGGACGCGGGGTGGAGCAGCCTGGTAGCTCGTCGGGCTCATAACCCGAAGGTCGTCGGTTCAAATCCGGCCCCCGCAACCAATTCGATTCGCAGGCAATAAAATGCCCGATTGAATTGAACGATGAAGTAAAGAAGTAAGAAGTGCTACGGACGCGGGGTGGAGCAGCCTGGTAGCTCGTCGGGCTCATAACCCGAAGGTCGTCGGTTCAAATCCGGCCCCCGCAACCAATTCGAGACTTATGCTTATTACGCTGAGTTCGAATAATGTGAAGAAGTAAATGCAGTATTAAGTAGTGACGGACGCGGGGTGGAGCAGCCTGGTAGCTCGTCGGGCTCATAACCCGAAGGTCGTCGGTTCAAATCCGGCCCCCGCAACCAACTACTAAAATAATCAGTAAGACGTAAACATCAGGCACCTTAACGGGTGTTTTTTTGTATCTGAAGATTGAGTTAACAGCGCACCAGCCCCGAGATTTTCCCTCGCATTATCCTTAATATCCAATTCATTGCAGGCACTCAGCCATTGGCGAAATGCGCCTTAATCCCCGCCAGTATTGATTCTGCAACCTGCTGTTGAAAATGCGCGGTTCGCAGTTTTTTCTCTTCATTGATGTTACTGATGAACGCAGTTTCCACCAAAATCGACGGAATATCCGGCGCTTTCAGTACCGCAAACCCGGCCTGATCCACTTTGTTTTTATGCAGCGGATTAATCTTGCCCATCCGTGTCAGCACTTCTTTGCCAAATTTCAGGCTGTCGTTGATTGTCGCAGTCTGCACCAAATCGAACATCGTATGGTCGAGATACTTATCGCCACTTTTACTGACACCCCCTATCTGATCGGATTCATTCTGAGTCTGCGCCAGAAAACGTGCAGCTGAGCTGGTCGCGCCCTTGGTCGACAGAGCAAAAACGGATGAACCTTTGGCGGCACGGCTGGTAAAAGCATCAGCATGGATGGAAATAAACAAATCAGCCCGCAACTTTCGCGCCTTGGCGACCCGCACTTTCAGCGGAATAAACACGTCTTCATTCCGGGTCATGTAGGCTTTCATGTTCTTTTCGCGGGCGATCAGTTTTTGTAAACGACGCGCGATCTGTAAGACAACGTCTTTTTCACGGGTCTTATACTTGCCGATTGCGCCGGGGTCTTCACCGCCATGACCGGGATCCAACATAATGACCAGAGGGCGGCTGTGCCCTGCCTGCCCGTCTTTCGCCGTTTCCGGCGGCAATGTTCTGGCCACGTCCCCGCGGTTGTAATCTTCCAGTAATGCCAGCAGCGGATCATCTTCAGCGCTGACCGCCCCCTCTTCAGGGTACAAATCAACCACCAGACGATTGTGGAACTCTGCGACCGGTTTGAGTGTAAACACATGGGGATTGATGGGGCGCCTGAGCTCAAGCACCATGCGTACCGTTTGGGCATCAAACTGCCCTACCCGCGCCTGGCGAATGTACGGGTCGGTTTGCTGAACTTTTTCGCCCAAACCTTTGAGCACGCTATTCAGTTGTACACCTTCAATATCCACAACCACACGCGCAGGTGAACTCAGCAGAAACTGCTTATACTTCAGAGGAGTGCTGGATTCCAGAGTGATGCGGGTGTACGTCGAGGAAGGCCATATGCGCACGGCGATAACCTGTGAACTGGCGGCAAACCCCACTTTACTCACACTGAGCATCCAGGAAGCCGCTACGGTCTGAAGAAGTCGTCGTCTTCCGGGGTTGTGGTTATCGTCAGTCATGCAATCTCAAACAGGTTACAAAAATCAAAAGTGATGATAAAAAACTCAGTTTGGGAATTTTAACTAATCCTTCCTTGCATGTCATTCCTTAACATTATTTTTATAAATCAATTTGTTGAGTGTTTGTAATCGTTGTTAATAGAAAAACAGAGATTTCTTACTTGCCACACAGCCCTAAAAGAATAAAAATACAAAAATTACGAATAAAAATTCAAATGAGGTTTTGCCGTGAAGGAACGTAGCACTGAATTGGTCCAGGGATTTCGCCACTCCGTTCCCTACATAAATGCTCACCGTGGCAAAACATTCGTTGTCATGCTCGGTGGTGAAGCCATTGAACATGAGAACTTCAGCAACATCGTCAATGATATCGGGCTGTTACACAGCTTAGGTATCCGGCTGGTGGTGGTGTATGGTGCCCGTCCGCAAATCGATGAGAATCTGGCAGAGCATCACTGCGAGCCGATTTATCATAAAAATATCCGTGTTACCGATGCCCGTACACTCGAGCTGGTGAAGCAGGCTGCGGGGTTATTACAGCTGGATATCACCGCCCGCCTGTCGATGAGCCTGAATAATACTCCGCTGCAGGGTGCGCACATCAATGTTGTTTCCGGTAACTTTATTATCGCGCAACCCCTGGGCGTAGATGACGGTATCGACTATTGCCACAGTGGCCGTATCCGTCGCATCGATGAAGAGGCCGTTCACCGCCAGCTCGACAGCAATGCCATCGTGCTGATGGGGCCGGTAGCCGTATCCGTTACCGGAGAAAGTTTTAACCTGACGTCTGAAGAAGTGGCGACGCAACTGGCCATCAAGCTGAAAGCCGAAAAGATGATCGGTTTCTGCTCGTCGCAGGGCGTGATTAATGAGGAAGGGAATATCATTTCTGAGTTGTTCCCGAACGATGCGCAGCAACGCATTGATAAGATGGAAGCCAGCGGCGATTACCTTTCGGGAACAGTGCGTTTCCTGCGTGGCGCGGTGAAAGCCTGCCGCAGCGGTGTGCGTCGCAGCCACCTGATCAGCTATCAGGAAGACGGTGCGCTGATTCAGGAACTGTTCTCGCGTGACGGTATCGGTACCCAAATTGTGATGGAGAGTGCGGAGCAGGTGCGCCGTGCAACGATCAACGATATCGGCGGGATCCTCGAGCTTATCCGCCCGCTTGAACAACAGGGTATTTTGGTTCGTCGCTCCCGCGAGCAGCTGGAGATGGAAATCGATAAATTCACGATTATCGAAAGGGATAACCTGACCATTGCCTGTGCGGCGCTGTATCCGTTCCACGATGAAGGTATCGGGGAAATGGCCTGCGTGGCAGTTCATCCTGATTACCGCAGTTCTTCACGCGGTGAAATGTTGTTACAGCGTGTGGCCAGTCAGGCAAAACAAATGGGGCTTAACCGCCTGTTCGTGCTGACGACCCGCAGCATTCACTGGTTCCAGGAACGCGGGTTCAAACCGGCTGAAGTTGATGTTCTGCCGATTCAAAAGCAGGAAATGTACAACTATCAGCGCCGGTCGAAGATCTTAATTTCCGAACTGTAAGCGCTCTGGTGCACATACTATAAAGGGCGCAAATGCGCCCTTTATAGTTTTCCTGCTCACTAATCTCACATTAATGTGAAGTCTGAGATTTCAGGGTTTGCTGCAGCGTCGAGGTGTCGGCATAGGTTTTGAATCCTTCCGGCGCCGCATACTGTGGGGTCTTGCTGTCATTGCCGGAAACTTGCGACAACATCGCCAGTCCGTCCTGTTTAATCACTGCCTGATGGAAGTAGTCCGCCAGCTGCGTCTGCGTCAGCCCCGCAATGACACGAATGACGTTGGTGCGCGTATCAAACTGCGCATTCCCCCGGCTGAAATCATTGCCCAGGCGGTCTGACTCTTCATCCAGCGTTTGCGGACGCTGCTGCATTTCATTCACCAGACCCTGTTTGTACTGAACAAACTCGGCATCTTTCATTTCCCGCAAACGCTTCTCAGCCTGTGGGTAAAAGGCTAGGTACCGCTGATACAAATAGTCCGGTTGCTTACTGTTACTTTGCAGCAGGAAACCAATACCCCACTGTTTGCCAACAGGAATGGGGAAGGCGAACACCGCGTAACCCAGTTGCTCCTGGGTGCGCAGCTGGCTATAGAACCATGGCTGGATGATTTGCCCGAGCAATGCGCTGTAGCCCATGCTCTGAATTTCATCATAACCTGTTGGCACATATACGGCGGCCAGCGCCGAGTCAGAACTGCTGCCCGTCCGCTGAATATTGGCTTTCAACGGCTCCGTGACGACGGCCTGCGTTCCACGCCACCACTGTGTGCCGTGCGCCCCCAGCTTCTGCATAATCTGCAGGGACATGGCTTTTACCTGATCCCCGGTCATATTGCCCACCACCATGATCTCAACGGCGGCGTGGTGAATAAGTTGCTCACGGTAAGCGTTCACATCTTCCAGTGTGATACCCGCAACCAGTTTCTCCCGTTCTGAACGTTCGGTGTAAGGTACCCGCGACAATAACTGAACCGGCTGCAGCGCCAGTTCGAAAGCTTTACCTTTATCCGCCGATGCCAGACGTTCCAGATACCACGATTTCGCCTGATCCAGCTGTTCCTGCGTCGGTTTAAAATCAGGGTAACTCTCCACCAGCGTAGCCAGCAGATCTGGCAGACATTCGGTGAAACCGCTGGCGGTAAACTGCAGTCCATTATCCGGCGACGTCCCAAAACTCAGCCCGCCGATAGAAGCCTGATAACTCAGCTGATCAAATGCCACACCGGTCAGATAGTCAGTCAGACCGTAAAGTACCTGGTTTTTCGCCGTACTTAACGCCTGCTCATTGCGAAAAGAAACCGTCACATTGGCTTTGGGCTCATCGGCAAAGTAGCGGCTTGGCATATAGAAAACGCGCAGGCCTTTATCTTCAATCAGAAGTTCAGGTTTGGTGGCCGTGGCGTTTTTAGTCACCAGCGCCAGCGAGTCGGGAATATAAGGGTTCAGCTCAGGCAGAGAAAGTTTGATGTCCTTCCCCAGCGCTTTCCATTGTTCATAGGTTTGCGGTGGGACTTTATCAACCTGATAAGGCGCATTCACAAAATAGGCAACTTTGTTGTGCGGCTCGTTGGGACTGATAATCCAGTAACGCGCATTCTGTGGGGTCATTTCATCCAGACGCGATTCAATCGCTTTAGGATCATATTGATCCGTCAGATATGGCGAATCCAGAACGTGTTCAACCGGTACGCGCAGCATGGTATCCACCAGCCATTCAACGTAGTCCATATCCCGCGTCAGCGCGGGATACCGGAAATCAAGCGCCATCACATGCGCGATTTCATCAAAATAGCTTTTGTTAATGCCCTGCCCGCGCATCTCCTGGAGATAACTGAAAATGGCGGCAATCACTCTGTCGCGCTCAGCCAGACCTTTGTCCGTCAGGGATACCGAAATGTTAAATACGCCCTGATTGCGGTTAACCATCGGGTCTGCCCCCGCACTGATACCGTCGGAGTAACCTTGCTTTTGTAACCAGTCAGATAATGTATTCAGGCTGCGGTTTCCGATCAGATAGCTGATATAGGTATCTGTCTTACTGCGAAACGCTGCGCTGTTGTTATCAATGGCAAACTCTACGCGCAATTCTTTGCGGGGCTGTGCCGGAACAAAATGGATATATTCACCTTTTTGCTCGTCCGTTAATGTGGGAACGGTAATCGGTGGTACTGCAGCATGATGATTGGCAATACTCCCGAAGGTATTCCCGGCCAGCTCAGCCAGCTCCGGCAACGGCTTATTACTATAAATCACACCGACCATCAGATTCGCCGAATAGTAACGGTGATAAAATTCCGTCAGTTTCTCGTGCAGATTGCTGCCTGGTTTGTCTTTCAGAGTATCCAGATTCCCGCCGGAATAACGGGAGCCGGGATGCGCGGGATTTAGGGTTTCAGCCCGCACCTGGGCCATACGCATTCCATCGCGCGAGCGCGCCATGGTCAGCTCAGCATTCACCGCGTTACGCTCGCGATCGCCGTTGGCAGGATCCAGTGAAGGTTCACCAATAGCATCGGCAAGGCGATCTACCGCTTCCGGCAGGGCATCATTTTCAACTTCCAGATAAAAGGCTGTGCGGTAGGAAGCCGTGCTGCCATTGTGGCTGCCGCCGTGTTTTTTGAGGAATTCAGAAAGGCTTTCAGGCTGAGGATATTTTTTTGAGCCCATCAGCAACATGTGTTCGGTGTAGTGAGCCAGACCTAACTGTGAATCCGGGTCTTCCAGCGAGCCTACGGGGATAGCCAGAGCGGCAAGTGACTTGGGCGCCTCAGGATCAGAAACCAGCAAAACCGTCATATCATTGGCCAGCTTTATCGCCTGATACTGACGCGGGTCGTTCTGACTTTTATTGATAGCTTGTGCATAAGGCTGCCAACCGGCAGCGCTTGAAACAACAGGGGCCCAAAAGGTCAATAACAACAGTAACCCTGAAATTCGGGTAACCTGTTTTAACATTGCCACTCTCCCTCAATCAAATAAACATGCCACGTGGGCAAAAATAACGGTTCACCAACTGATGAACCTCAACCTGCTGTTTTATGCCGTTGAGTCTGATAAGACCCCGCGGATGCAGGATAGTTGTCACAATCTCAGTACCGTGATGTGCATTCTGGCGTAATGTCACAGTTTGCGACCTGTCGCGATATTACACGCCCGGTTAATTCCTCGGTCTTAAACCACTCTATGCAGTTGGGCTGCTATTGCAAGCGGCTTGGCGGTATTTTTCCTGCTTAGCCGGCGGGGTTCCCCGTGCCAGGCTCACAAAGTAAACGTTGTAAACGTGCCTGATAATGTGTGGGAGTCAGGATCACCACGTTAATCCGCTGGCAGCGTTGCCCCACGGGAAAGACCGACAACTGATACTCCCAGCCTTTAATTTGCGGTTCAGTCACGTTTCCGGTGGCCGAATAGGCTTCTAACTGTGAGTGAGCCTCCGACCACGCCTGCTGCACCTGCCACTGACGCATAAAGCCATGACTCAGTGACTGAAAATAATTAAGCAATCCCAGAACAGATACCGAAAGCAGCAGCGCGGCGATCAGCGCTTCCGGCAGGCTAAACCCCTGCTGATTCTTCTCAGCCTTATTCATTGCAAAACTGCTCATCAGCTTCCGGGCAGAAATCCAGCCAGCCTTGTCTGAGAGGTGAAAAAGCCAGTGAACCGTCCGCTTGTTTTTGCATGCTGACCTGTTGATAAAGCCTCACAGGTTCCCCACCTTGGGCCAATACACCTTCCCCGCGAATCACAAAAACGTCAATTCTCAGCGAAGGGCGTACACATGCCCGCCCGGATCCGGCGCCAACAACGACTGCCGGGACGTCCTGACATTGCCACTTAGCATCATTGAACGCCTTCCAGGGCTGGCTGACTCCCCAGCTTAATGACGATGCGGCATTTTCCCAGGCGATCACATAACGGTGCTGGTTTGAGGTCAGCGCCAGTCCGGCGGAAAGCTGTTGCTGTAAAGCATTAAGGGCAATGATCCCCAACCCCATCATCACCATGATGCTTAAAATCATGGCACTGCCCTGCTGGCGATCAGGATGATTTTTCGCTGTGTTCTTTTCCAATGAGTTCACAGAGAATGCCCTGCAATCTGAGCGTCAACCTGCCGGTGAATAAGCGGGTTTTTACTCCAGTGGGCGTCAATTTGCAGAGAAAACAAGTTTCCTGAATGCAGACCAGAACTTTCAGTTACAACAAATTTCGTGACGGTGACTTCCGCCGGATCGAGTAATTTCTCCCACCCTGAACTGCCGCACGACTCTGTGCCACGCTGCATTTCAATCCCTCCCTGTCGCAGGCGATAACCAAAATACTCTGATTCCGCGGTGCCCGGTTTCTCCCAGCGCCCGTTGCGATTCAGATCATAGATGACAATGATGCAGGAACCCGCGGGCTCACCGGACGCATTGCCGATGATGACTGTTTTGCCCTGACAGATACCATTACAAAACCCGGCGCGCCGCACATCTTTTTCGATGGTAAAAGCGGTCTGATGCAGTAACTCCTCAAGCTGATAATGTCTCCCCAGGCTTTGGCTGCGCTGGCGCATCAGCGGATAAATTTGCGCGGCACTGAGCATAAGCATACTGCCGACACCCATCGCCATCATCACTTCCGGCAGGGTGAATCCGTTGGCACGATGATGAATCACTGGCACACACCGATGCCCAGTACAGGCTGATTCTCGCTGCAGATACGCAGCCGCCCTCTGGCTGAGAGCACCACGCGCAAACTTCCGGCGGTATTTTTTAACGTCAGATGCCCTGCCAGTGCGGCATTACGCAGCCCGTAAAAGCCCATCGATTTATCGGTAAAATCGAGCAATTCTATATCCGCTTCGCCGACAGCAAATACTCTGCCACTGGCCGCATGGCAGTCGGCCGGGCGCAGCCCTGCGCCCACGCAACCGGCGGTTCCACCGATGGCCCACAACACGGCGGAGCGATTGTAATTATTGGCTTCGGCCTGCAGGCCATAGAGATATAAACGTAACTGCTGAGCCTGTTGCTCAAGCTTTAACGCCTGCTGGTAACCTCGCCAGCTGTGCAATCCCCAAAGAGTGCACATTGCCACCAGCGCAACGACGACCATCATTTCTATCAGCGACATTCCCTGCTCCCCTGAACGTTCGTTTTTTTTCATGCGGTCAGGGTAAGCATTTAAATTTTCGGTGCCACAGGCAAAAAACCTTTCTCCGCGATGCCTTCAGAAGAAAATGTGCAACAAAGCACCCTAAACAAAAATGTTGAGGGGCGTCTCGCAGAAACAATAGTCAGGGCGAAATAGCGGTGGGAATCGTCAGAAAAAAGCGTAGAAAGTGGCGCAACAGAAAGGCGGTACGTCAGAGGGATCGCTGCCTGACGCGGGGTCAGGCAGCAGACGATCAGATAGCGACAGGTGCTTTGATTGCAGGATGCGGGTCGTATCCTTCGATTTCGAAATCGTCGAAGTTGTAATCAAACAGGGAGGCAGGTTTGCGTTTAATAATCAGTGTTGGCATTGCGCGAGGTTCACGGCTCAGTTGCAGATGCGTCTGTTCCATGTGGTTGTTGTAGAGATGGGTGTCACCACCGGTCCAGACAAAATCACCCACTTCGAGATCGCACTGTTGCGCCATCATATGTACCAGCAGCGCATAGCTGGCGATGTTAAACGGCAGGCCGAGGAAGATATCGCAAGAGCGCTGATACAGCTGGCAGGACAATTTACCGTTCGCCACGTAAAACTGGAAGAAGGCATGGCAAGGCGCCAGCGCCATCTGATCCAGCTCGCCCACATTCCACGCCGATACGATGATACGACGGGAATCAGGGTCGCTTTTCAGCTGATTGATAACATTCGTCAACTGGTCAATCTGCTTACCGTCGGCTGCGCCCCAGGCGCGCCACTGTTTGCCATATACCGGGCCGAGATCGCCGTTTTCATCGGCCCATTCGTCCCAAATGCTGACGTTGTTTTCACGCAGATAGGCGATATTCGTTTCACCTTTCAGGAACCACAGGAGTTCATGAATGATTGAGCGCAAATGACAGCGTTTGGTGGTGACCAGCGGAAAACCTTCCTGCAAGTTGAAACGCATCTGATGACCGAAAATCGACAATGTGCCAGTACCCGTACGGTCGGCTTTAGGTGTGCCTTCATCGAGCACTTTCTGCATTAAATCCAGATACTGTTTCATGTTACCTCACGACAATTGTTTCTGCGGACGACGATATGCCCAGACCATCATAATCAGGCCGATGGCCACCATCGGGATGGACAGAACCTGTCCCATGCTGATGACGCCGTCGAACAACCCAAGCTGTGCATCCGGCTGGCGGAAGTACTCAACGATAATGCGGAATAAGCCATAACCGATCAGGAATAAACCTGATACCGCACCTATCGGGCGTGATTTGCGGATAAAGACATTCAGGATGATAAACAGCACGACACCTTCGAGCAGCAATTCATACAGCTGAGAAGGATGACGCGGCAGCACACCGTACTGGTTCAGCAGCGGCTGCCATTTAGGATCCGCAGCGGCAATGGCGATATCTTCCTGACGGGAACCCGGGAAAAGCATTGCCCATGGCACATCGGTGGTCACACGCCCCCACAGCTCGCCGTTGATAAAGTTGCCAAGGCGACCGGCACCAAGACCAAACGGGATCAGTGGCGCGATGAAATCTGCAACCTGGAAGAAATTACGTTTGGTGCGGCGGGCGAAGACCAGCATCACAACGATCACACCAAGCAGACCGCCGTGGAAGGACATACCGCCGTCCCACACTTTGAACAGATAGAGCGGATTGTCGAGGAACAGAGGCAAATTGTAGAAGAATACGTAGCCAATACGGCCGCCAAGGAATACGCCAAGGAAACCGGCATACAGCAGATTTTCAACTTCGTCTTTTGTCCAGCCACTGCCCGGTTTGTTCGCACGGCGCACGGCCAGCCACATTGCGAAGACAAACCCGACCAGATACATCAGTCCGTACCAGTGAAGGGATACCGGTCCGATAGAGAAAATCACCGGATCAAACTGGGGAAACGCCAGATAGCTGTTGCTCATCTATCACCACAAATTGTTTATTGTTTTAGCCCGGTTAGGGGTCAGCAGGAGGCGAATAGTAGCATAAGCCGGAGGTTTTCCGTGGCTACGCCGGGGGAAAAGTTCTGTAAAAAATCGTCTCAGTTTGCCCGGCCTGAGATGCGGGCTTAAACGACGCGACAGGAAATGCCGCGCCCGAAGGTTATTTACCGCCGCGAATCAGTCCGCCTAAACCGCGTCTTTCCATAAATGCCGCCGTCATGTGGCGTACATCCGTGGTGAAATGGGCCTGTAAAACCCGGCCAGCCAGTTCTTCGGCATCCGCTAAATCGATGCGGCGCAGCAAGTATTTCACACGAGCGACACTGCGCCCGTTCATGCTGAGATTACGGTAACCCATGCCGGTCAGCAGCAAGGCGCCCATCGGATCACCGGCCATTTCACCACACAGGCTGACGTCGAGCCCGATAGCTTCTGCACTGGTGATGATTTGCCTGAGCACACGAAGCATCGCCGGATGCAGGCTGTCATAGAGCCCTGCAACGCGGGTGTTGTTGCGATCGACGGCCAGCAGGTATTGCGTTAAATCGTTAGTGCCGACAGAGATAAACTCCACTCTTCCGGCCAGCGCAGGCAACATAAAGATCATCGACGGCACTTCGATCATCACGCCGATACGCGTGCGTGGCAGTTCGTAGCCGAGTTGCTCCTGCACTTCACGACCGGCGCGATCGATAAGCCTGCGCGCTTCATCAATTTCTTCCAGGCTGGTGACCATGGGCAGCAAAATACCAAGATTACCGGTCGCCGCATTGGCTCGCAGCATCGCGCGAACCTGGATCAGGAAGATTTCAGGTTGATCGAGCGTAATGCGAATACCACGCCAGCCCAGACACGGATTTTCTTCGCTGATCGGCATATAGGGCAGCTGTTTATCGGAGCCGATATCCAGCGTTCGCAGCGTCACAGGCTTTTGCGGGAACAGCTGCAACATGCCCTGATACTGCGCCACCTGCTCCTCTTCAGAAGGGAAACCGCTTTGCAGCATGAAAGGAATTTCGGTGCGGTAAAGCCCGACGCCGTCAACGCGGCTGCCAAACAACTTTTCATGATCGGCGCTCAGACCGGCATTGAGCATCACATGCACTCTTTCGCCACTTTTCAGCGCCGCGGGCTGGTCAACGTCGTCTTCCGCACGCTGGCTCAGTTCCATTTCTTCGCTGATAAGCCGCTTATACTCTGCGACCAGTACCGGTTCAGGGTCGATCAGCAGTTCGCCGCGATAGCCATCGACAATCAGCTGACGCTGGCTAAGCAGCGCAGGCTGAATATCTGCGCCCATAATGGTCGGCACGCCCATTGCGCGCACCAGAATGGCGGCATGAGAGTTGGCCGCACCGTCGCGAACCACTACGCCAGCCAACCGGTCCTGAGGGACTTCGGCTAACAGTGTGGCGGTCAGTTCATCGGCCACCAGAATGAAGCGTTCAGGCCACTGAGTATTGCCCTGAATTGAATCGTCGAGATGGAAAACCAGACGCTGCCCGAGCGCGCGTAAATCACTGCCGCGTTCCCGCAGGTAGGTATCCTGCAGGCTGGCAAACTGCGCCGCAAACTCCTCAACCACCTTTTTTACTGCCCATTCGGCCACTGCGCCCTGATCGATCTGAGCAAACAGTTCACGTTTCAGGCGGGCATCATTGAGCAGGTGGGAGTAGAGATCGAAAATTGCGGCACTTTCTTTTTGTGCGCTGGCGGTAAAGCGTTTACTGAAACGGCGGAACTCGGCACCGGCATCTTCCAGCGCGCGGGTCAGCCGCTCACGTTCACGTACCGTATCCAGCGTGGATGCCATATAGACATGTTCGAGAGAAGGCTGCGAACTGTCCTGCCAGCCGATACCAATCGCCACACCCGGCGAAGCCGCCAGCGCACGCACGCGCGTCTGGCGAAAACGGCCATAAAGCACATTCAGCTGTGCCTGCGAAAGGATCGCCGCCAGCTGGGTTGCCAGTGTGACTAAAAATGACTCTTCACTTTCATCGAACTGGCGGTGCTCACGCTGTTGAATAACCAGCACGCCCAACAGCTGTCGACGGTGAATGATCGGCACACCTAAAAAGGATCGGAAAAGATCTTCTTTTACGGCGGGAATATATTTAAAGCTTGGATGACTCTGTGCGTCGGCAAGGTTGATAGGTTCAGCCAGGCGGCCAACCAGACCCACGATCCCCTGATCAAACGCAAGCGTGACCGTGCGCCCGCGAGGTTTTTTCAAACCTCGCGTCGCCATCAGGTAATAACAACGCCGGTCGTTATCTGCGAGATAAACAGAACACACTTCAGTGTCCATCGCCAGGCAGGTTTCATTGACCAGAACGTCCAGCGCATCATTCAGGCTGGCCGCCATTGCTACCTTTTCAACAATTTCTCGCAAACGCGTGAGCATCTCTTCGCGACTTAGCCTCTTTTACGACGATAAGCGGGCGATGTCTTGGGAAGGGAGATTTCCTGCATCGGCATAATGGTTGTCGAAAACTCTTTCATCACACGACGATAAACATCGCGTTTGAATGACACCACCTGACGAACCGGATACCAGAAACTCACCCAACGCCAGCCATCAAATTCAGGCGTGCTGCTGCGCTGCATATTGATATCAGCATCGTTACACATCAGTTGCAGCAAGAACCATTTTTGCTTTTGGCCGATACAAACCGGCTTTGTGTCCCAACGCACCAAACGTTTTGGCAATTTATATCGTAACCAGTTGCGGGTCGAAGCCAGAATACGCACATCTTTACGGCTCAGACCTACTTCTTCAAACAGCTCGCGGTACATTGCCTGCTCAGCGGTTTCACCGGGGTTAATGCCACCCTGAGGAAACTGCCAGGAGTGCTGACCGTATCGTCTGGCCCATAACACCTGACCCTGCTTGTCACAGATTACGATACCAACATTCGGGCGGTAGCCATCATCATCGATCACCGGACTACCTCAATAGCTTAAAATCATAGATGTTGTGATTGTTTCACACTACCAACAGGCGGTAAACCACTGGTTAGCGCTGATCCGCACGAATAAAAATGGGATAACTTTCACTTAACAGCAAAGTTATAAACAGATTCTGTTCGACACCCGCGATTTTATTCACTTTTTCTGTGGATAGATGTGTGCAGAACTTAAGAGTAAGCAGGGTAAAACTCTCGTGAACTTATCCCCAGCCTCAAAATTAACATTTATAAAATCGTTAATAAGCATGGAGTTATAGAGTAAAAACGAGGTTATCACGGGACTAAAAAAGTGAGACAAGTCACATTCGAACATGATCTGGCGAAAGATCCACCAATGACGTTTTTATCCACAGCGATCGTCTAAAAGTTGACGTTACCTGCTCTGAAATTGGATAAAACCCGGTCCGTCAAGCCTGTAAATCGAACCAGTGATCGAATTTACCCAGGGTTATCCAAGAAATCTGTGGATAAGTAGGGGGAAGATCCTGTTCATTGTCGCCTTCAACAGGTGGTCAACCTGAAAACGGCTTGTGACAAACCGGTCAGAAGGGTAAAAAAAATCAAATTAAATCATGCTATTATTCGGCCATCCCACGGGTATAACTTTTTATGCACTGCATTACGCAGGGTGAGTATAAAATTTAACCTAATTTCATGAGTGTTGTTTTTTATGTCTATTCCTTTACCTGCAACTGAACCGCCACGTCACGAAGATGCGTTGCTGCATCGCGCGCAGTCGCTCGCCGGGCATACGCTGGGTGAGCTGGCAGCCCGTGCCGGATTGCCGATACCGGCAAACCTTAAGCGTGAAAAAGGCTGGGTGGGTATGCTGCTGGAAGTGTATCTCGGCGCGAGTGCCGGCAGTAAGCCGGAGCAGGATTTTGCTGATATCGGCATTGAGCTGAAAACGATCCCCATTGATTCTCAGGGAAAGCCGCTGGAAACCACGTTTGTCTGCGTTGCCCCTCTGACCGGCAACAGCGGTGTGACCTGGGAGAGCAGCCACGTCCGCCACAAACTGGCGCGGGTATTGTGGATCCCGGTGGAAGGGGAACGTCAGATCCCGCTGGCCGAACGCCACATTGGCGCGCCTCTGCTGTGGCAACCCACGCAGGAAGAAGATGAGCAACTGCGTCAGGACTGGGAAGAGTTAATGGATTTGATCGTGCTGGGCAAAGCCGAAAGCATCACGGCGCGCCACGGAGAATTCCTGCAACTGCGCCCGAAAGCGGCAAACAGCAAAGCGTTAACCGAGGCCATCGGTGAATTTGGCCAGCCCATTATGACGCTGCCACGCGGCTTTTATCTGAAGAAACGTTTTACCGCAGCGCTGCTGGCGCATCATTTTCAGCTCTGAATCATCATTTTAAAAATACCGGCACCTTTTATGTCACTTTTAAAAGCCTTTGCTACGCTAGAATGTGATTCTGTCTGGAGTGTATGAAGTTCGGCTTTGTCACACTTCACGTTCACTACTACGTCGCGTACATAAAAGGAATGACAACAATGATGAAGAAAGCGTTGATGATGACCAGTGCTGCTCTGCTGGTATTCGGGCTTGCAGGCTGCGCCAGTGACTATGTAATTTCCACCAAGGACGGCAGCATGATCCTGACCGACGGCAAACCGGAGCTGGATAAATCCACCGGTCTGCTGAGTTATACCGATGAGCAAGGCAACGAACGTCAGATCAATAACGACAATGTCAGCCAGGTCATGAAGCGTTAAGCACATTCTGTTCCCCGCAATACAAAGAGCCAGTTTTTGCTGGCTCTTTTGCCGTCAGCCCCTTTCCGCCCGCGTTACCGGCACTCTCTGCTACTTCCCCCTTCTGCCAGCCTTGTATATAGTCAGTTAAGGCATTTTTTTTCTCCGCCTGACATTCTCAGAAGAAAGGAAGACCGGCAATGCAATATCACCGTATACCCCACAGTTCTTTAGAAGTGAGCTTACTGGGTCTTGGCACCATGACTTTTGGTGAACAAAACAGCGAAGCCGACGCCCATCAGCAACTCGATTACGCCGTCGCCGCGGGCATCAATCTGATTGATACCGCAGAGATGTACCCTGTTCCGCCACGCCCGGAAACGCAGGGTCTGACGGAAAGCTATATCGGCAGCTGGCTGAAAGCCCGTGGTAACCGCGAAAAAATCATTCTGGCGAGCAAAGTCTCCGGCCCTTCCCGCGGCAGCGACAACGCGATCCGCCCGGCGCAGATGCTGGATCGTAAAAATATCCGCGCAGCGCTGGATGCCAGCCTGAAACGTCTGAACACTGATTATCTCGATCTCTACCAGTTGCACTGGCCACAGCGTCAGGCCAATTTCTTTGGCAAACTCGGTTATCAGTACACCGAAGAGCAGTCTCCGGTCACGTTGCTGGAAACGCTCGAAGCGCTGAATGAACAGGTTCGCGCCGGTAAAATCCGCTACATCGGGGTTTCCAACGAAACGCCATGGGGTGTGATGCGTTATCTGCAACTGGCGGAAAAACACGATCTGCCGCGTATTGTTTCCATTCAAAACCCGTACAGCCTGCTGAACCGCAGTTTCGAAATCGGTCTGGCGGAAATCAGCCAGTACGAAGGGGTGGAGCTGCTGGCGTATTCCAGCCTGGCGTTCGGCACCCTGAGCGGGAAATACCTTAACGGCGCAAAACCGGCCAACGCGCGTAATACGTTGTTCAGCCGTTTCACCCGTTACTCTTCACCGCAGGCCGAAGGCGCGGTGGCGGAATACGTGGCGCTGGCCAAAAAACACAATCTGGATCCTTCTCAGATGGCACTGGCCTTTGTGCGTCAGCAACCTTTTGTTGCCAGCACCCTGCTGGGCGCCACCACGCTGGAACAGCTGAAGATCAATATCGACAGCCAGGAGTTAACGCTGGATGCCGACATCATGGGCGAACTGGAAAATATCCATAAGCGCTTCACGATCCCTGCACCGTA
Organism: Rahnella rivi; assembly: GCF_019049655.1. Taxonomy (GTDB): domain Bacteria; phylum Pseudomonadota; class Gammaproteobacteria; order Enterobacterales; family Enterobacteriaceae; genus Rahnella; species Rahnella rivi. Next base: position 70,409 of record NZ_JAFMOX010000058.1, read on the forward strand.
ACGCCGGATCTCAGCCATTAAAAAAGGGCGCTCAGCGCCCTTTTGTTTTTTGAGATGACAAACAAGCCTCAGGCGTGACGTCGTTTTTGCATAATCTGCCAGACCCACAGCGCGGTGATCGCCAGCGCGAAGACCACACCGAAACCAATACCGATCGCCACCACCGGCGCTCCTGCCATCACCACCAGCGAATACAGGCCGAGCATCAATAACATGGCGGTATTTTCGCCCAGATTTTGCACCGCAATGGCATTACCGGCACCGACGGAAGCCTTACCGCGATGCTGCAACAACGCATTCAATGGCACCACAAAGAAGCCACCGAGAACACCGACCACGATCAGCACGATGTAAGAACTCAGCATACTGGTTTGCAGTGCAAAGACGACCACGGCAACACCGATCGCCACGCCCGCAGGCAGACAGCGTTTCACCGTTTCCAGGCGAATCAATTTCGCGGCCGCACCGGCACCAAACACAATCCCGATCGCCACCATCGCGTTGAGCAGCGTCGGCGTTTTATTATCGGTAATGCCCAGCGCCACCGGCACCCACAGCACCAGCAGGAAGCGCAGCGTCACGCCCGCGCCCCAAAACAGACTGGTTCCCACCAGCGAGAAACGGGTTTCACCGTCGCGCCACAACGTGGTGCAGGCAGCGAAAAATGTCCGCGTCATTTTTACCGGATGCCAGGACTGCCCGGCGCGTGCAGGCGTCAGTTTCGGGATAAACCAGTTCGCCGCCACTGCCGCGCCATAGGCCAGCACACAAATTCCCAGCGCCGCCAGGATATTCCAGTCCGCCAGCGCACCGCCCGCCACAGAGCCCAGTAAGATAGCGGCGATGGTAGACGCCTCCATCAGACCGTTGGCTTTTACCAGCTGTTCGCCACTGGCGATTTCACCCAGAATGCCGTACTTGGCCGGCGAATACGCGGCGGCCCCAATACCGACCAGCGTATAGCCGAGGAAAGGATTCAGACCGGCACAGATAACCGCCGCGCCACCCAGTTTCAGCAGGTTAGCCACCATCATTACCCGCCCTTTGGAGAAGCTGTCGGCGAACTGCCCGACAAATGGCGCGAGAATGATGTAGGTGGCGACGAAGGCCATCTGTAAAACAGGCTGGCTCCAGTCGGGATAAAGTTGCTGTTTGATCAACGCCAGCGCGGCAAACAACAACGCGTTATCGCCAAAAGCAGATAAGAACTGCGCCACGATCACCGCCGTCATGCTTTTGGACATCAGCGGCGAGGCCGCCGCTAAAGGTTTACTCATGCCTCAGTCTCCGGTTTTTCTGCCATTTCGCGCAGGGTGACAAAATCAGGTTTACCGCTGCCGAGTAGCGGCAGGGCTTTTACCACACGAATATCACGCGGCACGGTAAGTTCCGGCAGCCCCAGTTCACGGGCAGCCTTACTCAGCGCATCACGACGTAATTGTGGGTCGGTGGTGAACAGCACCAGCGCCTCGCCTTTACTGCTGTCACTGCGCGACGTCGCGGCGTGTTGCGCATCCGCAGACGCCTTGATCGCCAGCTGTTCCACGCTTTCCAGTGAAACCATTTCGCCTGCCAGTTTGGCGAAGCGTTTTACGCGCCCACGAATGGCGCAGAAGCCTTTTTCATCCAGCGTGACGATATCACCGGTGTCATACCAGCCGGCCTGCATTTCACCTTCGGCATTTTCAGCCTGCGGGGTTTCCAGTACGCCCGGATTTTCAACGCGCAGATAGCCTTTCATGATGTTAGGGCCGCGCAGTTGCAGCCGTCCGCCCTCTTCAATGCCCGGCACGTTAATCAGGCGCGCGTCCATTCCCGGTAAAATCTTCCCGACAGTGTTCACTCTAGTCGCCATCGGCACGTTAATCGCCACCACCGGCGCACACTCGGTCACGCCGTAGCCTTCCAGAATGCGGATACCAAATTTGTCCTGCCAGATTTCCTTAGTGCTTTCCGCCAGTTTCTCCGCGCCCGCCACCACGTAACGCAGGCGTGCAAAATCATAAGGATGGGCAAAGCGGGCGTAGTTGCCGAGGAAGGTCGACGTACCAAACAGCACGGTGCAGTTCTGGTCGTAAACCAGTTCCGGCACAATGCGGTAATGCAGCGGGCTGGGATAAAGGAACACGCGGGCACCGGTCAGCAGCGGTGTTAACAGACCGACAGTCAGGCCAAATGCGTGGAACAACGGCAGCGACGACATAAAGCGGTCACGCGGCGTAAAGTCTGCCACGGTACGGATTTGCTCGACGTTCGCCAGCAGGCTGGCGTGTGAATGCACCACGCCTTTCGGGTTGCCTTCCGAGCCGGACGTGAACAACACCAGCGCGGCATCATCGGCTTTTTGCGGCAGCATGGCGCGGCGTGGGAAAATCAGATGGAACAGGATCCACAGCTTATCTTGCGTGGTGACCGTATCTTTTAAATCTTCCAGATACACCCAGTTCGCTTGCGGCACATTCTCGGGAAGATGCGTCAGTTTGCCTTTTTCCAGAAACTGACGGGAGGTGACGATGGTTTTGATCTGCGCCGCTTTCATTGCGCTTTGCAGGCCTTTCGCCCCGGCGGTGTAGTTAAGCAGCGCCGGAATACGGTTGCGCACAGAGGCACCGAACAGCGCCGCCGCCATGATGGTGGCATTCGGCAGCAGCATGCCGACGTGTTCCCCTTCGCGGGTGAAACGTTGCAGGATCCGGCTGACGCCGAGGGATTTTTTCAGCAGCCCCTGATAGGTATCTTCTTTAAACGCGATATCAGCGATGCAGGGTTTGCGGCGGCCATAACGGGTTTGCGCGGACAGCAGCGCTTCATACAGCGTTTCCGGTTCGCGGGTGGCCATGCGCGCCTGCATCATGATCTTATGCAATTGCTCTCCGGCCAGCACGCGGCGGTCACGTGAACGCGGCGCATCCGGCATCGGGATAGTCTGCGGCGGTAACACGTTGATGGTGATTTTCGGGAACCAGCGAATCTTAAAGCTGCCGAACAGACGACCAAACGGCGTGTATTCTGCGCCATCAATACGCACAGGGATCACCGTCGCCTGAGACTTCGCCGCCACAAAGGCCGCGCCGTCGTAAATTTTCATCAATGATCCGGTGACCGTAATACGCCCTTCCGGGAAAACCACCACCGGACGCCCCTTCTCGACCTGGCGGATCAGATGCTTGATCGCCATCGGTTTGGTCGGGTCGAGCGGCATAAAGTCAACGTACGGCTTCAGCCAGCGCATATACCAGGTGTCGGTAATATTGGAATAGACGGCGAAAACCGGCTTCACCGGCAGGAAAAGCACCAGCAGCATGCCATCAATAAAAGAAACATGGTTGGGGGTGAGCAATAAACGCGGGTAATCAAATGAGGATGTGGCCGGCGTCACAGTGACCCGAAACGCGATGCGGAACAGCCATCTGAACGCAGCGAAAAGAAAGTTATACATGTGTGCCATCTCCTTATGTGTCATCCCTGATCCTGAAAGAAAAAGGTTGGGGAAACAGCATACTATAAGCCGCAGAATAATGACGACAGTCAGCAGTGAGTTTAGGAGGAGGATGAGTAAGTGGGGACCGGAGGCAAAAAAAAACCTACGCATCTGCGTAGGTTGGTGCAAATCTAATCGGTATCAACATGCAGAGCACGTTGATGATTCACCAATCAATACCTCTGGGACGTTCAATCTAGCTGGTTTGTGGTAATCACAGCCAGCGGGCAATCGAAACATAATTCCGCAAAGTGTAACGAGTGGTGAAAATGTCCCCGGTTTTAATCATTTAGTGCGCACTGCGTGACTTCCACCAGACAACTCATGGCATTCGGACCCTGCGTAAGACGTGAAGTGCCGATATCCAGCGTCAGCACATTCGGGTTACCCGCCTGTTCGGTCTCCTGCCATTTGCCGCCAAAACCGGGGTTAAACCAGGCGCCCGTCGACATCAGCACCACACCGCGCGTTATGCCATCGTTAAACGTCACTCCGGCCAGACAACTGCCGCGGGCATTATGCACTTTTACGCGATCGCCCTCATTGAGCTGGCGGCTGACGGCATCCTCCGGGTGCATAAACAGCGTTTCTTTACCGGCCGTTTTGTTGGACTGTGCCAGCGGAGACTGATCGAGCTGGCTGTGCAGACGATCTTTCGGCTGAATGGAAATCAGGTGCAGCGGCCACTCTTTGGCTGTTTCAGCGCCCAGCCATTCTACCGGCGGCTGCCATTCAGGGTGTGGCGCGAAATCTGCGTAACCGTAACCGGCGATCGTTTCCGAGAACAGTTCGATTTTTCCGCTGTGCGTGCCGAGGGGATTTGCACGCGGACTTTTGCGGAACTCCTCGAAGAAAACAAAATCTTTTTCCGGCATAGGCAGTTCGACAAAACCGCGCTCCCAGAACGTTTCAAAGTCCGGCCATTCCACGCCGGTGCCTTTTTGCGCTTCGCCGCATTGACGGTAAATATGGCGCAGCCACTGATCTTCATTACGCCCCTGCGTAAACTGTTCGCGATAACCGAGTCGGTCAGCGATGTCTGCAAAAATATCAAAATCGTTACGCGCCTGATGCTGAGGCGCAATCGCCTGATGCATCGCCAGCACGAAGCGGTCCCTCGAAGAACCGCCGATATCGTTGCGCTCAAGCGACGTCGTGGCAGGCAGCACGATGTCCGCCATCTGCGCGGCAGGCGTCCAGACGTTATCCTGCACGATAATGGTGTCCGGTTTCTGCCAGCCTTCGACCAGCCGGTTAAGCTGCTGATGATGGTGGAACGGATTTCCGCCCGCCCAGTGCACCAGATGGATATCAGGATAATGCTGCGTTTCGCCCTGAAATTCATACGGTTGCCCCGGATTGAGCAACATGTCGCTGATACGGGCGACCGGGATCGACAGGCCGGACGGATTTGGCCCTGCGCTGACCGCTGGCCCCGGCGTGTCATAACGCGGATTCCCGACGCTGTTCATCGAACCGTGACCAAACGAGAAACCGCCGCCCGGTAAACCCACCTGGCCGAGCATCGCGGAAATGGCGATCATCATCCAGTAAGGTTGCTCACCGCGATGAGCACGCTGCACGGAATACGAACAGGTAATAAAGCTGCGCACACCAATCAACTCATCGGCCAGACGCGCAATGCGCTCCGCCGGAATACCGGTAATGTGGCTCGCCCACGCCGGGTCTTTCGCGATGCCGTCCGAATCGCCGCGCAGATAGGCGGCAAGTTGCGGATAACCGACGCAGTGACTGGCGAGAAACGCATCGTCCTGCGCCTCTTTGCGCTGAATTTCAAACGCGATCGCCATCATCAGCGCCGCATCGGTATTAGGGCGGATCGGGATCCACTCAGCATTGAGGAACGCCGGGCAATCGTCGCGCATCGGGCTGATATTAATGACGCGGGTGCCCTTCTTCGCCAGCTGCTCCAGCGCCGGTTTCAGCGTATGTTCTACTGCGCCACCTGACGCCACCTGCGCGTTTTTCAGCGCAAGGCCCCCGAAGGCCAGCAGGATTTCTGCGTGTTCAACCACGCTCGGCCAGGAAGTCACCCGGCCGGTCAGCGGTGTAAAAGTGCCGATGACATAAGGCAGGAAAAACTGCGCCGAGCCCCAGCTGTAGTTGCCAAGCTGATCCACGCCACCGCCGCCGGTGAAATAAAAACGACGCACCAGCGATCGGGCATGATGCAGACGCCCGGCGGAGGACCAGCCGTAAGAGCCGTTGAAAATGCCGGAAGCGCCATAGCGGTCGCGAACACGCCGGTTTTCTTCCGCCACCAGATCCAACGCCAGATCCCAGTCCACTTCGACAAAATCTTCCCGGCCACGCAGCGAGCGATCGCTGTTTTCGCGTTTTTGCAGCCACGAGCGGCGCACAGCCGGTTTACGGATACGCTTGTCGGAATAAACCAGCGGCACAATAGAATCCAGTAAAGGCGAGGGATCGGCATCCGCTTTATAAGGTTCACAGCGGATCAAGCGGCCATCTTCCACCACGGCGGTGTACGCGCCCCAGTGAGCCAGTTGCGGATAGCGTTTTATCGACATAATTTCTATTTTTCTCAGCGCAGATGAATGACCTTAAAAATACCATTCAGGACGCTGGCAGTTCAAAGAACAAATAATCTTAATAAAATGCATTTCCGCCCTATCGCACTGGGATTTCCGTTAATCACCACGATCTTTTTCTATTACATCGCCCTTACATCTAAAAGTTGCGATCAGCCTCCTTGCAGCGACCGGTCTTTTCCGCAAAACTGGTCAGTGTAAACGATTACCCTCACGGAATAGCGGAAGTGTTATGGCAACGATTAAGGATGTAGCAAAACTGGCAGGCGTATCGGTTGCGACCGTTTCACGCGTGATTAACCATTCTCCGAAAGCCAGCGAAAGCTCGCGGGATGCGGTTCAGAGCGCCATGCAACACCTGCAATATCATCCGAATGCCAATGCGCGCGCCCTGGCTCAACAGGCGACCGAAACATTGGGGCTTATCGTGGCAGACGTTTCTGACCCGTTCTTCGGCGCGATGGTCAAAGCGGTGGAACAGGTGGCCTACGCCACCGGCAATTTTCTGCTGATTGGTAACGGTTATCACAACGTCGAAAAAGAGCGTCAGGCCATTGAACAGTTGATCCGCCACCGCTGTGCCGCGTTAGTGGTGCACGCCAAAATGCTGCCTGAAGATGAACTGACCAGCCTGATGCAACAAATCCCCGGTATGGTGCTGATTAACCGTACGCTGCAGGGCTTCGAGCAGCGCTGTATTGCCCTTGATGACCGTTACGGTTCCTGGCTGGCAACCCGCCATCTGATTCAGGCCGGGCATAAACGCATTGCGATTTTGTGTTCTGACCACGGCATTTCCGACGCCAGCGATCGCCTGCAGGGCTATATCGACGCCCTGACGGAGAATAATATTCCGGTGGATGACAAGCTGATCGCCTACGCCGAACCCGATGAAATCGGCGGTGAAAAAGCCATGGCGGATTTACTCGGTTTGGGAAAAGGATTTACCGCGGTGACCTGCTATAACGATTCGATGGCCGCCGGCGCATTATCGGTGTTAAGCGATAACAGCATTGATGTACCGGGAGAAATTTCACTGATTGGGTTTGATGATGTGCTGATTTCACGCTATCTGCGTCCGCGTCTGACTACCGTGCGTTATCCGGTGGTGGCGATGGCGAATCAGGCGGCGCAGCTGGCGTTAGCGCTGGCCAATGGCTTGCCGTTACCGGAAACCACCCACATGTTCAGCCCGACGCTGGTGCGCCGACACTCGGTGAGCAACCCGGCAGGCAACTAAAGAAATTGGCGAAACAGATGCACCGGTTTATCAGGATAATCCAGCGCATCGCCAATATACTGCCAGCCAAAACGCTCGTAATAGCCGGTAAATTCAGCGTACAAGTACACCTCACGAAAGCCGCTGCGGCGGCTCTGTTCCAGAACGAATGCCTGCAACTGTTGCCCCAGCCCCTGTGAGCGGAACTCCTCATCGACGTACAGCGCCGCCAGCCACGGGGTCAGATCCTGGCGGCTGATCAGATCACAGCGCCACAGCCCCACCGTTCCCGCCAGTGTCTCGCCTGCCAGCGCAATATACGTTTGCGGCAGATCCGCGCCGCTCAGGCTGCTTTGCACTACGCTTGCAAAAAAATCCCGACTGTTCTCGCTGCCGAAAGCCTGCCATAACCAGTCCGTCACCTGTTCTTTGAATTCAGGCCGGTCGCTGAGGTTAATGATCTTCATGGCACTCAAACCATTTTACCCTGAAAAATCGGCACGGATTCAAACAGATAACCGTCAAACTCTGGCGCATCGACATCCGACAATTCCATCAGCGTATTTTTCACGTTTTCCATGTGCTGCCACATCGCCTGGTACGAGCCCATCACGTCGCGACGTCGCAGTGCCGCCAAAATATTCTGATGATCAGCCAGCCACTTCAGGCGATAACCGCGCGTGGCGATGTGGCTGTGTAACTGTTTCCACAACGGGCTGGAGTCACGGTGCATCCAGATATTTTTGACGGAATCGAGCAACATCTGATTTTGCGTCGCCCCGGCAATCAGCAGGTGAAACAGCCGGTCATTGTCGCCGCTCTCATCGTTGGCAACGATTGCGGTTTGCTCCTGCTCCAGCGTACGGCGCAGATTTTCGATATCAGATTTGGTCGCCATTTTGGCGGCAAACGCGGCGATATTGCTTTCGAGCAACTGCCGCGCCTGCAGGATTTCAAAGGGGCCGATCTGCCCCTGATACATCAGTTCGTCTTCGCCTTCTTCCTGAGAAGGAATGCGGATCACGTACACGCCGGAACCCTGACGGATATCCACCGTGCCTTCCAGTTCCAGCATCAGTAAGGCTTCGCGCACAATCGTCCGGCTGACGCCGTAGGTTTCCGCCATGTTGCGTTCCGGCGGCAGGCGGGATCCCACAGCAAAATGCCCTTGCTTGATTTGCTCGCGCAGGTCATGCCCGATTTCCTGATACTGCTTTCTGTCCTGCGAAACCACACCCTTTTCCACACAATCACCCTGATGCATAAACCAAAAAAGACCGGATGTTACTGTATCAGAGATAACGCCTGATCCAGCACTTTTGCACCGTTTAACGTGCCGTAAGCCACCATGTCGATCACTGCAATCGGGATACCCTGTTCGTCGGTCAGCTTCTTATTTTCCGCCAGTTTGAATCTCACCTGCGGCCCTAACAACACCACCTGAATATCCCGGCCATAGGCTTCCAGCTCATCTCGCAGATTATTTTCCGGGATGGCGTAGATTTTAAATTCCAGGCCACGGGCCGCGGCTTCTTTTTCCATTTTGGTGACCACAAGCGAGGTAGACATGCCTGCTGAACACGCTAATACGATACGTTTCATAGTATTTCCTTAGGTTATTTATCTTCGTCATCCAGCGTCAAAGACAACACGCCATTGTCACTGAGGGATTTAAACCAGCGGGATGATTTTTTCTGATGGCGGTTACGGTTGTCATCAAGATCAATTTCAATCAACCCGTAGCGATTTTTAAACGCATTCATCGGCGAGACGTTATCGGTAAATGCCCACAGCATATATCCCTGACAATTTGCGCCGTCTTCCCGCGCTTTTAACGTCCAGTAAAGATGCTCGGCGATAAATTCGATCCGATAATCGTCCTGAATTTCGCCGGAAATTGCGTCGCGGAACTGCCCTTCGTTTTCGATACCCATGCCGTTTTCAGCCACAAACCACGAAATATTGCCGTATTCGGTTTTAATGCGCATCGCCATGTCATACACCACGCGCGGATAAATTTCCCAGCCACGGGATTTATTCATCCTCCGGCCCGGCAATTCAAAATGCTCGTAATAATACGCCGGATGGAATGGCGTCTCTTTATTCCATTCGCGGGAAGGGGCTTTTACCCGGTGCGGGTAATACAAATTAATCCCCACTTCATCGACGGTGTTATTGCGAATTACCGTCAGCTCAGCTTGTGAATAATCAAAATGCACGCCGTGCTTTTCCAGTAAATCCAGCAGTTCCTGCGGGTATTCCCCTTTAATCATCGGATCTAAAAATACGCGGTTATAAAATAAATCGTATATTCGTGCCGCCTGCTGGTCGTGCGCCGCGGTTGAACGGGCGTAAGTCACTTCCGGATTTAAAATCACCCCGACGGTGCCTGAGGCGTTATACCCTTTGCGGTAAAACAGCTCGACCACTTTGGCGGTCGCCAGCACTTTGTGGTGATTCCACTGCATCCATTTTGCGGTGTTTTGCTCGAACGGCCAGCGGATTGCGTCCAGATACACGCGGGTCTGCACCACCACCGGTTCATTAAACGTAAACCAGCGGCTGACTTTGTGGGCATAACGCTCAAATACCTTTTCCGCATACAACACAAACAGTTCGACAACTTTCTTTGAGCTCCATCCGTCATATTTTTCAATCAGATACGCCGGAAGTTCGTAGTGTTCCAGGCACAGCATGGGCTCGATACCGTTGCGTTTCATCTCATCGAGCAGGTCGTCGATGTAAGCGGCGTACGCTTCATCGACGGTGCCCAGCTCATAGTCGGTGAGAAAGCGCGACCAGTTGATCGAGGTGCGGTAGTGGCTCAGCCCGCTGGCTTTCATCAGCGCCACGTCTTCTTTATAACGGTTGATGAAATCCGTGGCTTTCGCCGGGCCGTAGCCGTTATGCCAGACGTGACGGCTGTTTTTGTACCAGAGATCCAGATACGAATCCTGCCCGTCTTTCTTGCCGCTCCAGCCCTCGGTCTGCCACGCGGAAGCCGCGGCGCCGAGGATAAATCCTTCAGGAATGGCGATGGTAACCTTGCTCATAACAGTCCTCTTTGTCCGGATGAATTGACTCAGGCCGTCGCCGCCTGTTTTTGCTGCATCGCTTCAAGCTGTGCCTGTTCGGCGCGGCGGGAAGCCACTTTCACGAACGGCAGATAAATCAGCACCGACACCACAATGCAGCCGGCCTGCGTGATCACAGCCCCCATCGAACCCGCGGTAGAAAGCCAGGCGTTGATGATAGGCGGCGTGGTCCACGGCACCATGACAACCGCGCGTCCGGCAAAACCGAGGCTGGTGGCAAAATAACCGATGGTCCCGGTGATGAGCGGCGTGATGATGAACGGGATCGCCAGAATCGGGTTCAGCATGATGGGCATACCGAAAATTACCGGTTCATTGATGTTAAAGACGCTTGGCCCGAGTGACAGCTTGGAGATTTCGCGCATCTCTTTACGACGCGTGGCGAGCATGACGGCCAGCAACAAACCGATGGTGCAACCGGAACCCCCGATGCTCATGTACACATCCCAGAACGGCATGGTGATGATGTTCGGCACTTCATGACCCTGCTCGAAGGCCGTCATGTTGACCATGATCGCGCCCAGCAGCAGGGGTTCGCGGATAGGCTTGATCATCTGATTGCCGTGAATACCGATCACCCAGAACAGTTGCGCCACAAACATCAGCAGCAGAATGCCCGGCAGGCTTTGCATCACCGACTCCAGCGGACGCTGGATCACCTGATACACCGCATCGTACAAATACATGCCGGTGACCTGATGGAACACAAAACCGAAGGTGGCAATGATCACCACGGTAATAATGGCCGGAATTAATGCGGAGAATGACGCCGAGACATTCGGCGGCACGCTTTCCGGCATCTTAATTCGCAGGCCGCTGTAGCTTTCGAGCTTGGAATAAATTTCTACCGAGAGGATGGCAATAAACATGCCGAGGAACAGACTTTTCGTATCGGAGAATTGTTTAGCCAGCACATCTTTCACTTCCTGCATCTGACCATTGACCATCATATCGACAGTGGTCGGCGTCACGGCAATAAAACAAATGACCGCCAGCAGGCCGGGAAATAATGATCGCGAGCCGTTAATTCTTCCTAATTCAATACCGATCAGGAAGACGGCACCAATGGTCAGGAAACTCAGCGTGGCGTAGTTAATGCTGCTCATAATCGGTTTGAGCGTCGCCAGCCATGACAACATTTCAAAGTGAGCCAATCCGTTTTTCGGATCCATCACCATGTTAGAAATTAATACGGAGAATGCCCCTACAATAATAACGGGCATTAATGTGATAAAAGCAGCTTTGATAGCCATAATGTATCTGTAGCTATTAAAGGTATTGGCGAATCCCCCGAGAGAATCGATAAAACGGTCTTTAAATGACATGACACCACCTCTTTTAATTTTGTTTCACGCTTTGCAGGTGTTTGTTTCGCATTGACCTTTTATGCATCTGAAAGAAAAGGTGTCGCGCGAAGTAGAGCCAGATTCCGTTTCTGAGAGTGATCCTGTCGGCCACATGTCGGCGTTATTTCATCAATAATGCGAAATGTGGCATGCCAAAAAATAGCTGAATGAGAATTAATTTCTGTGACATTGTTCTCACATGTGAATATTGGAATTCCAATATGATGAATTCACCCTTTTCTGGTATACCAATTTGGAGTTTTCGATGGAATTCGATCTGGAACAAACGGTGATGGAGTTATTGATCAACGCCGGAGAAGCACGATCTAACGCGATGATGGCGATTCAGCACGCACGTAAAAAAGAGTGGGAACAGGCTGATGCCATGCTGAAAGCCTCAGACGATGCGGCGCGTATCGCGCACAAAGTGCAGACGCAGCTGATTGGTCTGGATGAAGGCGTGGGCAAAATTCCGGTGAACCTGATCATGGTGCATTCGCAGGATCACCTGATGACCGCCATGCTGTGCCGTGAACTGGCCGAAGAGATCGTGTTACTGCGAAAAGAGATGTTTGATAAATAATGAGTTTATTACTCAGGAATTCCCCTGAATCCTTTGAGTGGCATCAGGGCGGCAACGCAATGAAACTCCGGTCACATACACAAGAATGTGACCGGGGTTCGTGAAAGGCAGCCAACGCAGAGTCAGCGCGAGGGATGACGGAGATTACAGTTCTAAAGCGATCAGCTCTTCTACCGTCTGACGACGACGAATCAACCGCGGTACGCCATGTTCAAACAACACTTCCGGCAGCAGCGGGCGGGTGTTGTAGTTGGATGACATGGATGCGCCGTACGCCCCGGTGTCGTGGAACACCAGATAATCACCGATTTGCACCGCCGGTAACGGGAAGGTTTCGACTCCGCCGCCTGCCTGCTGGGTGAACACGTCGCCGGATTCACACAACGGCCCGGCGATCACAGCATCAGTCTGCGGCTGTCCGCTCACATCGCGACCATCTGCCGGTAACAGCGAAATATGGTGATAGCTGCCGTACATCGCCGGGCGCATCAGGTCGTTAAAGCCTGCGTCGCACAGCACAAAGTGACGGCTGCCCATGTCTTTCACTGCGCGGATTTGCGCCACCAGCACGCCGGATTCCGCCACCAGGAAACGCCCCGGTTCGATTTCCAGTTTAACGTCATGCCCAAGATGCGCGGCGATTTGCTCACGCGCACGGTTCCACAGGCCATAGTAGTGGCCGGTATCAATGGATTCTTCTTCAAAATGATACGGGATCGACAGACCGCCACCGGCTGAAATCGCTTCAATATCTTGTCCGGTTTCAATCACCTGACTGACCATCGCATCGCACACCTGCTCCAGATGACCGTAATCCACACCGGAACCGATATGCATATGAATACCCACCAGTTTCAGGCCGTACCGGCTGATTTCTGCCATTGCCTGTGGCAAATCGGCATACCAGATCCCGTGTTTGCTGTTTTCGCCGCCGGTATTGGTTTTCTGGCTGTGACCGTGACCGAAGCCCGGATTCACGCGCAGCCACACCGGATGCCCGGCTTTGTGCTGACCAATCTGGCTGAGCATGTCGATGGAACCGGCGTTCACCGGAATATCCAGCGCCGTCACGCGCTCCAGCGTCGGCTGATCCAGCACGTCGGCGGTAAAGACAATCTCACTGTCTTCACGGCCCGGAATAAAACCGGCCACCAGCGCACGTTCAATTTCACCCAGTGAAACGGAATCGACTTTCACGCCCTGCTCGCGCATCAGACGCAAAATATGAATATTGGAACAGGCTTTTTGCGCAAAACGGATGACGTCGAACTGACGCAACTGCGCGATGCGCGCTTTGATGATCTCAGCGTCATACGCCCACACAGGGCAGCCAAATTGTTGCGGCAGAGCCAGTAAATTCGCGGCATTAAGCGCGGTAGACAGGTCGTTCAGGGCGCGTGGCATAAGATTTTCCGTCAGGTGAATTCAGTCATATTTCCCTCAGTATGCCGCGTGACTGACCGGCGATAAAATATCTATTTCAGGCCAGTCTATTCATTTATGATATGGGCTGTTCCTTCGCTCACCGGATAAACCCATGCCTGCGATTTCCCTGCGCCATATCGAAATTTTTCATGCGGTCATGACCACCGGCAATCTGACCGAAGCCGCCGCGTTGCTCAATACCTCGCAGCCGACGGTCAGCCGCGAACTCGCGCGCTGCGAAAAGCTGCTGAATTTGCAATTGTTCGAGCGGTTGCGTGGGCGTTTATACCCGACGGTGCAAGGGTTGCGGTTGTTTGAGGAAGTGCAGCGATCGTATTACGGGCTGGACAGGATCGTCAGCGCGGCGGAAGGCATCCGCCAGTTTGAGCAGGCGCAACTCTCGATCGCCTGCCTGCCGGTGTTCAGCCAGTCGCTGCTGCCTGCGGTGTGTAAGCCGTTTCTCGACCGCTACCCCGACGTGAGTTTCAACATCGTGCCACAGGAATCGCCGCTGCTGGAAGAGTGGCTGTCGGCGCAGCGTCATGATTTAGGACTGACGGAAAACATCCAGACGCCCGCCGGAACCGAGCGCCAGACGCTGCTCACGCTGAACGAAGTGTGCGTACTACCGGCCGGGCATCCGCTGGCGGAAAAATCACGGCTGACACCCCAGGATTTCAGCGGCCTGAATTTTATCAGCCTGTCGGCCACCGACAGTTACCGCCATCTGCTCGACACTTTATTTACGGAACAACAGGTTTCGCGGCGGCTGGTGATGGAAACTCACAGCGCCGCGTCGGTGTGCAGCATGGTGCGTGAAGGCGCGGGCGTTTCCATCGTTAACCCGCTGACTGCGCTGGATTATTCTGCTAAAAACAGCGAAAACGGCGTCGTATTACGGGAGTTCAGCATCGCTGTGCCGTTTACCGTCAGCCTGATCCGCCCGCTGCACCGCCCCGCTTCCGCGCTGGTCACCACGTTTATTGAACACTGCCATCAGCAGGCACAACGTTTTGCCGGACGCCTTGAGGCCGCGCTGATGCGCTGACTTGTAAATGATAATCATTATCCATAACATGCGGGCAGCATCCCGCTATGGAAAATGAGGATCACCATGAACAAGTTTTTACTTCTGGCCATTCTGGCTCTGACCGCCTGCTCCACCGCCCCGCGCCACACCGCCAAACCGCTGACGGCGCCGGGCGGCATCATCACTGATTTGCACACCGGCGCAACCCTTTCTCCGTCTGAGTTGCTCAGCAGACTGGCTGCCCAACCCCGCGTTATCGTCGGTGAAAAGCACGACAACCCGACACATCATCAGATTGAAAACTGGCTGGTACAAAGCCTGCCGGCAGTGCGTCCGCAAGGCAGCGTGCTGATGGAAATGCTGACGCCGGATCAGCAGCCGAAAGTGGATCAGGTGAAGGCCTGGCTGCAAACCGGGCCGGACGCCCGCCCTGCGCATGTCGCAGAACTGATTAACTGGCAAAAAAGCTGGGACTGGTCGATGTACGGCGATGTGGTGATGAGCGCCATGAAAGCGCCGTATCCGCTGCTTTCTGCCAATCTGGATCGCAGTGAAATCATGGCGTTCTATGAAAATCCGCAGTTCCCGGCCGGTACCCGTTCGGCGGATCATGCGGTACGAAACGCCATCAGCGACACCATCCGTACCTCTCATCAGCAAAATATCGGCGCAGAACAGCTGCACGCCATGCTGGCGATCCAGCAGCAGCGCGACCGTCGCATGGCCCAGCGGCTTCTTGCCGCGCCCGCCCCGGCTTTGCTGATCGCTGGCGGTTATCACGCAGGCAAAAGTATCGGCGTGCCGGTGCATGTCAAAGATCTCGATGCGGCGGCGTCCGTCACTGTACTTCTTCTGGCGGAAACGGGCGTGACGGTCGATAAATCTCAGGCCGATTTCGTGTGGATAACCCCGGCAGCAGCCGCTAAACCCGCCGCGAAATGACCCTTAAGTTATTGTGCTCACTGAATTAAAAATGTGGAGACTGTGAAAGTTTCTTGTAAAGAGCCATTACAAATGATTACTATTATCAAATAATATTGAATCTCATTATCATTTTAATGGACTAAATGACCACTCACTTTCTTACCGGTACACCGGTCGCTGCGGCGTTTGTTTTGCGCCCTCAGCGCCGCATTATCGGGCTGATATTGTCCCTGACAGCACACGGCGCGCTGGCCGCCTGGTTATTGTGGTCAGCGCCCGTGCCGCCGCCGTATGAGCTGCCGCCACCCGCCGTGATGGTGACGCTTTCTGCCAGCGTCGAAAATAATCAAACCACCAAACCGCTGCCCGTCGGCCTTCAGCAGGCGGTGGATTCGGCTGCGTCCAGCAAGCAGGAAACAACGCCGCAGTTGCAGAAAAACATCACGCCGCCGGTAAATGAAAGCGCGGAAATCAAACTGGTTCAGCAACGTGAAAAACCGCAAGAACAGCCCAAACGCCGCAAACCGGTACAAAAAACGCAGGAACGCCAGCAGGATCCCACCCGCGCTTCCGCCGCCAGCGCGGCTGCCCCGCCGGTCACGGCGGCGGTTTCCGATAAAATTGCCGCACCGATGAACAGCGATTCCTCACAGACCCGCGACGCCAAAGTGACCTGGGAAACACGGGTGAAAGTGCAGCTTAACCGCCTGAAAAAATATCCGCCGGACGCCATTTCGCGCCACCGCACCGGCGTCGCGCTGGTGGCTTTTGTCGTCGATCAGCGCGGCGAAGTGATCAGCAGCCGGTTAGTGAAATCATCCGGCACGATGTCGATGGACGCCGAAGCGCTGGCGGTTTTACAGCGCGCCAGCCCGCTGCCGCAACCGCCGGGCGAGATGCTGAAAGCCGGTCAGGTACCGGTGACGATGCCACTGGAATTTACCCTGAGCGGCGCAAACAGCCGCAAGTCTTAACGGAATACTATGACTCTTTCACGATTGATGACGCTGCTGACGGCGGGAACGCTCTTTGTCTGCACCACCCCCTTAGCGCAGCCCGTGCCGCCGGTTGCTGAAAAGCATCCGCATATTTTGCAAATGGCCGGTGAAAGCCGGACGGACGATTATTACTGGCTGCGCGATGACAGCCGCCAGAACCCGAAAGTCTTGAATTATCTGCGTGCCGAAAATCAGTACAGCGCCCGGATGATGTCCGGCTGGGCAGCATTAACGGAAACCTTGTATCAGGAAATGCGCGCCCGTCAGGGGGAGCACACCGAATCTGTGCCGTATGAACTGCACGGTTATCGTTATCAGCAGCGTTATCTGCCCGGCAAAGATTATGCGCAATATTTGCGTCAGCCGGTCAGCGGCAATGCGGTCTGGCAGACGCTGGTGGACGCCAGCCAGCGCGCCGCCGGGCACAGGTATTATCAGTTTGGCGGGCTGGAAATCAGCACCGACAATCTGCAGATGGCCGTCGCGGAAGACACCCAGGGACGCCGCCAGTACAGCATCAGTCTGCGCAATCTTAATACCGGCGTCTGGCAAAATGATGTGCTGCAAAACACCTCGGGAAATATGCAGTGGTCGGCGGACGGTCAGTATCTGTTTTATATCCGCAATCATCCGCAAACGCTGATGCCGTATCAGGTTTTCCGTCATAAGACGGGCACGCAGGTTTCTCAGGATGCGCTGGTGTATGAAGAAAAGGACGGCGGTTTTTACCTCGGCCTTTCGCGCACGGCCTCAGACGATTATCTGATGATCGTCAGCAGCGGTAATACATCTTCCGACGTGCGGCTGATCCCGGCCGGTGAGCCGCTGGCTGCGCCGCAGCTATTCGCAGCGCGTCGTCCGGGCGTGGAATATTATCTGGACCATTATCGCGGTCAGTTTTACATCCGCTCCAGTCTGCACAGTCCGCATTTTGGATTGTATGCAACGCCGTCTGCAGGCTCGCCCTGGCAGACACTGGTCGCGCCGGATGATCAGCGGGATCTGGAAAACTTTGCCCTGTTCCGCCATCAGCTGGTGCTGCAAGTCCGCAGTCAGGGGCGCGTTCAGCTGGAAATGATCGGCTGGAAAACCGGACAGACGCGCAACGTGACGTTTGACGAAGACAGTTACATGGCATGGCTCGGTTCAAATCCCACGCCGGACACCGACAAATTGCGCTACGGCTATTCCTCCATGACCACCCCGACGCGGATTTATGAATGGGACATGTCCACCGGCACCCGCACGCTGTTGCAGCAGAAACCGGTGGAAGGCGTGGACCCGGCACATTACGCCAGCCAGCGGGTGATGATCACCGCGCGCGACGGCGTACAGGTGCCGGTTTCGCTGGTGTACCGCAAATCGCTGTTCCGCAAAGGCCATAATCCGCTACTGGCTTACGGCTATGGCGCGTACGGCATGAGTATGGATCCGGCGTTTGGCGCCAGCCGCATCAGTCTGTTAGACCGTGGTTTTGTCTTTGCCCTGATCCACGTGCGCGGCGGCGGTGAACTCGGTCAGCAATGGTATCAGCAGGGTAAGCTGAAAAATAAAGCCAATACTTTCAATGATTTTATCGACGCAACTCAGGCGCTGGCGCAACAAGGCTTCGGCCAGCCGGGACATTTATATGCCATGGGTGGCAGCGCGGGCGGCCTGCTGATGGGTGCGGTCATCAATCAGCAACCGGGCTTGTTTCACGCCGTGGTCGCGCAGGTGCCGTTTGTCGATGTGCTGACCACAATGTCAGATCCGACGCTGCCGCTGACCGAAGGCGAATATGAGGAATGGGGAAATCCGGCTGAGCCTGCCGCGTATCAGCGCATTAAATCTTACAGCCCGTATGACAACGTGCATGCGGCGGCGTATCCCAACCTGCTGGTTACCGGTGGATTATTCGATTCGCAGGTGCCGTACTGGGAACCGGCCAAATGGGTCGCGCGTTTACGTACCATGAATCAGGGATCGTCAGTGATTTTACTGACCACTGAGATGGCGGCCGGTCATGGCGGAAAATCAGGTCGCCTTAACCGGCTTAGAAATACCGCGCAGGAATACAGTTTCATTATTCAGATGGACCAAAATAATAATAACCGCAATACCCATTGGTAATTAATTAGAAAGCAACGCTGAGCAATAACAATTAGAAAATAAAGCCTTCTGAGGGAATATGAAAAATAACATTTTAACCGGCATGCTCAGTGCCGGTTTAGTGCTGGCTGCACCGCTGGCATTTGCTGACACCACAGAAACAGAAAGTAATAAAGAATCGGTCACTTTCAGTCCGCTGAAAGTCTCGGCGGATAAACTCAGCAGTGAACATGAAGCGATGGCGAAACCCGGCGCATTCAGCTCACGCGGGGAAAATACCAATCTGCAATCCACGGATTCGGTATTACGCAGTATGCCGGGCACGTTCACGCAAATTGACCCCAGCCAGGGCACGGTAGACGTCAATATTCGTGGCATGTCCGGCTTTGGTCGCGTCAACACCATGATCGACGGCGTGACGCAAAACTTCTACGGTTCTTCGGTGCCGGGCGGTATTTCGCATGGCTCCACCAGCAGCGCATCGGGCGCGTTAATCGACCCGAACTTTCTGGTGGGCATTGATGTCTCGCGCGGCACCAGCGCCGGTTCGGCGGGCGTCAATGCCCTGGCGGGCAGTGCTAACCTGCGCACCATCGGCGTGGACGATGTGATTTTTTCCGGCAACCCGTTTGGCATCCGCACCCGTTTCTCGGCGGGCAATAACGGCATTGGCGAAAGCGGCATGGTCGCCGTCGCCGGTAAAACCGATGCGTTCACCGACACCGGCAGTTTCGGGATTATGACGGCGATCAGCGGCAGCGCCATCGACGCCCAGTTTAAAAATGGCGACGGCCAGAGCAGCAGCGATTTCGGCTACGAAAAAAGTTATCGCCAGAATCCGAAATCCCAGTTAGTTAAAGTGGATATTAAGCCCGATGAATTTAACAGTTTAGAATTATCCGGCAGACATTACGGGAATAAATTTACCCAGCGTGATATCACCAGCGATGACTTCTATGTGAAATATCATTACGCGCCGTTCTCCGAGCTGATTGATTTTAATTTAATGCTCAGCACCAGCCGCGGAAATCAGAAATACAATAACAACACCTTGTATACATTTTATAATACGGATGCCAGCAATCAGTCAGATGCTGTCGATATCAATAATACCTCACGCTTTTCGTTTGCCGGAGTCGATACCGCCTGGAGTTACGGCAGTAAAATCATGCGCAATAAGTATGATAAAAATATCAACAGCAATGCCTGGTCTGAAGATAATCCCGACGCCGGCCAGCAGTCGATTGAGAACAATACCTTTCAGCCTTCCGGCAAGCAGGACGTTTACAGCCTGTACACCGGGCTGGAGCTGAAAAAAGGCATCTGGAAAGGTAACGTTGATCTCAATTACAGCTATTACGATCTCCGCGGTTACAAACCGGCGTGCGATCCGCGCGTCACCTGCTTCCCGCAGGGCGGTCAGAATATCAGCCTGACCGAAGACGGCTTTAACCCGTCGGTGATGCTCTCGGCGGAAATCCGTCCGTGGTTCGAACCCTTCGTCAGTTACAGCAAATCCATGCGCGGCCCGAACGTGCAGGAAGTGTTTTTCTCTAACTCCGGCGGCGCCTCGATGAACCCGTTCCTCAAAGGCGAACGTGCGGAAACGTATCAGATCGGTTTTAACTCCACGGCGGGTAACCTGTTGTTTGAAGAGGATTCCTTCCGCCTGAAAGCCCTGTATTACACCAGTAAAATCAAGAATTACATCTACAGTGATTCCTTTATGGTGTGCCGCAACGGGCGTAAATGCAGCATCGGCGAGAATCTGCAAAACGACTGGGAAGACCAGAGCGAAGACTATTCCGACAACATGTACATTTACGTCAATTCCCTGTCACCGGTGCGTACGCACGGCGTGGAAATTGAGGCGGAATATGATACCGGTTGGGCCTTCACCCGGCTCTCTTTCAGCAAGGAACACACCAACCAGCCCACGTCGATTGCCACCGGTTCGTTTGGCGTCGGCAACATCAATGAATTGCCGGAGATGTTTTTCACCGTCGATACTGGCGTGCGCTTCCTTGATGAAAGCCTGACCGTCGGAACACTGGTGAAATACACCGGCAAAACCCGCCGCACCTCGCCGGATCAGAATTTCAATGAGACGACCGGTGCGCTGGAAAATGAAGAGATGCCCAACATTCCGACCATTATCGACCTTTACAGCACGTACGAATTTAACCGTAATCTGATGCTGAAATTCTCCGTGCAGAACCTGATGGATAAGGATTATTCAGAAGCACTGAATAAACTGAATTCGATGTATGGCCAGAACGATCCGGGCACGGCGGTGAATACGGCGCGCGGCAGAACTTATCTGGTGGGCGGCGAAGTCCGTTTCTGATAAGCCACTGACCGGTCAAAGCAGAAATAAAAAAGGCCACGCAGGCGTCATTGTGCGTGGCCTTTCCACTCGTCATTGGCTGATATTCGTTTGCTGAATTACGCCGCTGCTTTCACCGCTTTCTTCGCCGCACGACGGAAAGTGATCACGCACAGCACGAAGCCGATTGCGCCCAGTCCACCCGCCGCCAGAGGCACGGTGCTCAGCCCCATTCCGCGTTCAATGACCGCACCGCCAACCCACGCCCCCAGCGCGTTTCCGACGTTAAACGCCGCAATGTTCAGCGTGGAAACCAGATTCGGCGCGTTTTTGCCGTACGTCACCACGTTAACCTGCAACGCAGGCACCGCAGCAAAGTTCACCATCGCCCAGATAAACAGCGTAATTTCCGCCGCCACCAGATGAACGCTGGTGAAGCTGAACAGCACGGAGAACACCGCGATCAGCAGGAAAGTGGTGGTCAGCGAAACACCCAGACGCCAGTCCGCCAGGCGCCCGCCCACCACGTTACCGATGGTCAGACCGAGGCCGATCAGCAGCAGCGTCCAGCTGACGCCGTGCTCAGAGACGCCGGTAATTTCAGTCAGGATCGGCGCGATATAGGTAAACAGCGCGAACATTGCCGCCGCAAAGAAAATGGTGATCGACAGCGACAGCCATAACCCCAGGCTGCCCAGCGCACGGATTTCCTTACGCAGATCGGTCGGTTCTTCTTCTTTCTTATCCGGCAGATTTTTATACAGCGCGAACAGTGACGCCACGCCAATCACCGCGACGACCCAGAACGTTGAGCGCCAGCCGAACACTTGTCCGAGGGCGGTACCGAGCGGAACGCCCAGCACGTTAGCCAGCGTCAGGCCGGTGAACATCAGCGCAACGGCCGAAGCACGGCGGTTAGGCGCGACCAGACTGGCTGCCACCACGGCACCAATCCCGAAGAATGCGCCATGACACAGCGCCGTGATCACACGCGCCAGCATCAGGAAACCGTAGCTGTAGGACAGCGCGCACATCACGTTGCCAATAATAAAGATGCTCATCAGCAACAGCAGGGTGTTCTTACGCGGCAGTTTTGCAGTCAGCACGGCCATGATTGGCGCGCCTATGGCAACGCCCAGCGCATATCCACTGATCAGCCAACCGGCAGAAGGAATACTGACATGCAGATCACCCGCCACATTGGGGAGCAGCCCCATAATGACGAATTCAGTGGTACCGATGGCAAACGCGCTGAGCGCCAGTGCCAGGAGTGCGACAGGCATAAAAACTCCGGAAATTTTTTAGTGATGAGTAAAGGCGCCGGTATGACACCGGACTGGCTTAAATACCACGTTGATCACACTTTTGACCAGACGCAGTCTGTGCCCTTACTGCCTGAAAAATGGCCGGAACCCTGATTAATCTTTACATAACAATACATTGCAGATAATGCACGGGCAGCGAAAAAGGAACCGATTCCAGCATTTATCTTCCCTGGCTGGCTCCGTTTTTTTCATCGGTCAGCGACAGCCAGCGCGGATGGCCTTTAAACCACTCCACCAGAAAATCGAGCAGCGCACGCAACGCGGAGGGCATTTGCCTGCGTGAGGTGTAAATGGCATAAATCCCCATTTCCTGCGGCTGCCATTCCGGCAGCAGTAACACCAGCTGGCCAGCGGCGATAAGCGGTGCCGCCGAGTAATAAGGCTGCATCACGATGCCCGCCCCTTCCACCGCGCCGGTCAGCAGCACCAGCGATTCATTGGCGCTCAGATTGCCGCTGACCGGCACCGAGATTTTTTCCCCCTGATGCTCAAACTGCCACAGACTTTTGCCAAACCAGGTGTAGGTCAGGCAATTGTGAACCGCCAGATCCTGCGGATGCTGCGGTGTGCCCTGCGCGGCCAGATACGCCGGAGACGCGCACACCACCGACGGACAGAGCGCCAGTGGCCGGGCGATCAGATTGGGATCGAGATCGTTGGTGATACGCAGTGCCAGATCGATACGATCTTCGACCAGATTGATCGCCCGGCTTTCCAGCTGAAGATCGATGCTCACCTGCGGATGCCGGCGTAAAAATTCGCTGACCGCAATCACCACCGCCCCTTGCCCGAAAGACTGCGAACAACTCAGGCGTAGCAAACCGCGCAGCGCTTCATTGCCGGTATCGGCCACGCTGCCCATTTCCGCCGCCACCGACAGCATCTTCCGGCAGCGCGCCAGCGTGTTTTCCCCTGCATCGGTCAGGCTGAGTTTACGGGTGGAACGGTGCAGCAGGCGCGCCCCCGACCACTTCTCCATTTCCGAAAGATAGCGGGTCACCATCGCCCGCGACATATTCAGCGATTCGGCAGCACTGACCATGCTCCCGCGTTCCACGATGGCAACAAACACTTGTGCAGCGGTAATTCTGTCCATGATTCGTCCGGTTTATGCAACAAACAGTTGCACATTATCCGGTTTTTCCCGCGGATTATGCAACGTACAGTAGATACTTACTGAATGTGATTATTTACGTCTCTGAGGAAAACCCATGCAACTGAAACATCTGACGCTGATCGCCGCCCTTATCGGCAGCTCCCTTTCCGCTCACGCCGCCAGCGCGCTGAAAATGGACGTGTACAACCCTGGTGAAAAAAGTATTTTCCCGGTGTCGTCTGAAATCATCACCGGCGAAAAAGACGCGGTGTTGATCGACGCCCAGTTCCAGCGCAATGACGCAGAGAAGCTGGTAGAGATGATCAAAGCCACCGGCAAAACACTGACCACCGTGTATATCAGCCAGTCCGATCCGGATTTCTACTTCGGGCTGGACGTGATCCATGCGGCGTTCCCGCAGGCCAAAATCATCGCCACGCAGGCGACCATCGATCAGATCAACGCCAGCAAAGACGGCAAAGTCGCTTTCTGGGGGCCGCAGCTTAAAGAAAACGCGCCAAAATCTGTCGTGGTTCCCGAGCCGCTGAAAGGCACTACGTTTGAACTGGAAGGCCATAAATTTGAAGTTCAGGGCGTGGACAAAGAACGGACGTTTGTCTGGATCCCTTCGCTGAAAGCAGTGGTTGGCGGCGTACTGGTGAATGGTGACAACATGCACATCTGGACGGCGGATACCCAGACGGCGAAATCCCGTAAGCAGTGGGTGGAAGCCCTCGATGAAATCGCCGCCCTGAAGCCGCAAATCGTCGTGCCGGGGCATTTCCTGCCAGGCGCAGCGCACACCGTGGAAGCCGTGAAATTTACCCGCGATTACCTGCTGACGCTGGAAAAGGAATTACCTAAAGCCAAAGATTCTGCCGCGCTTATCGCTGCGATGAAAAAACATTATCCACAGCTGAAAGATGATTCGTCATTACAGCTGAGTGCGAAAGTATTGAAAGGTGAAATGAAGTGGCCTTAATATCTATAAACATTGAATAATTAATATCCCCTGTTCTTCAAAAGCGATCCTGAAGATAACCGCTTCGGTCCCTATGTGGTGGACCCTCAGGCATAGCAAAGAGGCGATTTGCTCCTCCCCTGCAAAGGGGAGGCGTTAAAAAAGCGCCTCAGATCTGCCCGTACACCTTCTCAGATCTACGGCGTCACCCGCACAAACTCTCCTTCGGCCCGGACGTTATGGCCGAAACCGCAATCCCCGGTGGTATGCAGTTTGACGTTTTCTTGCCCGAACGCCATATCGACATCGCAATTGCCGTCGCCGGCGGCCGCATCGTCGGTTTCATGATAAACCGCGTGATTATCCTTAATGGCAGTGACCACGGAGAATTCACCGATATTCGGGCCGTAGTACAACGACATCTGCCCCATGTACTGGCCGGAGAAATCGATTCTGAACTGTGCTTCTTCCGCTTTTACGTCCACCAGATTCCAGCTGCCATAACCGGCATATTGCCAGTATTCGCCCGCCGCGCTTTCAGGTTGCGGCAGCGCATCCAGTTTGGGCTGAATCTGACTGAGGTTGTACTGTGATTTTTTGTCAGCGGGCGCCAGCATCAGCCAGGCTTTGGCTTTGCGATAATTCCCCTGCCGGATATAGGTCAGCGCAATATTGTTATACGCCGTCGCAATCTGATCCTGCGGCTTCTGGCAGAACTCGCTCCAGGCGACCTGATTGCGGAAAATGTCCCGCGCTTTCGCGAATTCACCCTGCTGATACGCGACTTTCCCGGCAGAGGCGTAAATCCCCGCCTTCACGCAATCAGCATTAATGTCCGGTTCATCAATCTGAGCAAGCGCCTGAACGCTGGTAAAACATCCTGCCACCAGCAGAAAATTCACTGCGACTTTCATCAAACATCCTTCTACTTTTGTGGTCTACAGAGCTTCGTGCTGGAAAAACATCCTTACAAGTGCTTTATTGCCCTATCGCGCTAAGGCACTCATTCTGGGATGATTAGGCTTCACAACATATCGAACATACATGGCAATTATGACTAAAAAACCTGGGAAATCGGCGCAATGGGGCGCCGTCTGGCAGTTGATTAAGCCGTACTGGCGCTCAGAAGAAAAGTGGCGTGCCTGGGGCATGTTAACCACTATCATCATTCTTTCACTTGCAGGCGTTTACATCAGCGTTCAGTTCAACGAATGGAACCGCGTGTTTTATGACGCCCTGCAAAACAGAAACTATCCGGTTTTCAAAGCCCAGCTGTTTAAATTCACCTGGCTTGCGTTACTCAGTATCGTCATTGCGGTCTACCGGATCTATCTGACGCAAGGCCTGCAAATGAACTGGCGGCGCTGGATGACCGAAGAGTATATGGATAAGTGGCTGGCCAATCACGCCTATTATTACACGGAGTACCAGCATCAGGTGGATAACCCCGATCAGCGTATTTCAGATGATCTGAATGCCCTGACCAGCGGCACCCTTTCTCTGGTCCTCGGGTTGTTGTCGAGCGTTGTGACGTTGTTCTCTTTCGTCTTTATTCTTTGGTCCATCAGTGGCACGCTCCACTTTGCCATCGCCTCGCATGAATTCACCATTCCTGGCTACATGGTCTGGTTTGCGATTTTGTATGCAGCCGTCGGTTCCGCCCTCATCTGGTATGTGGGTAAACCTCTGGTGCGTTTAGGCTTTAATCAGGAATGGTTTGAGGCAAACTTCCGTTTCGGGCTGATCCGTATTCGCGAAAACAGTGACGCTATCGCGCTGTATCACGGCGAAAAAAATGAACACGATCAGCTCACCGGCAAATTTGATTCGATCAAAACCAACTGGTGGTCGATCATGCGCGTAACCCGTCGCCTGAACATTGCCTCCAATTTCTATGCCCAGTTTGCCAACATCTTCCCGATTCTGGTGGCATCGCCGCGCTATTTCTCCGGTGCGATCCAGATGGGTGCGCTGATGCAGATTGCCTCCGCGTTCGGCCAGGTTCAGGACGCCTTATCCTGGTTCATCAACGCCTTTGACAACCTGGCGAGCTGGAAAGCCACGGTAAACCGTCTTGCCGGTTTCAACGCAGCGATTGATCAGGTGAATGCCCAGCCGCGCGGGATCAAGGTCGGTGAAAGCACGCAACATGCGCTGCAACTCGACAATCTGACGCTGAATCTGCCGGATGGCAATCCGCTGTTCTGCAACGTTTCTGCCGCAATGCAACCCGGTGAACGCGTGCTGATTGCCGGGCCGTCCGGCTGCGGTAAATCGACACTGCTTCGCGCCATCGCCGGTATCTGGCCTTACGGTTCCGGCAATATTGCGCTGGCGCAGGGCAAGCGTTATCTGTTCCTGCCGCAGCGCAGTTATATTCCGATTGGGACGCTGAGGGATGCGCTGAGTTATCCGGATGCCAGCCGCGAATATTCGGATGAGCGTCTGCAACAGGTCCTCACGCAGTGCCGCCTGCCGCATCTGGCCACGGTCGATCATCTTGATGATTATGCTAACTGGAGCCAGCGCCTGTCGCCGGGTGAGCAACAGCGTCTTTCGTTTACCCGCGCCCTGCTGATCAAACCGGATACGCTGTTCCTTGATGAAGCCACCAGCGCGATGGATGAAGAAACCGAACATCAGGTTTACGCCTTGCTGCTGAGCGAACTGCCGGAAACCTCGGTGGTCAGCGTCGCGCACCGCAATACGGTCGCGAAATATCATCAGCACTGCTGGCGGTTTAAAAAACAGGAAAACGGTCCGTGCGGATTCACGTCCAGCGCCCTGTTACCTGAATAATTGATCCGTCACGCCTGACGTCTCAAGGTATCTGAACGCATAAAGGTTGCTGATAACAGCAACCTTTTTTTGCTTTCATAACCCCGTTTAGCGCACAAAACCAGCAACGCGGTTTGTTCAAATGTATACCCCGCTATACAATTATTATTACCAACTTTTCTTACGTGTCCGGGGGTTTGATGAAAATTGATAAGAATTCGTTCACGCCGCTTTATTTGCAAATTGAGCAGCAACTGACCGAAAAAATCAGCGCAGGCGATATCAAACCTGGTGACCCGATCCCGACGGAAGCCGCGCTGTGTGAGATCTACGGCGTGTCGCGAATGACGGCGCGTAAAGCGGTGGATTATCTGGTGCGTCAGGGAAGAGTGGCGCGTTTTCGCGGGCGCGGCACCTTTGTGGTCGAGCCGCCACAACAGCAGAAAATCATTCTGCCCCTCGACCGGCATCTCACCGCCAGCGAAGTGGCGCAGGAAAATAACCAACAGATTGAAAATCAGGTGCTGGAATTTCGCCGCATTCCCGCAAGCGAAGAGGTGGCCCGCGAGCTGAACGTGCCTTCAGGCACCGACGTGTATTTCATGATCCGTCTGCGCCTGCTGGGGGACGAACCCTTTGTGTATGAGCAGTGCTGGATGCTGTGCGACCGCTTCCCGGACATCACCCGTGCCGCCATGACCTCGTCGAAATATGCCTATATCCGCTCGAAAGGCTTTCAGCCTTCAGGCAGCACCAAGCATATTTCCGCCGAATTGCCCTCCAACGAGATCCGCCTCGCGCTGAACCTGTCACGTGATCAGCCCGTCCTGCACTCGCACGCCGTGGTGTCCTTCACCGACGGCTCACTGTTTGAAGTCTCCGACGTGTACTACAACCAGAAAAACTACAGCTTCAGCGTCCATGCCAAAGTCAAAATTTAAGCGATGCCGGACAGCTCGGCTTTCACCAGATTCGCGACCTGTTCGACCTGCGGCCCGTAAATCACATGTATGTCGGTATCGGTGATCCGCTTCACCCCTGCCGCACCGGTTTTCATCAATGTGCCATCCTGTACCTGCGACATATCCTTCACTTTCACCCGCAAACGGGTGAAACAGCAATCGACCGCGGTAATATTCCCTTCACCGCCCAGCCCGATAATAATGTTTTTGGTTTTTTCACCTGTGCCCTGAGCCGGTTTCGCCCGTTCCTCCGCGTCGTTTTCATCTTCACGCCCCGGCGTTTTCACCTGCATCCGTAAGATGACCCAACGGAAGCTGAAGTAATAAAGCGGCGCATAGATCATCCCGAGGATCAGCGGATACCACCAGTGGGTCCGGCTGCCGCCGAGCACGCCGAAGATCAGAAAATCGATCGCCCCGCCCTGTACGTTACCAATCATCACATGCAGCATTTGCATCAGCACGAATGACAGGCCGGTCAGCACCGCGTGCAGGACATACAGCACCGGCGAGACGAAAATAAAACAGAATTCCAGCGGTTCGGTGATGCCGGTGGTAAACGACGCCAGTCCGCCTGCCAGCATCAGCGCTTTCACCCGGCCTTTATGTTCCGGGCGGGCGCAGTGATACATCGCCAGCGCTGCTGCCGGTAACCCGAACATCATCACCGGAATTTTGCCCTGCGCCAGGAACCGCGTCGCCTGCTGCGTGACCGCGTCAGAAATCATCCCCGGATTTGCCAGCGCGGCGTTGAAGATATTCAGCGCACCGACGATGCTTTGATTATCCACCGTGGTCACCCCGCCGATCGGCGTAAAGCGCACGGTTTCGTTGATGATGTGATGGAGGCCGGTCGGGATCAGCAAGCGTTCAGAGGTGGCATAGATAAAGGTGCCGGCTTCGCCGGTACGCCCGATGAGCTCCCCAACCCACTGGATCCCTTGCGCTATCGTCGGCCAGATAAGCGACATCAGCACACCGACGATCGGCAGCACCAGAATAGTGACGATCGGCACAAAACGTCGTCCGCCGAAGAAGGCGATCGCCGTCGGCAACACGATGGTATAAAAGCGGTTATGCAGCCACATGGTGATTAAGCCGACCAGCACCCCGCCCAGCACGCTCATGTTGTAAGTAAAAATCCCCAGCGTGTTGGTGAATTCGGCAGCGTAGATCATTGCATCGGTTTCTGTCATTCCTCTGGCGGTCAGCTTCGCGATGCTGATAGTTTCCGGTGTGATATTTTGCGCCAGCAGACTGTAATTAACCCCCACGTGCAACCCGACAAAGCCGATCACTGCGGAAAAGGCCGCCGTGGCCTTCTCTGCATTGGCCAGTCCCATCGCGGTTGCGACGGCAAAGAACAGCGGCAGGTTTGCAAACAGCGCCCCCGATACCTGCCGGATAAACCCGATCACCAGCTGCAATGTTTTCATCTGGGTGAAAGTTTCACCGGTCACCGACGGGTTCTGCAACGCCGCGGCCAGCCCGAGAAAAATCCCGGCGGCGGCGATCACCGAGATAGGCGTCATCAGGGCTTTACCCAGATCGTGGATCTTGCTGCCAAGTTTCATCATCTGTATCCCCTCTGTTCACTGGCGAAAAAATGCGCTTTCATTGAGTTAAGTCATAGAATGTATAGTTGTATAGACATAGAGGCCAGCTTTATGAAAGGGATCACAGTTTTACGGGGAGAGGACAACGGTTGTAAATCTGTTTGTTATTTAAGAAGGCTCGCCGGAGCTGCTCTTATGAGTCCCCCGTCTGCCTTTGTGCTCGTCAAAATCTCATCCTGATTATTTTGCGCCCGCCGTCACTCTTCGTAAGTCGCTCTTTATGTTAAAATTGTTAAAACATTGAGACATTTTTAAGCGCATGACCTTTGCCGCGCGGCTTCCGTGCGGGTTGATGAAGTACATTTTAAGGAAACAATATGGGTATCACTCGTCGTGATTTTTTAAACGGTGTGGCGATCACAGTCACTGCCGGAATGACTCCGTTTGAGGCGCTGAAGGCGTCGCCGCAAACGGCGGCTCAGACGTTGTATTACCCGCCTTCCCTGACCGGGTTACGCGGAAATCATCAGGGTTCTTACGAGGCGGCGCACATTCTTGGGCGCGAAGGCAAAAAGGTCGATCCGTCCAGTTTACCGGTGGAAGATGAATTCGATCTGGTCGTCGTCGGTGCCGGGATCAGCGGTCTGGCGGCCGCCTGTTTCTGGCAGGAAAAACACGGAAAGCAGCAGCGTATTTTGTTGCTGGATAACCATGATGATTTTGGCGGGCACGCCAAGCGTAATGAATTCCATGTTGAAGACAAAACCCTGCTCGGCTATGGCGGCAGTGAATCCTTCCAGTCGCCACGCACCAATTTCAGCCCGGTGGCGATGGGTCTGCTGAAAACGCTCAATGTCGATATTGAAACCATGGCGAAAGACTTCGACACCACGTTTTACCCGGATCTGCATCTCAGCCGTGGCGTGTACTTTGACCGTAAAAACTTCGGCGTCGACAAAATTGTCAGCGGTGACCCTGGCCGGGCGGTGGCCGATGACATTCCGCCAGATCGCCTCAACGGGCGCGATATCCGCGATTTCATCAGCGATTTTCCGCTGCCCGAATCCGACCGTGCGGCCCTGATCGCCCTGCATACCGACCCCAAAGATTATCTGCAGGGGATGAGTCAGGAAGAGAAAGTCGCGTGGGTGGACGGCCACAGCTACACGCAGTTCCTGCACGAGAAAGTCGGGCTGAGCGAAATGGCGATCCGCTATTTTCAACAGCGCACCAATGATTTTCAGGCGGTGGGCATTGATGCCACCTCGTGCAGTGATGCCCGCATCTGCGCCCTGCCGGGGCTGGAAAATATGGGATTGCCGCCGCTGGATGCCGAATCGCTGGAAGATCTCGATCAGCCGTACATTTTCCATTTCCCGGACGGTAACGCCGGGTTAGCGCGCCTGATGGTCCGTCATCTGATCCCACAGGTCGCGCCGGGCAATACCATGGAAGATATCGTGCTGGCGAAATTCGATTACAGCCAGCTGGATCGCGACGGGCAACCGGTGCGCCTGCGTCTGAACAGCACCGGTATGCACGTCGCCAACGTTGAGCATGAAGGCAAACCGGCGGTGGACGTGACCTACATGACCGGCTCGCAGCTGCACCGCGTCCGTGCCGGTCAGGCGGTGATGGCCGGGTACAATATGATGATCCCGTATCTGGTCCCGGAAATTGCCGACGCGCAAAAAGCCGCGCTGAAAGAGAATGTTAAAGCGCCGCTGGTGTACACCAAAGTGGTGATCCGCAACTGGCAGCCGTTTATCAAACTGGGCGTCCACGAAATTTACTCCCCCGGCGCGCCATACAGCCGCGTGAAGCTCGATTACCCGGTGGACATGGGCGGATATCAGCATCCGCGCGATCCGAATCAGCCCATTGGCCTGCACATGGTGTATGTGCCCACTCTGCCCGGCAGCGGCCTCAGCCCGCGCGAGCAGTCACGCAAAGGTCGTGCGTTGTTACTCGGCACCTCCTTCGACGCGCACGAAAAAATGATCCGCGATCAGTTACAGGGCATGTTGGGTGAAGCCGGTTTTGACCATCAGCGCGACATCATGGCGATCACCGTTAACCGCTGGTCGCACGGCTATTCCTACTTCCTCAGCGGAATGTTCGATGACGAAGAACAGTCGCAGAAAACCATCCAGCTCGCCCGTCAGCCGGTCGGGCGTATCACCATTGCCAACTCAGATTCCGACTGGAGCCCGTACGCCAACTCGGCGGTGGACCAGGCGTGGCGCGCAGTGAACGAACTGACGGCGATGAAAAAGGTGAATGCATGAAACAGCTGATGATTTTCGCCACGCTGATGGCAACGGCGGGCTCTGCCATGGCGATGTCCGAGGGAGAATATGTTGCTAAATCAGCCGATTGCGCGGCCTGCCACACCTCGTCACAGGGCGCAGATCTCGCCGGTGGCGTGCGTTTCGCGACGCCGCTGGGAGAGATTTACTCAACCAATATCACCCCGGATGTGAAAAATGGCATCGGCGGCTACAGCTTTGAAGCGTTCGACAAAGCGATGCGCGAGGGGATTGCCAATGACGGTCACCCGCTGTACCCGGCAATGCCGTACACCTCTTACGTCAAAATGAGCGACAAGGATATGCGCGCGCTGTATGACTACCTGATGAAAGAGGTGAAGCCGCAGGCGGTTGCCAATCGCGATAACGACATCAGCTGGCCGATGTCGATCCGCTGGCCGCTACACGTATGGAACAGCATTTTTCTGGAGGAAGGCGAATATAAACCTCAGGCCGATCAGAGCGCGCAATGGAACCGGGGCGCGTATCTGGTACAGGGCGCCGGACACTGCGGAGCCTGTCACACGCCGCGCGGCTGGGCGCAGCAGGAAAAAGCCGTCGATCAGCAGAGCACCGCGTTTCTCAGCGGCGGCGAACTGGATGGCTGGTCCGCCCCTTCATTGCGCGGCCTGAAGATCAGCCAGCCGGAGCTGGTGACCTTGCTGAAAACCGGTCGCAACGCGCATGACGCCGTCAGCGGGCCGATGGGCGAGGTGATCACCAACAGCACACAGTTTATGACGGAGGAAGATCTCAACAGCATGGCGGTGTATTTGCTGAGCCTGAAGTCAGATGCGCAGGAGAAACCGGGGAAACTGGCGGCAGTCACTTCCGGCGGGCAGCAGACGTTTATGCGTTATTGCTCGACCTGTCACGGCGTGAAGGGCGACGGGAATGCCTCTGCTATTCCGGCGCTGGCGGGCAATCTGACGGTAAACGCTGATAATCCGCAAACCCTGCTGCGTGTGATTTTGAACGGCGGCCAGACGCCGGTTACCGCCGCGCACATGTCCAACACCATGCCAGGCTACGGCTGGACGCTGACCGACCAGCAGACCGCAGAGTTAACCAACACCCTGCGCGCCAGCTGGGGAAATCAGGCCCGCGAAGTGACCGCCGGTGATGTGGCTAAGGCGCGAAAAGCTGGGAAGTAACTGGAAAAGCTCCTTCCTTCTGAAGGAAGGAGCTTTTTAGCGCATTCGTCTATCTGTTTTTCATCCACACAGGTTACGCTTATTCATTGTCATGCCCACATCACCGTTTTCCGGGTCTTTAATAAGAGAACGTCTCTGCTCAGAAACCTGATAAATCAGCCTGTGATGCAGAGATCATTCAAACGCTCCTATTTCCCCACATCCCCGTTCCATCCACCGCCCAGGGCGGCGATCAGCTTCACGCTGGTGACCATCTGCGTGCTGACCAGTGATAAAACGCTTTGCTGCTGAGTCAGGCTGGTGTTTTCGGTGCTGGCGACGTCGAGATAATCGATCATCCCGGCTTCATACTGGTTGTAGGTGACGCGGGCGGATTCTTTGGCGGAATCGGCGGCGTTCTGGCGGGCAATCAGTTCGTTATCCAGCGTATGCAGTTCCACCAGATAATCTTCCACTTCCTGCATCGCGGTTAACACACTCTGGCGATAACCGGCCACGTCGGCGTCATACGCGGCTTCGGCCTGGGCAACTTTGCCACGGGTGGAACCGAAATCCAGCACGGTCTGGCTCAGTTCAGGGCCCAAAGACCAGACGCGGTTTGGCAGGGAGAACAGGTTGTGGAACGCGGAGCTGGCAAACCCGCCGCTGGCGCTTAACGTCAGATCCGGGTAATACGCGGCGGTGGCGACACCGACCGCGGCATTGGACGAGGCCATGGTGCGCTCGGCGGCGGCAATATCCGGGCGGCGTTGCAACAGTTGCGAAGGCAGCGCATCAGGCACCTGCGGCAGCGTCAGTTTGACGTCGCGCGCGGCGAGGCTGAACTGCGCAGGCGGTTTTCCGATCAGCACGGCGATGGCGTGTTCCAGCTGGGCACGTTGCCATTGCAGGTCGAGCGCCGAGGCTTTGGTACTTTCCAGCTGCGTTTGCGCCTGTGCCAGCGTGGCCCGTGAGGTGTTGCCACCGGCATATTGATTCTCAATCACCGTCAGGTAACGCTGATAGGCGTCGATGCTGCGCTGGTACAGCGCGATTTGCTGATCCAT
This sequence comes from Rahnella rivi, assembly GCF_019049655.1. Lineage (GTDB taxonomy): Bacteria > Pseudomonadota > Gammaproteobacteria > Enterobacterales > Enterobacteriaceae > Rahnella > Rahnella rivi. Next base: position 104,687 of record NZ_JAFMOX010000058.1, read on the forward strand.
CACGCGCAGCTGGAAGTAATCCTGCGCCAGTTCGGACTGCGCGCTGAGCGTGGCATCGGCCAGATCGGCCTTGCTGGCCTGCGCGCTGGCATCCTGTTCTTCCGCTGAGCGGCGCAGCTTGCCCCACAAATCCAGTTCCCAGCTGGCACTCAGTTCTGCCGACTGTTTTTTGGTGACGGACGAAGAGGTCCCGCTGCGCGTGCTGCCTGCGCTGGCGTCTACCGACGGATAGAGATCTGAACGCGCCTGGGTGACTAACGCCTGCGCCTGACGGTACTGCGCAGCGTACTGCGCCACGTTCTGGTTGGAAATCTGCACCTGACTCAGTAATGACGACAGCTCAGGATCCTGATAGACCGTCCACCAGTCGCCTTTGCTCTGGTTATCTTTCGGGATCGCCGCCGTCCAGCCTTTGGCTTCTTTAAACGCCGTGGGCATCGCAACGTCTGGCCGCTGGTAATCCGGCCCGACGGTACAGGCGCTGACAAGTATCGCCAGCGCCAGTGGAACAAGACGGAACGCCATAGAACGTGGTTTTTGCAGAGTCATCAGATTCGCTTCAGGGTTATTCGTTTTAACGTTAAGGGAGTGATGTTCAGTCATGTGAACGGGCCTCCGGCGGCGTTGTGTGCGGGCGCAGGCGGGCCCATAAACGGTGCGTGGCGCGACTGGCGCGATCCATATACAGATAGACCACCGGCGTGGTGAATAACGTCAGGATCTGGCTCAGTGCCAGCCCGCCCGCGATCGCCAGCCCCAGCGGGCTGCGCAGATCGGCATCACCGCCGCTGCCGAGCGCCAGTGGCAGCGCCCCGAAGAACGCGGCCAGCGTGGTCATCAGGATCGGGCGAAAACGCATCAGACAGGCCTGAGTGATCGCCTGCTGCGGCGTGAGGCCGAGCCGTCGTTCGGCGTCGAGGGCAAAGTCGATCATCATGATCGCATTCTTCTTCACAATGCCGATCAACAGCAGGATCCCGATCAGGGCGATCACCGTCAGTTGCGTGCCGGTCATCAGCATCAGCAGCAGCGCCCCCAGCCCGGCAGACGGCAGCGTGGAGAGAATGGTCAGCGGGTGAATATAGCTTTCATACAGCACGCCGAGCACGATATACACGGCGGCCAGCGCGGCGAGGATCAGCCACGGCATCGATTTACTCAGGGCTTCAAATGCCTGCGCGGTACCGGCATAACTGCCCTGAATGGTGTCCGGTAAACCGATTTTCGCCATCGCGGTTTTCAGCGCGGCCTGTGCCTGTTCCAGCGCGTAACCATCGGCCAGATTGAAGGCGATGGTGGTGGTCGCCGTTTGCCCCTGATGCGCCACCGACAGCGGCGCGTTGGCACCGCTGAAAGAGGTAAACGCCGAAAGCGGGATCTGCTTACCGGCATCGGTCACCACATACAGCTGATTAAGCACATCGGGATTGCCGGTGTAATCCGAGGTCAGATTCATCACCACGTGATACTGGTTCAGCGTTTTGTAGATCGTCGCGATCTGCCGCTGGCTGAAGGCATTATTGAGCAGCGTGTCGATCATTTTAACGTTCACGCCGAGCTGCGTGGCGCGATCGCGATCGATGTTAAGCATCACTTCCTGCCCGCCGGTCTGCGAATCGGAATCCACGCCGGTCAGCTCCGGTAAAGCGGCCAGCGCGGCTTTCACTTTCGGCGCCCACTCGCGCAACAGGGAAAGATCGTCCGCCTGTAAGCTGTACTGATATTGGGCATTCGCGCTGCGCCCGCCGATATGCAAATCCTGTGCAGCCATCAGGAACAGCTGCGAGCCCGGCACTTTGGCCGTCGCCATCATCAGACGGTTGGCGACCTGATTGGCGTTGGCGGTGCGTTTGTCGAAATCCTTCAGGCGCACGAAGAAAGTCGCGGTATTGCGCGATCCAAATCCGCCGCTGCCCGCCGAGCTCATCACCGCCTCGACCGCCGGATCGTCCTGAATGATCTTGCTGTATTTCAGCACCTGCGGCTGGATCGACTGGAACGACGTGTTCTGATCCGCACGCAGCATCCCCATCAGCATGCCGGTGTCCTGATCCGGGAAGAAGCCCTTTTCCACCACGGTGTAGAGATAAAAGTTGAGCAGCACGGTCAGGAACAGCCCGACCAGCGTGATCAGCTGATGGCGCATTATCCAGCCGAGCGCTGCCGAATAGGCAGCCAGCAAGTTATTCAGCCCGCGTTCGATCATGCGGTAAATACGTGGCTGACGTTTTTCCACCGGCGGTTTACGTTTCAGGAAACGTGCGCACAGCATAGGCGTCAGGCTGAGCGACACCAGCATGGAGATAATCAGCGACACGCTGAGCGTCACCGCGAATTCGCGGAACAGACGCCCGACGATGCTGCCCATCAGCAGGATCGGAATAAAGACGGCGATAAGCGACAGCGTCATCGACAGCACGGTGAAACTGACTTCCTGCGCGCCTTTGATCGCCGCACGCACCGGCCCCATGCCTTCTTCGATGTGCCGCGTGATGTTTTCGAGTACCACGATGGCGTCATCGACCACAAAACCGGTGGCGATAATCAGCGCCATCAGCGAGAGGTTATCCAGGCTGTAGCCGAGCAAATACATCACCGCGCAGGTGCCGATCAACGAAACCGGCAGCGCCAGCGCGGGGATCAACACCGCGCGCCAGTTACGCAGGAACACAAACACCACCGCGATCACCAGCAGCGTGGCTTCCAGCAGGGTCATTTCAGTATCACGCAAAGAGGCCGACACGTTCGGCGAGCGGTCGAGCGCCAGGTTGAGCTGCACATCGCCCGGCAGACTTTCTTTCATCAGCGGCAGTGCCGCTTTAATCGCCTCGATGGTTTCCAGCATGTTGGCGCCAGCCTGACGGGTCACACCAATCATCACCGACGGCGTGCTGTTGTAATAGCCGACGTTGTATTTGTCTTCCACCGAATCGTAAACGTTGGCCACGTCGCTGAGACGGATCGCCGCCCCGTTGATGTAGGTGATGATCAGCGTTTTATACTGCGCCGCGGTGCTTTGCTGGCCGTTGCCTTCAATCATCCACGACTGGTTCGAGCCTTGCAGTAAGCCCTTGGGCAGGTTACTGGTGCTGTTGGCGATCGCCGAACGGATGGTGTCGAGAGAAATGCCGTAGGAGGTGACGGCTTCCGGGCGTAAATCAATGCGCACGCCCGGCAATGCGGAGCCGACCAGAGAAACCTGCCCGACGCCGTTCACCTGCGCGATTTTCTGTTGCAGCTGGCTGGAAGCGATGTCATAGAGTTCGCCTTTGCTGCGGGTAGCAGACGTCAGCGCCAGCATGATGATCGGCGCATCCGACGGGTTAGCTTTACGGTAGGTCGGCAGCGACGGCATGCTGCTTGGCAGCAGCGCACGGGACGCGTTGATCGCTGCCTGCACGTCGCGCGCCGCGCCGTTGATGTCGCGATCTAAATCGAATTGCAGGATGACGCTGGTGGAGCTTTGCGAGCTGCGCGAGGTCATTTCGCTCACCCCGGCGATTTGCCCGAGCGCCCTTTCCAGCGGCGTGGCGACGGTTGCCGCCATGGTTTCAGGGCTGGCCCCCGGCAGGCTGGCGCTGACCAGAATGGTCGGGAAATCCACCTGCGGCAGCGGTGCGACCGGCAGCAAACGGTAACCGAGCAAACCGAGCAGCAGGACAGCCAGCGTCAGAAGCAGGGTCGCCACCGGACGCAAAATGAAGAAACGCGAGATGTTCATCAGTGCTCCGTCCGCTGCGCAGCCCGACGGTGGCGCGGATTAAAGCGGTGCGACAGATTATCGAACATCAGATAAATCACCGGCGTGGAGAACAGCGTCAGGATCTGGCTGAAGATCAGCCCCCCGACGATCACCAGCCCCAGCGGCTGGCGCAGTTCAGCGCCGGATCCGCTCGCCAGCATCAGCGGCAATGCACCGAGCAGCGCCGCCATGGTGGTCATCATGATCGGTCTAAAACGCAGTAAACAGGCCTGGTGGATCGCCTCACGCGGCGATAATCCCTGCTTGTTCTCCGCCTCCAGCGCAAAGTCGATCATCATAATGGCGTTCTTTTTCACGATGCCGATCAACAGGATCACCCCGATCAGTGCGATCAGGCTGAACTCCGTCCCGGCAAAGATCAGTGACAGCAGCGCGCCCACCGCCGCTGAAGGCAGCGTGGAGAGAATGGTCACCGGATGAATAAAACTCTCATACAGAATGCCGAGCACCACGTACATGGTCATCAGCGCGGCGAGGATCAGCCACAGCGTATTGCCGGTGGCGCTTTCAAACGAGGCTGCCGCCCCCTGATAGCGCAACGTAATACTGTCTGGCATGGCGATATCCGCCACGGTGGTTTTGATTGCCTGTTGCGCCTGCTCCAGCGAATAGCCGTCATTGAGGTTAAACGACACGGTCACCGCCGGGAACTGATTCAGGCGTGCCTGCAACAGCGCGCCGGTGCGCATGTGGATTTTGGCGATCGACGTCAGTTTGACCATGCCGTTGGTTGAACTGCTGGTGCTGGTGGAGGTGGTTGAACTGCCGGACGCCGTGGTCGTTGAGGACGCGGCGTTGCTGTTGGTGGTCGCCGTGCTTCCCGCCGAGGTGCTGACGTTGCTCGCCAGATAGATGTCATCAAACGAGGCCGGAGACTGCTGGAACTGCGGCGCCACTTCAAGCACCACGCGGTACTGGTTCGCCTGGGTAAAGATGGTAGACACCAGACGCTGGCCGAACGCGTTGTACAACGCGGTATCGACGTCCGACGCGGTGATACCGTAACGGGCGGCGGCATCGCGATCCAGCTCGACGTAGGCGATCTGCCCCTGATTTTGCAGGTTGCTGACCGCGTCGCTGAACTCCGGTTGCTGACTGAGTTTTTCCAGCAGTTTCGGCGTCCATTCCACCAGATTTTCGCTGTCGGAATCATCCAGCGTGAACTGGTACTGGCTCGGCGTCACCTGATCGTCAACCGTCAGATCCTGCGAGGCTTGCAGATACAGATCGATGCCCGGCACACCGGCGGTTTCCTGCCGCAGACGCGCGATAATCGCTGGCGCACGTTCGCTGCGCTGGTCAAAAGATTTCAGGCTGATCTGCAAACGACCACTGTTCAGGCTGGTGTTATTGCCGTCCACGCCAATGGTGGATGCAACGCTTTCCACGTCCGGATCTTTCAAAATGGCGGCAGCGAGCAGTTGCTGACGACGCCCCATTTCACTGAAGGAAACATCCTGCGATGCCTGGGTGATGCCCTGGATCATCCCGGTGTCCTGCGACGGGAAGAAGCCTTTCGGCACAATCACATACAGCAGCGCGGTGAACACCAACGTGGCGGCGGCGACCAGTAACGTGATCCGCTGGTGATTGAGCACCACGATCAGCATCCGGTCATAACCGGCGATCATTTTGTCGAAGAACTCACCGCCTTTACGGTAGAACTTGCTCTGTTTTTCTTCCGGCGTGTGGCGCAGCAAATAGGCGCACAGCATCGGGGTGAGCGTCAGCGAAACGACCATCGACACCAATATCGACACCGCCAGAGTAATGGCAAACTCGCGGAATAAACGCCCGACCACGTCGCCCATAAACAGCAGCGGGATAAGCACGGCGATCAGCGAGAACGTCAGGGAAATAATGGTGAAACCGATTTGCTTCGAGCCTTTCAGCGCCGCCTGCATCGGGGTTTCCCCCTCTTCCAGCCGCCGCGAAATGTTTTCCACCACCACAATGGCGTCATCAATAACAAAGCCGGTGGCGATGGTCAGCGCCATCAGCGAAAGGTTGTTCAGACTGAAACCACACAAATACATCACGCCGAACGTGCCGATAAGCGACAGCGGCACCGCCACGCTTGGGATCAGCGTCGCCGCGACGTTGCGCAGGAACAGGAAAGTGACCATCACCACCAGCGCGATCGACAGCAGCAGCTCGAACTGCACGTCACTTATCGAGGCGCGAATGGTCTGGGTACGGTCTGAGAGAATACTGACTTTGACTGATTCCGGCAGCGCGGCCTGCAACTTCGGCAACTGGGCCTTAATGGCATCCACCACCTGGATCACATTGGCACCCGGCTGGCGCTGAACGCTGATAATGATCGCCGGTTCTTTATTGGCCCACGCCGACAGGTACTGGTTTTCCGGGGCTTCGGACAGCGTGGCGATATCACGTAACCGCAGCGCTGCGCCGTTTTCGTAAGTGACAATCAGGTTGGCGTATTCCGCCGCCGTACGCAGCTGATCGTTGGCATCAATGGTGATCGAGTGATGCGGGCCGTCGAAACCGCCTTTCGATCCGTTGACGTTACTGTTGCCGATCAGCGTGTTAATGGTTTCGAGCGTCAGATTGTGCGCGGCCAGCTTGCGCGGATCGACCTGAACGCGGATCGCAGGCTGATGTCCGCCCGCCAGCGTCACCATGCCGACGCCGGAGATTTGCGACAATTTCAGCGCCACGCGGGTGTTCACCAGATCCTGCACTTTGGTCAGCGGCAGTGATTCGGAGGTCACGGCCAGCGTCAGCACGGCGGCATCCGCCGGGTTAACCTTTTTATAGGTTGGCGGATTCGGTAAATCATTTGGCAGCAGGCTGTCGGCGGCGTTGATCGCGGCCTGCACTTCCTGCTCGGCGACGTCGAGCGACAGATCCAGTGAGAATTTCAGCGTGATGATCGACGAGCCGCTGGCGCTGGTGGAATACATCTGGCTTAAGCCGGCCATCTGCCCGAGCTGACGCTCCAGCGGCGCGGTAATGCCGGACGCCATCACATCCGGGCTGGCGCCCGGATAGAGCGTGGTGACCTGAATGGTCGGGTAATCAACCTGCGGCAGCGCGGAGGTCGAGAGCATGTTGTAGGCAAAAATGCCCGACAACAGCACGGCGACCATCAGCAGAATGGTAGCGACAGGCCGCTGGATAAAGAGGCGTGAAGGATTCATTTCGGCCCGCTGTCTTTACCGGTCGTGGCTTTATCAACGCCTGCGCCCTGTTCACGCGCTTTCGACGAACCGGCGGCGGCGGCGTCTTCGGTATTGGCGGTCACAATTTGCACTTTCGCGCCGTTGGTCAGGCGGTCAATCCCGGTGGTGACCACCTGCTCGCCCGGCTTCACGCCGGATAAAATGGCGACCTGATTGTCACCAAAGTCCGGGCCGGATTTCACAGCGCGCCGTTCGATGGTGTTATCTGCTTTGATCACGTAAACGAAATCGCCGTCGCTGCTCAGTTGCACCGCCGCCGCAGGAACCACCGTGGCGTCTTTGAGCGTGGACACCTGCAGGCGGGCGTTCACAAACTGGTTCGGATACAGTTTTTCATCCGCATTGTTAAACAGCGCTTTCAGCTTAATGCTGCCGGTGCTGGAATCAATTTCGTTACTGATAAATTGCAGTTTGCCCTGATCCAGCACCTCGCTGCCGTCCTGATTGAAGGCCGTGGTCGGCAACTGATTGCCGCCGCGTAAGGCTTTGAGCAGGGTTTGCAGATTGCTCTGCGGCACGCTGAACGTGACGGCAATCGGCTGAGTCTGGGTGATCGTCACAATGCCGGTGGTGGAACTGCTGGTGACCATGTTGCCCGGATCGACCAGACGCAAGCCCACGTGGCCGCTGACCGGCGCGGTGATTTTGGCAAATTCGAGGTTCAGTTTGGCGGCGTCAATTTGCGCCTGATCGGCTTTCATCGCCCCGGCGTACTGCCCGGCGGTGGCAATCTGGCTTTCCAGATCCTGACGGGCTAACGAGTCCTGCGCATAGAGTTTGCGGTAACGCGCCAGCGTCAGCTCGGCACTTCTCGACAGCGCCTGATTTTGCGCCAGCGAGCCCTGATACTGCTCGAGGGTCGCCTGATAGCTGCGCGGATCAATCTGCGCCAGCAACTGCCCCTGCTCCACTTTTTGCCCTTCGGTGAAATACACCTTCATCAGCTGACCATCGACCCGGCTGGTGACCGTCACCGTGGCGTTCGCCACCACCGTACCCAGCGCACGTAAATAGACCGGCACATCCGCCTGGGTGGCTTTTCCCGCCTGCACCGGCGTGTCCATGCCCATCATCATCTGGCCGCGCATGGCGCGCATACCGCCCCGCCCCGCGCCTTTTTTCCCGGCCGAATCAGAGGAGCCCTGATGGAAAGCAAAGAACCAGACCAGGATCGCCGCAACGATGATGGCAATGATAACCCACACAAATGTGCGTTTTTTGGAACGAGATGAGGCAGTCGGCAGCATAAATTTCTTGATTTCGCAGTATTGATGAGGAGAAAACAGCTGAAAAATGACCTTCAACCAGAGTTTTTTATTATTCGTCAAAAAGCCATTATCCCTGAAAAACGCGGTTGGCTGTTTTTAGGACAACGTAAAGATTTTGTGAGTAATTAAGAATGAGTATTTCAATCAACCGGATGAATCATACCTGCTAATTTATCCTTTTGAGGCAGGTAATGTTAAGGACTAAATGAGAATGAATGTTGAAGAAGACGACAGAAAATTATCAGGAACTGTCAGCGAGGGCCGGAATTTTGTCAGGAAAACGCCGGTTTGGCCCAAAAAACACCTCCTCATATCCCCCGAAGGGTTTAAAAAACCAGAGCTAAATCCTGAAAATTGCATCTATTGATAATTTATATTGTTTGAGCTACGCCCCCCTTGATATGGTTAATTTTCTGGTTGTTATTCATCTTCATACTCATGGCTGGAGCTCATGCATACTAAATTTCAATCCAGACCGGTTATCGGTGTCACACTCGACAGCGAGGAAGCCGGTGGTTACGCCGATTTCCCGTGGTACGCCCTGCGCCAGAACTACATGGAGAGTCTGGCAGCGCTGGGCGCAGTGCCGCTGGCCTTGCCACATCACGCCGATCTGGCGGATGAATATCTCGCGCTTTGCGACGGGATTGTCGTCACCGGCGGCGCGTTTGATGTTCCCCCTGAGCTGTTCAACGAACAGCAAACCAGCGATCAGGTGCGCCTGAAACCGGCCCGCACCCGGTTCGAACAAGCTATCGTGAAAGGCGCCATGCAGCGCAATCTGCCCCTTCTGGGCATCTGCGGCGGTCAGCAACTGCTGGCAGTATTAACCGGCGGCACGCTGCATCAGCACATTCCCGACGCACTCCCCGACGCCCTTGAACACAGCACCACCGTGGACACCGAAAATGCCGGTGGCAAAAAGCGCGCCCGTCATCCGGTGCAGATCGCCGAAGGGTCGCTGCTGAGCCGCTGTGTTGAAAGCACGCATTATGAAGTCAACAGCTCGCATCACCAGGCCGTGAAATCCGTCGGGCCAGGCTGCATCGTCAACGCGTACGCGCCGGACGGGGTGATCGAAGGCATTGAATGCGAAGGCTATGATTTCTGTCTCGGCGTGCAGTGGCACCCTGAATATCAGCAACATCAGCAGGATACACAATTGCTGAAGGCGCTGGTGTCGGCGGCCTCGCGCTATAAACACTCCATGCGCAGTTCTGCACGGGCAATGACCGACGCCATGACGCGCAAAGGTAAAGAAGAGGCATGAATCAGGCGGTGCTGAAAGCGCAGACTCTGCAGAGGCTGCGTGACCTGAATATTGACCCGCAGGTGATCGCGCACCGCACGCTGCCCTATTTCGAAGAGGTAAGTGAGCACTTACTGGTGGACGCAGAAATGAATGCGGACACCGGTAAGGTTTACCGCCTGATCGCCCCCGCCGCTCAGGCATGGCGCGCCATGCAACAGCAGGCAGCCGCTGACGGCGTGGGCATTTATCTGGTCTCGGCGTACCGCAGCCTGGCGTATCAGGCAGAGCTGATCCGCGCCAAACAGCAAGCCGGAATACCCCCGCAAGATTTCTTCACGTCTCTGGCACCGCCCGGATGCAGCGAGCATCACACCGGCCGCGCCGTGGACATCAACACGCCCGGCTGCGACGAAGTGACCGGCGTGTTTGGCGAAACCGGCGCGTTTGTCTGGTTACAGGCCAATGCCGCCCGCTTCGGTTTTGTGATGTCCTTCCCGCTGAATAATCCGTGGGGATTCATCTGCGAACCCTGGCACTGGTGCTGGCACCCTTGATGGCGCTGTTTTACGTCGTCAGGTGATCTGCCTCTCACTTTCCGCCATGAAAATTGTCCCTCAAACATTTATCTGTTAGGCCAGTTTTCTGTTCCATTTTTAGAACAAATAAAACACACTATGCGTTCAAAAGGCTTCCTGTTGCAGAGAGCCTGGTCTTTACACCTTCTAATAAGTTATCAATTTCAATGCAATCAGATACCGTTTCGCGCAGGACAGCATGGCTTCGCGTTGTGATGCTGGCGATCGCCGCCTTTATCTTCAATACCACCGAATTTGTGCCGGTCGGATTACTTTCCGACATCGCCGCCAGTTTCAATATGAAGACGGCGCAGGTCGGCCTGATGCTCACCATCTACGCCTGGGTGGTGGCGCTGATGTCGCTGCCGCTGATGCTGCTGACCCGGCAGGTTGAGCGTAAACGCTTGCTGATCTTTATATTTAGCCTGTTTATCGTCAGCCACGTGTTATCGGTGGTGGCCTGGGATTTCTGGAGCCTCGTCGCCTCCCGCGTCGGTATCGCCCTTTCCCACGCGATTTTCTGGTCGATTACCGCCTCGCTGGCCATTCGCGTCGCCCCTCCGGGTAAAAAAACCCAGGCGCTCAGTATGTTAGCCACCGGTACGGCGCTGGCGATGGTGCTGGGCTTGCCGCTCGGGCGCATCATTGGTCAGTATCTCGGCTGGCGCACCACCTTTATGAGCATCGGCGTGGTTGCGCTGCTGACGCTGATTTGCCTGATCAAACTGCTGCCACCGCTGCCAAGCGAACATACCGGTTCACTGAAAAGTGTGCCGATGCTGTTCCGCCGCCCGGCGCTGGTCGGCATGTATGTTCTGACTGCATTGATAGTGACCGCTCACTACACGGCCTACAGTTATATCGAACCGTTTATTCAGACCGTCGCCAATATGGGTGAAAACTTCACCACCTTCCTGCTGCTGATTTTTGGTGGCGCGGGTATCTTTGGCAGCATCATTTTCAGCATGTTCGGCAACCGCTTCCCGGCAGCGATGCTCAGCGGCCCGATCCTGATGGTGACGCTCAGTATGTTGCTGCTGTTTGTAGCGGTGATGAACCCGATCAGCATTTCTGTGCTGTGCGTGGTGTGGGGGCTGGCCATGATGATTATCGGCCTGGCCTTGCAGGTGCGCGTACTGGCGCTGGCGTCCGACGCCACCGACGTGTCGATGTCCCTGCTGTCGGGTATCTACAATATCGGCATCGGCGCGGGCGCGCTGTTAGGCAATCAGGTGAGTTTGCATCTGGAAATGAGCAACGTCGGTTACGCCGGTGGCGTGCTGGGATGTATCGCGTTTGTCTGGTGCCTGACGATTTTCCGGCGCTATCCGCAGTTAAAAACGACCAGCTGATCGCCCGCCGTTGAAGTAAAAATGCTCACTGTGCCGCCCTGGCGCAGTGAGCATCACAGTGATTACTCAGTGACAAAACGTGAAACGGAACCCGCCAGGCTTTGCGCCTGATCGCGTAAGGCATTGGCTGCGGCAGAAGACTCTTCCACCAGCGCGGCGTTTTGCTGAGTCACGTTGTCCATTTCGACAATCGCTTCCCCCACCTGCGAAATACCCCGGTTCTGTTCATCCGACGCCTGAGCAATTTCATTCAGGATTTCAGTGACATTGCCGACAGACGTCACGATGTCATGCATGGTGGCACCGGCCTGCTCGACCAGCTCAGACCCGGCGCTGATGCGCTCGACGGATTCGCCAATCAGTTCATCAATCTCTTTCGCCGCCTGTGCGCTGCGCTGCGCGAGGCTTCTCACTTCGCTGGCAACCACCGCAAAACCCCGCCCCTGTTCACCGGCACGCGCCGCTTCTACCGCGGCGTTCAGCGCCAGAATGTTGGTCTGGAAGGCAATGCTGTTGATAACCGTGGTGATCTCCGCAATCTTGCCGGAACTGGCGGTGATCTCATTCATGGTTTTCACCACATGATTAACCAGTTTGCCGCCCTTGTTCGCCGTTTCAGACGTGGCGCGCGCCAGCTGGCTGGAGTGATGAATATTGTCGACGTTCTGCTTCACCGTGGCGGTTAACTGCTCCATGCTGGCCGCCGTTTCTTCCAGCGCCGCAGCCTGCTCTTCGGTACGCGCAGACAAATCATTATTTCCCGCCGCGATTTCGGCCGAAGCATGGCTGACCTGCGACACACCGCTGCGAATATCCCCGATAATGCGGCGAAGATCGTCGTTCATCTCGCCCACCGCCTGCATCAGCTCACCCAGCTCATCGCGGCGCGATGTATGCAGATCCGCTCTGAGATCGCCACGGGCAATCTGCTGAGCCACGCGTAATGTCGCGGACAACGGCGTGGTGATCTGACGGGTGATGATGAACGCGGTAGCCATGCTCAGCAAAATGGCAGCCACAGTGATCAGCGACATCCATAAAATTGCCTGATTGATATCTGAATGCGTGGCTTTCAGCTCTTCCTGAAACAGCGAACTGCTCGCCGTCGTCAGCACCGCGCCCGATTTCGCCAGCTCTTTGGTCGCCTGCTCTTCTGCAAGATACGACGCCAGATACGCCTGCGCGCTTTCCTGTTTACCGGTCACTGAACGCTCAACCTCGGTCAGTGCATTCACGTCTGCCGCGCTGAGTTGCGGTTTGATGGCGTCCATAAGTTGAATCGATTCAGCGATGAATCCGACTAATGCCTGCTGAGCCTCTTCGGTATTTTGCAACTCAAGCAGTTTAACGCGTACGGCCACCCCGGTGAGGTGTTTACTGATTTCATTCAGCGCATTGGCGGTGCCCACGGTGGCAGGATCCTGAGTGTAAGACTGCGCCAGACGCGTGACGTCAGCTTCTTCTCGGGTCAGCACCAGCGCGCCGACAATGCTTTCACGCTTGCGGGTTTCGCTGACCGTTTCCGCACGCTTTTCGCGATAACCCTGCATCGCGCCCGGCAACGTTTGCAGCATCTGCAACTGTTCGCCACGCCACGGGTAGGTCTGCAAACTGGCGATCTTTCCGTCTACCTGTTTTAAGCTCTCTTCATTGGCGGCGATAAACTTTTCGTCATGTGTTTTGACGTACTGCATCCGCGCATCTCTTGCCAGAGCAAACTGATCGGTAATGGCTTTCAGCTGGCTGATTTTCTCCGCACGAACGGAGATATCATTAAGGTTTTTAATGCCACACACCGCTACCGCGACGCTGAGCAACAAAACAAGCCCGAAACCCAGTGCGAGTTTCTTCCCTACCCGGACGTTTTCAAAACTAATTAATAACCTTCTCATAACAAATGACTCTCCATTATTGTTTAAATATGCAGGTGTTACGCAATGCCTTTGCGTTATCGGCAGGAAAGGAGAATTAATTAATGATCGTTATAATGATTAGGAGAAATATCACCTTATGTAACTATATAAAGTGCAACAGGTGAGAAAGTGTCATGTAAAAGGCAGAGGATTTGGGTTAAAGAAGAATTTTTGATGTGACTGACCCGCGCGATAACGGGTCAGCAGAGGGGCGTGGTTTTCGCGGCGCGCCGTTTAGCGCAGCAGTTTCAGATTTCCGGTCAGGGATTTAATCCATTTTTCCGGCCCCACCAGCCCCAAACCGTCGATGATTTCATCATGCAAATCGCGCAGCGGGAAAAGGTTCTCGTAGTCGGCAAAGGTATGCAGCGCCCTGGCAAAAGCCGGGAAGGCCACCACCCCGCGCTCGCCCTGCGCATCCAGCGCCTTAAACATCAGCGCTTTAATGTGATCCGGCGTTCCCTGCAATACCGGCACCGGGTATTTTGAGCTGACATCGATGGTCGCGCCCTTCGCATCCGTCAGGGCATTGCCCGCCAGCATCGGGAATTTCGCAGCCAGCCCTATACCGATTGCCCCCGCCGTGTTCGCCAGTAATCCCGGCGGAAGTTCAGGATTGAGAATAATCGCCAGCCGGATGGTGTCTGTCATTTTTGAGCCCTTTCGTTTTCAGCGTTAACACAAAGCATAACGATCTGGCGCTGAAATGTGCTTTCTTTTATCGGCAGAAAATGCCCTAATCTGGTTAACTTTTTCCCGAATAACCGTATAACAGGCAGATTATGTCACTCTCTGAAATTTTACCGGCAGACCTTCGCATTCTTAAGCAACTTCAGCAAAGCGGGAGGATGACCAACCAGGAGCTGGCAGAAAAAGTCGGCATGGCCGCGTCACCCTGCTGGCGACGCGTGAAGCAACTGGAAGAGAGCGGCGTGATCGCCGGTTATCAGGCAAAGATTGACCGTAAAGCCGTCGGCCTCGGGCTGCTGGCCTTTATCCGGGTAAAAATCGACAGCCACAGTGAGGAAGATGCGCAACGGTTCGAGCAGCAGGTCGGCGCGCTGCCGTCGGTGATTGCCTGCTATGCGATTGCCGGAGATGCCGATTTTCTGTTGCAGGTGGTCGCAAAAGATCTCGACAGTTTTTCCACTTTCGCGATGGAAGTGGTGCGGCGCTTACCGGGGATTAAAGAAATGCAGACATCCTTCGTGTTAAGGGAAGTGAAACCGCTGGATGTCTTGCCGCTGTAAAAAATATCCCGCAATGGAAGCACTGCGCTTCCATTGCGGATAACGGACCTCTGGGGGCATTAATACGGCACAGTAATAAAACAGTCCCCATTATTATTCACAGGGTGAATATCTATTAATGCCATTCCATCGCCCGGTATTTTTCAAACAGCCATAAACTGATAAATAATAATAATGTATTTAGCGGAAAGACTGACCATCGACCAGTGAATGCTGCCCCGCGGAATATCTTGATTCATTCCGCTCCTGATCTACCTGTAATTTCCCTATCCTGACCGTATTAAGAGAACAACTGTCTCCGTGGTGACTGTAATATCCTTCACCACAAAGTCCCGCTAATCCCCTGGATGACCACTTTTCCATTTTTAATCGCCAGAGTTTGTCGAAATCCTCCAGCCGGCAGACAATTTTAGTCCAGGGGTCGCAGACCAGCGTATTTTCCAGTAACAGCCTGGAGTACCCTGCTGGCCGGGTACCGATCAGCACGAAGGCGTGATCGACTGGCGCGGGCAGGTAAACCCTCATGATTTGCACTTCCGTTTTGGCAGCGCTGTCCAGGCGCTGGGCCCTGTCTAACAGGTAATAATAAGCAAGGATGGCGTTTTCACCGCAGTTACCCGCATGGGGGATTCTGTTGATGTAATCATGCTCAAGCTTGTTCGCGGTTTCCCGTGGCGCTAATTTCAGCGCGCGCAAGGCACGAATATTCTTCGTTCTTATTTCATCCGCTTCTGCCGTATGCAAACTCCAGCGCTTAGGATCTTTAGGCATCATCTGGCTCACCATCCGTTTATCGGTGTAAATTTTATTGGTGGCCTTAAGGGGTAATCTTGAACGTGCATACTTCACAGCGGCTAATAAATGAGGCATTAACGCCTTTTCAAACTTCTTATCCATTTCAACTCAATCCTTTTACTATTAATAATCATCCGCTATAAGTTTCACCATAATGAAAGTTTATCTGCCGCGCCTGTTATTCACGCCAGTGAAAAACAACAATACACTTGATGAATATATAATTTGATATTCATACAAATTAATTGGCACGTTGCGAATGAAATGGCCTGAATTATATATAATAATCCTGACCACTCAATAATTCGTTATTCATTTAGACGATGATTATTTTTAATAATAAAAGAACGCGTTAATTTTCCGGCATTTATAACAGTGCCCGTGATAATTATCTGAAAAGGATAATGGCCGTTATTTGTGCGTTTTGCGTGTTTTCGGTGTTTCCGGTTTCACCGGCGCTTCCGCCGGGGTTTTCACCGAGATGACCGGCAACGGCCCGTAATCCACTTCGGTTTGATCGAGGCGCGAAATGATCTCTGCCGTGATGTCCGCGTTATCATCCCGGGAGATCACCGTCTGGCTGTCGATCACCAGCCGCAGTTTTTTCTCCTGTCTGTAGGCATCGACCACCTTGGTTATGGCGTTCAGGCTGACCTGTCGTGCCGCATTCTTTTCAGCCCGCCACTGGTTGTTCAGCGTATCGGCATCGGCATCCCGACTTTTTTGCTGCCCGGCAGCGGGAAGGCGCGCATATTTTGAACTGGCATCGTCATACACGTTAAGCAGCAATGCCTGCACCTGCTTATCATGTTCGGCTTCCTGTTTGCCTGCCTGAGAATCCCTCAGTACCTGCGCAATATTCACCACGGCAATATCGTTGGCAGGTGCCTCTTTTTGATCGCATCCCGCCAGGCTGCTGACCGCGAGGGTCGCGGCGATAATCAGTAACGTTTGTTGTTTCATTTTGAATATTCTCAGATTCACCCTTCGCTGAAATTGAAGGGCACACATTATTTAAAGTTTGCTTTAACACCGACGATGGCCCGCGTGTCGCTGTAGCCTTCGTCACCTATCTGCCGGGCCACATCCACCCACAGATTCACGGTGTCGTTCAGTTTTGCTTCCACACCGGTTTTGAGCTCACCGACGTTACGCGCGCCCGCCTCTTTCACGTTCACGCCGTCAAGGCTTGCGCCAAAATCATGGGTGTTATGCAGCCAGTTCACTTCCACAAAAGGCTCGAAGACCCGATCCTTTCCGTCCTGACTTTTTGCATCCATGCTTTTGATAAAGGCACGCATACCCAGACGAAGCTGGAGATTACCGTCGCCGGTTGATTGCACGTGGGTGCCGTTGGCTTCCTGATGATCGTCTGCTTTCACTCCCATCCACGTCAGTTGTGCCTGCGGCTGTAAGTAGTAGCTTTCGTGGTCGTTCTTTTCACCGGTTTTCCAGGTGTAACCGCTCTCGACGGACGCCGTAACACCGCCGGAGCGGTAGCTTTCCGAACCGACGTCTTTCGTCGATACGCCATTATCAAACCGGTTGTACAACGCCCAACTGTCGACATAGCCACCGGTCTTCTCGTCGTTGTTTTCAAACCAGGTGCCGTAGATGCCTGCGCTGTAGCCGTGAACCGAGCCATCCGCGCTGTAACCGGTGTGATGGTTTCGGGTGTTACTGTGCTGGCTGGCATAGCCGCCCATCACCCCAAAGTGATAACGATCTTCGCCGCTGCGGCTCCACTGAGCGATATCCCCGCCCAGTTGCGCGACATAACGGTTTGCCTGGGTGTTGTTCTGGCCGCTGTCGTCATGAGATCGCTGATGCCCACCGACCTGCCGCAGCCACAGGCTGGTGACTTTTTCCTCTCCGGTGAAAGGATCGACGTAATGGGTTTCGCCAAGACGATCGTGCAGCGTCATGCTGAACATGTTGTTGGCGGCGGCCAGATTGCTGGCGTAGACTTTGGCTTCCGGGCGGATATTCGCGGCCGGCTGAAGACTTGCTGCGTTATCCGCCGCGTCGCCACCGCTGAACGGGGTATCGCCGCCTGCGGCATTGTCAGCGTTATCCGGTACTTCCCCGTTGTTGGTCAGATACCAGTTACCGCCTTTTTTCACCAGATCGTAGTCGTAAGCGCCCGCCACAATGCGGCCCTGTTTGGTGAACTCGCCGTCAGAACTGCCGCCCACAGAGATGATTTCGATGCCGTTAATCGCCGGGGCCCCGTGGCCGCCCGCATTGCTCACTGACACCGCTGTTGTTCCGCGCGTGCTTCCCTCTATCACCATTTTGTCGGTCAGAGAGTCGTCATCGCCCAGCTGAGTGTTAAGGCGCAGCGTGCCGCCGTTGCCGGTGTAGTCGCCTTTCACCTGCAGGATATTGCCCGCAGTCGATGTGCCCGGCTGGCTGAGAGTGATGAACCCGCTGTTGGTCAGGTTGTTGCCGACCGTGAAGGTCTGAGGATCGCCTGTCAGCGGGGAAGAGAGATCGCCCAGGCTGAACGCGCCCGCGTTGTTCACATCCCCGGCGGTACCGCCGAAGCCACCGAAGGCGGCACCCTGCGCCACATTGACGGTATCCGAGGCCAGCAGGACGTTCGTCGCGCTGTCGCCCAGTTGCAGGCCGCCGCCGGTGATGTCCGTGTGGCCGGTGTACTGCGCAGAAGCCCTGGTCAGCGCCACCAGACCCGCACCGTTTTTATGCAGATCGCCGCTGCCGTTGATGTTGTTAGCCATCACGCCTTGCGCACCGTTCAGCGACAGGAGGCCGCTGTTGAGGATATCTCCGCTACCGATGCCGCTCGTCTCATTGATCGCCACTTCGGCACCCTGACGGAGGGTGGTCGATGCCGTCATGCCTGTATTGGCGGTGCTGACCGTCAGAATGCCGTTGTTTACGATCAGTTCACCGGCGCCGGTCAGCGTCCCGCTGACGGTGCCGCCATTGAGCGTCGTCAGACTGCCGCCGTTGAAATCCGTGACCGCACCGGCGTCGGTATTGAGCCTGCCGGCAGTCTGCGAGTAACCGTTCAGATCCACCCTGGCGTCGCCAGCCTGACGCAGTTCGCTGGTGTTGCCGAGAATATTGTCGCTTTCCGCCCGCAGCGTACCGCTGTGCACAAACGTCGCGCCGGTATAATCATTGCGCATGTTGGAGAGTGAGACAGTGTGGCCGGATCCTGCGGCAATCGTCAGGTCACCGCCGCCGGTCACGCGGGCTGCGAGGTCAGCACTGGCACCGCTCGCGCCGTTAGCGTTGATCACCAGCGCATCCGCACCCGACGTCACCAGGTTCAGTTTTTTCAGACCGTAGTTGATATACAGACCGTCGTCGGACGCACCGGACGTCAGCCCAAAATCAAAGGTTGCGTTGGCTGCCACCTGCCCTTTTTGAATGACATCTGAATAGGTCGGATCGCTCATGGTGGTGCCGTCTGCTTTCAGCAGATCCAGATTAGAGCCGTAGCCGCTGACCGTGCCAAGGCTGCCGGCCAGTTTCAGGATCGGATTGGCGTCATCCTGCATCGTTAACGCCAGCGTGTCAGGTGGCAATGCCCGCGCGTTCATCACGTCATTAGTTAACACCTTCACCACGCCTCTTCCGCCGATATTCAAATCGTTGCTGGTCATCAGGAAAGCTTCCGACCGGCTGCGTCCCAGAGTATCGGTATCGACGTTCATCATGCCGCCATCAAAAGACAGGCTGCCGATCTGCTGCACCCCTTTCGAGACAACCGTTATGCTGGCGTTGCCCAGACCCAGGGTGGCATCGGACAGCGCCTGATTGTTTTGCGTGGTACTGCCATCCAGAACAAACTGGCTGTGAGTCAATTCAACCTTTCCGGTAAAACGGTCTGTCGCATTGTTGGCGGTAAAGGCAAAGGCATTGGCATCACTGCCCAAATCCACGGTCACCAGACCGGTGCCGGCCAGATGGCTGGCAAAATTCATGGCCTTGTCGTCAGTGATGATGAGCTGGCTGGTGCTGTCAATATTCCAGGCGGAGCCGGCAGCCGTTAAATCGAGCGATGCATGGTCGAGAGTAAAGCGGGAACGGTCAGCCAGATACACATTCTCTATCCCCTTGATTTTTGATGAATCCGGGAGGGTATAGACCGAATGATTCAGGTTCAGCGCATCGTTGCCCTGCCCGCCATCCAGCACGTCGAACAAGGTGGCGTTTTCGTTCGCGGTAATGTCTTGCAGGTTGAACTGATCATCGCCGGTGCCGGTGGTAAAGACGGAGGCCGCCTGACTGCCATGCGCCAGCGTCACGCTATTGTTACCCGCCAGCAGGTTGACCGCGCCCGCGAGGCTGCCGCCCGCGGCGTTAGTAAAGTCTACCGCCTGCTTGTCAATGTTCATGACCACGCCGTTTGCCGCACGGGAGAGGATACTTCCGCTGTTGCTGAAGGCCGTGGTGTGGCCGTTATTGATATCCACCATCTGAGCTGCCGACGCGGAGATGATATTCCCGGACTGCTCGACGCGCGGCGTGCCACCGTTCACCACCAGCGCGGATCCTCCGGCGACGTCGTTAACATGAATACTGACCCCGGATTTGATGTTGCCGGAGGTATTGGTGGTCATGCCGCTGCCGTCAGCGCTGTTGATATTGATCACCAGCCCCTGCGATTTGGACATGTCGTAATCCGCTGCCGACGCGGATCCATCGGCATTTTCCAGCAGAAGACCGGTGCCCGTCCCGTTGACGTTAATGGTGCCGCTGTTGGTCTGTGCCAGAGAGGCGGCAGTACGCACGCCCGCGCCTCGTCCCACGTTGAGAGTGGTATTGAGCAGCTGAATGCCGCTGATTTCAGCTTTGTTTTCGATGCCGTTTCCGAAACCTGACGCCGCCATATTGATGGTGGCGCCGTTGACGATCAGACCGACAGCACCGGTATCGAGCAGAATGCCGTGCGCCGTGCCTGCCGCGTTGGTCGAGCCGGAACCGCTGAGCGCCAGCGACGCGCCATCAGACAACCGATATGCTGCCGTGCCGTTTATGGCGGTGGTCGCGCCGGTATTATTCACCACGGAATTCGCGCCGATGATATCGACCGCCGTGCCGCTCACCGTAATTTTGCTGTCGTTATTCATGCTGCCGCCGTTGATTTCAACGCCGACGCTGTCCGCCGCAGTGAGGGTCACGATACCGTGGTGATTAAGCGTACCGCCGGTCGCGACTTTATATCCCATTGCGCCAGCGGCCACGCCGCCGGAGGTGCGCAGGGTGGCATAGCTGTCGAGCACCGAGGCGCCCGTCGTGTCCGTGTCGCCATAAATGGTGGTCGACGCGCCCTGAACGCTGCCGGCAAGGGATCCGACACCGGTCAGATCAATATCCGTTGTGGCGTCAATTTTGCCATAGGCACCGCCTTCGACCCTGACCGCCGTGGCATCCCGGCCGCTGGCAATCAGATTCATGCCGGTGGCGTCGATGCTGCTGTCTTTTCCTGTCGCCAGAAGGATGGTGCTGTTCTGGCCGCTGCCCGTTAAGGTTGCGCCGAGGGAGCCGTAACTCGCGCCCCCGTCGATGCGGTAGAGCGTGGAATCCTGCGTCGAGACATCCTGAAAGGAGTTCTGCACGCTGACGGCAGAACCTTTACCGTAGATCAGGAAGCCGGTCTGTTTGACCCCGCTCATAAATCTCACGCCGTCGCCATCGACATCAACCGCGCCGCCGTCTTTGACATACACACCAATCGCGCCGTTACCGGACAGTTTTACAGCCCCGGTCACCGTCGCCAACGCACCTTGCCCCTGAGACTGAATCCCGTAGTTCGCCGTTTTAGTGGCGGCATCCACCCCTTCCGTCACAAAGATGGTGCCGCTGTTGGTCGCATGGCTGCCGGCCCGCACGTTGAGCCCGACGCCATTAATCCCCATCATATTGATGGTGCCGCTGTTGTTGACCTGGGTGGCACCGCCGGTCACATCCATCGCGATACTTTGCGCCACCGGTTTGCCACCTATAGCGTTATAGGAAAGGTTAATCATGCCCTTCTGATCGACCACAGCATCCGCGCCGCTCGCCAGAATGGCGGTTGCGCCCTGCGTTTTCCCTCCCAGATTGATCATGCCACCCGCCGCATTCTCAAATGTGCCATGATCACTCACCGACACGGCAATGGCGCCGGGATTGATGATGCTGGTGGCTTTGGCGGAGTCGGACAAGGAGGTTTGTGCGCTGCGCCCGACATAGATAAGGCCCGCATTGGTGAGCGTGCTGTTTCCGCCCACCATGGCACCGATATCCTCATAGCCACGCACCCCCACGGGTTGATCGATCGTCGCCAGATTAATATTGCCGTTATTGCGGGCGTTGCTGCTGCCATCGAGTATCAGACCGACACTTCGGCTATGCGACCCCTGCGGCGCGATATTGATGACCCCGTCATTGACGACAGATGCATCCACGGCGTAAATCCCCACCCCCGAACCGTACTGGGTGTTAGTCTCGCCGAGCACCGCACCGGCAGCCAGATCATCGTTAACATAGATGACGCCGCTGCTGGCATTGTGAACTGACGCACCGGAGGCGGCACTGATCACATTCGAACCAGGGTTGGAGAGATTACGCAGGGTGCTGAGCGTCCCGCTGTTGTCCAGTTTCGCCCCCTGCTCAACGTAGATCAGACTCGCATCGGATTCCGTCAGCTGCAGATTGGCATCATGGCTTAAATTGACCTGGGCAAAGCTTCCGGACGCTTTGATATAGGCCACGCTGGTGGCGCTGACACTTGCGTTCACCGGGTCTCCGGGCGTGGTCACATCAAGCTGACGGATGGAGATCGTTGGTGTGACGCCTAACGCGATTTGACCATCATAATCATCAGGATCCAGACGCCCGTCTTCAACCGCTTCGATCAACGCGGTGTTATAGGCTTTGAAGCTGTCGAGGGTGTTAATTGAGAAGTGACCAATTTTGCTGTTCACTTCTCCGGCGTAGGTGGAAATTAAGACATCACCGGTGACCGACGTATTGACGTTTTTATGATTGCCGAGACTGATAAGGGTTTTGGCGTTGTAATTCAGCGTTCCGCCGTTATCTACGGAAAATACCGCCGAGTTGACCTTATTCGGATCACTGCTCTTCATGATCAGATTCACCCGATTGGCACTGTTTTTCATCCAGTTAGCATCGGAAGACCCGACATCCACATCCAGTTTTCCTCCGGAGGCCACGCTGTAAATCGCCTTATCGAGATACTGGCCGCCAGCGCCCACATCATGGGAATAGGCGTACGTAGTATTCAGCTTGCCGGCTGTTATGGAGTTATTGTCATAAGCGTTAATGGTCGTTTTGTTGTGCGTAATGGCGTCGGTGTAAGTCACCACGTTCGTCTTGCCGCCTAAATGCACACTGTCGCAGTCCACATACTCAGCACCTTCGCCGATCAACCCCCGGTCACGCGCCTGAGACAGCGTCATCGAGGTGTAGCCTATGTCCCCTTTTTTCAGTCCGGCAAACCCTTTGCCTCCGCCCTGAACAAGATCAACACTGCCGTAAAAGATCGTGGTAGCGCTTTTGGGATCGGTATCGGCAACGTCCCAGTCAACCGCCTGAGAGTAAGGTGACGCTATCAGCCCGCCACACAACAATGCCGTTTTCCAGGCTTTGGCAATTTTAGAGACTTTTGTTTTTTTCTTTCCGCCCGCCAGCTCATTGGTAACCACCCAATCCTGCGCAGCTTCGCTCCAGACGATTTTATAAGACTTGTTCATACACTTTTCCTGCGGATCACAAACGACTGTATTAGTTGTTCACCTCATTGACATCACTGATCCAGGTCATTCGCAAAAAGGATTTAAAGTATGTCAGCACGTAGGTTCAACATTTGAAATGGCAGGTCAAAATAGCTCAATTTATATTCACGGAAAAGAAAGAGTGTTATTAACCGGCATTATTCAGCGTGTAAAAAAGAAGACGTTTTGCGGCATTAATTTGTAAAAAAACATCACACCTGATAATTAAAAAATCATCGCAACTGGAATTCCAATCAGTTGATATGAAATAAAAAAACTTGCCGATTACAGGTTATAAACTCATCAGAATTACGCAGTAACAACGGGAGCAGGCGCCGCTGACACCCTGAAAAATTGATTTATATCAGGTTTAAATAAGATATTTTAAATCATTAAAATCAACAAATTACAGCATTAGGATAAATAGTAACTTAATATTAATAGCCTGAAAACGCTGTCATACAGCCAGGAAAAAGCACCTCCCCGATAATACGCAGCGCGTGAGAAGCACATCTATAAAGGGCGCGTTACATAATAATCATCTTAAGCCGCACTAAATGTATAATAATTTAACGCAACACAGGAGGAGAAACAGGGAGCGGAGAGGAATGATTCATTGATAATTTATATATTACTTTTGTTTATATTATCGAAATATATTAATTGCACCGATTTTAATTCTCGCCGACGTTTTCCTGGCGGTATTTAACGCGATGCAATGACAGGCAAATACACAGGGTGTGCGCATTTACCTGCCACTGTCAGAAATCAGGCATTCATGATTCTGGATAAAAAAGCCTGATGGATCCAGCGGGGGGTTGCCCACATGAATACCGCGTTTAGCTTATTGCCAAACCCCGCCACCACGCTTATCCGTCCCGCGTCCAGCGCACGGATACCGGCGCGGACCACCGGAGGCGTTTGCATCATGGTCATACGCATTAGCGGCGTGACTTTCTGCTGAGCAACGCTTGCGAAGCCCGTGTCAGTCAGTCCGGGGCACAGGGTCGTTACCGTCACATTGTCCCGCCGGAATTCCCGGTGTAACGCTTCCCCAAGACGCAGGACATAGGCTTTAGCCGCTGAATACACCGCAAAATGCTCAACCCCCTGAAAGGCTAAAATACTCGCAACCTGTAAGATCTTACCCTGCTTACGCTTTCTCATGTCCTCGCCGAACAGGCGTGTCATCAGCGTCAGGCTGGTGATGTCGAGCTGGATCATCGACAAAATAGCCTCCGCCGGGCTGTCCAGAAATGCTCCCTGAAGACCGTGCCCGGCATTATTAATGAGGATATCGATGACGATGCCTTGTGCAGCAAGGCGCTGGTGAAGCTCAGTGACGGCCTGAATGTCTGACAGATCGACCTGTTCAACCTGCACCTCAATGGTGTATTCCTGCCGCAACGAGGCCGCCAGTTCTTCGAGCCGGTCCAGCCGGCGCGCGACCAACACCAGCCGGTGGCCAAGCCTGGCATATTGTCTGGCAAACTCTTCGCCAAAGCCGCTGGAGGCACCGGTAATCAGCACTGCAGAATGTGTTTGAGTCATAAGTTGTTCTCTGATGAGTGTCATTTATGTTTGGCGGGCTGTGCATCGCCGCAGCACGTTTGGCGCTGTGTTCAATGAGGCGCATTAATAATGATAATCATCATCTAAAGTGTCAACTCATTTTGATTACAATCATCATCAATAATAATTACCTCGCATGTAAACACAGTGACGCACCATTCATGAATTCAGTTCATAGTGCCTATCCTGCCGGACGCCATTATCTGCGCCCGTAAACCCGCTACTATGCCTGCTTCTCTTACTGTCCCGATGGATAACCATGACCCCTTCACAGGCGCTATCGCCGCCCGCTGCCGGAAAAACGACCGGCCTTTCACTGGTGTTAATTCTCAGCGCGTTAATGGCGATCACCTCCTTATCCACCGACATCTATCTGCCTGCAATGCCGGTGATGGCAACAGATTTACAGGGTGACGCGGAGTTGACGATCACCGGCTTTTTGATCGGCTTTTGCATTGCCCAGTTGGTCTGGGGGCCGGTGAGTGACCACTTTGGCCGACGCCTGCCCTTGTTCATTGGCATGGTGTTGTTTATTGCGGGATCGGTGGGATGCGCACTGTCGACGGACATCGTGCAGATCGTTTTCTGGCGAGTCTTTCAGGCGCTGGGAGCCTGCACAGGTCCCATGCTGGCGCGGGCAATGATCCGCGATTTGTTCAGTCGCACGCGTGCTGCGCAAATGCTCTCAACGCTGATGATCATCATGGCGGTTGCGCCCATTGCCGGGCCGCTTATCGGCGGCCAGATGATTAAAGTCACCTCATGGCACACCATCTTCTGGCTGCTGGCGATAATCGGCGTGCTGATGCTGGTCTCGCTGTTCTGGCTTGAGGAAACATTGCCTGCCGAAAAACGGGTGAAAGCCTCCTTGTCCGGCGCATTCGCGAACTATGCCATCTTGCTGAGAAACGCCAGTTTTATGCGTTTCACGCTGTGCCTGACCTTTTACTACGTCGCGGCCTATGCGTTTATCACCGGCTCTCCGTTCGTGTACATCCGTTATTTCGGCGTTGATCCGCAGCATTACGGCTGGCTGTTTGCGGTGAATATCATCGGGCTGATGGCAGTCAGCGTGGTGAACCGCCGCCTGGTACATCGTTATCCGCTGGAGTCGTTGCTCAGATTTGCCGTGTTCGCCGCCACCCTCGCCGCCGTTATCCTTGCCGCCGCCACCGGTTTTGGCTTCGGTGGAATTGGCCTGATTGTTGTCGCGGTATTTGTGTTCTTTTCCATGAACGGCATTATTGCCGCCACTTCGACGGCCTGTGCGCTGGACGCGGTGCCGAACGTCGCGGGCTCCGCGTCGGCCCTGATGGGCTCGCTGCAATACGGCAGCGGCATTATTTCATCCCTTTTACTGGCCCTGCTCAGCGATGGCACCCCCTGGACGATGGGCTGGATAATGGCCGTCTTTACGCTGGCCAGTGCAGGTATGGCGCTGACCACCAGGGTTAAGCGGGCCGGATGACGTGGCAGCTTTGCCGCTCTTCTTTCATTTCTCCTTGCGTTCCTTTATGGGATATATTGAGGGCACTTTCGTAAAATGACCTCTTGATTACAGGCAATGTCGGCAATGGCTCTGATCCCAAAAAACTACTCGCGGCTGGAAAGCGGCTACCGCGAGAAAGCACTAAAAATCTATCCATGGGTATGCGGGCGCTGCTCCCGCGAATTTGTGTATTCAAACCTGCGCGAGTTAACGGTTCACCATATCGATCACGATCACAACAATAACCCGGCAGATGGCAGCAACTGGGAGTTGTTGTGTCTGTACTGCCACGACAACGAACACTCCAAGTACACCGAAGCCGATCTGTATGGCACAAACGTGGTGGCGGGTGAAGACGCGCAAAATGATGTTGAGGCAGCCACTTACAGTCCGTTTGCGGATTTAAAGTCGATGCTTAATAAGAAGAAATAATGTGGGCAATGCCCGTTTCTGGCACTTACCTGACGCCGTTCAGGTAGGTGCCAGGTTGCGGTCAGCGCATCGCGGTGTGAGAAAAAATAAGCATATTCCTTCCCCTCGTGATATTACTGCGACCTTCGCATGGAGAAATTTCTCAGCCAAAGAGCTATAAACCTGACAGGTTCGCTACAGGGCTAAAACGAGGGATTTTATCTTTTCAGCCTTCTCAAAGTGATCCAGTTTCATCTCCATAATCCACCAATGTGCCACCTCCATCAGCAGTTCCGGTTCATCATTTTTATTCGCAAAAAATGCATAGAATGACAGCCCTACATGGCTGCCCTTCGCCACGATTTTGGCCTCACAGATTCTGATGATTTTTTCCTTCATTTCTGCCCGCACGTTCTCCCCTTTTATAGGCTGTTGATCTGACTCTCTTCAAAAAATATCAATCTCATGCCCGACTAAAACTGTTTTTAAAAAATTAAGTTATCCGCCTAAACAATATTGTTATCGGACAATGCCTTTTTTATACGTAATATGGAGATGAATACATTAAATTTTATTGCGTTACGCCTGAGACTGATGTAGCAAAATAGCATATAGAGAGAATAAAAAACATACTGAGTAAAAATGATTAACCCTCCGACAGAATATGTCCATTTTAATGGGGTTGATGTAATTGTCGCCCAGGAAAACAACGCGCCCGCGCCCGCAACAAAACCTATAATAAACATAAGTATGATTATCCAGATGACATTCTTTTTTATTGTGACTTCATGGTCATGGTATTTATAAAAACCTTCAAAAACAAACAGAGACTTACAGAATTTTTTATGCTTAGCAGGATTTAAAATGTAATACTTCAATATATGAACATTCAGCAAGTAATTGCCGGACATTTTATATTCTGATAACTTGAGTTCCTGTTTATATTTCTCCAGAGTTTCTTCTTCATCCACACACTCTGTCAGATAGGTGATAGCTTCCGCTTTCTTCTCATAAGATAATGAAAAAAAACTATCAAAGATAAATAATTTTTTCAAATAAGGCAGTGCGGGTATAAATATTTTCCAGACGCCTGCTATAGATGTGATTTCCATACTTCCATCCCTTGTTCAGTTCCCTTGAAAATCCAACATATCAAAACAAACTATCCGTTTGCGAACATTTATCTCTAGAGCATTATTTTATAGCACACTCAAACAGCGCCTTCACATGAGTCTCCTGCCACACCCAACCCACTTCACACTCCGTTAACGGCCATATTGATGAATATAAATAATTAACCCTATCTCATTACCCCACCTAATAAAATAAATGACTCTACGTTATGCTTTTCCGACACAATCGCCGGAGGATTACGTCATGCAAACAGTCACACTGAACAATGGTATTGAAATGCCCCTGCTGGGCTTTGGCGTATTTCAGATGACGGATGCCGCCGAATGCGAGCGTGCGGTTATTGATGCTATCGAAACAGGTTATCGCCTGATTGATACCGCGGCGTCCTATCAGAATGAAACTCAGGTCGGCAATGCGCTTAAGCACAGTGGGATCGCACGTGATGAACTCTTTGTCACCACGAAACTCTGGTTACAGGATACGCATTACGAAGGGGCAAAAGCCCAGTTCGAACGCTCGCTGAATCGCCTGCAGCTGGACTATGTCGATCTGTATCTTATTCATCAGCCCTACGGCGATGTTCATGGGGCGTGGCGGGCGATGGAGGAACTGCAGCAGGCAGGCAAGATCCGCGCTATCGGTGTGAGTAATTTCCAACCCGACAGACTGGCCGATCTTGTGGCATTTAATAAGGTCATCCCCGCGGTGAATCAGATTGAAGTGAACCCTTTCAACCAGCAACTGCATGCCGCACCCTGGATGCAAAGCCGGGGTATCCAGCCTGAAGCCTGGGCACCCTTTGCAGAAGGGAAAAATGGCTTGTTCCAGCATCCCGTCCTGGCTGAGTTGGGTAAAAAGTATGGCAAAAGCGTTGGTCAGATAGTCCTACGTTGGATCTTCCAGCGCGGCATCGTTTCACTGGCAAAATCAGTGCGTAAAGCGCGTATGGAAGAGAACATCACTGTGCTCGATTTTGAGCTTAATGCAGAAGACATGCTGCGTATTACCGCTCTCGATACCGCAACCAGCGCCTTCTTCTCGCATCGCGATCCGGCCATGGTCGAATGGCTGACGGGCCGTAAACTCGACGTTTAAATCGCGATCAAAACTGCGGCATACATTCCTTTGCAGCCCCTCGCATGACGTCAGCCCTTTGTAATTCATTGCTTTTCGCGATCAGGATTTACATGCAATCAGGAGATATCTCTACAAGGCCAGGGATGTCCTGATTGCGACCAAAATCTCGATTTATTCAACAAAGCCACTCATTTTAATTAACGAGACAACTCTATTTCCCTGAAAAAATTCCTATCTCCTCATATTTTTCAGATAACTACTCATTTATGACTCCCGCGATATAACCCCCTTCACCTACTAATTATCCTATAAATAACCCCCCCTCTTTCCTAATCGGACATTATATAACGCTTCTTCTTTCTCTAATTTCTAAAAAAATCACGCTACCCTCTTCTACTTATTTTATTTTTGAGTACACTCTCCCAAAATTATTTGGCCGATACCCTGGCTCAACCTCGGGACCTTTGAGGTTTTAACCTGTTGCAACGGAACAATGGCACAGCGATGGCTTGTGTAGAGAATGTTGCATTCAGGTTATGCGTTGTAAGAAAGGGAATTAAATAATATTCATTCAGGAATATATTCCTGAATGAATATTATTTTCCCATCAACAACTTATCCCCGTTCAAATGGACTTGTAACAATCCCCTTTATTTTAAAGGGCGGTAAGGACTACCTTGAATTCTATAACAATAATAAATAATCGCGGCCAATGGATCGCGTTAATATTATTTTTGACACCTTTTTCCTATGCCGCTGATTTACCTCAGCCTGGGCAGGAACTGATCCATCAGCAGGAAAACCAGCGGGCCCGTGAAGCCGCTCTGGCACCGCCAACGCCGGACGTGCGTCTGTCGCCGCCGTCTTCCTCTTTTGGCAAATTGCAGTTCCCGCAGGAAACTCCGTGCTTCCCGATCCACCACATTGAGCTGCAAAACCGCAGCGATTTCCCGCACTGGCTGCCTTTACAGCCGATTGCCGATCAGGCAGTCGGTCACTGCCTCGGGGGGAAAGGCATCAATCTGGTGATGAGTACGCTGCAAAACCGCCTGGTGGATCACGGTTATGTCACCAGCCGCGTGCTGGCGCCGCAGCAGGATCTCAAATCCGGCAACCTGATGCTGACGCTGGTGCCCGGCATCATCCGCCAGGTCAAGCTTGCGCCCGACAGTGATCACCACGTCACCCTCTACAGCGCCTTCCCGGCCCATGACGGCAACCTGCTGGATTTACGTGATATCGAACAGGGGCTGGAAAACCTGCAGCGCGTGCCAACCGTGCAGGCCAGCATGGAAATCGTACCGGGCAATAAACCTGGGGAAAGCGATATTGCGCTGAAATGGAACCAGTCGCGCTTATGGCGGGTCTGGGCATCGCTGGATGACTCCGGCACCCGCAGTACTGGCCGCTATCAGGGTGGCGTGACGGCATATGGCGATAACCTGCTGAGCCTGAGCGATACCCTGTATCTGTCAGCGGGCACCGCATTGCAACCGCACAGTGACAAAAACACCCATAACTACACCGGCCAGTACTCCCTGCCGTTTGGTTATTGGGCTGCCAGCATGACCGCCAGCAGCAACAGTTATTACCAGACCGTGGCGGGCCTCACTAGTGATTATCGCTACAGCGGCGACAGCGAGAATCTTGATTTTCAGCTCAGCCGTGTGCTGCACCGCAGCGGTAGCCAGAAAACCACCTTCACCTATGACGTGCTGGCGCGTGAATCGAAGAACTTCATCAATGACACAGAAATCGATGCCCAGCGCCGTCGCACGTCAGCCTGGAAAGTCGGCCTGCAACACCGCCACTATATTGCCGATGCCACGCTGGATGCAGGGATAAGTTATCAGCGCGGCACCCGCTGGTTTGGTGCGATGCCAGCACCGGAAGAGTCTTACGGAGATGCAACGGCGCTGAGCAAAATCATTCAGATGAATGCCCAGCTCAATTTGCCTTTTGCCTTAGCGTCACAACAGTTCCAGTACAACGTGCAATACCAGCGGCAGATGAGTAACACCCCGCTGACACCACAGGACCAGTTTGCCATTGGCAGCCGCTGGACGGTGCGGGGCTTTGACGGCGAACGCACGCTCAACGCCGACAACGGCTGGACGGTGCGTAACGAACTGGCCTGGCAGACGCCGCTGCCAAATCAGCAACTCTATCTTGGCGTGGATTACGGCGCCGTCAGTGGTCACGGCAGCGAATATCTGGTGGGTAACCACCTGGCCGGTGGCGCAATAGGCACCCGCGGCGCGTTATTGGGCGTTAATTACGACCTGTTCGCCGGTATTCCGCTGTCCAAACCGGACGGTTTCGCCACCGACCCGGTGTCGCTGGGCTTTAACCTGAACTGGCAGTACTGAAACATGACCCACACCCCACAGATTGTTGTGGACCCTTTGTTAGCAAGGAAGCTGCCATGAACAAGCATCTCTATCGGATTATTTTTAATAAAACACGCGGCCTGTTGATGGTGGTGGCCGAAATCGCCAAAGCCCATAACGGGGGAGGCGCACGCGAGGCTGTGCCTAATCAGCGCACCTGCCAGCGTATCAGCCGCCTCTCCAGCCTGAGTTTTAGCCTGTTACTGGCGCTGGGTTGCGTCAGTCTGAACGTACAGGCGGGAATCGTTGCCGACGGCAGTGCGCCGGGTAACCAGCAGCCGACTGTTATCGGCAGCGCCAATGGCACCCCGCAGGTCAATATTCAGACGCCTGGTGCAGGCGGGGTTTCACACAATAAATTCAGCCAGTTCGATGTGGATAACCAGGGCGTTATTCTCAATAACTCGCACAACAATACTTCCACCCAGTTGGGCGGCATGGTCACCGGCAACCCGTGGCTGGCCAAAAAAGAAGCCACCGTTATTCTCAACGAAGTCAATTCACGCAACCCCAGCCAGCTAAATGGCTATATCGAAGTGGCGGGTAAAAAAGCCCAGGTGGTGATTGCCAACCCGTCTGGCATCACCTGTGACGGCTGTGGGTTTATCAACGCCAATCGCGCCACGCTGACCACCGGACAGACGCAGCTCAATAACGGGCAAATCACCGGTTATGACATCGGCCAGGGCAATATCACCGTGCAGGGCCGGGGCATGGACAGCAGCAGGCAGGACAGTACCGACTTGATTGCCCGCGCGGTCAATATCAACGCCGGAATTTGGGCCAATGACCTGAAAGTCACTGCCGGACGTAATCACGTTGATGCCGACCATCAAAGCATCCGCGCCAGCGCAGCCGATGGCAGTACGCGCCCGGCACTGGCCATTGACGTTTCACAGCTTGGCGGCATGTACGCCGGTAAAATCCGCCTGATAGGCACGCAAGGCGGCGTTGGCGTGCGCAACGCAGGCAATATCGGCACCTCGGCAGGCAGCGTGGTGGTGACCGCTGAGGGTCGTATTGAGAACAGCGGCACGATCAACAGCGCGCAGGATTTGGCGGTCACCGCTCAGGGGGATATCCAAAACAGCGGCAATGTGTACGCCGCTGGCAACGCCACGGTAGCCGCCTCCGGCGCGTTGACCCACAGCGGCATTATTGCCAGCGCCAGTCAGACCCGCGTCAGTGCGGCGTCCATTAATGCCAGCCAGCAGAGCGTTTTGGCCGCGGGCATGAATGATCAGGGCCAGTTTGGCAGCACCGGGGATTTAACTCTCAGCAGTCAGGGGATGTTAAGCGCCCGCGGGCAGAATCTGGCTCCGGGGCAACTGAATGTTCAGGGTGCGGCGGTCGACCTGAGCGACAGCCAGACTTCTGGCCAACATATCCAGGTTACGGCATCCACTGGCGACCTTTCCACCGCCCGCGCCAGCGTGTCGGCGACGAAAACGCTCAGCCTGACGACGCCCGGTCAGTTAAATAACACTGGCGGCAAACTGGCGGGCGATAAACTCAACCTGACGGCTCGCCAGCTGGTCAATCGGCAAGGCACCGTCCAGCAACTGGGCACCAGCGACCTGACGCTGTCGCATCAGGCCAGTATCGATAACAGCGGCGGGACGATTGCCAGCAACAGCGTCAACCTGACCTTTAACACCGACATTTTCGACAACACTCAGGGGCTGATACTGCACGCGGGTGACGGGCAACTGACCCTCGACGCCGGGCAGTTTAACGATGCTCAGGGCACCCTGACCAGCAACGGCGCGCTCAATTTACGCGCGAATACGCTGACGCTGGACAACGCCAGCACCCAGGCCGGACAAATCACGGTCAATGCGGGAACGCTCTCCAACCGTGCCGGTAGCCTGGCGCAAAGCGGCAACGGCGCGATGACAGTCACGGTGACGGGCGCACTGGATAACAGCCGCGGCAGTATGGCCAGCAATGGCGCGCTGGCGGTGCAGGCCGTGCAGGTCACTAACGCGCAGGGAAAACTGCTGGCGGCCGCCGACAGCACCTTTAGCCTGACCAGCAAGGGCGGGTTGAACAACCAGCAGGGCCAGGTCGCGGGCGGGAACATCGCGGTGAATACCGGTACGCAGGCGATCAATAATCTGCAGGGCGTGTTTGCGGCCACAAGTCAGCTTGCGATACAAAGCGGCAGCCTGAACAATGACGGCGGCCTGTTGCAATCCGGGGGCGCCCTCTCCCTCAATACGCACGGCGCGGCGTTAAGCAACCGCAACAGCGGGGTTAATGGCGGCATACTCAGCCAGGGGAACCTGCTGATCAGCAGTGGCGCACTGGACAACAGTTCAGGCGTACTGGTCGGTGGAAGCACCAGCCAGTTGTTAACCGCCGCGCTGAATAATCAGCAAGGCCAGCTGATAAGTCAGGGTGCCTTAACCCTGACCTCGCAGGCGCTGAACAATCAGGCCGGGCTGGTACAGTCCGGCGATACGCTGGCACTCAATACGCAGGGCCAGACCCTGACCAATACTGACAGCGGCGACGCGGGCGGTATTATTAGCCAGGGAGCGATGACGCTCACTACCGGCAACCTGAATAACCAAAACGGTTTTATTCTCGGGCAGGCTGTCACCGCCAGCCTTCATACCGATACGCTCAATAACCTTTCTGGCACCTTTGCCAGTCGTGGCGCGCTAACTCTCGACAGCGGCGCAATCAACAACGATGGCGGATTGTTGCAGTCAGCAGCGGCGCTCACCATCGACACCCACGGCGAGGCCATCAGCAACCGCAACAGCGGCGATCGGGGTGGCATTCTCAGTCAGGGCACCCTGACGTTGCGCGCGGGTCATCTTGATAACCAGTCCGGCGTGCTGATGGGCAACCAGAACAGCGCCCTGACACTGGCGCAGGTCAATAACCAGCACGGCATACTCGGCAGCCAACAGGGCAACCTTTCGCTGACTACGCAGGCCTTTGACAACACCGGGGGCCTGATACAATCCGGCCAGTCGCTGACGCTCGATACTCAGGGCCAGCGCCTGACTAACACCGCGAGCGGCGAGACCGGCGGCCTGTTCAGTCTGGGCGACCTGACGCTAAATGCAGGTGATGTCGATAACCAGTCTGGCGTTATCGTTAGCCAGCAATCGGCCAATATCAGCACTCAGACGCTCAATAATCAGAACGGCAAACTGGCCAGCGGCGGCGACCTCACCCTGCTGACGCAGGCCGTCAATAACACCGGCGGCCTGATGCAGTCGCAGGGAGCAATGAGTCTCGACACTCACGGGCAGTCGCTCAACAATACTTACAGCGGCGAGAGCGGCGGTATCAGCAGCCAGGGCAATCTGACACTGACCACCGGTCAGTTCGACAATACACAGGGGTTTATTGCCAGCAATGCCCAGGCGGCTATCACCAGCGGTGAGTTTATCAACCAGAACGGCCTGCTCGGCAGCCGTCTGGATTTGACCTTATCCACCGCCGCGCTGACCAACCAACAGGGCACCTTACAGGCCGGGCAAACTCTGGCGCTGGACACCCACGGGCAGCAACTGGATAACCAGAACAACGGGCTGATAAGCGCTGGCAATGCTTTGCAACTGCTGACCGGGGCGCTGCTTAATCAGAGTGGCCAGCTGCAAAGTCGTGAAAGCCTGAGTATCAATACACAGGGCCAGTTACTGGATAACCAGAACGGGCTGATGCTCTCGGGCGACAGTTTACAGATTGACAGTGGTGAGCTGAATAATAGCCGCGGGCAGTTGCAGGCGGTGGGTGCACTGACGCTCAATGCCTGGAATGCCACCCTCACCAACCTGTCCGGGCTTATCCGCTCCGGCGCCAGCGTGGTCATCAACAGCGTCCAGCTGATTAACCGTCAGACGCAAGGTACGGATGAAGGGATTGAAGGTCAGTCGGTGCACATCAGCGCCGCAGCGGTCGATAACAATCAGGGCGTGATGCGCAGTGATGATGCGCTGGTAGTGACTACCGGCTCACTGGATAACACCGGCGGTCTGGCCTCCTCCGGCAACCGGTTAAACATCAGTGGTAACGGGCTGGCACTGACCAACACCGGCGGCACGCTGATTGCCGGTAACGCGTTTGACCTGATGGCGGATTCTCTGACCGGCGACGGCAATGTGCTGTCGCAAGGAGATATGCAACTTGCACTCAATCAGAATTTCGTTAATCAGGGCCAGGTGGTTGCCAATGGCGATTTGACCTTCACCCTTAATCAGCAACTCACCAATAACAGCCTGATAAAAGCCGGTGGTGTGCTGGATATGCATGCCAGCCAACTGACCAATAACGCTCCGGCGGAAATTAGCGCTGGGGCAACTCACCTCTCTGTTGATAACGACCTGACCAACCGCGGGCTGATCGACGGCGGGTTGACCCATATCGACGCCGCGACGCTGACCAATATCGGCAGCGGGCGGATTTACGGCGACCATATCGCGATTAAGAGTGACACCCTGAATAACCTGGCCGAAAGCGGCACGGCGGCCACTATTGCTGCCCGCGAACAGCTGGATATCGGTGCGCAGACCATCAACAACCTCGACCACGGGCTGATTTACAGCGCGGATTCGCTGGCGATTGGCGGTGCGCTGGACGATAACCTTAACGCTACCGGTCAGGCCGGAATACTCAATAACCACAGTTCGACGGTGGAATCCGCCGGGGACATGTGGCTAAACATTGCCCAGATTAACAACGTCAATGACCATC
Source organism: Rahnella rivi (assembly GCF_019049655.1). Lineage (GTDB taxonomy): Bacteria > Pseudomonadota > Gammaproteobacteria > Enterobacterales > Enterobacteriaceae > Rahnella > Rahnella rivi. The sequence goes on from NZ_JAFMOX010000058.1 coordinate 140,601, forward strand.
TGGTAACCGCTACGGTTATCACCGAAAAGTCGGCGCACCATGAAGCTGCCCTTTCCAGTTCGCCGAACCGCTTTGACTGGGCCGACATCAATACCTCTACCAGTAACAAATACGGCGTACACAAAGCCATCATGCCGGACGGCACCAGCGGTAACACCTTCTATGAATACCAGTATGACCGCACGGTGACCGAGACCCAGGTTACTGAGAGTGATCCGGGGCAGATCATCGCGGGCGGAAATCTGGCTATTAACAGCAATACGGTCAATAACCTCGACAGCCGCATCGTCGCAGGCGGATTGCTCTCCGGTGTGATTGGCTATCTGAATAACGTCGCCACTCAGGGTGAGAAAATCACTACTGACATCGGTACCCAGACCCGCTGGTATGCCAAGAAGACCAAACACAGCTTCGGTGGCACCACCACCTCACAGGGCAAGGATAAAAGCAATTATGCCCCTGCCCCGGTGATACAGACCATCGACCTTAAAACCGTTGCCTATCAGGGCAATACCGATGTCAGCGGCAGCGGCACCACCATTGCCGGTCGCAATACCACTGCCCTGACCGGTGATATCGCAGGCGCCGGTGATACGCGCGGGCTGAGCAATATCGATGCGGCCACGCTTCGCTCACAGGATAGCGCCGGGGGACTGTGGCAACCGGGTGTTATCCCGCTCGACACTCCGCTGGTGCTGCCGGCCGGTCAGACTTTCCACGTCGATTTACCGACGGTGAACGGGATAACTCCGGTTATCCGCATGGTCAGCCCGAATACCCGACTGCCAGATAACAGCCTGTTCCAGCTGCACCCGGAGAGCACGGCGTCGTATCTGGTAGAGACAGATCCGCGCTTCACTAACCAGAAGAAGTGGCTGGGCAGTGACTATATGCAGAACGCCTTTACCACCAACAATGACAACGTGCTGAAACGCCTGGGAGACGGCTACTACGAGCAGCAGCTGATACGTCAGCAGATTATCAGCCTCACCGGTCAGCGTTATCTGGACGGTTATGGCAACGATGAAGATCAGTTCAAAGCGCTGATGGACAACGGCATCGCCTTTGGTCAGCAGTACCACCTGACGCCCGGTGTAGCACTGAGCCCGGTGCAGATGGCGTTACTGACCGGCGACATGGTGTGGCTGGTCGCACAGACGGTGACGTTGCCGGATGGCAGCACCGAGCAGGTACTGGTGCCGCAGCTGTATGCCAAAGTGCAACAAGGGGATGTGGACGGCAGCGGCGCCCTGCTCGCCGGTAAGCAGGTCGCCCTGAGTGTCGGCCATGACCTGACCAACAGCGGCACCATCGCCGGACGTGAAGTGACCCAGCTGACGGCGGATAATCTGACCAACAGCGGCTTAATCAGCGGCGACCGGGTCAATCTGATGGCGCGTACCGACCTGACTAACCTCGGCGGCACCTTACAGGCCAAAGACAGCCTGGTGGCTATCGCCGGACGCGACCTGACCAGCAGCAGCTCACTGCGCGGCACCGACGCCAACCGCTACCTTGACCGGGTGGCAGGCATCTATGTGCAAAACGACAACGGCCAACTGGGCCTTCAGGCCATCAATAATCTGAACCTGACGGCGACCGACATCAGCAATGCCGGTAAAAACAGCCAGACCACGCTGATTGCCGGTAACGATATCAATCTCAACACCCTGACCACCACCCACAGCGAAAACGGCAGTTGGGGCAAAGGCAATGACCGCAGCGTGACGCAGAGCACCGATGTCGGCACGCAGATTACCGGCGCTGGCGCCATTGCTTTGCAGGCGGGCCACGACCTTAACGCCCGCGCGGCGACGGTCAATGCCGCAGACGCCCTCACGGCAATCGCAGGCCATGATATCAACCTGACCAGCGGCAACGACAGCTACCATGTCACCGAGAACAGCCGTCAAAGCAGCAAAGGGATAGTGTCGGGCCAGACCATTACCACGCACGAAGAAGTGCAAAGCCAGAGCGCAATCGGCAGCAATTTCGGCGGCGATAAGGTGACGATGCAGGCCGGGCATGACCTGTTAGTGCAAGGCAGCAGCGTGGCGGGCACTCACGATGTCACGCTGGCGGCGGGCAACAACCTGACCGTCACCACCGCTGATGAAACGCGTCAGGAGAACCATCAATATCAGGAGAAGAATACCGGCCTCTCCGGCACCGGCGGCATTGGTTTCAGCTACGGTCAGCAGAGCCTGAAAACCACCGACGACGGCGTCACGCATTACAGTGCCGGCAGCACGGTGGGCAGCGTCAACGGCAACACCACGCTGAGTGCGGGCAACAACCTGACGGTCAAAGGTTCGGACGTGCTGGCCGCGAAGGACATCAATCTGAGCGGCAGCGAAGTGAACATTCTGGCGGCAGATAACCAGAGTTCGCAGACGCACACCGTGGAGCAAAAGCAGAGCGGGCTGACGCTGGCCCTGTCCGGCACTGTCGGCAGCGCGATTAACACGGCGGTCTCGGGCGCCAACGACGCCAGCAAGCAAAGCAGCGACAGGCTCGCGGCCCTTGATGGCATGAAGGCGGCGCTCAGCGGCGTGCAGGCGTATCAGGGCAAATCTCTGGCTGAAGCGGACGGCAGCGAAGGCAGCATGATAGGCGTTAATCTCTCCTACGGCAGCCAGTCGTCGAAATCCACGCAGACCCAGACCAATAACCAGAGCCAGGGCAGCACGGTGACGGCGGGCAATAACCTGAATATTCGGGCGACCGGCACCGACATTAACATTCAGGGCAGCCAGTTGCAGGCCGGTAAAGACATCGGACTGATAGCTAACCGCGACGTGAATCTGTGGTCGGGCGTCAATACTTCAGTACTCGACGGTTCGAACGAGAGCCACGGCGGTTCGGTGGGCGTCGGGTTCAACTTCGGTCAGGGCGCGAACGGGTTATCCATCAACGCCAGCGCCAATAAAGGCAATGGCAGTGAAACCGGCAACGGCACCAGCCATACCGAGACCACCGTCAACGCCGGAAACAATCTGAACATTGTCAGCGGCCGCGACACCACGCTGACCGGTGCACAGGTCAGCGGTGAAAAAGTGACGATGGACGTGGCCCGTAACCTGACCCTCACCAGCGAACAGGACACCGACAACTACGACTCGAAGCAGCAAAACGCCAGCGCCGGCGGCAGTATCAGTATGGGAGGCGGCAGCGCCTCGGTGAATCTGAGCAAAGATAAGATGCACAGCACCTACGAGAGCGTGCAGGAGCAGACGGGTATTTTTGCCGGCAAAGGCGGCTTTGACATCACCGTCGGCGACCACACCCAGCTTAACGGCGCGGTTATCGGCTCGACCGGGGATGCCAGCCTGAACAAGCTCGACACCGGCACGCTGGGGTTCAGTGATATCAAAAACAGCGCCGAGTATGAAGTCGAGCACCAGAGCGTGGGCGTCAGCACCGGTGGCAACATCGGCGGCCAGTTCGCAGGCAACATGGCCAACGGCCTGCTGGTGGGCGTCAACGGCAGCGGCAGCGACAGTTCAACCACCAAAGCCGCCATCTCCGGTGGCACCATTATTGTCCGTGACAAAGACAACCAGACTCAGGACCTGAACGACCTGAGCCGCGACGTCGAGCACGCCAACCAGACCCTCTCCCCTATCTTCGACAAAGAGAAAGAGCAGCAGCGTTTGCAGGAAGCGCAAAAGATTGGGGAAATCGGTACGCAGGTGATGGATATTGCCAGGACGCAGGGGGAAATAGCGAAAGCTAACGCGCTGAAAGATCCGAACGCAATACAGGCGGCGAAAGAAGTCCTGGCTGGCAAAGGGATCCTGAATCCGACGCAAGAGCAGATAAACAATCAGGTTGGTACTACGGCCATGGCACCTTACGGGACGGGCAGTGACCTGCAAAGAGCGCTTCAGGCGGCGACGGCGCTGGCGCAAGGTCTGGCCGGTGGTAATCTGCAACAGTCGGCAGCAGGAGCGGCCAGTCCTTATGTTGCCGGGATCATTCATGATATGACCACCAACGCGGATGGGTCGGTGAACCTAGCAGCAAACGCGATGGCGCATGCTGTCTGGGGCGCAGTAGCCGCACAGGCTAACGGCAACAACGAATTAGCCGGCGCGACCGGCGCGGCGGGTGGCGAACTGATGGCTCGATACATTGCAGGTGAAATGTATCCGGGCGTCAGGCCAGAAGACCTGAGCGAAGAGCAGAAGCAAACGCTCAGTGCGCTTGGTACACTGGCGGCAGGGTTAGCCGGTGGTCTTACGGGAGACAGTTCGGCGGATGCTGTTGCAGGAGCGCAGGCCGGGCAGAATGCGATTAACAACAACCTGATTGGCGGCAGTGATGAAGGGCAAACACCGTTCGTTCAGGAGCATGGGAAAGACGTACTGTCATGCTCAGATGCCCCAGACGCGGCAAGTTGTCAGCGTGGTAAAGCGGTCAATAATGCCATCGCGTTAGCACTAGGTGCCGGTGCTGCGGGCGGCGCTGTTATCGCGATAACCCCTGAAATTATCGCAGTGGCTCAGGCTGGTGTAACTAACTGCACAACCAATCCAGTCCTTTGTTTTAACGAGGTCTCCATCTGGTTAGCAGATATGGGAATGGGGGAAGCTCTTCCGGCAGGTCTCGCAGTCGGTGCGACGGGAAAAATCACCGCTGAGCAACTGGCAATACTTTCAGAAATAAAAGCAGCGATGGCGGTAGAAAAACAGACCGGTAAGAAGGTGAGTGCGGATGCGGTTGAGAGTATTGTCAGTAGTAAGTCTACTAGTGGTGCAGAAAATGCGGCCAATGCTTCTAAACTTAATACCCAGTTGTCAGCACAAGAAATAGCAAATGGACATGCTTTTGAGAAGCATGTTCTACAACGCGGTGAGTTTGATACTTTGGGTATTAGAACAAGAGCGCAATTTGAACAACATGTTGAAAATGTGATTAATAATCCAACGGATGTTCGTTACTACAATGATGGACGGGTAGTATATCTTGACTCGACGACCAGAACGGTAGTGATTAGAAATCCAGGCAAAGGCGAAAGTACAGCATTTAGGCCTGATTATGATAATGGTTGGGATAAGTATATAAAACTATTACCAACCCAGAACACACCTCCAATTAGATAAAATAGATTATTTTTATGAAAATTTTAGATAAAAAAGATGACAGTATATCCCTAGAACTCACTCATAAAGAGTTCAATGTGATTAGAGAAATGATCTCAGCGGTATTAATTTCATGTAGCCCAAATGAAATCCCAACGTTAACCGGTTGGAACAAAGAGGAACTACTTGATTTTGGTATTCTTTTAAGTGAGATAGCAGAAGAAAATAACATTAATCTTTAATAATAAATCCCGCCCTTATTGGCGGGATTTTACTTTATACGTCAGTTAGTTACTCTTCAGTCGTCAGCCGAATGATCAGTTGCCCCGGCTGCGTGATCACCTCAAGCTTCTGCCCCGTGGTAAAGCCGAGTTGCCCGAGCCAGCGGCCCTTTAGCGTGATCTGCGGATACGGGTCGGATTGCCCGTGGTTAGGGCGGTAACCCACAATACTCTGCTGTGCTCAATGCTCTTTAACATTGTTAGATAATAGCTCGGCGGAGTGCAGGCGTATCAGGGTAAATCTTTGGCTGAAGCGGACGGCAGCGAAGGCAGCATGATAGGCGTCAATCTCTCCTACGGCAGCCAGTCGTCGAAATCCACGCAGACCCAGACCAATAACCAGAGCCAGGGCAGCACGGTGACGGCAGGCAATAACCTGAATATTCGGGCGACCGGCACCGACATTAACGTTCAGGGCAGCCAGTTGCAGGCCGGGAAAGACATCGGGCTGATAGCTAACCGCGACGTGAATCTGTGGTCGGGCGTCAATACTTCAGTACTCGACGGTTCGAACGAGAGCCACGGCGGTTCGATGGGCGTCGGATTCAATTTCGGTCAGGGCGCGAACGGGTTATCCATCAACGCCAGCGGCAACAAAGGCAAAGGCAGTGAAACCGGCAACGGCACCAGCCATACCGAGACCACCGTCAACGCCGGTAACAATCTGAACATTGTCAGCGGCCGCGACACCACGCTGACCGGTGCACAGGTCAGCGGTGAAAAAGTGACGATGGACGTCGGCCGTAACCTGACCCTCACCAGCGAACAGGACACCGACAACTACGACTCGAAGCAGCATAACGCCAGCGCCGGCGGCAGTATCAGTATGGGCGGCGGCAGCGCTTCGGTGAATCTGAGCAAAGATAAGATGCACAGCACCTACGAGAGCGTGCAGGAGCAGACGGGGATTTTTGCCGGCAAAGGCGGCTTTGACATCACCGTCGGCGAGCACACCCAGCTTAACGGCACGGTTATCGGCTCGACCGGGGATGCCAGCCTGAATAAGCTCGACACCGGCACGCTCGGGTTCAGCGATATCAAAAACAGCGCCGAGTATGAAGTCGAGCACCAGAGCGTGGGCGTCAGCACCGGTGGCAACATCGGCGGCCAGTTCGCAGGCAATATGGCCAACGGCCTGCTGGTGGGCGTCAACGGCAGCGGCAGCGACAGCTCGACCACCAAAGCCGCCATCTCCGGTGGCACCGTTATTGTCCGTGACAAAGACAACCAGACGCAGGATGTAACCGACCTGAGCCGCGACGTCGAGCACGCCAACCAGACCCTCTCCCCTATCTTCGACAAAGAGAAAGAGCAGGAGCGGTTGCAGGAAGCGCAAAAGATTGGGGAAATCGGGAGTCAGGCGGGAGATATTGCAAGGACGGCGGGTGAGATAAAAGGGCTGGAAGCCGCGAAAGCCGCGCATCCTGAGCTCAGTGGCAAAGCACTGCTGGAGACTAAAGAGTACAAAGACACCCAAAAACAGTACGGCACCGGAAGTGATATCCAGCAGGGTATCAGCGCAGCCACTATGGCGCTTCAGGGGCTGGCGGGTGGTGATATGGTTGCGGCACTGGCGGGTGGTGCGGCACCGTATCTGGCTGAGGTGGTGAAGAAAGCCACAGGCGACAATCAGGGAGCGAACATCATCGCTCATGCGGTAGTAAACGCAGCGCTAGCCGCAGCGCAGGGTAGAGATGCAGCAGCAGGTGCTGCGGGAGCCGCCGCAGGTGAACTGGCGGGTATGATAGCGCTGGACACTTACGGTAAACTGGTGAGTGAACTGACGGAGCAGGAAAAACAAAAAGTGCTGGCCTTATCGACGCTGGCAGCGGGTCTGGCGGGTGGTTTAACCGGAGACAGCACGGCAGACGGTATGACAGGCGCGATAGCAGGAAACACCACGGTGAACAACAACCTGTTAGGCGGTGGAACGGAGGCAGGCCAGGAAGCATTTATCCGTCAGCACGGTATTGATATGGCAAGTTGTGCTGATGCACCGGGTTCGGCAAGTTGCCAGAAGGCGCAGAATGAGGCAAATGCAGTGGCAGGCGCAATGGCGACCGCAGGGCTGATTTATCTGCCCGGAGGAATGCAGATGACAGGTGCTATTGGCGGCAGTGCGAATGCCGGTATCCAGTATCTGATCAATGGTGAAGTTAATCCTACCGATGTACTGATAGCCACCTATGTCGGGGCATTTACTGCATACACAGGTGCGTGGGGAACAGTAGGCTGGAATGCAGCAGGTGGTGCGACATCGAATTATCTGAAGGGGGATGATCCGTTGACAGGGGCTGGATGGGCAGCAGGTGGAGCCGCATTGGGCTACGGGATAGGTAAGTATGTTATCACCGCACCGCTTGATAAAGTTATGAACCCAACATGGAAAAATTATAAATGGGTGGATATGGGGATGGGGATTAGTAAGCCGTTGCCTTCAAGTCCTATTCCTGGGATATCCGGTAATGGTGGGGCTGCATTATCTACTGAGACAGGTAGTCAGCTAGGACCTAAAGTTATTGATATTTTGGAGGAAAAATTAAAATGAAAGAGTTAAAAATATTCATCTTAATTATTGGCCTCCATATTATAGCCATCGCTTTATGTGCACTTATACTGCAAATGGTTTTTATAACTTTCATATATCTCTATACAGGTATATTAGATATTGATTTATATAATATATTCGTATTCGTTAGAGCAGGGGCTGGGGGCGGATGTATCGCTGGTTTTGGTGTTTGGCTTATATATCGATTTAATATCCACTAACAAGCAAATCCCGGCTCACATCTGAGCCGGGATCTTTTTGTCTATCACTCACCTACAGGCCGAATAACTGTAAGAATCCCAGCTTTAGTTCCACGCACTTTTAGAGATCTTCCGACATACTGATTATGTCCCCGAGGAGATCGCTATGCGTAAAATCCGATTCACCTAATACCAGATCATCGCCGTCCTGAAATCAGTCGAGGCTGGCAGGACCGTTAAAGATGTCTGTCGCGAAGCCGCTATTTCCGAAGCCAGCTACTACAACTGGAAAGCAAAATATGGCGGGATGGAAGCCGCTGATATCAGAAAAATCAAAGATCTTGAGGACGAGAATCGTCGTCTGAAGCAGATGTTTGCCGATCTGAGTCTGGAATGCCGGGCGCTGAAAGACATCATCGAAAAAAAGCTTTAAAACCAGCGATAAAGCGTGAGCTCGTTAGCTATCTGACCACACAGTTTACGATGAGCATACGCCAGGCGTGCAGGACGTTATCGCTGAGCAGGACGGTGTTTCGTTATCAACCGGATACGCGACGTGATGAAGCGGTGATCCAGAGACTGACTGAGGCGGCCGAGCGTTATCCTCGCTACGGCTTTAAGAAGCTTTTTCAGGTGCTTCGCAGGCAGGGGCACGTCTGGAACCACAAGCGGGTACACCGGATTTACTGTCTGTTAAAAATGAATTTTCGTCGTAAGGGTAAACAACGCCTGCCGGTGCGCAATCCGGCCCCGCTGGCAACGCCGGAAGCACTGAACCAAAGCTGGTCGATTGATTTTATGCACGACGCGCTGACATGTGGCCGACGTTTTCGGACTTTCAATGTCGTTGATGATGTTAACCGTGAGGCTTTGGCGATAGAAATTGACCTGAATATCCCGGCGCAGCGGGTCGTGCGGGTGCTAGACAGAATAGTAGCAAACCGTGGATATCCACTGAAGATGCGCATGGATAACGGGCCGGAACTGATATCACTGACTCTGGCACAATGAGCTGAAGAGCATGGCGTGATGCTGGAATTTATCAAGCCGGGTAAGCCAACACAGAACACGTTTATAGAACGGTTTAACCGAACGTACCGGACCGAAATACCGGATTTTTATCTGTTCAGAACGCTGAATGAAGCACGAGAAATCACGGAACGGTGGCTGAATGAATATAACAGTGAGCGGCCTCATGAATCCCTGAATAACCTGACGTCGGAAGAATATCGGCTGATGGCAGAGAAACTGGAAATCTCAAAAAGTGCGTGGAACTAAAGCTGGGATCCTTACAGTGCCGCTTCGGGATTGGGTTACGGGATCGGTAAATTTGCACAGGGATCTCTGGACAACATATTTAATCCGAACTGGAAAAGCTATGAATGGGTTGATATGGGAATGGGCATATCAAAACCATTAACACCAAGTTCTATTCCCGGTATAGCAGGTAATACAGGAACTGCTATTGCAACAGAAGGGTCTGGTGCCATTATTAACGAGAAAATAAATAGTCTTCAGGAGAAAAAATAATGAATATGAAGGCAGTGTTTTCTTTTTTTATGTTCAATATCATATGGGTATTGGTTGTTCTTTCTATGGCTGTGGTTATTTTTTTAATGCTGAGAACATTTGTATGGTTCTCTTTTGGTGGAGATTTTCTTTTTTCACTTGAAGATATTCGAAGAGCTAACCGTATTAGTCTATTTGCCGGGCCTATTTGTGGCTCAGGTAGCTGGCTTATCTACTATCGTCATTACAGATCCTACAAGTAAGTAAATCCCGGCCAAATCCCCGGGATTTCGGGAGGAGCTGCAGGTGCTTTTGGCCTTGAATATAGTAGTGCACTTATCAATGCGGAAATATTAAAAAGAAACACAAAATGAAACGACCCTTTTTGTATCTTTTGGCCATGATCTTTATATGGATCACGATTATTTCTGTTACTGCTTTTTTCATCGAGTGGCTGTAAACAAACAAACCAACCCTCCAGTTTGACTGGTGGCGAATTTTCAAAAATGGAGGGGTAATTGGTCTACTTTTTGGTATTGCAAATTGGTTCTTGTTTCGACTAAATTACCGCCATTACTTGTAAGAGCTACCCCTGACAATGGGCAGCAACGGCGGCGGTACAGAATCTGGCGGGGGCTTTGGGAAATATGCGCCAAGTTTGCTTGCGCCATATGCAGGTAGCGCTTCCGGCGTTTTAGGTGATATAGGTGGCGCATTAACTTTTGAATCAATAAATGATAGAGCGAAACAAATATTGAAAAGTGAGGAAAAGAAATAGTGAAGAGAAAAATGACATTGCGAATATCTCTTTTATTGTTGCTTTATCTTTGTGCTGCTTTCTTTATTCTAGGTGTGGCAGCGAGAGTTATCACAGGTGTTGTGTATTCTGGACAAATATATTTGCTTCCTGGAGAGCTTATTAAAGCAGCAAAAATGAGCTTTATTGGGGGGCTATTGGGAACACTCGCTGCATTAATCTTCAACAAAATCGACGAATACAACACCCGTAAAAATAAAAAAGATCCCACCGATCCCCCTGATAACCCGTAGTCGTCAAATCACCCCGGTCAGTGCCGGGGTGCCTTTATCTTGCCCCTACCACACCGCCATCTCGGCCCGGATGATCAACACGCCGTCCTGTGCGGTGATGGTCACCGGCTGACCGGCATTAAACCCCAGTTCGCCCAGCCAGCGCCCCTTGAGGGTCAGTTGCGGCAGCGGGTTGGGTCTGCCGCTGTTGGGGCAATAACCGACGGTGTAACGCCGGGCTTGGGGGGTGGCGGGTTCTGCGGTAAGCTCGCGCTCAGTCATGATCAACTCCTGTTTAGTTGCTTATGGTTAGCGGGGCTGAGGTGTTCGAGCACGTCAGCTCCGCGTTAGTATTAACTCTCTTCTTTCGTTGTCTGCGATACTCGGGCCATCGCCCCGGCGACCTGGTTCTTGATAATCATCGCATCCAGCAACTCACAGATCACATCCTGTTCATGCTGCGGCATCTGTGAAATCGTCTCAAACTGGTAACGCAGTTGCTCGCTGGGGCCACGTCAGTGAATTTATCGCGCAGCAGCTTTATCCGAATACCAAACGTGAAGATTTAACCGAAGAGCAGAGGCAAACTATCAGCGCGTCAGGCACGATGGCCGCCGGACTGGCGGGCGGGTTGACGGGGGACAGTTCAGCGGATGCTGTAGTGGGAGCGCAGGCTGGGAAGAATGCGGTTGAGAATAACTTCCTGGGTACGGAAGAAGATCAAATTAAAGCTGTACAGAGGCACGGAGCAGATGTTCTCTCCTGTGCAGATAACCCGTCAGGTGCAGCCTGCCAGCGAGGGATCGCAGAAAATAAAGCGTATGCAGGGGCGCTGGCAGCAGCGGAGCTGATTTATTTACCGGGTGGAATGCAGGTAACAGCTGCCCTTGGTGGGACAGCAAATGCTGGTATTCAATATGCGATTAACGGAACAGTTAATCCAACAGATGTATTAATCGCGACCTATGTTGGTGCATTTACAGCTAACACTGGCCTATGGGGAACTATAGGCTGGAATGCGGCAGGTGGCGCGACATCGAATTATCTGAAAGGGGATGATCCGTTAGCAGGTGCAGGTTGGGCAGCAGGTGGAGCCGCACTGGGCTACGGAATGGGTAAATACTTAATCGAAATGCCGCTGAATAAAGTGTTGAATCCTACATGGAAAAATTATGAGTGGACCGACATAGGGATGGGGATTAGTAAGCCATTGCAATTTGATGCTCGTCCAGGAACTTGGGGTACTATAGCTGGTTCAACCACCACCGAAGGTGCTGCTCAGGGCGGTTCTAAAATGGTAGGCAGAATAAAAAGAAAGGATCCAATTAAATGAAGCGAGAATTGTCCATTCTTATATATGTAATAGCAATGGGTACTTTTATCATTTTTCTTGTCGCTTTCTTAAGTCGACTGTTTACATATTGGTCTAATGATATTGCTATCCCATTCGAGGAACTGCTTTATATAAGTTTTAAAGTAGGATTAGCAGGCGGTACTATCGGTGGTATAGGCACTTGGCTTATGCATATATTTAATTTATATCGTCACAGGTAAGCTCAAATCCCGGCTCACTTCTGAGCCGGGATCTTTTTGTCTATCACTCACCTACAGGCCGAATAACCAGTTGCCCCGCTCTACAGCAATAGTCACCGGCGTATCTGTCCCAAATCCTGCCTCTTCCAGCCAGTTACCCTTCAAATGCAGGCTGGGCAAACGGGGGGAGAAAACGCTCATCGGGGCTTGTACATCCGTACATCAGAATGCACTGGCAAAAATGGGTTGTAACCTGCTGACTGTAAAGGGAAAATAGTGCTGTTCTTGCTAAGCTTGCGTCGGAAAGAGTATGTTGGGGAGACTAATGCGCTGTCAGCGCCGGATGATCAGAAACGTCAGGATGTGAAATGGTCACTACCGTATCTTGGAGGTGAAAAGAAAGCGCAGGCAGAGAAGGATTAGATGCTGCGTGTTTAGCGAATCCAAGCTGCTTGCGATGGCGACGGCGAAGAGTCAGCCCAAAGCCCGAGTAATACCGGCGGTGATCAGGGGGCAACGAATACCGGTAATCTTGATGGCGCACCGGTTGTGGGCGGGAATACTACAACCACGCCGGTTGCAGAGCAGAATCCGGATGATTTGGCTTATACACCAGAGAAAAGTAAATATGTTCCTAGCCCCAAACATGCTGCTGGAGGTTGGGGCACTCCTATGGACTTAAGTGATTCGAAGGCTCAGGAAGTATTAAATAACTCCATTCAAGGTGGTAAGCAAAAATATGGAGTTAGTGTTGGTAAAATCTATGAATTTCAACCTGATAATGTTGGAGGATGACATGGTTATCCAGTGCCTGGGACAGAAGCACCACCAAAAGTATTACGTGAGATTCTTGCTAGAGGTGATATTAACAAAGCCGAATACAATAATATGATTAAAGGTAAATAGTTATGAATAAGCTGAATGTCACTTTGTTTAATTCCGCTGAAGCGAAAAAATCACAAGCTGTTGAAATATCGATAAAAAGCAATGACGTTTTGCATGCATTGTTTACCGGGATAGTCGATTTTCAAGCATTAATTGAGTGGTTGAAAGAAAATGAAGATGCAATTCGAAAAGCGGACTTTCCGATAGTTAATTTAACTGAAGACTCTTTAGCAAAAAAAATCCATTGCTTTTATGAGAGTGTGGACGTAGATGACGATGATCTCATTGATGCAATGTTTGATTATAGAACATCCCATTGCCTTAGATTTGCATGTCGTGGAGTTGATTTTCCTGAGATTTATATTGGGAAGTTAGTAAGTAAACATGAAATTTCTTTATTTACAGACAATGAAACTTGGCGGTATTTTTTTGATGTTGACGATTTTTTTGGCAAATTAAAATGCTGAATAAGTCCCGACCCTAGAGCCGGAATTTTATTCTATAGCCTCAGCTATAATGCTGATTCCGCTAACGGTAATAGTGACAAAGAACTTAGGTTATGGACAACGAATCCCACCGCAAAAAAGCGCCATTTGACTCACACGGTCAGCCGGTATATTACAACGGAAAAAATTATATTAGCCCCGATGTTGACAGCCATAATGTGACGAATGGTTGGAAGATGTTCAATAGTAAAGGTAAGCGTATTGGCACTTACGACAGTGATCTGAACCGGATTCAGGATTAATTATATGTTTGGTATATTCCCCGAAGATACACCCGTGACAATGGAAGATGAGCCGGTTTTTCCTGCTGAAATTATCATTGATGATTTTAATGAAAAACTAAATATCCCAATAAGTTACTGGGGTTTAAGTGATTATAAACAAAGTTGGCTCAAGTCACTTGAGAGCGGCCTTGCTAATAAAGATCATGCCGTGCTAGCTGTTTCAATGTATGAGCCAGGGCAAAGTAATTTTATTTTTGTATGGGTGATATATTTTGAAGAGAAAAATGCTTACTTACAAAACAGCATTCTTTTTTTGGATGAACATCCGGATTTCATGCCGGATAAGATAAATGAATTTATAGAGCCTCGGACTACCCATAATGAAGATGGTATGAAAATCTCGGAGTGGAATACGGATCTAGATAGTGTTCTGCATTTTTACAATAGCCTAAAAAATAACAAGAATCCCGGCCATGATGGATATTGCGCTGACGCAGGGCGACCTGAATGGGCTGAGTGAAGCTAAAAAGGCGCATCCTGACATGACCGCCGACCAACTGCGCCAGACTGATGCTTACAAAGCAGAGATGGCGAAATACGGCACCGGCAGTAGCTTGCAACAGGGACTACAGGCCGCTACGGGGAACTGATCAAAACTATACGCGATCATATACACATCAAATACTGGCTTTCAAGGGATGTGCTCGGACGCAAGCGGACAATAAGATGGATAATACATTTGATTTTATTGGTTTTTTTGGATGATTACGGAAGGTCTGGGAAATGATTCTGGAGCGGGTGAAGGGAATCGAACCCTCGTATGCAGCTTGGGAAGCTGCCGTTCTACCATTGAACTACACCCGCATCGGTGTGCGAGGGGCATTATAACCGGTTACAGCGGCGGAGCAAGGCGTGATTGCGGATAAGCGCTGGAGTTTTAAGCAGTTAGCGTGTGGCGTGATCTGCAACATAAAAAAGGGCGCCGGAGCGCCCTTTTGTTGTTTCTGAGGAAGCTTATTTCTGTGTCTGCGGACGCATTGCCGGGAACAGGATAACGTCGCGGATGGTGTGGCTGTTGGTGAACAGCATAACCATACGGTCGATACCAATACCCAAACCGGCGGTCGGTGGCAGGCCGTGTTCCAGCGCTGTCACGTAGTCTTCGTCGAAGAACATCGCTTCGTCGTCGCCTGCATCTTTCGCAGAAACCTGGTCAGCAAAGCGCTGTGCCTGGTCTTCAGCATCGTTCAGCTCGGAGAAACCGTTACCGATTTCTCGGCCACCGATGAAGAATTCAAAACGGTCAGTGATTTCAGGGTTGTCGTCATTACGGCGCGCCAGCGGAGAAACTTCTGCCGGGTACTCGGTAATGAAGGTTGGCTGGATCAGTTGCGCTTCTGCGGTTTCTTCGAAGATCTCAGTCACGATACGGCCCAGACCCCAGCTCTTCTCGATTTTGATACCGATAGATTCTGCGATAGCGGTCGCTTTAGCCAGATCGTCGAGATCGGCAACGTTGGTTTCCGGACGGTATTTGCAGATCGCTTCACGCATGGTCAGCTTGGCGAACGGCTTGCCGAAATCGAAAGTCTGCTCGCCGTACTGCACAACGCTGCTGCCCAGAACCGATTCGGTCAGCGTGCGGAACAGGGATTCGGTCAGAACGATCAGATCTTTGTAATCCGCGTACGCCATGTAGAGTTCCATCATGGTGAACTCTGGGTTGTGACGCGGAGAAACGCCTTCGTTACGGAAGTTACGGTTGATTTCGAATACGCGATCGAAGCCACCCACCACCAGACGTTTCAGATACAGTTCCGGCGCGATACGCAGGTACATGTCGATATCGAGTGCATTGTGGTGCGTGATGAACGGACGCGCCGCTGCACCGCCAGGGATCACCTGCATCATCGGGGTTTCGACTTCCATGAAGCCGTTTTCCACCATGAAGCTGCGGATACCCGACATGATCTGAGAACGGATCTTGAAGGTTTTGCGGGAATCATCGTTGGCGATCAGGTCGAGATAACGCTGACGGTAACGCGCTTCCTGATCCTGTAAGCCGTGGAATTTGTCCGGCAGCGGGCGCAGTGCTTTGGTCAGCAGACGCAGTTCAGAACAGTGGATCGACAGTTCGCCGGTCTTGGTTTTGAACAGCTTACCGGTCGCACCCAGGATATCGCCCAGATCCCATTTCTTGAACTGTTCGTTGTAGATGCCTTCTGCCAGATCGTCACGCGCAACGTAAAGCTGAATACGGCCACCCACATCTTGCAGGGTCACGAAAGATGCCTTGCCCATGATGCGACGGGTCATCATACGGCCACCGACGGTAACGCTGATGTCTAAGGCTTCCAGCTCTTCGTTGGTCTTTTCGCCGTATTTCGCGTGCAGTTCATCGGAGATGCTGTCACGACGGAAATCGTTAGGGAACGCATTGCCGGATTCGCGCAGCAAAGCCAGCTTCTCACGACGCGCCTTAAGCTCGTTGTTAAGATCGGGTACGTTTTCTGTTGGCTGCTGTTGAGCAGGCGATTGTTGTTCAGACATGTTGGTTCCTTATAACCCGGCTTTCAAACTGGCTTCGATGAATTTATCCAGGTCGCCATCCAACACGGCCTGCGTATTTCGTGTTTCGACGCCTGTACGCAAATCTTTGATACGAGCATCATCCAGCACGTAAGAACGAATCTGACTGCCCCAGCCGATGTCAGACTTGTTGTCTTCCAGCTGCTGTTTATCCGCATTTTTCTTCTGCATCTCATACTCATAAAGCTTCGCTTTCATCTGCTTCATGGCCTGATCTTTGTTTTTATGCTGGGAGCGGTCGTTCTGACACTGGGTCACAATGTTGGTCGGAAGGTGGGTAATACGTACCGCAGATTCCGTTTTGTTGACGTGCTGACCACCCGCACCTGACGCGCGGTATACGTCGATACGCAGGTCGGCCGGGTTGATTTCGATAGCGATGTCATCGTCCACTTCCGGATAAACAAACGCGGAACTGAAAGAGGTATGACGACGGCCACCGGAGTCAAACGGGCTTTTACGTACCAGGCGATGCACGCCAGTTTCGGTACGCAACCAGCCAAACGCATAGTCACCGATGATCTTGATGGTGGCGGATTTCAGGCCTGCGACTTCGCCGTCAGACTCTTCAATCACTTCCGTTTTGAAACCTTTGGCTTCGGCCCAGCGTAAATACATACGCAGCAGCATGCTCGCCCAGTCCTGCGCTTCCGTACCACCGGAACCGGCCTGAATGTCGAGGTAGCAACTTGCGCTGTCGTATTCACCGGAGAACATGCGGCGGAATTCGAGCTGCTCCAGTTTGGCGGTCAGTACATCGAGTTCGGCAACCGTTTCGTTGAAGGTGTCTTCATCGTCGGCTTCAACAGCCAGTTCGAGCAGGCCGGTCACGTCTTCCGCGCCCTGCAACAACTCATCGATGGTTTCCACGATAGCTTCCAGAGCGGAACGTTCTTTACCCAGCGCCTGTGCGCGTTCAGGTTCGTTCCAGACGTCCGGCTGTTCCAGCTCGGCGTTTACTTCTTCGAGGCGTTCTTTCTTGGCATCATAGTCAAAGATACCCCCGAAGAACGACTGTCCGTTCGGACAGGTCCTGAATGCGGTTTTTAACCGGATTAATTTCAAACATAATTTTTTCGCGTCTTACGTTAGATTCGGAGTTGGCCCAATGCCATTCGAACCGCCGATTCTAACGGAATTAGCGGTCTTTTTATAGCAACGAGCCGTTTTTTTGCAGGGTTTATTCCGTACGCAAAAGGCTTATTTCGGCCACAAATGTTGAATGATCAACTGAACGCTGCGATTTCCACGGAATTCGTTGATATCCAGCCGGTATGCCAGTTGCACTTCACGGATGCTGCTGTCGGGCCAGAAGGTCGGATCGATGTTAAACGCAATGCCGTCAAGCAGCGGGCCGCCGCCGAGGGGTTCAATCATCAGTTTCAGATGACGCTCTTTCAGGAGCTTTTGTTGCAGGATTCGGAAAGTGCCGTCGAACGTCGGTTCAGGGAATGACTGCCCCCAGGGGCCACCGTCACGCAGCATTTCAGCGGTATCCAACGTCAGTTCCTGCGCGGCCAGTTCGCCATCGGACCACACCACGCCTTCCAGATGCGAAGGATCCAGCCATTCGCCGACCAGTTCGGCGAATTTGTCGCGAAACTCGTCGAATTTGCTCTCTTCCAGCGATAAGCCTGCGGCCATCGCGTGCCCGCCGAATTTCATCATCAGGCCCGGATTGAGGGTATCAAGGCGTTCCAGCGCATCGCGCATATGCAAACCGGCAATCGAACGGCCTGAGCCTTTCAGAATACCTTCACCTGCCGGCGCAAACGCAATCACCGGGCGGTTAAAACGTTCTTTCAGGCGAGATGCCAGAATACCGACCACGCCCTGGTGCCATTCCGGGTGGTACATCGCCAGCCCGTACGGTAACGCCTCGGTGCCCTGCTCCAGTTTGTCGCACAGCGCCAGCGCTTCCACTTGCATACCCTGCTCTATTTCGCGACGGGTCTGGTTAAGCGCATCTAAATCACTCGCCAGCGCGCGTGCCTGGCCGATATCTTCAGTGAGCAGCAACGCCACACCCACTGACATATCGTCAAGACGCCCGGCGGCGTTAAGCCGTGGCCCCAGAGCAAAACCTAAATCACTCGCCCCCAGCGTGCGTGCTTCACGACCGGCCACTTCCAGCAACGCGCGGATGCCGGGGCGACATTTTCCCGCACGGATGCGGTTCAACCCCTGATACACCATGATGCGGTTATTGGCATCGAGCGGCACCACGTCTGCCACGGTACCGAGCGCCACCAGATCCAGATGTTCCGCCAGATTGGGCGGCGTCAGACCGGTTGTCTCGAACCAGCCGCTGTCGCGTAACGCACTGCGCAGCGCCAGCATCAGATAAAACGCCACACCGACACCCGCCAGCGATTTGGAAGGAAACGCACATCCGTGCAGATTCGGGTTAATGATCGCTTCGGCATCCGGCAAGGTATCGCCCGGCAGGTGGTGATCGGTGACCAGCACCTGAATGCCCTTCTCGTGGGCAAGCGTAACGCCTGCATGAGAAGAGATGCCGTTATCCACGGTCAGAATCAGCTCAGCACCGCGCGCCGCAGCCTGCTCCACCACTTCCGGGCTGAGGCCGTAACCGTCTTCGAAACGGTTTGGCACCAGAAAATCAAGATTGCCACAGCCCATACTGCGCAGGGAAAGCAGCGCCAGCGCGGTGCTGGTGGCACCATCGGCGTCGAAATCGCCGACGATAATAATGCGCAGCCGCTCCGTCAGGGCTTTTTGCAACAGCCTGACCGCATCATCGATGCCATCAAGTTGCTGATAAGGCAGCATGCCACGCACGCTGCGCTCCAGTTCCTGGCTGTCTTTCACGCCACGCGAGAGGTATAAACGGCGTAATAACGGGGAGAGTTCAGCGGGAAGTTCCACGCCGGTCGCGGCCTCACGGCGGCGAAGTTGAGTCTTAAGGGTCACGAAAAATCAGCCACCGGTTTTATGTGAAAGAGCACGCTTGTCGAGCGCGGCGGCCAGTTCTTTTGGCGGCTGATAACCCGGGATCAGAGAACCATCTTCCAGCACGATCGCCGGCGTGCCGGTCACGCCAAACTGCACGCCCAGCTCATAATGTTTCGCGATATCACTGGTTTTACAGGTTGCCGGAGTAATGTCATCACCGCGCATTGCCGCATCAAAGGTGGTATTACGGTCACCGGTGCACCAGATCGACTGCATGTCTTTCTCGGTTTTAGAATCCAGCCCCTGACGCGGGAACGCCAGATAACGCACGGTAATACCGAGATCGTTATAGCCTTGCATCTGCTGATGCAATTTGTGGCAGTAACCGCAGGTGATGTCGGTAAACACTGTGATCACGTGTTTTTCGTTTTTAGCTTTGTAGATGATCATTTCGTTTTTCAACGCATCCAGCTTTTTCACCAGCGTTTTGTTGGTCACGTTGACAGGCTGAGCCCCGCTGACGTCATACATCGGCCCCTGCAATACGTGTTTTCCGTCATCAGTGATGTAAATCACGCCGCCGCTGGTGGAAACCGCGCTCAGGCCGGTCACCGGAGTGGGCTGAATATCAGCCTGACTCATGCCCAGTTTATTCAGCGTTGCTTTGATTGCTGCATCATCAGCCTGCACCGCGGAGCTCATACACGCGGCAATAAAAGTGAGCAGCATTAAACCTTTTTTCATCATTTCGTCCTTTTTCCCGGCCAGTCAGGCGCGGGGATGATGTTGTTGATGTAGCTGTTTGAGTCGTTCAGTCGCTACATGCGTATAAATTTGAGTGGTCGATAAGTCACTGTGACCTAACAACATTTGCACCACGCGCAGATCCGCGCCATGGTTCAGTAAATGAGTGGCAAAAGCGTGGCGTAACACGTGGGGGGATAACCGCTCTGCATCAATACCCGCAAGGATCGCATAGTGTTTGATGCGATGCCAGAATGTCTGCCGGGTCATTTTCTGCGCGCGGTTACTCGGAAACACGATATCGAGCGATTGCCCGTTCAGCAGCCAGGGCCTTCCGTGCTCCAAATAATTTTCCAGCCAGTAGACCGCTTCTTCTCCCATCGGCACCAGCCGCTCTTTGTTCCCTTTACCGATCACCCTCACCACGCCCTGACGCAAACTGATGTCGCTGAGCGTCAGCCCGACCAGCTCGGAAACACGCAAACCGGTGGCATACAACAACTCGAGCATGGCTTTGTCACGCAGCTCAAGCGGTACATCGACGCTTGGCGACGCGAGCAGTGTACTCACCTGCGCTTCGCTGAGATCTTTAGGCAGACGCTGTGGCAATTTGGGTGAGGAGAGCAGCGCGGTAGGATCATCCTGACGAACGGATTCGCGGTTCATGTATTGAAACAGTCGTCGCATCGCGCTGAGCAGCCGCGCTGAACTGGTGGCTTTGTAGCCGCCCTCGACACGTTCGGCGAGGAACAATTGCAAATCTTCGGCGCTGACGTGCAGCAGATCCGTGTTGTGGTGATGCAGCCAGCCGGTCAGGGATTTCAGATCCTGACGGTAAGATGCCAGCGTATTTTCTGCGAGATTGCGCTCAATCCACAGCGTATCAAGAAACTGTTCCATCAGGTTCTGATCGGCCTGATTCACCGCCTGATCAGACGGCTCAGGGTTATCCCCCTGACGGGTCACATTATCCTGGTTTGGCATCCTGATTCCTTTTGTGCAAGTACAGGCCGCGCAATGGGCGTGTGATGGCATTATGCCTTTCATTAAGAGGAAACGCCGCCCAAATCTGCCCGTCCTTTCATCACGGTGGTTACCTGGGAATGGGCAGCCCTGATGCAAAAATAGTGCTTTTGGGTATACACTGCTAACCATTCGAATTCTTTTGACGTTATGGCAACAAGTATGAAGATTGGTCTTTTCTACGGCTCCAGCACCTGTTACACCGAAATGGCCGCGGAGAAAATTCGCGATATTTTGGGCGAAGATCTGGTTGATTTGCACAACCTCAAAGATGTCGATCCGGAAAAAATGGAAGACTACAGCGTCCTGATCCTCGGCATCCCGACATGGGATTTCGGTGAGATCCAGGAAGACTGGGAGGCCGTCTGGAATCAACTGCCGACGCTTAAACTGCGAGGCAAAATCGTGGCGATGTATGGCATGGGCGATCAGCTCGGTTACAGCGAATGGTTCCTCGATGCACTCGGCATGTTGTACCACCAGCTGGTGCCAATGGGCGTGAAGTTCATCGGTTTCTGGCCGACGGAAGGTTTTGAGTTCACCAGCCCGAAACCGCTGAGTGCGGACGGTAAACATTTTGTCGGGCTGGCGCTCGATGATGTGAATCAGTTCGATCTCACCGACGAACGCCTGCAACAGTGGTGCGAGCAAATCCTGCTGGAAATGGATGCGCTGCTGTAACCCTTCCGGCACTTCGCGTCTGACGCCGCCCTCAGCCCTGCTCTTTCGGGTTCGGTGGGCGGCAGTTAAGTAATATCTGGCGTAAACGCCGCCACTCTTCCACGCTCATACTGTCCGATGCCAGCCATAAACGGTGCCGTGAACTGCGCATCGCCTGCGCCAGACCCCCTTTACGTTTTTCACGCCGCAAAGACAGCAACGCGCCGTGGCTTATCATCCACACCGGATGTTTGAGTTGCCATTCCTGGCCTCGCCAAATCAGGCGTCGCTCATCGAGCAGAATCACCTCGCCGGTGCGTGCAGTGATGCGCCGCTGGCTGCGGATACATTCAAAAAGCATCAGCAAAAGCAACGTCATCCATGCAGGCCAGTAGCCTGGCGGCCAGGGTGCCAGCAAAATCAGCAACATCACTGCGCCGTAAATGGCCAGTGAAATCAACTGACTGCGCCAGGACACCCTTAAATCACATCGCCACAGGGCCACGGTCTTTATTTCGGGTCTGAATGAGAGCCACCATGCGTTGTAATTCAGCGTCCTGAGGTGCGCCGTGATTCATCAGCCAGTTAAATAAATCGGGATCATCGTTGGTCAGGAGACGGGCAAACAGGGCTTTATCTGTCTCATCCAGACCGTCATATTCGTACTCAAAGAACGGCATGATAGAGATATCCAGCTCGCGCATTCCGCGACGGCAGGCCCAGTGGATCTGTGATCGATTATTGATATCCAGTTGGTTTTTGCTTTCCATAACGAGACTCTTTTGTAGGGACGAAAAGGGAATTTTTTCGATTCTAACAGCCGCTTGGCATGTGAAGTAACTTTTCAGTGCCTTGTTTTGTCAATCTACGTGATGTGCCGTAAAACCTGATGCAAACCTGTCGCATGTTTTACATTCTCCGGAAGGCATCCCGTAAAAGGCACCAATAACTGTTTTAAAAGGTGATGGCCTCTTTTACCATGAGGCATCAGTCACATTTCATAGACCGGGATAAGAAAATGACTCACGAATTTCCGTTTCCACCGCAAAAACCTTCTGCGTCCTCCCACCTGCCGCTGACCCTCATTTCGCTGGAAGACTGGGCAATGGTCACCCTGAGCGGTGCGGATACGATGAAATATCTGCAAGGTCAGGTCACCGCCGACGTCGATGCGCTGGCCGCCGATGACCATGTGCTGTGCGCGCATTGCGATGCTAAAGGCAAAATGTGGAGTAACCTGCGGCTGTTCAAACGCGGCGACGGTATGGCTTATCTCGAACGCCGTAACCTGCGTGATACGCAATTAGCTGAAATCAAAAAGTATGCGGTCTTTTCCAAGATCACCTTTACCGCCGATGACGATGTGGTGCTGCTGGGCGTGGCAGGTTTTCAGGCCAGCGCAGCGCTGACCGGATTGTTCTCAACGCTGCCGACCGCTGAACAGCCGGTGGTGCAACAGGATGAAACGACGCTGCTGCATTTTTCGTTGCCCGCCGAACGTTATCTGATTATCACCAGCCCGGAAAAAGCCCGGCAGGTGGCAGAGGAACTGGGAGAACAGGCGCAGCGCAATGACAGCCAACAGTGGCTGGCGCTGGATATCGAAGCGGGATTCCCGGTGATTGACAGCGCCAACGCGGTGCAGTTTATTCCGCAGGCGACTAACATTCAGGCACTGGACGGCATCAGCTTTACCAAAGGCTGCTACGCCGGTCAGGAAATGGTGGCGCGCGCGAAATACCGCGGTGCCAACAAACGTGCGCTGTTCTGGTTGTCAGGCAAGGCCAGCAAAGTGCCCGCTCCTGCAGACGATCTCGAAATGCAACTCGGTGAAAACTGGCGTCGTACCGGCACGGTGTTGGCAGCGGTACAGCTTAACGACGGCACCGTCTGGGTTCAGGCCGTGCTGAATAACGATCTGGAAGCCGATGCAAAACTGCGTGTCCGTGAAGATGTGACCAGCCACCTGGCCATTCAGCCGCTGCCGTATTCGCTGGAAGAAAAGAAATAAAGTCATCACTTCTTAACCGCCTTCATCTTCGACATGAAGGCGGTCAAACAGCATGCGGTGCCGGGTCAGCCGGTGTGATGCTGCCCTTTGTGTTTGAGCAGATCAACATACGCCTGATCCACCAGTTCCTGACGATCAATCCCCAGCCGTTCCAGTAAGTCTTCCGCTATCGCAATGCCCTGCTCCGGCGTTTCTTCATCTGCCAGCACCACTTCAAACTCGAGATAATCACCCAGACCTTTTACCCGGTCGAGATGCAGACGAGTTTGCCCGGTCATAAACAGCGTACGTTGCTTGATCACGCGGCCAGCCGCGCCATAGGCCAGCGTCAGGGTTTCACGCAGGCCGTGAGGATCCTGAGTTTCTGTGAGCGTGTAAAAACTGGTTTTCGGGCCCGCCTGATCCGGGCGCTGATAAAAAATCAGTTCACCGCGATCCGGTGCCAGTGTGCGTAATTTGAGACGTCCGTGCGGGCAGATAAAAAAGGTGTCGTCCTGATCGATAATGTCCGGCAGCCCGTCACTTATCAGCGCCAGCTTTTCATACAGCGCTGAAAAATCATCTACCTTTGCTTTGATTTCAATGTTTCTGGCCATCGTTGACTCCTTAAAAGGTCATGCTTTTTGGGCTGATTTCATCAATATCTCATGTCCCTACAATGACATTCTGCCCGGCAGGCGCAAATTCTTTGTCACACCTTCACGTATTTCTTTCCATTAGCAGATAAACTCGCAGCATCGGGTGTTGCATGCACCTTTACATCACGCCAGAAAAGGCCGGAGGCCAGAGTCCAGAATGATATGGATTATGCTTGCTGCAATTGTTGTGGTTTTTATTGTGGGTTATTGGTTCATGACGGCAGACACCCGTAAAGCGAATGATTCACTCGCCAGTCTGTTGAAAATTAAACCGGTTTATATCGATTCTATGCTGCTGGAAATGGGCAAACGACAGAGTCAGATGTTTATCCGCTCCATAAGCGGTGGCTATGCGGAAGAGATCCGCAAGGCCGCCTACGTCGTGTTCATCTATCATACGTTTATTAAAGATGCGTCGGCTGAAAATATTGTCCGCTGGCGAAATATTCTGGTGCGTGCGCACCTGCCCCCGCAGCTGAGCAGTGAACACGCCGAGCTGGCGCTGTTTTACTTCGCCGAACTGGATATCGAACCCTTCGAGCTGGCGCAATTTCGTCGCGACTATAACGAAACCTATAATCAGATCCATCTGGTTTAGATGCAAAAAAGCCGCTGAGTCAGCGGCTTTTTCTCATCAGATTTAACTGACTGCTTATCTGAACACGTTATCCAGATAACTCGCCAAAATCTGGCGTGAACTGAAACCGTGGCAAATGCCGTAGTAGGTTTCGTTGTCGCTGGACACATCCAGCGGGAAATTCTTGTAGGCATCGCTGCTGCGAAAAGATGCCGTTGGCTCGGCAAAACGCTCGCTGCGTTCTTTCATCGCCGGGTGTATTACCAGGGCAGTCCGGCCAAACCGCGCTTCCCGGTTCACATACACATAGAACTCGCCACGGCGATAACCGTATGCTTTATCATCAATATAATCGCGCTCAAATCCTGATGTTTCTAAAACGCGTGCCACTTCATCTGGCCGTAAATACATGGTTGCTCCTCGCTTCTTTAACCGCAAGGCGACCTTACCGCAATAACTCTGCCAGACAATGCCTTTATCCCCAATTTTGGCGCATTTAGGATTTATCTAAACACATCAAAAAAGCTAGCGGGACGATGTTTGCCGTGATGTTTGCAGCCAGAGTTTCAGGGTCAGCAGCCAGGCAATCACCACCATAAAAGCCGCCGCCAGATAAATAGAAGGGGTACCCAGATGCGCAATCATCAGTCCGGCTACCGGCCCGGTGATCCCAAGCCCGAGATCGAGAAAAGCGGAATACAGCCCGAGCGCCGTTCCCTGATTCTGCGGGGGAACTTGTTTCACAGCTTCCACGCCCAGAGCAGGGAAAATCAGCGAGAAGCCGGAGCCGGTAAGAAATGCCCCCAGCTGCACCGTGACAGGATCGGTTCCCAGCCAAATCATCAGCAAGCCTGCGATTTCGACAACAAACGACACCAGCGACACGCGCAAACCGCCGAACCGGTTGATCATATTGCCGAACACCAGCCGCACGCCGACGAAACCGAGGCTGAATAAAGTGAGTGTAAACGCCGCCCCGCTCCAGCCCTTATCGGCATAATAGAGCGTGATAAAGGTGGCGATCACCCCGAAACCGATGGTGCCAAAGCCCAGACCCAGACCGTACAACCCGATCCGTCCGATCACCGATCTGAACGCGATCCGTTTACCGGCGGTGACTGAAATCGCCGCTTTGCGACAGGCGACCAGAGCGGCAATCACCACGGCAACAACAATCAGCACCGCCACGCCAGGCAGCCCAAAGCCGTGATTGAGCATCACGCCCAGCGGTGCGCCGACGGCCATTGCGCCGTAGGTGGCAACGCCGTTCCAGGAAATCACCCGCGCGGTATGCATCGGGCCGACCGCGCCGATCCCCCACAGGGTGGTGCCGGTGCTGCCGAAGCTTTCCCCGACGCCGAGGAAAATACGGGCGACGCAGAGCAGCAGCAGGCTGGCCAGCGGAACGTGCGCAAACATAAATGCCAGCATGTAGAAAACGCCGCTGAGCCCGCAGCAAATCAGGCCAAAAATGACCACCCGTTTTGGGCCGAGCTGATCGGCATAACGTCCGGCATGCGGGCGGCTTATCAGGGTGGAGAAATACTGAACGCTGATAATCAGCCCGGCCAGAACCGAGTTATAACCGAGCGTGTTGTGTACAAACCCCGGCAATACAGCCAGCGGCAGGCCAATCGTCAGATAGACCACAAAGGTGAATAACATAAACGACAAAATGCGTTTATTGAGCTGAAGATTGGCGCGAAGCGTACTTAAAGACATGAGCAAAACCGGATGTGAATACTGAGACTGGGATCAACAGTATAAACAGGTTTTCGCGGCTGAACGGGGGTAAAAATGTTATTGGCTGTAACGTCATCGTCACTTGCAGAAAAATCTGATCCGCGTCACGCAAGTCCGCGCCACGCCTGACTTTTCCGACCAGCCTCATGGCCTGTTCACCCCTACAAATACAGGCATTTGTTCTCGTGGAACCCGCTGATGCAGGATTTTGGTCTATGCTTTAAGTATCAGTTTTAAACACAGTAAAAAACTGAAAAAAATCGTTCAACAAGGAGAGGCCGAATGTTTAAGAAAACAGATAAAGTAGAAAAAAGCATTGATCAGGATGTGACCTTACTGGCTGACACGCTGGATGAAGTTCTTCAGTCTGCCGGGAACAAATCCAAGGATGAGTTGGATAAGCTACGCAGCAAAGCCCAGGGCGTTTTACGTGATACACGTGCACGCTTTAACGGCGATAAAATCAGCAAGCATGCCCGTGATGCTGCCGCCCAGGCCAATGATTATGTGAAAGATAATCCGTGGTATGGCGTCGGTGCCGGTGCAGCAGTCGGTATTGTGATCGGTGTCCTGTTAGGACGTCGCTAGTCACTGAAAGGGCAATTTAAGGTGTCTCACTCCTGTGTCGGGATGGTTGAAACACAGACACCAGCGCGGCTTCCCTCATTGCTGCGCGATTGCTAAAAAGACGACGGAGCCTCCGGGCTCCGTTTTCTATTTTCAGGCACCTGCAAAGGCCACGGCCAGCCGCGTAACCCACTGCTTCGCCTGCTCCGCTGAACAGATGTTTGGAAACCCCATCAGTAACCCGTTTGGCCGAAGGGCATCGCCCCGTTCGCGGCGTAACACCTGCCAGTCGGACACCGCCTGTATTGCCAGCCCCTGCTCCCGTGCAGCGCGCGCGATTGCCGCATCATCCAGATGCGGGCTGAGTGTGGCGCAAAGCTGGATCCCCCCGGCCTGCTGATTTACCCGCAGGATGTCCGGCGAAAACGTCGCCGTCAGGGCCTGTTCCAGAAAGCCGCGCCGCTCTGCATACATCTGACGCATCCGTTTCAGGTGCCGGTAAAAATGTCCCTGTTCGATAAATTCCGTAATGCTGTTTTGTATCAGCGGCGGCGTGCCACAAATGCGCAGCGGGCAATACGCCTCGATCTTTTCCACCAGACTTTCAGGCACCACCAGATAACCGCAGCGTAGCGCCGGAAACATCACTTTGCTGAACGTCCCCGCGTAAATCACACGCCCCTGCGTATCCAGGCTTTTCAGCGACGGCAGCGGCTGGCCGTGATAACGGAACTCACTGTCGTAGTCATCTTCGATAATCCACGCCTGCTGTTTCGCCGCCCAGTCGAGCAGCGCCATGCGCCGCGCTAAACTCATGGTCACGCCGGTCGGGCTTTGATGCGCGGGTGTCACCACGGCGAAACGCGCATGGGGGTGCTGCGCCACCGCCTGCGGCACATTCATGCCTTCCTCATCGACATTCACCGCCATCGGCACCGCCCCGGCTGCGCGGAAAAATGCCTGCGTCACCGGATACCCCGGATCCTCCAGCCATACGCCATCGCCCGGCTGTAACAGGCTGCCGATGACCAGATCCAGCAGCGGTGCATATCCGGCGCAAATAAAAATCTGTTCAGGACGGCAGGTGAAACCCCGGGAAAGCTGCAAATAACGGGCAATGGAATGGCGTAAACCGTCGGTACCGGCCAGCGGCGGATGGCCTAAATCGTTCATGCTGGTATGACGGATTTGCCTTGAAACAATGCGCGACCAGATTGCACGGGGAAACGCATCCAGCGCCGGAAGGCCGAGCTGAAAAGGCAGCGAAGACACGGATGGCAGCATCGGGTTAATGGGTTTGGGCACCGCGTTTTTTCTCACCGGCGAGGGCGCGGGGGCGGCTAAGCTCTGCGGCGCGCTGACCACCGTTCCGGCCTGTCCGCGGCTTTGCAGAAATCCTTCTGCCGTCAGCAGTCCATAGGCATTTTCAACGGTGGCGCGCGCCACGCCGAGTTCACTGGCCAGCGCCCGCACCGACGGCACGCGGCTGTCGCGTTTAAGTTGCCCTGTCATGATCGCCTGTTTTACCCGCTGATAAATCTGCCGGTAAAGCGGTTCTTTGTGTCGGGGATCGAGCTGAAAGGCAAGGCTGAAACGGCTCATTCATGACCTGATTAAATAGACATTTTATGGCCCTGTAGTGTAGACCATGTACAGCGTAAAGTGGCGTTCATTGAGACGCGCCGTGCGTCACTGTTTACACCAAAATCCCAGAGGAAATCATCATGACCGCACTTCGCCTGCCTTACTATTCCCTGTCTTCTTCCGTGATGGAACCCATGAAAGCGGCGCTCGGTGCGCTGGAAAACGGTCCGCTGGATAACGTGATTATCGAGCTGGCATTCCTGCGGGTTTCGCAAATTAACGGCTGCGCCTACTGCCTGGATATGCATGCCAAAGCATTGCGCAAAATGGATGTCGCGCAGACCAAACTGGATCAGCTGGCGGGCTGGCAGGTCAGCCATGCGTATTCAGAGCGTGAACGTGCGGCGCTGGCGTGGGCGGAATCCCTGACGCTTGTGGCAGCAACCGGCGCACCGGATGAGGCATTTGCGCCACTGAAAGCACAGTTCAGCGACGTGGAAATCTCAGAACTGACATTTGCGGTTGGTCTGATGAATGCGTTTAACCGCCTCGCCGTCGGCATGCGCCAGTAACTTTTTGAAAGTGTAGTGTTTATTTTTTGAACATATTCTTGCGTCGCGTTGCGCAACAAATCGGGTCAAATAAGTTTTCTCTCTCCAGCCCGCTGCCTGCGGGCTTTGTCATTTTTGCAATAAGCATTTTTGAAATATCTACATATTGTGTGGTTGAATATTTTAATTACCACATCTAGTATTCAATCCATCGGGACGCCATGAAGGCACCGACTCTCGCGTCTTTCCCCCGGCTGAAGCAGCCGCACAGCGGGAAGGCAAAAATTGTCTCTGATTTCTTACCAAATGGAAATACGAATCATGAGCATTATTATTTACAGTAAACCAGACTGTGTCCAGTGCAATGCGACTTACCGTGCATTAGATAAACATGGCATTGCCTATGAAGTGATCGATTTAACCCAGGACGATCAGGCGCTCGGCCAGGTTCGCGCCATGGGTTACCAGCAGGTTCCGGTGATTGTCGCCGGTGACGATCACTGGTCCGGTTTCCGTCCGGACAAAATCAGCGCCCTGCGCCAGCTTCAGAACGCGTTCTGAGGGCCGGCGGATGAATCCGTTGGTCTATTTTTCCAGCAGTTCAGAAAACACCCATCGCTTCGTCGGCAGAACAGGATTGCCGGCGATCCGCATCCCGATAGATCGCCAGCCTGAAAAATTGCGTGTCGACTTACCGTACATTTTAGTGGTGCCGAGCTACGGCGGCGGATCGGCCAAAGGCGCGGTACCGACACAAGTGATCCGTTTTCTGAACGATGAACACAACCGTTCACTCATCCGCGGCGTTATCGCCGCCGGGAATACCAATTTCGGCGCAGCGTATTGCATTGCCGGTGACATCATCGCCCAGAAGTGTCAGGTCCCTTACCTGTATCGCTTTGAATTACTGGGTACGCCGGAAGACGTTGCAAAGGTTACACAGGGAGTTACTGAATTTTGGCAACGACAGAAATGAATCTCACCGAGGCGGACACCTCCAGCCCGGACTATCACGCGCTCAACGCCATGCTCAATCTGTTCGATGCCGAAGGTCGCATCCAGTTCGATAAAGACCGGCTGGCGGCGCGTCAGTATTTTCTGCAACACGTGAATCAAAACACCGTGTTTTTCCATAATCTGGCAGAGAAGTTGCGCTATCTGGTGGAAGAAGGTTATTACGAAGCCGCGGTGCTGGATCAATACGCATTTGACGATATTAAAGCGTTGTTCAAACAGGCTTACGCCAAAAAATTCCGCTTCCAGACCTTTCTGGGCGCATTCAAGTATTACACCAGCTACACGCTGAAAACGTTCGACGGCAAGCGTTACCTCGAGCGTTATGAAGATCGCGTATGCATGGTGGCGCTGACGCTGGCGCGCGGCGACATTCAGCTCGCCGGTCATTTTGTCGATGAGATCATTTCCGGCCGCTTCCAGCCCGCAACGCCGACGTTCCTCAACTGCGGCAAAAAACAGCGCGGCGAGCTGGTGTCCTGTTTCCTGTTGCGTATCGAAGACAACATGGAATCCATCGGGCGTTCGGTAAACTCGGCGTTGCAATTGTCCAAACGCGGCGGCGGCGTGGCGTTTATGCTGACCAACATCCGCGAAGTGGGCGCGCCGATTAAGCGCATCGAAAACCAGTCTTCCGGCGTCATCCCGATCATGAAAATGCTGGAAGATGCGTTCTCTTACGCTAACCAGCTGGGGGCACGTCAGGGCGCGGGCGCGGTCTATCTGAACGCCCATCACCCGGACATTTTGCGTTTCCTCGATACCAAACGTGAAAACGCCGACGAAAAAATCCGCATTAAAACGCTCTCGCTGGGTGTGGTCATTCCGGACATCACATTCGAACTGGCGAAGAACAACGAGGATATGTACCTGTTCTCGCCGTATCACGTCGAAAAAGTGTATGGCGTGCCGATGTCTGAAATCAGCATCAGCGAGAAATACCGCGAGATGGTGAATGACAAACGCATTCACAAAAGCAAAATCAACGCGCGTGAATTCTTCCAGGTGCTGGCGGAAATTCAGTTTGAATCTGGCTATCCGTACATGATGTTTGAAGACACGGTCAACCGTGCCAATCCGATCAAAGGTCGCATCAACATGAGCAACCTGTGTTCGGAGATTTTGCAGGTGAATTCACCGACGATCTACGGCGAAGACCTCTCCTATCAGGAAATCGGTAAAGACATCTCCTGTAATCTCGGCTCGCTGAATATCGCCTCGGCGATGGATTCACCGGATTTCGGCAACACGGTGGAAATGGCCGTGCGTGCGCTGACCGCCGTGTCCGACATGAGTAACATCCGCTCGGTGCCGTCTATCGATCAGGGAAATCAGGATTCACACGCCATCGGCCTGGGTCAGATGAATTTGCACGGTTATCTGTGCCGCGAGCGTATTTATTACGGCTCGGAAGAAGGTCTGGATTTCACCAATATCTATTTCTGCGCCGTGGCTTTCCATGCGATCCGCGCGTCGAACCAGATCGCCATTGAGCGCCAGCAGTCGTTTAAAGGTTTCAACGATTCCACCTACGCCAGCGGCACCTATTTCGACAAATATGTCGATGACGCGCAGGCCGAAAAATGGCAGCCGAAAACGGACCGCGTGCGCGAACTGTTTGCCGACGCCGGAATTGCCCTTCCCACCACCGCAGACTGGGCGGCGCTGAAAGCTTCCGTGATGCAGCATGGGCTGTATAACCAGAATTTACAGGCGGTGCCGCCGACCGGTTCTATTTCTTACATCAATAATTCGACGTCGAGTATTCACCCGATTGTGTCCCGCGTGGAAATCCGCAAAGAGGGCAAGATTGGCCGTGTCTATTATCCGGCGGCGTTTATGACCAACGACAATCTGGATTACTACCAGGATGCCTACGACATCGGGCCGGAAAAAATTATCGATACCTATGCCGAAGCCACGCAGCACGTCGATCAGGGGCTGTCGCTGACGCTGTTCTTCCGCGATACCGCCACCACGCGCGACATCAACAAAGCGCAGATTTACGCCTGGCGCAAAGGCATCAAAACCATTTATTACATTCGGCTGCGTCAGATGGCGCTGGCAGGCACTGAAGTTCAGGGCTGCGTTTCCTGTACGCTGTAACCGATTGAAAGGACGATAAAATGAGTGCAGTAAAACAATTGTTAGTACCGCAGCCAGTCAGCAAAGCCATCAACTGGAACAAAATTCAGGATGATAAAGATCTGGAAGTGTGGAACCGTCTGACCTCCAACTTCTGGCTGCCGGAAAAACTGCCGCTGTCGAACGATATTCCGTCCTGGGCGACGCTGAGCGCACAGGAAAAGCAGCTGACCATCCGTGTGTTTACCGGCCTGACGCTGCTGGATACCGTGCAAAACGTGGTCGGCGCGCCGACGCTGATGAAAGATGCGGTGACGCCACACGAAGAGGCGGTTTACTCGAATATCTGCTTTATGGAAGCGGTGCATGCGCGTTCTTACAGCTCGATTTTCTCGACGCTGTGCGCCACCGTGGACGTGGATGAGGCCTACCGCTGGAGCGAAGAAAACGTCGCGCTGCAAAATAAAGCGGCGATCATTTTGTCGTATTACGACGGCGAAGATCCGCTGATGAAGAAAGTCGCCAGCGTATTCCTCGAATCCTTCCTGTTTTATTCCGGTTTCTATCTGCCGATGTACTGGTCGAGCCGCGCCAAACTGACCAACACTGCCGATCTGATCCGTCTGATCATCCGCGATGAAGCGGTTCACGGTTACTACATCGGCTATAAATTCCAGAAAGCGCTGGCGCTGGAAAGCGAAGAGCGTCAGCGTCAGATCAAAGAGCAGGCGTTTGATCTGATTCAGGATCTGTACGACAACGAGATCCGCTACACCGAAGAACTGTACGACGGCGTAGGCTGGAGCGAGGATGTGAAGAAATTCCTGCATTACAACGCCAATAAAGCGCTGATGAACCTCGGCTACGAAGCCCTGTTCCCGGCCAGCATGGCGGATGTGAATCCGGCGATCCTTTCCGCATTGTCGCCAAACGCCGACGAAAACCACGATTTCTTCTCAGGATCCGGCTCTTCCTATGTGATCGGCAAAGCCGTTAACACCGAAGATGAGGACTGGGATTTCTGATGTCTTCGCCCTCCCCTTCATCGCGGAGGGCTGACATAAACCCCGCTTTCTGCTGTTGCCGTTATTTTTCTGAGCGTTAGTATAGAAACAGTGTTTCAAAACCCTACACGATCAGAAAAAGGAAACATCATGCCTTATACGGCCTCCCCCTCCCGCTATGAAACCATGCAATTTCGCCGCTGCGGTCAGAGCGGTTTAAAACTCCCCGCCCTTTCGCTCGGCCTGTGGCATAGCTTCGGCCACGTCAACCCGCTGGAATCACAACGCGCCTTGCTGCAAAAAGCCTTCGATTTAGGCATTACCCATTTCGATTTAGCCAATAACTATGGCCCGCCTCCGGGTTCCGCCGAAGAGAATTTTGGCCGTTTGCTCAAACAGGATTTTGCCCCTTATCGCGATGAGCTGATCATCTCGACCAAAGCCGGATACGACATGTGGCCAGGGCCTTACGGTGCGGGCGGTTCGCGCAAATATCTGCTGGCGAGCCTCGACCAGAGCCTGCAACGCATGGGGCTGGATTACGTTGATATCTTCTATTCTCACCGTGTGGATGAAGAAACACCGATGGAAGAAACCGCCGCCGCGCTGGCGTATGCGGTGCAAAGTGGCAAAGCGCTGTATGTCGGGATTTCGTCTTATTCACCGGAACGCACGCAGAAAATGGCGGAGCTGTTACGTGAGCTGAAAGTACCGCTGCTTATTCATCAGCCGTCTTACAATTTGCTCAACCGCTGGGTCGATAAGAGCGGTTTGCTGGATACGCTGGAGCAAAACGGCGCGGGCTGTATCGCGTTTACGCCGCTGGCGCAGGGCCTGCTGACCGGTAAATATCTCAACGGGATCCCGGACGGGTCGCGGATGCAGGTGGAAGGGAATAAAGTGCGCGGGCTGAATGCCAACATGCTCAGCGAAGCCAATCTGAAAAGTCTGCAACTGCTCAATGAGATGGCGCAACAGCGCGGCCAGACCATGGCGCAGATGGCGCTGAGCTGGTTACTGAAAGACGAACGTGTGACGTCGGTGCTGATCGGGGCCAGTCGCCCTGAGCAACTGGATGAAAACGTGAAAGCGCTGGAAAATTTGCGTTTCACAGCTGAAGAGTTGACGGCGATAGATAAGCATGTGGCGGACGGGCAACTGAATCTGTGGCAGGCATCTTCCGATAAATAAGATGGCAAAAAAAAGTGCCCTTAATTAAACCCCCGATATAGGGTCATTTAATTAGGGGCACTTAGCTTTCATTTAAAACATTATTAACAACGGGTGCTGCTGATTATTTCACGCTTTCAGCGGGTTCTTTAGCAGGCTGAGCGGTTGCCGGTGCAGCTTCTTTATGAGAAATAGTCGGCACTTCACCAAATTTGATTTTCACATCTTTCAGTTTGGCCACCAGATCCGCCGTCACATCCAGATCTTTTGAATAACTCATTGCACTTTGCACAGGCATGATTGCATCAATTTTATGCGCTTCACGGTATTGCTCCGTGACCGTTTTCACTTCTGCTACTACAGCATTACGCGCAGCCATTTGTTGAGCCTGCCATTGTGCATTCAGTACGTTAGCATCAGCCTGACGGGCCTGAGGAACTTTATCCTGTGGCAGCGTTTTATAATTCTCTTCCACTAATTTGGCGCCGTCCTGCAGGCTCTGGTGCACCTGTTCCAGATGCGTTTTTTCCTGAGCCGCCAGGCCTGAGTCGATCATGATTTGCTCAATATTTGCGAATTTCATATTTTTGTCTCCGGTAGATTTATAATCACATCCTGCAAGCATGGAGCCTGCAATAACAATAACAGCGAGCATTCCTGCAATACTTCGGGTTGAAACTGACTTCATAAAATATCCTAAACAAGTGAGATAGTGACGAACCGCTAAATAATTCTCTGCTAAAAATAGTCGTATTTCAATTTAGAAATACTTATTTCATCATTTACGAAATATAAATCGAAACCATAAATATCCCGCAGTTTTAACTTTTATGGTTATTTATAAAGCGTTATGCGGTGAGTTCTAAACGGCGAGCCGTTTCGTAATGGTCTACCCAATACTGATTATCCAGTGAAGAAATCGTGACGCCTTCAATTTTGGAAGCATGAATAAATTGATCTTCACCAATGTATACGCCAACGTGGCGATCCCCCGGCGTGGTTTTGAAAAACACTAAATCGCCAGGTTTAAGATTATTTTTACTGACTGCCCGGCCATTCCTGATTTGTTCAAACGTGGTGCGCGGCAATTTCTTGTGCAGTGAATCATTGAAGATATGCTGCATCAGCGCGGAGCAATCCACCCCCTGGTGTGTGGTGCCGCCCCAGTGATACTGAGTGCCTTTCCAGTTTGAATATTCAGATAACAACGCCGATTTAATGTTTTTTGACCGGCCTGTATTTCCGTCATAAACGGCGGATTCTTTTATATTGAAAAGTTCATTGTCGGCAAACTGATGGTTACCGATCGCCCTGAATTCACCTGGCAAATCAAATGCAAAAGAATTCATGCTGACTAATAAAGGAGAAGAAATTAATAATGCAGAGATAAATGTTTTAAAACGAAACATGTCGGAGGTCTTTTCTGAAAAATATTATTCTTCCTTACCTGTAAACCAGCAAACGGGGCGGGTGACTCGTCGTTGAGTGCGCAAATAATAAACGACAGGTGAAAAATAACCAGCCGAAAAACAGTCCATAATCGGACTCGCCGAAATTATCCTATGAAACAACGCCCTCACGCAGGAGGGCGCGGAGAAAGGCTCAGGAGAAAAACTTCGCCAGCACGAAAAGCCCGACGGAAACGTTGATCGCCCCGCCGATGCGCGTGGCAATTTGCGCGAACGGCATCAGCGTCATGCGGTTACCGGACGTGAGGATCGCCACATCGCCGGTGCCACCCTGCCCGCTCTGGCAGCAGGAGACGATCGCCACATCGATCGGGTGCATACCGATTTTCTTGCCGACGTAAAAGCCGGTCGCCACCAGCGCCACCACCGTGGTGACGATCACCAGCAGGTTTTGCACGGTAAAAGCGTCGATCAGCTCCTGCCACGGGGTGATCGCCACGCCGACCGCGAACAGCACCGGGTAAGTCACGGCGGTGCGGAAGAATTTATAAACCGCCATCGATCCGTGCTGAATGGTCGGAGAAATCCCGTTCGCCAGCTTCACCACCACTGCCGCAAATAACATGCCGACCGGCGCGGGCAGGCCGATCCACTTCTGTCCAAGCATGCCCACCATGTACAACAAGATCGCCAGCAGCGCACCGCAGGCCAGCGCATTCACGCCCGGATTGCCCTCAAACTCGTCGGTGCCGCTGCCCATCTGGCCTTTTTTAGAGGGCATCAGCTGGCCTTCGCCGGTCAGATGCGGATACCGTTTTCCGATCTGATTAAGTACGCCAGCCAGCACGATCGCCGTCAGGCTGCCCAGCATGACGATCGGCAGAATACGGCCCAGCGCCACGCCTTGCTCCATATGCAATAGAGTGGCGTAACCCATCGACAGCGGGATCGCCCCTTCGCCCACCCCACCGGCCATGATCGGCAGGATCAGGAAGAAGAAAGTTTGCACCGGCGGTAACCCTAACGCCGTACCCACGGCCATCCCGGCAAGCATCCCGACGATTTCACCGCACAGCATCGGCACAAATATGCGCATAAACCCCTGGATCAGCACCTGACGGTTCATGCTCATGATGCTGCCGACGATAATGCAGCAAATGTAGAGATAGAGAATGTTGGTGGATTTGTAGAATTTCACCGTGGAATCCACCACGACGTCCGGCAGCAGGCCGTAATGCACCATCGCTGAAGGTATAAAGGTGGCGCAGATCGCCGCCGCGCCCAGTTTTCCCACCACCGGCAGGCGTTTGCCAAACTCGCCGCAGGCAAATCCGAAGAAGGCCAGCGTGGCCACCATCACGACGATATCGCTCGGCAGCTTGCCATTGAGGCAATCGAGCAGGATAAGCACACCCGCCAGCAGGAAGAAAGGCAGCGGAATAATCCCTATCTTGTAGTTATCCAAAATATGCCACCATTTTTGTCTGGCGGAGGCTGTGGATTTTTTGGTGTCTTCTTTAACAACAATGTAGGAATCGTCGGTTGTGCTCATGACATCGCCCTTTTCTTATCGTGACTTTTTTATTGAGAGTGCCAGCATAAAAAACAGGGCGTCAGGGCGGATGTGAGTTTGTTCAAATTAAATCCGCAGGGATTAAGGTTGTTATGGTTTTTATGGTGTTAATGCGACGGCCTTTATAAGGATTATCAGATTAGTAGTAAAAACCCATATTAACCCTGTAATTACTGCGTGAAATAAAGACGAATTTAATTGCCCGTTCACAACTCTGCCGTTGCCCGATGACGATGGCATTTGTGCCGTGATAGGGTTATTCGATATGTGGCTTTTGATTTTCCCCGTGGCAGGTGACTTTCTCCGTGGCAGGTTGTATGAAACGCAGATTACCTTTTCAGGTAAAACTCTTCTTATCTCTGGTGTTATTTTCGTGCCTGCTGTTAGCGCTGCTGGGCGCGATTTTATTTCACGTGATCGACCGGCAACTGCATCACGATCTTGGCCAGCGGGCGCGGGTTCAGGCCAGTGAAATCGCGCTGATGCCGGGGCTGGCGCAGAAAGTCGCCGATCGCGACGTCGCGGGCATTGCCCGGTTAATTCAGCCGCTGCGTGATCAAAGCGATGCCAGTTATATCGTCATTGGCGACGTGCGCGAGCGACATCTTTATCATTCCGAATCGCCGGAGCGAATAGATCTGCCGATGATTGGCGGGGATAACGCAGAAGTGCTGGCCGGCAAAACCATTATTTCGGTGCGTCAGGGCGGAATTGGCGTGTCATTACGCAGCAAGGCGCCGATCCTGAATGCCAGTAAACAGGTGATCGGCATTGTTTCCGTCGGTTATCTGACGTCTTACATCGACAATATCAATGGCCGCCGTCTGGCGCAGGCCGGTTTATACGGCATGCTGCTTTTACTGCTGCTGTTTATTTTTTCGTGGGTGTTTACCCGCAATGTAAAAAAACAGATGTTCTGGCTGGAGCCCAAAGATATTGCGCTGCTGGTGCGCCAGCAGAAAGCGTTACTGGAAGCCATGTATGAAGGTGTATTTGCGATTGACGGCCAGAAGCAGCTGATTTTAATTAACCGCGCGGCAAGAGAACTGCTGGATATTCGCCAGCCCGAAAACCAGCTGCTCGGCAAACCGCTGGATGAGGTGCTTGAAACGCCGCCGACATTCTTTACTCAAAGCGGTGTCGCGGAAGATAACCCCGCCAGCAGCAGCCGCCACGATCAAATTACCGTGCTTAATCAGCGACAGGTGATTGTTAACCGCGTTCCGATTGAGCTGGAGCCCGGCAAAGAGAGCGGATGGGTATTCAGCTTTCGCGATAAAAATGACATTAATACGCTGAGCAGCCAGCTGAGCCAGGTGAAACGCTATGCGGATAACCTGCGCATCATGCGTCATGAACAGCTTAACTGGACCGCGACGCTGGCCGGTTTACTGCAAATGCAGCGCTACGACGACGCGATGCGCTACATTCAGGCACAGTCCGAAGGCGCGCAGGCCGTGCTGGATTTTGTGTCGGCGCGCTTTACGTCGCCTGCACTGTGCGGCCTGCTGCTGGGGAAATACGTCAGCGCGCGGGAAAAAGGCGTCGAACTGGCGTTCGATCCGGCCTGTCAGTTACTGCGCATTCCGGCGGCCATCAGTGAAACCGAGCTGATGTCGGTTATCGGTAATCTGCTGGACAACGCCGTGGACGCCACCCTCAACGCCGGGACAGCGGCTGTGCCGGTGGAGCTGTACATCTCCGACAGAAACCACGAACTGCTGATTGAGGTGGCCGATCGCGGCGGCGGCGTGGACGACGCCCTCAAGCCGCATTTGTTCGAACAGGGCGTCACCACCAAGCCGCTGAGCGGTGATGAGATGACCGGTGCAGAACATGGCATCGGTCTGTATCTGGTGGCGAGTTACGTCCGTCAGGCGGGCGGCAGCATCGAAATCTCAGACAATACGCCGCAGGGTACGATTTTTTCAGTGTTTATCCCGACGACGTCGGATGCTTCAACAGGAAAGAAACATGAATAACAGCAGCGCACTCGATGTCGTGATTGTGGAAGATGAACCGCACCTTGCTGGTCTGCACCGCGATTTTATCGAACAAAATTTCAATCTGCGCGTGGTCGGCCTGGCCTCGACGCTTGAGCAGGCGCGTACGCAGCTGAGATTGCATCAGCCACGGTTGATCCTGCTGGATAACTATTTGCCCGACGGCCAGGGCGTGGATCTGATTGACAGCCCGTTACTGAAAAGCTTCGACTGCTCGGTGATTTTCATTACCGCCGCCAGCGATATGCAAACCTGTAGCCAGGCCATGCGCAGCGGCGCGTTCGATTACATCATCAAACCGGTGTCATTCCATCGCCTGCGCAGCTCGCTTGAACGTTTTATGCAGCTGGTACAAACGCTGCGCCATGTCAAAGTAGTCGATCAGCGTGCGCTGGACCGGTTGTTCAACCTGCCCGCCAGCGACACGCCGCCCGCCCCTTCCGCGAAAGGCATCGAGCCCAATACGCTGGAACTGGTGCAGCGGGTATTTAACGCCAGGCCGGAGGTCAGCTGGTCTGTTGAACAGGTGGTGGAAGAGGTCGGGATCAGCAAAACCACCGGCCGCCGTTATCTGGAATATTGCGTGGAAATGGGCTTTATCGGCGTCGAGATGCAGTATGGAAATATCGGCCACCCGAGGCGGCTGTATCGCAAAATAGCAGACCCGGAAAAATCCGCATCCTGAGGACGAATTTCGGCGGTTTTTCCTGACCAATTTCCCCCGCACCGCCGGCCTCATCGCCGGCGAATTTCCCGCCTCCCCCACTGGTTCAGACGATAATTTCACAACGCATGTCGCTTTCAGACAACCGGTAAATTCACGCCTTTCACATAAATCTGAAATCTCTATTTACACCTGTCAACACGCACCGGTTGAGCGGCATTAATTTGATATAAATCACGCAATTATTTCACCCTAAAACCCCACAAAAACAAAAGATATTAATACCAGTAAAATCAATGTATTAAATATATTAAAAGCAAAAATGCACTGCCGTTAAATTAGCGGTTAACCCCCCGTCATCGCACGGGGTAATGTGTCATTAATTGTCAATGCGGATTTACCGTAATTAAACACTGCAAATACAGATAAATAGGTAACCAGGAACACAATCATGAATATTCCTCGGAAACATTGAGACTTGTCTCAGAATGTCGATGTGTTAGGGTATAACGCGTTCACTATTTCGTTACAGGTAAGATCCTATACGGTCCAACAGAAAAACTAGACATCGAGCCGATACGGCTATTTATATCCAAGGAATGCACATTGCATGGCAATTAAAATCGAAGTAAAGAATCTTTATAAGGTATTTGGCGAAAACCCGGATCGCGCTTTCAAGATGATCGACGCAGGCAAGGGTAAAGAAGAAATTTTTGAGAAAACCGGTCTGTCACTTGGCGTTAAAGATGCCAGTCTGGCCATTGAAGAAGGCGAGATTTTCGTCATCATGGGGTTATCCGGTTCCGGTAAGTCCACCATGGTACGCCTTCTCAATCGTCTGATAGAGCCCACCCGCGGCGAAGTGCTGATCGACGGCGAAGACATCGCTAAAATCTCAGAAGCAAAACTGCGCCAGGTGCGCCGAAGCAAAATCAGTATGGTGTTTCAGTCCTTTGCGCTGATGCCACACCTGACCGTGTTGAATAACACCGCGTTCGGGATGGAGCTCGCCGGTCTGCCGGTGGAAGAGCGTAATGCCAAAGCGCTGGATGCGCTGCGTCAGGTCGGGCTGGAAAATTATGCTAATTCTTACCCTGATGAACTGTCCGGCGGTATGCGTCAGCGTGTGGGCTTAGCCCGCGCCATGGCCAATAACCCCGACATTCTGCTGATGGATGAGGCCTTCTCGGCGCTTGACCCGTTAATCCGTACCGAAATGCAGGATGAGCTGGTGAAGCTTCAGGCTCAGCATCAGCGCACCATCGTGTTTATTTCTCATGACTTAGATGAAGCCATGCGCATCGGCGATCGCATCGCCATTATGCAGGGCGGCGAAGTGGTACAGGTCGGCACACCGGAAGACATTCTGAATAACCCGGCCAACGACTATGTCCGTACCTTCTTCCGCGGTGTGGATATCAGCCAGGTATTCAGTGCCAAAGACATTGCGCGCCGTCGTGGCGCACTCATTCGTAAAACCCCCGGTTTTGGTCCCCGTGCCGCGCTTAAGCTGCTGGAAGATGAAGACCGCGAATATGGTTATGTGCTTGAACGTGGACAGAAATTCATCGGCGTTGTGTCGATCGAATCCCTGAAAACCGCGCTGAAAGCTAATCAGCCGCTGGAAAGCGCCCTGCTGGAATCTCCGGCACCGGTGCAGGCAGACATGCCGCTCAGCGAACTGATTTCTCTGGTCGCCGCTGCGCCTTGCGCCGTGCCGGTGGTCAATGAGGACAATAACTATATCGGTATTATTTCCAAAGCCATGCTACTTCAGGCGCTGGACAAAGAAGGGGGTAACGAATGAGCACTTCACATATCACGAACTCAGTCACTCAGCACGCTCAGGCCGCACAGGCTCAGGCGCTGGATCCGTCCATCGATCCGTGGAGTGCCGATAACGCCAGCGGCGGTGTGGCGCCACAAGCCGACGCCGCCACCTCTGCTGCGCCAGCCGATGCGGGCAGCAGCGATCCCTGGGGCGGCGGCAGCGATGCCGCTACCAGCGCGCCGGATACCACGCACCACGCCGCAGCACAGGCCAATGACTGGCTGAGCGTTGCACCCGAACAGCATCAGCATTTTTCTATTCTCGATCCGTTCCACAGTACGCTGATCCCGCTCGACCATTGGGTGACGGAAGGGATCGACTGGCTGGTCACGAATTTCCGTCCAGTATTCCAGGGGATCCGCGTGCCGGTCGATTTCGTCCTGAGCGGTTTCCAGCACGGTCTGGAAACGCTGCCTGCACCGATTGCGATCTTAGTGTTTGCGCTGATCGCCTGGCAGATGGCGGGGTTAGGCATGGGTGCCGCCACGCTGGTGTCTCTGGTCCTGATCGGCGCGATCGGTGCCTGGTCACAGGCAATGGTGACGCTGGCGCTGGTTCTGACGTCGCTGTTCTTCTGTATTCTGATAGGCCTTCCGCTCGGAATATGGCTGGCGCGCAGTCAGCGGGCGGCGAAAATTATCAGGCCGCTGCTTGATGCCATGCAAACCACACCGGCGTTCGTGTATCTGGTGCCGATCGTGATGCTGTTTGGTATCGGTAACGTGCCGGGCGTGGTCGTGACGATCATCTTTGCCCTGCCGCCGGTGGTGCGTCTGACCATTCTGGGTATCAATCAGGTGCCGGAAGATCTGATCGAAGCCGCCAAGTCGTTTGGTTCCAGCCCGCGCCAGTTGCTGTTCAAAGTACAGCTGCCGCTGGCCATGCCGACCATCATGGCCGGTATTAACCAGACGCTGATGCTGGCGCTGTCGATGGTGGTTATCGCCTCGATGATCGCCGTGGGCGGTCTGGGTCAGATGGTCTTGCGCGGTATTGGCCGTCTGGACATGGGTCTGGCCTCAGTCGGGGGGGCGGGTATCGTTATCCTCGCCATCATCCTCGACCGTCTGACGCAGTCCATGGGTCGCGACAGCCGCAGTAAAGGCGGTCACCGCTGGTTCACCCGCGGTCCTGTCGGCCTGGTGATGAAGCCATTCGCCAAAAAAGCCTGATTCAGGCACTGCACTTCTCCCGGCGGTTCGCCGCCGGGAACTCTCAAAGCGAAAAAACGCAGTCCACTCTTACGTATTCACCAGCAAGAATAAGGGTTCACCATGCGCACAACTCAGAATAAAACACCGATCAAAACACTCATCCTCGCATTAGCAGTAGCAACACCTGCCGCTTTCGCTGCCGATTTACCGGGTAAAGGCGTGGTCGTCAAACCGTTGCAAAGCACCATCGCGGAAGAAACATTCCAGACCGAACTGGTCAACCGCGCGCTGGAAAAACTCGGTTATGACGTTCAGCAAACCGGCGAAGTGGATTACAACGTCGCCTACACCGCGATTGCCAGCGGCGATTCCACCTACATGGCCGTGAACTGGGAGCCGCTGCAAAAAGACATGTACACCGCAGCCGGTGGCGACCAGAAGTTCTACCGTCAGGGCACTTACATCAAGGGCGCGGCGCAGGGTTATCTGATCGACAAGAAAACCGCTGACAAATACAACATTCATGATTTATCGCAGCTGAAAGATCCGAAACTCGCCAAACTGTTTGACGCCGACGGTGACGGAAAAGCCGATATGGCCGGTTGTAATCCGGGCTGGGTGTGCGGCGCGGTAGTGAATACGCAAATCAAAGCCTATGGCCTGAGCGATACCGTGACGCAAAACGAGGGCAACTATTCGGCCATTATCGCCGACACGCTGACCCGCTATAAATCCGGCAAGCCGGTGCTGTATTTCACCTGGACACCGTACTGGGTGAGCAACGAACTGAAACCCGGCAAAGACGTGGTCTGGCTGACCGTGCCGTTCTCTGCCACACCGGGCTCACAGAAAGACATGGATACCACGCTGCCTAACGGCAAAAACTACGGTTTCCCGGTCAATAACGAGCACATTGTCGCGAACAAAGCCTGGGCTGAGAAAAACCCGGCAGCAGCAAAACTGTTCGCCATCATGCAACTGCCACTGAGCGACGTGAATGCACAGAACCTGCGGATGCATGAAGGGGAATCCTCTTCAGCCGACATTCAGCAACACGTTGACGGCTGGATCAAAGCGCATCAGGCCACTTTCGACGGCTGGATCAAAGAAGCCGCCGCTGCCGCAAAATAATGAATAACAACAATTCGAGGAATTTATGAAGAAGACAGGAATCTGGGCGGTTGCCGCTCTTACCACGCTCGCCACTGCCACCACTTTCGCCGCCGATCTGCCGGGTAAAGGCATCAGCGTCACGCCGGTTCAGAGCACCATCAGCGAAGAGTCTTTTC
Source organism: Rahnella rivi (assembly GCF_019049655.1). Classification (GTDB taxonomy): domain Bacteria; phylum Pseudomonadota; class Gammaproteobacteria; order Enterobacterales; family Enterobacteriaceae; genus Rahnella; species Rahnella rivi. The sequence continues at coordinate 185,199 of NZ_JAFMOX010000058.1, forward strand.
AGACAGAGCTGGTCAGCAAAGCACTGGAAAAACTGGGCTATGACGTTCAGCCAACCCGTGAGGTCGATTACAACGTCGGCTACACCACGCTGGCTGCCGGTGATGCAACGTTCACCGCCGTTAACTGGTCACCTTTGCATGATGAAATGTACAAAGCCGCCGGTGGCGATAAAGTCTTTTACCGCGAAGGGACATACGTAACCGGCGCGGCACAGGGCTGGCTTATCGATAAGAAAACCGCCGAGAAATATCACATCACCAATATCGAACAGCTGAAAGATCCGAAACTGGCCAAACTGTTTGATACCAACGGTGACGGCAAAGCCGATCTGACCGGTTGTACGCCGGGCTGGGGTTGTGAAGCTGCGCTCAATGAGCAGCTGAAAGCCTATGGTCTGGAAAATACCGTGACGCACAATCAGGGTAACTATTCCGCCATGATTGCCGACACCATCACGCGTTACAAAGAAGGTAAACCTATCTTCTATTACACCTGGACGCCGTACTGGGTGAGCAACGTGCTGATCCCAGGTAAAGACGTACTGTGGATGCAGGTACCGTTCTCCGTGGTGCCGGGTGATAAAAACGCCGATACCAAACTGCCAAACGGTAAAAACTATGGTTTCCCGGTGAGCACCATGCACATCGTGGCGAACAAAGCCTGGGCTGAGAAAAACCCGGCTGCTGCAAAACTGTTTGCCATCATGAAACTGCCACTGAAAGACATCAATGCGCAGAATGCCGCGATGCACGCCGGTAAAAATTCCGATGCTGACATCTCCGCGCAGACGGATGGCTGGATCAAAGCCCACCAGGAACAGTTCGACGGCTGGGTAAAAGAAGCGGCTGCCGCCGCGAAATAAGCCAGTAACGAACGCAGGAACAGCAACGGGCGGGGAGAAATCTCCGCCCGTTTTTATGTACGATAAAACCTCTATTACAAAACCAGATAGTTGCCATTAAAACTATTCATTGGTTTAATATTTTTAGCATAACGATAATCGTCGCTCGCATTTCCCTGCTCCTTCAATAAGATCTGTTTATTCTCACTATGAAAAAAACTACAACACATTCTCCACTCAGCCCGGCGCTGATCATTCTGATGGCGATTGCCACCGGGCTTGCCGTCGCCAGTAACTATTACCCGCAGCCGCTGCTGGAAACCATTGCCCGCGCGTTCAGCCTGTCGGTCAATCAGGCCGGTTTTATCGTCACCGTCGCGCAACTCGGTTATGCCTGTGGCCTGATGTTTATCGTGCCGCTGGGCGATATGTTTGAACGTCGCGGCCTGATTGTGCTGATGACACTGCTTTCCGCCGCCGGATTACTGATCACCGCCATGGCACCGACGCTGACCATGATGTTAGTGGGCACCGCGCTGACCGGGCTGTTTTCCGTGGTCGCGCAGATTCTGGTGCCACTGGCTGCCACGCTGGCGGAGCCGGAACGTCGCGGAAAAGTGGTCGGGCTGATTATGTCAGGCCTGCTGCTGGGCATCTTGCTGGCGCGAACCGTCGCGGGCGCCCTGGCGTCACTGGGCGGCTGGCGTACGGTGTATTGGGTGGCGAGTGCGCTGATGATCGTCATGGCGCTGGTGCTGTGGCGCAAACTGCCCAAACATGAGCAGAAAACCGATCTGAATTATCCGCAACTGCTGAAATCTATTTTCTCGCTGTTCATTCACACGCCGGTGCTGCGTACCCGTGCGCTGGTGGGGATGTTCTGCTTCGCTAACTTCAGCATTTTGTGGACCTCGATGGCGTTCCTGCTGGCTGGCCCGGCGTATCACTATTCCGAAGGGGTGATCGGCCTGTTTGGTCTGGTGGGTGCGGCCGGTGCGCTGGCGGCAACCCGTGCGGGCAATCTTGCCGATAAAGGCAAAGCGCATCTGACCACCACCGCCGGGTTAATCCTGCTGCTGCTGTCATGGGCAGCGATTGCTTACGGAGAGCATTCGGTTATCTCGCTGATTATCGGCATCATCGTTTTGGACCTTTCGGTTCAGGGCGTTCACATCACCAACCAAAGTGTTATCTATAAAACCATGCCCGAAGCACGTAACCGCCTCACGGCAGGTTATATGACCACTTACTTTATCGGTGGCGCGGTCGGCTCACTGGTGTCGGCTTCGGCCTATCAGGCAGCGGGCTGGTATGGCGTTTCCCTCGCGGGCACGCTGATGTGCGTACTGAATCTGCTGGTCTGGTGGCAGGGACATAAATACAAACTCGCCTGATTATCGGGCGGTTAAAATAGAATCAGGAGGGAATCATCACCCCTCCTGATTAGCTTGCGAATAATCATTGCTGAAATTTATTTGTACCAAAGGGTGTTAACAATACTTACAGTCTGGTAATGTTTGCGTCATGAATTATTCGCCGGCCACACTCCGGTTTCACAATGTTTTATACATCCATGCAAACCAATCCTGATCCCGCCCGCGTTTCCACCTTCCGGCAAGGTGTGACTGACAGCCTGCCCGTAGTGATCGGTTATCTGCCCATCGCTTTTGCTTTCGGCCTCAGCGCCGTCAAACTTGGCTTCACCCCTGCTGAAAGTCTGTTGTTCTCCGTGCTTATCTACGCAGGCGCCAGCCAGTTTGTGATCACCGCGCTGCTCAGCGCCGGAATGTCTTTATGGGTTTGCGCCCTGACGGTCATGGCGATGGATGTCAGACACGTCCTGTACGGCCCCTCTTTGCGTAACCGTCTGGTGGGAAAACTCAATGGCAGGAAAACCGCGCTCTGGGCGTTCGGCCTGACCGATGAAGTGTTCGCCGCCGCCACCACCAAACTTATTCGCGATAAACGCAGCTGGAGCGAGGACTGGATGTGTGGCATTGCGCTCTCATCCTGGCTTTCCTGGGTTTTCGGCACCGCCATCGGCGCGCTGTTTGGCAACGGTCCGCTGGAAAATTTTCCCGCCGTTGAGGCTGCGCTCGGGTTTATGTTGCCTGCGCTGTTCCTGAGTTTTCTACTCGCGGCGTTTAAGCGCCAGCAAAGCATGGTGTTTGTTGCCTCGCTGGCCGGCGCTCTGAGCGGGTTGATGTTCTGGTCAATTCCCGCCGCCATTGGCTGCGGGCTCGCGGCCGGTTGCCTGGCCGCCCTGCTGCAACGGCCCCAGGCGACATCTGCGGCGGAGGTCATCTCCGATGAGCACTGACGTTATTCTGGTGTGTCTGCTGGTGGGCGTGGTCAATTACCTGTTCCGCTATTTGCCCCTGCGCATCGGTGCGCGGCGAACCTCAGGTGGCCTGAAAAGTGGCCCGCTCTCCCGCGTGCTCGACAGCATTGGTATCGCCTCGATTTGTGCGTTGCTGGTGGTTTCAGGCGCGCCGGACGTAATGCGTGACCCGCAAAGACTGCTGCCGTCACTGGCCGGTTTCGTGCTGCTGACGCTGATTTTCTGGCGCACAAAAAGCATCATTATTGCCACGCTGACTGGCGCCGTGGCGTACGGCCTGGTGTTCAAGGTGATGCTGATGGCGGTGTGAAACCCGCTATTTTTTTACGCTCTGGCAACACGTAATCAAAGTTTGTTGAATGCTTTAAACATCGAATAATTCACCGGGGTTATGAATCACACTAATTGCTAAAGAATTGGTGATTCATAACATTGATATTATTAATTACCATCGTTACTATGTCATCTGTAACTAATGAGGCTTCTCATATGGACAGTTCGTTCTCGCCAATTGAAAAAATGTTAAATTTCCGGGCTAAAAAGCAAAAAGATTTTCCTTATCAGGAAATTTTGCTGACCCGTCTTTGTATGCACATGCAAAGTAAGTTGCTGGAAAATCGCAACAAAATGCTGAAAGCACAAGGGATCAACGAAACCCTGTTTATGGCGTTACTGACGCTTGATGCGCAGGAAAGCCACAGCATTCAGCCTTCTGAGCTGAGTTCTGCACTGGGGTCTTCGCGTACCAACGCCACCCGCATTGCGGATGAGCTGGAAAAGCGTGGATGGATCGAACGCCGTGAAAGCGACAACGACCGCCGTTGCCTGCATTTGCACCTGACCGCTGATGGCGAAGCCTTTATTCAGAAGTTACTGCCGCCTCAACACAAGAGCCTGCATTTCCTCTGGTCGACCTTAGACGCAGATGAACAGAAGCAGTTAGAAACCCTGACGCGCAAACTGTTAACTCGCCTTGATCAGATGGATGCGACAGCACTGCAACAATTCTAAATTTCTGTTCAGGTAAACCACACATGTCACTCCAAGCTCGCTGGAGGCTTACGCCGCTGTTTGCCGTTTTGATTTTGGCCGGGTGCGCCTCCAGTAATAGTATTGCTCCTCAGTCGTCGCTGCTGGATACGCAACAGCTTCATCTGCAGCAGGCAAAGGTCAGCTCCCTGACCCTCGGCCCACAGTGGTGGCGCAGTCTTAATGACCCGCAACTCGATGCCCTGATGACCACAACGTTGCAAAACTCGCCATCGTTACGTCAGGCGGCAGCGCGCGTGCGCGAAGCGCAGAGTGTGATGGGCGAAGCGGATGCGGCCAATGGCCCTTATCTGGATTTGAATGGATCGACGCGACGTGAACGTGTGGCTAAAAACACCATTCCGCCGTTTCTGACCAGCTACCCCGAAGCGCCTATCTATGACAGCAGTAACAGCCTCGGCCTGAATCTGAGCTATGAGTTTGACTGGTGGGGAAAATACCGCAATCAGGTGAATGCCGCGAAAGCACAGGTGGATTCCGCCCGTGCTGAACAGGCGCAAGCCGCTCTGACGCTGACCAGTTCGGTGGCGTCAGCCTATTATCAGTTGCAGGCCAATCTGGCCCTTCAGGACGTTCTGCAACATCAGGTAGATAACAACCAGCGTCTGGCCGATCTGCGTAAAGCGCAGTATCAGGCGGGGGTATATGGCATTGAGATCCCGCAACAGACGCAGGCGCAGGCCGACAGCGCGAAGCAACAGATCATCACGCTGAAGTCGCAAACCGAGCAACTGCGCCATGAGTTATCGGCACTGGCCGGTCGTGGCCCCGACGCCATGAACGGGCTGCACGCCGTGGCACTGCCTTCGCCTGACGCGCTGGCACCCAAAGGTGAGCTGACCCTCGATTTGCTGGGTAAACGCCCTGACATCGCCGCACAGCGCGATCTGGTCGAATCCTATTCCCAGCGTGTCAGCGCCGCGAAAAAAGAGTTCTACCCAAGCCTTTCCATCAGCGCCTTCGGCGGTCTGACGACCACCAACTACGGAGGCACCAGCCCGAATCTTCTGGAAGCCGCCAGCAAAGCCTGGAATATCACGCCCGCGATTTCGCTGCCGATTTTCCACGCCGGTGCGCTGCGCGCCAAACTGGGCGAAGAGTCCGCGTTATATGACCAGTCCGTTGAGTCGTATAACCAGACCATCCTGAACGCCATCCAGCAAACTGCGGATGCCATCACTGTCTCGAAAAGCAGCGTTGAACAATTGCAGCAGGCTTCTTCTGCCGCGAAATCGCTGGAAGAGGTGTATCGCGTTTCGGATGCAAGATACAACGCTGGCATCATCGGACGGGATGAGCTGTTGACCAGCCAGTCAGCGCTTCTGCAACAACAGCAGGCGCAACTTAATGCCAGCAGTCAGGTGATGCAGGCAAAAATCAGTCTTATCCGTGCGCTCGGGGGTGGCTATCAGGCCCCGGCTGCGGATCAAAAATCATAATAATTACACAGACTCAGCGTGGAGAAGACCATGAGCGCAAATGCCGAAACTCAGGCAGCAACGCCGCAAGCTCCGAGAAATAAGAAAAAAACGCGCAAAACCGCGATGCTCTTGTTGACCGGGATTTTCATTATTATCGCCATCGCCTACCTGTTTTACTGGCTGCTGGTGTTACGTCATTTCGAGTCGACCGACGACTCCTATGTCGCCGGTAATCAGGTGCAGATTATGGCGCAGGTGTCGGGCAGCGTGACCGACGTGAATTTCGACAGCACCGACTTTGTGAAAAAAGGCGACGTGCTGGTGACGATCGATCCGACCGATGCGGAGCAGGCTTTCGAGCGCTCTAAAACGGCGCTGGCCAACAGCGTGCGCCAGACGCATCAGCTGATCATCAACGGTAAGCAGTATCAGGCCAATATCGCCCTGCGCCAGACCCAGTTGCAACAGGCGCAGACTGACCTCAAGCGTCGCGTGGTGCTGGGAAATGTCGATGCGATTGGCCGTGAGGAACTGCAACACGCCCGTGATGCCGTGGATACCGCGAAAGCGCAATACGATGTCGCCGTTCAGCAATACAACGCCAATCAGGCGATGATTCTGGATACGCCGGTCGATAAGCAGCCGCAGGTTTTACAAGCCGCCGCGCAGGTACGTGACGCCTGGCTCGCCTTGCAACGCACCAAAGTGCGCAGCCCGATTGACGGTTTCGTCTCCCGCCGTGCGGTACAGATTGGTCAGCAGATCAACTCTTCCACTGCGCTGATGGCGGTAGTGCCGGCTCATCACATCTGGGTGGATGCCAACTTTAAAGAAACACAGTTAGCCAATATGCGTATCGGCCAGGCCGCGACCGTGGTCAGCGATATGTACGGTGATGACGTGAAATATCACGGCAAAGTGGTGGGGATGGACATGGGCACCGGCGGCGCGTTCTCGCTGTTACCTGCGCAAAATGCCACCGGCAACTGGATCAAAGTGGTCCAGCGTTTACCGGTGCGTATCGAGCTTAACGATCAGGAAGTGAAAGAACATCCGCTGCGTATTGGTTTGTCGGCGCTGGTCACGGTCGATACGCAAAACCGTGATGGTCTGGTGCTGGCGAATAAAGTGCGTACTGAACCGCTGTATCAGACAACGGCTCTGACGCTGGATCTGGCACCGGTTAACGCCATCATTGCTGACGTTATTCATGCCAATGCAGGCTAATATTTCCGGAGGCCGCTGTGGCAAATAAACCGCTGGTAGGCGCACCGCTGGCCTGGATGACGGTGGCTTTGTCGATGGCCACGTTCATGCAGGTGCTGGACTCGACGATCGCCAACGTGGCGATCCCGACCATTGCCGGGAATCTGGGTGCCTCAAACTCGCAGGGCACCTGGGTGATCACCTCCTTCGGGGTGGCTAACGCCATCTCGATCCCGATCACCGGCTGGCTGGCAAAACGCATCGGCGAAGTAAAACTGTTCCTCTGGTCTACGGTGCTGTTTGCGATTGCCTCCTGGCTGTGCGGCATGTCCAACAGCCTGGAAATGCTGATCTTCTTCCGTGTGGTGCAGGGCGTGGTGGCAGGTCCACTGATCCCCCTCTCGCAAAGTCTGTTACTGAATAACTATCCGCCGGCCAAGCGAAGTACCGCGCTCGCGCTCTGGTCGATGACGGTGATCGTCGCCCCGATTTGCGGGCCGATCCTCGGCGGGTACATCAGTGATAACTATCACTGGGGCTGGATCTTCTTCATTAACGTGCCGATCGGCGCCGCCGTGGTGTTCCTGACGCTGAAAACGCTGAAGGGCCGCGAAACGGCAACGCAGATCAGACCGATCGACAGTGTGGGGTTAGTGCTGCTGGTGCTGGGCATTGGCGCATTGCAGGTGATGCTCGACCGGGGTAAAGAACTCGACTGGTTTAACTCGACGGAAATTATCGTGCTGGCGGTCGTGGCGGTGGTCGCGCTCTGCTTCCTTGTCGTGTGGGAGCTGACCGATGACCACCCGATAGTCGATCTGTCGCTGTTTAAATCGCGAAACTTTACCATCGGCGTGCTGTGTATCAGCCTGGCCTACATGCTTTACTTCGGCGCGATTGTTCTGCTGCCGCAGTTGTTGCAGGAGGTATACGGCTACACCGCCACCTGGGCAGGTCTGGCGTCCGCACCGGTGGGGATTTTGCCGGTCCTGATGTCGCCTATTATCGGACGTTTTGCACACCGGCTGGATATGCGAAAGCTGGTGACGTTCAGCTTTATCATGTATGCCTACTGCTTCTTCTGGCGTGCGTACACGTTCGAACCGGGGATGGATTTTGGGGCATCTGCGTGGCCGCAGTTTATTCAGGGCTTCGCCGTCGGCTGCTTCTTCATGCCGCTGACCACCATTATTCTGTCCGGCTTACCGCCGGAACGCATGGCGGCGGCCTCAAGTTTGTCGAACTTTATCCGTACGCTGGCAGGTTCGATTGGTACGTCGATCACCACCACCATGTGGTCAAACCGGGAATCACTACACCACGCGCAGTTAACGGAAAACATCACGCCGTTTAATCCGGCGGCGACGCAGACGTATCAGCAACTCGAAGGCATGGGCATGAGCCATCAGCAGGCTTCAGGCTGGATAGCGCGGGAAATCACAAATCAGGGGCTCATTATCTCTGCCAATGAGATTTTCTGGTTATCCGGCGGCGCATTCCTGGTGCTGCTGGTTCTGATCTGGTTCGCCCGCCCACCGTTTACCAGTGGTGGCGGAGCCGGTGGCGCTCACTGATTCAGGCAATCCCTGAATGACGCAAAGCAAAACGGACGCATTACGCGTCCGTTTTTTTATGGCTCAAACCGGGCGATTATGCCTGGTTCTGACGCCACCATTCCGCCAGCAAAATCCCGGTCGCCACGGAGACGTTCAGGCTTTCTACTTTGCCGGTACCGCCGATAGACACGCTCAGGTCACCCTGCTGCCATGCGCTGTCGGACAAACCGTCGCTCTCTTCACCCAGCACCAGCACCATTTTGGCTGGCAGCTCAGCTTTTCCGAGCGCTGTACCTTTATGGCTGGAGGTGGTGACGATGGTGTAACCCGCTTTGCGGAAGGTCGCCAGCACATCAAGGAAGTTATCCGCGTTGATGGCTTTCACATGTTCCGCGCCGCCTTCAGCAGTACGAACTGCCGCACCGGATTCCAGCTGTGCCGGATCCTGTACCAGCATCCCGTTGATACCAAAATGCGCACAAGAACGCATGATACCGCCGAGGTTGTGCGGGTTGCCGACGTTTTCCAGCGCCAGCACGCAGTCTTTCGCACGGGCAGTTTGCAGATAAGTTTCCGCATCCAGACCCTGACGTTTTTTGATCAGGAAACACACGCCGCCGTGGTGTTCAGTGCCGGACGCTTTCGCCAGCTCTTCATCTTCAACCACATGATAGGCTTTGCGGTTTGCTGCCATCCAGCGCAGCGCTTCACGAAAACGCGGGGTGACGGATTGCACAAACCACGCACGCACGATAGCATCCGGACGGCTGGCAAACAGCGCCTGACAGGCATTTTCGCCATACACGCGGGTTTCTTCCTGGCGCTGACGACGCAGCTGCTCAGGATCGATAAAGCTTTTACCGCTGATGCCGCCGTGATCCGGTACGGACTCATCAGCCGGTGCACGTGAGACGGTTTTCCACGGCGAAGAATACGGACCCTCATCATCACGGGCCGGACGGCGTGGGCGATCGTCGCCACGTCGTGTGTCTGCGCCGCGTGAATCACCACGCGAATCGCTGCTGCGACGCTCATTGCGGCGGGCATCGTCTGGACGGGAACCCTGGCGAGGATTATCGCCCGGACGTCCTCTGTTATTGGAAGGACGTTTATCGTTATTGCGGTTATCGCCGTCGTCGTCACTACGGACGAACATCACTTTGACTTTGCCGTTCTTGCCACTGAATGAATCGTTCATTTTTCTCTCCACCTACGCGCAGGGCGCGAAGATTACCTGATGTCTGTGAGCTAAGCCACATGCTTTGGACCAAAAGCTTAAAACTATCGTATTCATTGAATAAACCGCGTTGTTAACAGAATGCTGCACCCTCATACTTACAACATCCAAGTAACATATCAGCCATCTTTAGCGCCGGATCCGGTAAGGTTGATACCGTTCTCACGTTAAGCAATGTAGAGGCTATTTTATGAATACGATTTGCACATCATGTCAGGCCACCAACCGCCTGCCAGAGGATCGTATCGACGACGGCGCAAAATGCGGCCGCTGCGGTCATTCACTTTTTGAAGGCGATGTGGTTCACGCTACTGCTGCCACGCTGGATAAATACCTGCAGGATGACCTGCCGGTCGTTATCGATTTCTGGGCACCATGGTGTGGCCCATGTGTTAACTTCGCGCCGATCTTTGAAGATGTGGCTCAGGAACGCGCCGGTAAAATCCGCTTCATTAAGGTGAATACTGAAGCAGAACCTGAACTGAGCGCGCGGTTCCGGATCCGCAGCATTCCCACCATTATGGTATTTAATGAAGGCAAAATGGTCGATATGTTAAGCGGCGCGATGCCTAAAGCCCCGTTCAATAACTGGCTTAATGAATCATTGTAACGCATAAGCCGTTATAAAGCCCTGCCGATGGCCCGCCTCTGTGCGGGCTTTTTTCTCTTTACATCACGCCGGTAACGGATCTGCTTGCCAGCCCCGGAAGGGTGATTAGAATAGCCGTTTTTCGCCTACCGGAATGCTTATGTCAGACAACGCCGTCCTTCGCCTGCGTGCACAGCGCCTTGCCAAATCCACCCGCCCTTTTCTTGCCCGCGGGTCACGGGCGATTCGCTGTCAGTCATGCCTGTTACCTGAACGCCACTGCATCTGCGCCGAACGCGAAATTCATCAGGCCACCAGCCGTTTTTGTCTGGTGATGTTCGACACTGAGCCGATGAAGCCCAGCAATACCGGACGGTTGATCGCTGACGTTTTGCCCGATACTCAGGCATTTATGTGGTCGCGTACGGAAACGGATCCGGCGCTGCTCGAAGCGATTGCCGACCCCGAACGCCAGCCTTATGTGGTTTTCCCGGCCTCTTTCGCCGAACCGCCGCGCCAGGTGTTTACCGACGTTCCGGCCGGCAGCAAACCTCCGCTGTTTATCATGCTCGACGGCACCTGGAACGAAGCCCGCAAGATGTTTCGCAAAAGCCCGTACCTGGATAATCTGCCGGTATTTTCCCTTGATGTAAGCGCCAGCTCCGGCTACATACTGCGTGAAGCGTCGCGTCCGGAACTGCATTGTACGGTAGAAGTGGCGGCAGCTTTGCTGGAAAAAGCCGGTGATATTGAGGCTTCGGCTGGCCTGTCGCGCCACTTTACTCATTTCCGCACCCAGTATCTGGCCGGAAAACCCCACCATCCGGTGCATCAGCTCACAGCAAAGAATGAAGAAAGCCTCTAGAATCATGTGAACATGATGAAACGGAGATGCCATGAGTCAGCGCGGACTGGAAGCCTTATTACGACCTGAATCTATCGCGGTAGTGGGTGCCAGCAATAAGCCGGGCCGCGCCGGATATCTGATGATGCGCAATCTGCTCGACAGCGGATTCAACGGCCCGGTGCTGCCGGTCACCCCCGCTTATCGCGCGGTGTGCGGCGTGCTCACGTGGCGGGATGTCGCCAGCCTGCCGATGTCGCCCGATCTCGCCATTCTCTGTACTCACGCTGACCGCAATCTCGCCCTGCTTGAACAGCTTGGCGAACGCGGCTGTAAGACGGTCATTGTACTTTCGTCTTTGCCCCGGCAATTCGCAGAACTGAAATCCTGCGCGCAGCGCTTTTCCATGCGCCTGCTCGGACCCAACAGTCTCGGTATTCTCGCACCATGGCAGAAGCTGAATGCCAGTTTTTCACCGGTGCCGATCCTGACCGGTAAACTGGCATTTATTTCGCAATCGGCGGCGGTTGCCAATACCATTCTCGACTGGGCACAGCAGCGCGCTGTCGGCTTCTCCTATTTCATTTCGCTTGGCGACAGTCTGGATATCGACGTCGACGATCTGCTTGATTTCCTCGCCCGCGACAGTAAAACCAGCGCCATCCTTCTTTATCTTGAACATATCAGCGATGCCCGCCGTTTTCTTTCAGCCTCGCGCAGCGCCTCACGCAATAAACCTATTTTGGTGATCAAAAGCGGCCGCAGCGCTCAGGCTCAGACACTGCTCAACAGCCCGCTGAGTCTGGATACCGCCTACGATGCAGCTATCCAGCGCGCCGGGTTATTGCGCGTTCAGGATACCCATGAACTGTTTTCCGCCGTTGAAACGCTGAGCCATATGCGTCCGCTGAAAGGTGAGCGCTTACTTATCATCAGTAACGGCGCTGCCCCTGCCGCGATGGCGCTTGACCAACTGCTGTTACGCAACGGGAAGCTGGCGAAGCTCGGCGAAGAAACCGTCCGGAGGCTGAGCGCCGTGCTGTCTCAAACGATAACGGCCTCAAACCCACTGGATTTGCATGATGATGCGACGCCGTTGCTCTATCAGTCAGTGATGACGGCGTTGCTCGACAGCACTGATTTCGATGCTGTGCTGGTGATCCACGCGCCGAGTGCCGCAGCACATGGCACGGTGACCGCCAGCCATCTCATCGACGCGGTTCGTCAGCATTCGCGCGGTAAATACATCACACTGCTGACCAACTGGTGCGGAGAATTCTCCTCGCAGGAAGCGCGCAAACTGTTTACCGAGGCCGGGATCCCCACGTACCGTACGCCGGAAGGCACGGTCACCGCGTTTATGCATATGGTTGAATACCGGCGTAACCAGAAGCAGCTGAAAGAAACACCCGCGCTGCCAGCGGATCTTGAACAGAATACTGATCAGGCGCATCAGCTGATTGCCCAAACGCTGGCAGAAGGCACCACGCAACTCGATACACATGAAGTTCGCGCTATTCTGCAAGCTTACGGAATGAATGTACTGCCCACGTGGATCGCCAGCGACAGCGCCGAAGCGGTGAATATCGCCAGCCAGGTCGGTTACCCGGTGGCATTGAAATTACGCTCACCGGACATTCCGCATAACTCGGAAGTTCAGGGGGTGATGTTATATCTGCGAACCCCCAGTGAAGTGGAACAGGCAGCCAATGCCATTTTTGACCGCGCCAGACAGGCGTTTCCGCAGGCCAGAATTCAGGGTCTGCTGGTACAAACCATGGCCAACCGACCGGGCTCTCAGGAATTACGCGTGGTGGTCGAACAGGATCCGGTCTTCGGCCCGCTTATCATGCTGGCTGAAGGCGGCTCAGACTGGCAGCCAGAGCGGCAAGCGGTAGTTGCCCTGCCGCCACTGAACATGACGCTGGCGCGCTATCAGGTGGTTCAGGCACTGAAGAGCGGCAAAATCCGCGGCCGCAATGCCCTGCACCCTCTCGATATTCCGGCACTGAGTCAGTTGCTGGTAAACGTGTCGAACCTGATTATCGATTGCCCGGAGATCGAACGGCTGGATATTCACCCGTTGCTGGTTTCCGGCAGTGAACTCAGCTTGCTAGATGTTTCAATGCAATTGTCGGCACACCCGGCTGACAGGCCATCACGTCTGGCAATCCGCCCTTATCCCCGCGAACTTGAAGAGCTTGTCACCCTTAAAGATGGCTCACAGGCGCTGTTCCGCCCTATCCTTCCTGAAGATGAACCGCTGCTGAAAGCCTTTATCCTCAAAGTGACGAAAGAAGATCTCTATTACCGCTACTTCAGTGAAATCAATGAATTCACTCATGAAGATTTGGCAAACATGACGCAAATCGATTATGACCGCGAAATGGCCTTCGTTGCCATCCGAACCACAGACGCCCAAAATGAAATTATTGGCGTCACGCGCGCTGTGTCAGATCCGGACAATATTGATGCTGAATTCTCGGTTTTAGTTCGTTCGGATCTTAAAGGCCTGGGGCTGGGACGCAGGCTTCTCGATAAGATGATCAACTACGCCGCAGAGCACGGTCTGCAACGCCTTACCGGTATCACCATGCCAAATAATCAGGGCATGATCACCCTGGCCAGAAAGCTCGGATTCGACGTAGACATTCAGATTCAGGACGGCATTGTGAACCTGTCATTAACGCTGGAAAAGCGGGGAATAACACCGCAGAAAAGCGTGAGCCGAAGCCATGAACAGGCAAAAGATGCGCACATCAGACAGGACTAATGGTATTATCGACCGATTGTGCGGTTACCACTGTCTGCTTGTGCCGCGAAAGCCATTACATGAAGAGAGAAGAAGCGCACTGTGATGTTGTCAAAATTCAAACGTAATAAACATCAACAACACCTTGCTCAGCTGCCCAAACTCCCCCAAACGGTTGATGCTGTAGAAACGCTCTACTGCCCAGCAGATTTCCGTAAGACGCTGCTCAATGCAATTGCCAACGCAACCCAACGGATCTATCTGGTCGCTCTCTATTTAGAGAACGATGACGGCGGACGTGACGTATTGTCGGCACTCTATGCCGCTAAACAGCAACGACCTGAGCTTGAGATTTGTGTGCTGGTTGACTGGCACCGTGCTCAGCGCGGGCGTATTGGCGCAGCGGCTGCTGACACCAATGCGGACTGGTATTGCCGTATGGCTAAAGAACATCCTGAATGTTCCGTTCCGGTATACGGCGTTCCGGTCAATACGCGTGAAGCGTTGGGTGTCCTGCATCTGAAAGGTTTTGTGATAGACGATCAGGTGATCTACAGCGGTGCCAGCCTCAATGATGTTTATCTGCATCGCCATGAGAAATATCGCTACGATCGTTATCAGCTTCTGACCAACGCACCGCTGGCAAATACTATGATCGACTTTATGAAGAAGTCGATCATTACTGCCGCAGCCGTTCAGCGCCTCGATCGGGAAGATCGTCCGAAAAGCATTGAGATCAAGAACGAAACACGTCAGTTTCGTCAAAATCTGCGCTCCAGCGGATATCACTTCAAAGACAGTGCCGGTAATGATGAACTGGCGGTGACGCCTATCGTCGGCCTGGGTAAACAAAACGAGCTGAACCGGACTATTCATCATCTGATGGCCAGTACCGATCATAAGCTGACGCTTTGTACGCCTTATTTCAATATGCCCGCGATGCTGGCACGCAATATTATCCATCTGTTGCGCCGGGGTAAGCAGGTCGAAATTATTGTCGGTGATAAAACGGCAAATGATTTTTATATTCCACAGGATCAGCCGTTTAAGATCATCGGTGCGCTGCCTTATTTGTACGAAATTAACCTGCGCCGATTCCTGAGCCGTTTACAGCGTTTTGTCGACAGCGGACAGCTCATTGTGCGGTTATGGAAAGATGGCGATAACAGTTATCACCTCAAAGGCATGTGGGTCGATGACCGCTGGCAGTTAATTACCGGCAACAATCTTAATCCACGCGCATGGCGTTTAGATCTTGAGAATGCGATTCTGATCCACGATCCACATAAAGAGATGGCCTCGCAGCGTCAGAAAGAGCTGGACGAAATTCGTCAACACACGCAGGTTGTCTCTCATTATATGGAACTGGAAAGCATTCCAAATTATCCGGTCAAAGTGCGTAAGCTTATTCGCCGTCTGCGGCGGATACGGATCGACAGATTAATCAGCCGAATTCTCTAATTGGCTATACTGAAAGCCTGATCATATTGATCGGGCTTTTTTATATCTGGAATAACACTCGATGACCTACCCACTTCCTCATTCCCTCAAATACCCTTTTGTCGCCCTGATATTATGCAGCAGTGGCTGTACGCATTACGCAAACGATCCATGGACCGGTAAGGATAAAGCCGAGCACTTTGTTGGTTCAGCTGTATTAGCTGCAGCAGGAACCGCTTATGGAGATAATCAGGGATGGAGTGAGGCTCGCAGCCGGTCATTTGGGTTACTCTTTTCGGTCAGCCTGGGTGCAGCGAAAGAGTTTTATGACAGCCGTGATGGTGGCAGTGGCTGGAGCTGGAAGGATTTCACCTGGGATATTGCCGGTGCAGCCGTCGGATACAGTACTTATCAGTTAATCCGTCATTGATACCCATTCTTATATTCTGGATTTCCTTTCGTATTCTCGTCAATCCTGAGCGAAAAACATGTGGATACTCAATAAGCATCACCCTTTCTGCTCAAATTCCACATAGCAAAAAGCCCTGTACGTCAGTACAGGGCTTTCCACTTGTTTGATGCCTGGCAGTTCCCTACTCTCGCATGGGGAGACCCCACACTACCATCGGCGCTACGGCGTTTCACTTCTGAGTTCGGCATG
>NZ_JAFMOX010000057.1 GCF_019049655.1 Rahnella rivi
TATTTACACGGATTATGTTATTTAATTAATTATTAATAATATCTATATCATTAACGGACCGAAAAATATTTCATGGCGGCCGCATGAGATTTAATCAATTCAGGCATACATGAGAAATTTAAAAACCATCACTGTAAACATGACATATTACTCAGGGTAATATTGGTGAGTAAGTTATAATAAATAACTATTTATCTTAACAAAAAGTCATCACACATTGTTTTTGCGGAAGTTTTTGCGGAAGTTTTTAGCAGAACAGTATTAAGGAGGCTTGCAGAATTTGAACATCGGGATGAGGAGCAGGTGGCGTCAGGAAAGAGATTTTCAACACGTCGGCGACCGCCACATTGATGCTGCCGGTCGCCGTAATGTTACCTGGTGTTATCAGAAGCTGTAGTTTGCCGTCACCGACAGGTTACGCGGTTCGCCGTACACCACATACTGATTCACGCTGGTGTCGTACTCTTTATCAAACAGGTTGTTGACGTTCGCCTGCACCGACAGTTGTTTGGTGACCTGATAGCGGCTGAACAGGCTGACCAGCGCATAGCTGCCTTGTTCCGCATGACGGGTGCCATCGCCATCCGGGCCTGAGACGTCATCCCAGACGTGGGTC
Source organism: Rahnella rivi (assembly GCF_019049655.1). Classification (GTDB taxonomy): domain Bacteria; phylum Pseudomonadota; class Gammaproteobacteria; order Enterobacterales; family Enterobacteriaceae; genus Rahnella; species Rahnella rivi. Next base: position 617 of record NZ_JAFMOX010000057.1, read on the forward strand.
TGCCAGTTCACACCGCCACCGACCGTCAGATCCTGCAACATCGGTAAACGATAGCTTGTAAACAGCTTCAGCTGGGTGCGCGGCAGGTTCGGGTTCACCGCTTCACCATTTTCATCTTCTGCAATATAGCGGGTACCGCCGAAGGTCATCTGCCAGTTGTCGGTCACCGCGCCATTCACTTCAAATTCCACGCCACGGCTGACGGTGCCGTTTTTCCCTTCATAGGCGGCATCTGTCGAGCCAGGAATGGTACGGCCTGTGGCCTGGGCGACGTTATCCAGCTCGGCGCGGAAAATTGACACCGAGGTGGTCAGACGGCTGTTCATCCAGTCGGATTTCACACCGGCTTCGTAGTTTTTGCCGATGACCGGCGACAGGTACGCGCCATTGATATCGCGGTAAGTCTGCGGCTGGAACACCGATGTGTAGCTGGCGTAGGTTGACCAGTTTTCGCTGATGTCATACACCAGACCGGCGTAAGGCGTGATGTTGTTCTTCTCGATCTGGTCCGTCAGGGTGTGCGAATTCCAGTTGGTGTAACGCGCGCCCAGGATCAGGTGCAGCGGATCGGCGAGAGAAAGGCGGGTGGCGACATAGCCGGATTTCTGGCGAATGGTGTCTTCCTGCGACAGGCTGCGCGGGCTCCATTCGGTTTCCGGGAACTGGCCGTTAAAGTTATTAAAGTTACCCAGCTCTTCCGTGGAGATATTGGCGAAGGCGCTGTAATAGGTGTTCTGCTGCTTGCTGTAGCTGATTCCGGTCATCAGCTCATGCTCACGTCCAAACAGCTCAAAGGGGCCGCTGGCGAACGTATCCACGGAATCCACTTTACGCTTACCGGTGTTGTAGCCGGTACCGCCCACGACCGGATAACCGGCGTAAGAAGAGACGCCCGCGCCGGTGGTTTTATCGAAATAACCGTCGATATACATCTGTTTGCTGTCGATCAGCGTTTCGTTATGCGTGCCGTTCAGCGTCACCACCCAGCCGTTATCAAAGGACTGTTTGAGGGTGGTGAACAGTTTTTTGCTTTCTTTATTGTTGTAGGCCCAGTCCGGTGCGGAGTTAAACCCGCGACGGTAATTTGTTTTGCTGCCGTCTATGTACCAGCGCGGCATTCCGCCCCAGGTCGGGCTGTCGGCGTCGGTCTGCTGGAATTCGTAACCGGCGGAGAGCAGGGTGGAATCGGTCACGTCGGCATCTACTGCGGCATAGACGAACTTTTTGGTTGCGCCGTAACGTTCGACGTAGCTGTTATTGTCCTGATAACCGGTGATCAGACGGCCACGCACGTTGCCCGATTCACTCAATGGTGTGGACAGATCGGCAACATAGCGCTGTTTGTTCCAGCTGCCGTAGGTGGCGGAAACGTTGCCGGTGAATTCTTTGCTGTCGGCGTGTTTACGCACCATGTTTACCGACGCGGACGGGTTACCCGGCCCGGTCATCAGACCGGTTGCGCCGCGCACCACTTCGATACGTTCGTACAGCGCGGTGTCAGATTCGGCATCGCCCAGGTTCCAGCGCGGCTCAAACACCGTAGGAATACCGTCGGTCATGTAGTTATCGATGAGAAAACCGCGCGAGTAATACGTGCGGCGATCCATATCCGCGACGTTTTGTGTAATGCCGGTGGTGTTATTGAGTACCTGACCGAGCGTTTGCAACTGCTGATCCTGCATACGCTGTGTGCTGATGATGCTGACCGACTGAGGAATATCGCGCTGCGTCAGCAGCATTTTGGTGCCTGCGGTGGTGACGGGCACGCTGTAATCTTGCGCGGTGCTGCCGGTGTCGTTGCCCGTCTGACCGGTGACAACCACGGTATCGTCGGCGGCTTTCGGCGCGGCGGTTGGTGCAGCCTGCACGGAATGGATCGAAGAGGAAACAAAAACGGCAATAACGGAAAGCGAAAGCTTCCGGCCTAAATGGTTATTCCCCTTACGGGCTGATTTCACTGTATGACTTTCTGTTAAGGACGGCCCTGAAACGAACAACATTGTTATTCTCCAAACGATTATTTATTTTTTGATACTGCTTTTACGTCGCCACTGCTTTTATGTTTTATGTTCGCGTTACCGCCCGCCATTTTTCGCCAAACCCTGATAAACACCGGGATGGAGGGGCAGATAATGGGTGTGGACAATAAAGCGAATGAGAATAATACGCATTGAGCTTTCAGGTGTAAATAAATATAACAAAGGTAAAGTTCGTGGCGGAATTGGGAAAGGGCAGGGATAAGGCATAAATTTTATAATGATGATACTTAAGTGAAATATCAGTGCAGAAATGCCGGAGAACCGGCTTTTATCATTGCGTTCATTTATTTGCGCTTTGCATCGCATAGTTGCGATGAATGTTTTTTTGCATAGTTTAGCCATTAAGAAATCTAGACATCTAAACGTTCGTTTTGTAGAGTGGAGCCACCTCGCGGATCAACATCACGCAGCGCTTGATTCGGTTAAGAAAAACACCAGGTGACGACACAATGATCAGTAACATTAAAATCCTCGATGGCGGCATGGGCCGCGAACTGGCCCGCATGGGCGCCCCCTTTCGTCAGCCTGAATGGTCGGCGCTGGCGCTGATGGAAGCCCCGCAATTTGTCCGGGCTGCGCATGATGCCTTTATCGCCGCGGGTTCTCAGGTGATCACCACCAACAGTTATGCCGTCGTGCCTTTCCACATCAGCGAGCCGGTGTTTGCAGAGCAGGGCGCGGCGCTGATTGCGCTCTCCGGCAAACTGGCGCGTGAAGCGGCAGATTCGTCACCGTCTGCCGTGCAGGTCGCGGGTTCGCTTCCTCCGGTTCTGGGATCTTATCGTCCGGATCTGTTCGAACCGGTAGCCGCCAAAAAATTGCTGCGCGTGCTGGTGGATAATCTGACGGATTACGTCGATGTCTGGCTGGCCGAAACGCAGAGTTCTGTGGCCGAAGTGGAAGCCGTTCGCGAGGTGCTGGGCAATGACCCGCGCCCGCTGTGGCTTTCGTTCACCCTGCAGGACAACCTTGATGAATTCGGCAACGCGCTGCTGCGCTCGGGTGAATCAGTGAATGTCGCGGTAAACGCAGCATTGCGGGTGTCTGCGGGGGCGGTGCTGTTTAACTGCAGCCGCCCGGAAGTGATGGCGACGGCGGTCAACACGGCACGCGCCGCGCTGACGGCACAAGGTTCCGCACTGGATATTGGCGTGTACGCCAACGCATTCGAGCCTTCCGATAACAAACGTGGCGCGAATGAAGGGCTGAGCAAAATGCGTCAGGACACCGATCCTGCCGGTTATCTCGACTTTGCCAAAGACTGGGTGGCGCAGGGCGCCACCATGGTCGGCGGCTGCTGCGGCATCGGGCCGGAACACATTGCCGCGCTGAAACAGGCATTTACTAAACAATAACGCATAACAAAACGTCAGAACGTATTGACGACATTTGAGGGCGCAGGCCCTCCCTGACAGGGGAAAACCATGATTGATCGTCGTTCATTTATTAAAAGTGCGGGGGCACTTTCCATTGCGGCTGCCACCAGCTCCACGTGGCTGGGCAAAGCCTTCGCCGCTGAGGCTGAAAAACCGAAGAAGGGCGGCCACTTAGTGGTGGGCGTCGATAACGCCTCCAGCACAGACCGCCTCGATCCGGCGTTCTGGTTCGAAACCTACATGTATTTTGTCGGTTCACAGCTGTTCAATAATCTGGTGGAAATCGATGAAAACGCCAGACTTGCGCCATCGCTGGCCGAATCCTGGGCATCCGCTGACGGCAGCAAAACCTGGGTACTGAAAATCCGTCAGGGCGTGCAGTTCCATGATGGCCGCTCGCTGGGCGCGAAAGACGTGGTCTACTCCCTCAATCACCACCGTGGCGAAAAATCCACTTCACCGGTGAAGGGATACTTAGAATCCGCCAGCTCGATTGAGGCTACCGGCGAACATGAAGTGACGATCAAACTGAATGCGCCGGATGTCGAATTTGTCTGGCTTCTCAGCGCCGTGCATTTTGCCATCACCGCAGAAAACGAAAGCTTTGATAAAGGCATCGGCACTGGCGCGTTCATTCTGGAAAAATTCCAGCCGGGCGTCACCACGTTGACCAAACGCAATCCGAACTACTGGAACAGCGAACGCGGCCACGTCGATTCTGTCGAAACGCTGGCGATGAACGACTCAACCGCGCGCGTGGCGGCGCTGGTCAGCGGCTCTGCGCAACTCATCAACCGCGTGAACCCGCGTATTGTCAGCCGTATCGAACGGATGCCGAACCTGAAACTGGTGCGCGCCAAAGACAGTATGATTTATACCTTCCCAGGCCTGTCGAATCTGGCACCCTTTGATAACGTCGATGGCCGTCTGGCGCTGAAATACGCCATCGACCGTCAGCAAATCATCGATACCGTGCTCGGCGGTTACGCCAGCGTGGCGAACGACAACCCGATCTTCCCGTCGAACCGCTACTTCGCCAAAGACATTCCGCAGCGTCCGTACGATCCTGAAAAAGCCCAGTTCCACTGGAAAAAATCCGGCTTCAGCGGCCCGTTGACCCTCAACGTGGCGGATGCCGGTTTCCCCGGTGCCGTCGATGCTGGTCAGCTTTATCAGCAGTCAGCGGCCAAAGCGGGCATTAACCTGAATGTGGTGCGCGTGCCGGACGATGCGTTCTGGAATGATATCTGGCAGAAGAAAGCCTTTGTGTCGTCGAACTGGGCAAACCGTCCGACCGCGGATGCACTGCTTTCACTGGTATTCACCAGCCAGTCTTCGTGGAATGAATCGGCGTGGCACGTACCGGCCTTTGATGCGATGGTCAAAGCCGCGCGCGGTGAGCCGGACGAAGCGCGCCGCAAGCAGATTTACCACGACATTCAGGTCATGCTGGTGGATGAGGGCAGCGAAATCATTCCGCTGTACGCCGATGCACTGGACGGGTGTTCCACCAAAATCAAAGGGTTCACCTCTGTGCCGGGGATGCCACTCAGTGGCAACCGTGCGGCAGAGAAAGTCTGGATCGAAAGCTGAACCGGGTAAAATAATGTCAGATTTGTCCTCTCAAAAAGTGACACAACGGCCTGCGGGCCGTTTTTCGCACTCCCGTTCCGGCCTGCTGAGCATGGTGCTGGTACGCCTGTTTTACGGCGTACTGATCGTCCTCGCGGTGTCGGTGCTGATTTTCGCCGGTGTGCAGTTGTTACCGGGTAACGCCGCCACGGCGATCCTCGGCCAGAGCGCCACGCCGGATGCCATTCGTGAACTGAACCTGCAACTGGGGCTGGATAAACCGGCGATCAGCCGTTATCTGAGCTGGCTGTTTGGCATCCTGCACGGCGATTTCGGCACCAGTTTCTCCACCCGCGAAGCCATCAGCGGCCCGTTGTTTACCCGCCTTGGCAATACGCTGTTTCTGGCGGGCTGCACCGCGGCCATCGCCGTACCGCTGGCCCTGCTGATTGGCTTTATCTCGGTGCGCTTTCACGGCAGCTGGGTAGATACCCTGCTCAACGCCATCACCCGCGCCACCGTTGCGCTGCCGGAATTCTTCTCCGGTTATCTGTTGATCCTGATTTTCGCCATCACGCTGGCGTGGGCGCCGAGCAACAGTAGCATCACGGCGGACATGCCGCTGGCGGCAAAACTGTCGGCGATTTCCCTGCCGTGCGCCACGCTGGTGCTGGCGATCCTCGGGCACATGAGCAACATGACCCGCGCCGCGCTGATTGCCGCGCAAAGTTCTGCTTACGTGGACACCGCGCTGCTGAAGGGGCTGTCGCCGTCGCGCATTCTGTGGCGTCACGTTCTGCCCAACGCGATCGGCCCGATCATTAACGTCGTGGCAATCAATCTGGCTTATCTGATGGTCGGCGTGGTGATTGTCGAGAACGTGTTTGTGTATCCGGGGCTGGGACAGTACATGGTCGACAGCATCAGTAAACGCGATATTCCTGTGATGCAGGACTGTGCGTTGTTACTGGCGGGGATTTATATCCTGTTGAATTTGCTGGCGGATGTGATGGCCCTGGTTGCCAATCCGCGTTTGCGCCACAACCGTTAAATCTTAGGAATTGCTGCAATGCCCGCTTTCGCTTCACTCAGACCCGCCTCCGCTCTTGGCCTGCTGGTGCTGAGCCTCTTTATTCTCATCGCTGTTTTTGCGCCGTGGCTGGCACCCCATGCGCCGGATCAGACTCTCGGTATGTCGTGGGATTTGCCGGGGCCGGACGCCATTCTGGGCACCGATAATCTTGGCCGCGATCTGCTTTCGCGCCTCATCTGGGGAACGCGCGTTTCTCTCGGCGTGACTGCACTGGCGACGCTGGTGGCTTTCGCCGTCGGCTGCACCTTAGGCTTTATTGCCGGTCTGCGCGGTGGCTGGCTGGATCAGGTGATTTCACGCTGTAACGATATTGTGATGGCGATACCCACGCTTATTCTGGCGCTGATCGTGCTCGCGGTGCTGCCAAAAACCATTCTGGTGCTGACGCTGGTGCTTGGCCTGCTGGAATCTACCCGCGTGCTTCGGGTGGCGCGGTCCTTAGCGGTGGATATCAGCGTGATGGAGTTTGTTGACGTGGCGCGGCTGCGCGGCGAAAGCCTCGGCTGGATCCTCTGGCACGTGATTTTACCCAACGCGTTGCAGACGCTGATCGCCGAATTCGGCCTGCGTTTCATCTTTATTTTGCTGTTTCTCTCGGCGCTCTCGTTCCTCGGTTTAGGCATCCAGCCGCCGACCGCAGACTGGGGCGGGCTGGCGCGTGATAACAAAGACGGCATCTTGTTCGGCGTCTGGGCGGCACTGGTGCCGGGCGGTGCGATTGCCGTGCTGGCTCTGGCGGTGAACGCCGTGGCGGACTGGCTGATGAGCGGCACCACGCGCGTCTGGGGGAGAAAAGCATGAGCGGGAATTTACTGAGCGTCGACAATTTACGCGTGGTTTCACAGGGAAAAAATCCGCGCACGCTGGTGGATAATGTGTCATTCACCGTAAATCGTGGCGAAGTGCTGGGGCTGATTGGTGAATCCGGTGCCGGGAAATCGACCATCGGGCTGGCAATCCTCGGCCATTGTCGTCAGGGGATGCGCATCGAATCCGGCAGCATTTTGTTCAACGGTCAGGAGCTGACCACGCTTTCCGATCGCCGTTTACGTCAGGTTCGCGGGCGGCATATTGCCTACGTGGCGCAGTCTGCCGGGGCGGCGTTTAACCCGGCGATCACGCTGGGCGAGCAGGTGATAGAAGCCGCGCTGAAACATAAGGTGGCGGATCGCCGGCAGGCGCAGGCAAAAGCCCTCGAGCTGTTTGAATTGCTCGGTTTGCCTGAGCCGCAACAGTTTTATCAGCGCTATCCGCATCAGGTGTCGGGCGGCCAGTTGCAGCGCGCGATGATTGCGATGGCGCTGTGCGCAGGCCCCGAATTGCTGATTTTCGATGAGCCGACGACCGCGCTGGACGTCACCACGCAGCTCGGCGTGCTGAAAGCCATCCGCGACGTGATCCGCCTTTCCGGCGTGGCGGCGATTTACATCAGTCACGATCTGGCGGTGGTGGCGCAGTTAAGCGATCAGATCATGGTCCTGCAACAGGGTAAAACCGTCGAACAGGCGCCCACTCCTCAGTTGCTGACGCAACCGCAGCAGGATTACACCCGGCGGCTTCTTCATGCGCAGGGAGAGGTGAAAACGCCGCAAACCGGCGACGCACCGGCGGCCCTGACGATAAACAACATCAGCGCCCGTTATCATGCGCAGCCGGTATTGCGCAGTGTGTCGCTGCGTCTGCCGCGCGGGCGCACGCTGGCGGTGATCGGTGAATCCGGTTCGGGGAAATCGACGCTCGGCAAGGTCATTTGCGGCCTGCTCAGCCCGGAGTCGGGAGAGGTGAGCCTGGGGCAGGAGCGTCTGCCTGCGAATCTGCGTCAGCGCAGCCGCCTGCAACTGCGTGACGTGCAGCTGATCCATCAGATCCCCGACACCGCACTGAACCCAAAAGAACGCGTCGGCAGCCAGATCGCCCGCGTGCTGAGCTGTTTTTCCGATCTCAACCGCAGCCAGCGCGATGCCCGCGTCAGGGAGCTGCTGGCGCAGGTCGGCCTGCACGCTGAACTGGCAGAACGTTTTCCGGCCGCACTCTCCGGCGGGCAGAAGCAGCGCGTCTGCATTGCGCGGGCGCTGGCGGCAGAGCCAAAACTGATTGTGTGCGATGAACCGACATCGGCGCTCGATCCGCTGGTCGCGCGCGACGTGCTGGCGCTGCTGCGTCGCATTCAGCAGGACACCGGTATCGCCTATTTATTCATCACGCATGATTTACAGGTGGTGCGTGAAATCGCCGATGAAGTGGCGGTTCTGAAAGAGGGCGTGATTGTGCGTCAGGGGCCGGTGGCGTCGACGCTGGTTGAACCGCTGGATGAATACACCCGCGAACTGCTGCGCTCGGTGCCTGAAATGCGCGTCGGCTGGCTGGAAGAGAGGTTTGCCAGCGTTATTCTCTGACCTTAATCCTCCTCACACATCCTCCCTCTTTGCAGGGGAGGATGTGACCCCGCTTTGTTCAGTAACGTTATAAATTCATTCACCTCTTTTTACACTTTCCATTCTGCTGTGCGCCTAAAGTTCCCCTTATTTCTACCGATAACCCCTCTGAATTAAATAAGATATTTGAAAGTAGTTTCGCTATGTAATCGTCAATATTTTGAATTATTTTTGATGGTATTTGTTTTTTATAGTCAGGAAATAAGGGAAAAAATGTTCAATTTTATCAGCAATATGAAGGTAGGCGCTCGTCTGGGCGCCGCCTTCGGTCTGGTTGTTTTGTTATTAATCATCGTCAGCGTTACCGCCATCACCAAAATAAGCAGCATTAACGACGCCGTAGAACAAATTATCGGCGATCGCTATGTCAAAGTGCGTCTGGCTTTTGATGTTCGTGACAGCGTCAATTCACAGATTAAATTCCTGCGCGGCATTGTTATTGATATTAAAAACCCTGAGCAAAATAAAAATCGTTATTTGCAGCTTGATAGCGCAACTCAGGAAACGAATTCCTCAATGAATAAAATTGCCGCGATCCAGAGCACGGTGACCGGAAAACAAAAAATTCAGGTGTTGCAAAAGGCCGGTGAAACGTTCGAAACCGCCAAGCAGGAGCTGATCGCACTCACCCGCGCCGGGGATGTGGACGGCGCCAATGAATACGTGTTGCGTAAACTGACCACCTCGCAAAACGCGTTCTTAGACCTGGCGAACGCGTTCGCGAATTCACAGGACCAACAACTGCGCGCCGAAGGCAAACAGGCCGTCGCAGAGGGCGCAACGGCCATTCAGCTGACGCTTATCTTCTCCGTCATCGCCGTTCTGCTGGCGATGATCATGGGCTATTTCCTCACCCGTTCCATTACCCGTCCGCTGGGCACGGCGGTGCAGGTGGCGGAAAGTGTCGCCGCCGGGGATCTGACTACGGACATTCGCGTGACCTCCACCGATGAAACCGGCCAGCTGATGCAGGGGCTGAAAAATATGAATGAAAACCTGCTCAGGATCGTCACCGAAGTGCGTTCGGGTACGCAGGCCATCAGCAGTGCGTCCAGTCAGATTGCGGCGGGTAACCTGGATCTCTCTTCCCGCACCGAACAGCAGGCCAGCTCGCTGGAAGAAACCGCGTCGGCCATGGAAGAAATGACCGCCACCGTGAAACAGAACGCCGACAACGCGCGTCAGGCGAATCAGCTTGCCGCACAGGCTTCGCGTGTTGCCGTCGAAGGCGGTGAAGTGGTCGGGCAGGTGGTCAGCACGATGGAAGGCATTAACGTTTCCTCACGCAAAATTGTCGATATCATTTCTGTGATTGACGGCATCGCTTTCCAGACCAACATTCTGGCGCTAAACGCCGCGGTAGAAGCCGCCCGCGCGGGTGAGCAGGGGCGTGGATTTGCGGTGGTGGCCTCAGAAGTTCGCAACCTCGCGCAGCGCTCCGCCTCTGCGGCAAAAGAGATCAAAGTGCTGATCGACGATTCTGTGTCGAAAGTCGATAACGGCACGCAACTGGTGGCGAAAGCCGGTGCCACCATGGCGGAAGTGGTGTCCAGCGTGAAGAACGTGACGGATATCGTCGGTGAAATCTCCATCGCCAGCCATGAGCAAAGCACGGGGATCGAAGAGATCAACAAAGCCATCACCCAAATGGACGAAGTGACCCAGCAGAACGCCGCGTTAGTGCAGGAAGCCTCGTCGGCTGCGTATTCCCTTAACGAGCAGGCCGAGCGTCTGGCGGAGTCCATCAGCATCTTTAAAGTCAGCGCGGCGGGAGTGAACACGCCGGTGCGTCAGGCGCCGCCGTTGAAAAGACCGACGTTGCTGTCTCACCGCATGAATTCTCCGCTGGACAAAAGTGATGAAGGATCCTGGGAGACGTTTTAATTCCGGGTTGATCGTCTCTTTCCGATAAACCGCTGACGCCAGCCCACGGGCGTCAGAGGTTGCTCAGCCTCTGTTTCTTATTTTGATAGCCGCTTTTTCTCCCGCTGAAAACCTCTTTCATTGATCCCGCCGTATAATGCGCGCCATTAAAAATACGCATCAAAAATTTAAATGTATGATGTCAGCGTTACCCATTGTTGATATACTGTGTATAATTACAGTATAAGGAGTGAAATCATGGCTGTTGAAACAAAATTTGTGGTAGTCAGAAAAGGTGAAGAAAAAATGACATTTGCCAATAAGAAAGAAGCAGACGCCTACGACAAAATGCTCGACATGGCAGATACTTTTACTGACTGGCTGTTACAGAGCAACATTGAAATCGACGAAGCGCTGGCGGAAAACATCGCCATGCACCTCGCCGAGCAGAAAGACGCCGTTCAGCACATCCTGCGCACCAGCAAACTGCCTGAAACGGAAAGTGCCCCGGCGAACGTCGCAGCTCAATCAGACGTGACGGAAGAGGCTGATGCACAAGACGAGCATACCGAAGACGCGCAAATGGAAGAACAGCCGGAAGAAGCGGTAAAAACCAAAAAGGTACGCGCCGTCAAAGCGGCCTGATGACCTGACGATAACGCCCTGATCGCGGTTTCCCGCTGTCAGGGCGTTTTTGCGTGGGCAGGCGGGCGACGCGCACTGACACCGGGATCGGATCAGGAACACATCTCTATACAGAAACCATAATTGTCCGCGTTATGTAACGCGTATTGTGGATCTTTATCGCGTAAGTTTTTTGCCTCGTGGGCATATTTCTCGGCAGAGTAGTTGCCCGTTTTCCGGTTAGTGCCAATCACCAGATGAGAAAGCTCGTGTGCCAACGCAATAATCTGCACGCCGTTGTTATTCCGGTTTTTCATCAGATATTTCACCCGGTCATTGGTCTGTGCGGTACAGAATTTCCTGGTTAAATAAATGGCGGGAACACGTAAAGGATCATCGAGACGCCGGGAATAAGTATACGCAATCGCGGTGGGAATATTGGCAAGGGGATCAAAAGCAATCGTCAATGGCTTGGTTGAATTAACGAAGTTCTGTAATAACGTCAGCCTGGCCAGAAGTTCCGGTGACGACTCCATGTGCTTTCCAAACCAGCTTTGCCGCGCCCAGCGCGCTCTGGCGGTATCCTGAGTGCAATATTGCAGGCCTGCCACCACTGCATTCCATGCCTGCATAATCACTTCGCGCGGGGCGATATGTTCAATGACATCGTGGGTAATATGAGGAGTCATAAAAACCTTAATTATGTGAAGCGATCCCGCCTCGTTATCTGAATGGACGAGTAGCATACCTTTTTATTCAGGCTGTTTTTAGCCGGGCGTCGTTAATTCGTTATTCCGGAGGGCGTTATTTCAGAATGATATTTTTCAGGTTGGCGGAAACAATTCAATAAATATTTATGCCATCAATTATTTTTAATTCATATATTCTAATTTCGAATGTATTTTTTCATTATTACGGGCGCGGCATCACGGCTTTGCTTTTTCGCGCGCACCGACCTCTGTGGGTAAACCCACGAAAATCCTCATAAAAAACAAGCATAACATCGCCCTGCGGGGGTAAACTGTTTGCGTTCATGAACTGACTTCATGAGTGCCACCTTCTGCCGCCATGCTTTTTAAGGAATACGCCATGCTAAAAGAAAACTTCAATGAGCTTCAGGTCTTTCTGGTTGTTGCCAGAGAGAGAAGTTTTACCAAAGCAGCGGGTAAACTGGGCGTCTCGCAGTCAGCGTTAAGCCATGCGATTAAAGGGCTGGAAGAGCGGTTAAACCTTCGTCTTCTCACCCGTACCACCCGCAGCGTCGCCCCGACGGAAGCGGGAGAGAGCATTATTGCCTGTCTTGAGCCACGCCTTGCCGATCTTGAGCAGGAACTTGACACCCTTCTTCAGAGCAACCGCGCCCCGTCCGGCAATATCAGGATTTCTGCGGGTGAGCATGCCGCCCAAACTCTGCTGTGGCCAAAGCTAAAACCGTTCTTGTGGGAATACCCGGAAATTAATGTCGAACTGGTGGTCGATAACGGCTTCGTGAATATCGTCGATGGCCGGTTCGATGCCGGGGTTCGTCTGGGCGAGAGTGTGGATAAGGACATGGTGGCGGTCAAAATGGGGGGAGACATGCGCATGGTGGTGGTCGGCGCACCGTCGTATTTCAGCGATTACGGCACCCCGCGTACGCCGCATGAATTGCAGGATCACCGGTGTATTAACATGCGGCTGCCTACTGCCGGAGGCATATACCACTGGGAGTTTGAAAAAGAGGGCAAACCGTTGCGCGTGAGGGTCGAAGGGCAGCTGATTTTCAATCATCTGGCTGAAAGAATTGATGCCGTGTTGTCCGGATTTGGTATTGCCTGTGTGCCGGAAGATTTGGTGGCAGAGGCGGTTAAATCGGGAGCCCTGATCCAGATCCTCGACGAATGGTGCCCGTCATTCCCGGGCTATTACCTGTATTACCCGAGCCGCAAGCAGCACCCACCGGCTTTCGCCCTGATGATTGATGCGCTGCGCTACAAAGAATGAATGACCGGCGGAATCTGCGAGAAACCGCCGGTCAGATGGCTTAACGCCCGACCCGCGCCTGCAATGCCGCCGGATAGCGCTCGCCGGTAATGTTGACTGAGTCCAGAGCCTGCGAGATTTTTTGCAAATCATCCGGTGAGAGCATCACGTCGGCTGCGGTCATGTTCTCTTCCAGACGATGCAGCTTAGTGGTGCCGGGGATAGGAACAATCCACGGTTTTTGCGCCAGTAACCAGGCCAGCGCAATTTGCGCGGAGGTAACGTGTTTTTCTGCCGCCAGTTTGGCCAGCAAGACCGTCAGGTGTTCATTGGCCTCAAGCGCTTGGGCGGCAAAACGTGGCACTATGCTGCGGAAATCATCCTCGCCAAAGGTGGTACCCGTTTTGATGGCCCCGGTCAAAAAGCCTTTCCCTAACGGGCTGAACGGCACGAAGCCAATGCCCAGTTCTTCAAGCGTCGGTAAAATCTCTTGCTCAGGCTGACGCCACCACATGGAGTATTCACTTTGCAGTGCCGTCACCGGCTGAACCGCATGAGCCCGGCGAATGGTTTCAACACCCGCTTCGGACAACCCGAAATGCTTCACTTTCCCTTCGGCAATCAGGTCTTTTACCGCTCCTGCCACCTCTTCAATCGGTACGTCAGGATCGACACGGTGCTGATAAAGCAGATCGATAACATCCGTTTTCAACCGACGCAGTGAACCTTCAACCGCCTGACGAATATGCTCCGGGCGGCTGTTTAAGTTCTGCTGTTTATTATCGTCGCCAAAGGTGAAGCCAAACTTGGTTGCAATAACGACCCGGTCGCGAAACGGTTTTAAGGCTTCGCCGACAACATCTTCATTCAGATAAGGGCCATACACTTCGGCGGTATCAAAAAATGTCACGCCGCGCTCAACGGCGGAACGGATTAACGCGACTGCCTCGCGGGTATCCGTCGCCGGGCCGTAGCCGTGGCTCAACCCCATACACCCCAGGCCGAGCGCTGAGACTTCAAGCCCTGAATTACCGAGATAGCGTTTTTGCATTGTTCAGTTCCTCACGATTTAGGTGAATCACAGGCGATGACATATCGCGGTGATGAATGAAGAGTAGCGGTAACCCATTAATAAATAATGGCGTGTAAACGGATAGACTCTATGAACTGAGCTCATGAATAGGGCGTTCACCTGACAATGACGTCATGCCGGGCACGCATGGCTGAGACTACATGGCGTCTGCCAGAGCAGGGTGCGGAAAGCGTTGCTATGCGAAAAAGGCGCTGATTATCTTTTTAGTGAGATCAAGCTGATAGTCCTGCGAACGAGAGGAGCGGGGGTTTATCCACGCCAGGAGCATTGATCTGAAAATCTCATCAACTATACTGTATATAAACACAGTAATTGATGTGAGAACCCCTTATGATGCTTTACAAGATCGCCGCGCGGCAGCAAAAAACGAATATTCCTTTGTATTTAAACAATATTTCAGCAGGTTTCCCCAGCCCGGCTGCCGACTATGTGGAGAAAGGGATCGATCTGGTGGCGCATCTGATCGCCCATCCTTCCTCTACGTATGTGCTTAAGGTGTCCGGGGATTCTATGCGGGACGCAGCGATTATCGATGGTTCCATGCTGCTGGTCGATTTCAGCCTCAAGCCTGCCCACAATGACATTGTTGTAGCCAGCCTCGATGGGGAATTCACCGTCAAAAGGCTGATGCTTCATCCTTTTCCGCATCTGCGCGCTGAAAATCCGGCTTATGCGCCGATCCCTCTGAATGAGGACCGAGAAGTCGAGATCGTCGGCGTGGTGACAACCGTTATCAGCATGATGCATCGCAATGTACGCACTCGCTGATGTGAACTCGTTTTACGCGAGCTGCGAAGTGGCCTGGCGGCCCGATCTGCAAGGCAGACCCGTCGTGGTGCTTTCCAACAATGACGGCTGCGTGATCGCACTGTCTGCGGAAGCGAAAGCGCTCAACATAAAAATGGGCGCGCCATACTTCAAACAAAAAGCCATTTTTCAGCAACATAACGTGGTGGTGTTCAGCAGTAACTATGAACTTTACGGAGATATGAGCCAGCGCGTGATGGATACGCTCGAGCAGATCTGTCCACAGATTGAAATTTATAGCATTGATGAAGCCTTTCTCGATCTTCGCGAGTTACCTCACAACACGGATTTGCACGCATTTGGCAAAAAGATACGGCAGACCGTGGGGCAGCATACCCGCCTGAAGATCGGCGTCGGCATCGCGCCGACCAAAACGCTGGCAAAACTCGCCAATTATGCCGCCAAAAAGTGGACTCAGTCCGAGGGCGTGATTGATCTGTCTGATCCCGCACGCCAGCGTAAACTGATGGCGCTTCTGCCCGTTGACGAGGTGTGGGGCATCGGGCGAAGGACATCAAAAAAACTGCATGATGCCGGTATCGATAAAGCCCTCAAACTGGCCGAATGCGACCTGGGATACATCAGGAAAAACTTTAGCGTGGTGATGGAAAGGACCGTGCGTGAACTGCGCGGAGAACCCTGTCTCGGATTTGAAGAATTTGCACCGGCTAAACAGCAAATTGTGTGTTCGCGCTCTTTCGGCACTCGGGTCAGCGCCTATCAGGAGATGCGCGAAGCCATCTGTTTTCACGCCAGCCGCGCGGCTGAAAAACTGCGTGGCGAGCATCAGTTTTGCCGGCAAATCTGCGTATTTATTAAAACCAGCCCTTTCGACAACGGCGGCATTTATTACGGCAACCTCGCCAATACCCGGCTGATGACGCCGACGCAGGATACCCGCGACATTATCTCGGCGGCGTTACGCTGCCTGGATAACGTCTGGAAAGAGGGCTACCGCTACCAAAAAGCGGGCGTGATGCTGGGTGACTTTTTCAGCCAGGGTGTGGCCCAGCTGCATTTGTTCGATGAGTCTCCGCCCCGGCCCAACAGCGATGCACTGATGACACTTTTTGATGACATCAATAAGAAAAGCAAAGGCACGCTGTGGTTTGCCGGGCAGGGCACCGACCGGCGCTGGCAGATGAAGCGCGACATGCTTTCACCGGCCTGGACCACCCGCTGGAGCGATGTGCCGACCGTGCGTGCGTGATGCGGGTGCAGCGGCCAGACGGGAGCCTGGCCGCGGAGAAAAGTCCCGTTACGCCAGTTTCTAAAACTTCTCAATAACCTCAGCTTAACTGGATAAAAAAACACGTCAGGTTCCACTGTCTGCATGAGGGTATTTGCAGATTTACTGCATCAGTGACAGGTCGAATTGCTTAAAAGTATCTCTTACTCTTTTGAATTACTTGATATTTAGCACAGCTTAATCGCATGTAAGTATTTGTGCTTTGCTCATTTCAGGCACGCGTTGTTACTATGCACTCCGTTAAGCAAACGCTCTAAAACAAAGTTAAAACCCAGCGAGCAGACTCTGCTACGCTTCACAATGAAATTCTTTGGTTTTGGACGTTTTTTTAACTACATCAAACAGGGGTTTGAGACGGCATATGGTGAATAAAGAATTTATTTCTAATATCCAAAAAATGCATGGTTTTGATTTAAATCTCCTGTTGGTTTTTGAAGTCGTGTTTACCTACAAAAGCGTCACGAAAGCCGCACAAGTTCTTAATGTGAGTCCTTCCGCGATCAGTCAGTCGCTGACCAGGCTCCGCGATTTCTTCTCTGACGCATTGTTTATCCGTAGCGGAAACGGGTTAGATGCGACAAAAACCGCAAAAGACTTGCACGTGCATTTGAACACGAACTTCAACCTTCAGCAGTTATTGGGAAGTTTGAACGATTTTTCCAACGTCATGGCAAAGAAAAAAATCGTTATTCATGCCACGCCTTATGTCGCATTGAGATTATTGCCTGCCATTTATACCGCAGTGGATAATGCAGGGCTGAATTGTGAAATTGTTCATATCAGTGCGGATTTAACCGAGAACAGCGCTGAAGATATTTTGACATACAGAAAGGCGGATATTGTATTTGATATAAAGCAAAATTATTCGTTCGCTACGATTTCAAAACATCTTTTGTCTGAAAAGGCTGTGCCTATTTGCAGAAAGAATCACCCGCGATTAGGAACGACATTAAGTCCGGAAGAGATGCAATTTGAGAAGTCTACGTTCCTGAACGTAAACTCTGATGGGCTTAAGAAAACCCAGGCTGATATTCAGAATTATTTTAGTAGTCGCAATTTTTTGTTCAGCAGCGGCTCGATGTTCGTGAATGCCAGCATTGTTGAAACCTCGGATATTGTGAGTTTTGTTCCTAAATGGTTTGCGGATAAATTCGCGACCAGCTTTAATTTTAAAGTACTCGAGTGTTTATATGAGCCTGAGCCAGTAGATTTTTATATGATATATAATAAAAAATCACTTGATGACAGTCATTTTGTAGAGCTTTTAGAAATAACCGATAGATGTAAAGAATCAAACGTATGGAACCCTGCGCAGTAAAGGAATTACTTCAAATAGTCGTTAATTACTGAAGGAATTAATCTATCGTCATTGCACGATAGATCCTTCTGTTATTCAACTCATAAATCAATCGGCAATCACTATCTTCTGTTTTGCTATCTTATTCTGTTTTATTACAGAAGGCATGTCAGCAAAAAAACAGAATAGGATCGGAATCAAATGAAAAGAAAATGTGAAAAAGTCTTTATATTAAAAAAACTATATAAAGAGTTGTCGTCTGCTTGTAAATCAATGCAGCACAACAATATGAATAATGCCTTTACTGGTTCTGAAAACATAACCCGTAATACTCTGATCAGTATTCTGGGTGGCGGCGCACTGCTTTTGGGCGGCTCTGCCTATGGTGCATCTGCCGACTGGACAGGTGCGGCTGATGACAACTGGAGTGAAGCATCAAACTGGTCATTATCATTGGTGCCAAATAGCGCAGGGACCAGTGTTAACTTTATTCATAATGATGCTGTTAAGATTGATGGAAAAACCGTTTCCCTCGGAACGTCCACCAACACGATTGGCTCGCTTTCCATTGCGTCAACCGACATTTCCGCTATGTCGAATTTTGGCATTTCCGGCGGCACACTGAATTTCGATAATCTCGGCTCTGACTCGCTGATTTCTCTCTTAGACAGTATTAACGCGACGATTGATTCGAAAATCACCACCAGCAACAACCTGAATATTACCAATGACAGCACCTACGGCGCAAAACTGACGCTGAATGGGACGATTAATGGTGGCGGGAAAAAATTAACATTTGAAGATGGTACAAATACCAAGATCATTGTTAATGGGGCAATATCTAATGCATCTTCCGTTAATAAAGAGGGTGTGGGAAGCCTGGCTTTAAATGGCGCGAACTCCTTCAATGGTCAGTTTAATTTCAATGCCGGTATCGTTGCTGTGGGTAATAATGCCGCATTCGGAAATTCTACCATTGTTTTAGCCGACGGTGGCGATCAAGAATTCGATGTTTCATCCGGCAGTCGTACCCTTAGCAACCAGGTTACGCTTAATGACGGATTCAGCGTTGCCGGCGCAGGTAAAACGCTAAAATTAAATGCTAATGAAATCGCCACTCTGACAAAAGACTTAAATCTGGAAGCCGGTAATGGCGCAACATTAGATTTCGGATCTAATTTCGCATTGCAGGGTAGCAGTGCCATCAACAAAACCGATAAGGGCACCCTGGTACTTGAATCAAAAAATAACACCTTCTCCGGTGGCCTGAACATTCAACAAGGCGCTGTCGGCACTGGCACAGTTTCCGATACATTAACGATCGGTAATGCCAGTGGCACCAACCATATGCTCGGCACCGGCGATATTGACGTTTCGAGCGCATCTTCAATTCTGAATATTAATACCTCTGCAACAGGCAATGTCGATTTTGCAGGCAGCACCACCAAAATAACAGATGGTGCGACGATTAATGTGTTGGGCGGAGGTACGACTACATTATCTGGCGGTACTATTGATTTTGGTAATAGTGCAACCAAAGGAAGCCTTCACTCCAGCGGCTCAGTTGTTTTGGGCAATACCACTTTACTTAATAGTAATGGCGTAATACTGGATGTAGGGAAAGACCTGACGATATTGTCAGGTTCTACCAGTGTGCAATCCGGAATAGGCATTACTATGGATTCCGCCTCAGCACAGAACATTAACGGTACGGGTGCCATTACAGGCGTCGGGGCGTTGACGAAGTCAGGAAAAGGCACCCTGACTGTGCAAAGCGGAATAACCGATTTGAGCCTTCTGTCGCTCACCGCGTTAGACGGAACTCTGGATCTGGGCACCGCCAAGATAGCCACCTCTACCGTCAATTTAGGCGGCGGTACGCTTGTCATGAATCAGGCTGATCAGATTTCCCCGTGGATGGATCTCAATTTAGTTCAGGACACTGATTCAACACTGAATTTTAACGGCTATGATCAACACTTCACCGGCGTAAACAGCGGCAATAACAGTTCACTGACCGTCAATATGGGCGGTACAGGGGGAAGCTCCAACCTGGTTGCTTTGGGTACGCTTTCCGGTGCAAGCGATGCACTGCGTATCGGTGGCTGGGAAGGCAATCTGGGTTCATCGCTGGATCATGTCACTGTTGATAACACGCTGACTGCCGATCAACTGAGTTCTGTCTGGTTCCAGGGCTTTAACCAGGGCGCAGTTCAGGTGGGTGACGAACTCCGTCCGCTTGAAAACATGACGGCAGAATGGAGCGGTGCGGCAGGAAGTTCTGTGTGGGGGGACGGCAAAAACTGGGTTGGAGGAGATACCTATAATATTCCTGACCACGCAGGTGCATCTGTCATATTTGGTGCCTCCGCAACCGGCCTCAGCAGCCTGAGTTTAGGGGGCACAGGTCGTACCATTGGTTCATTAACCGTAGGTACTGGCGCAGCTACCGGTTATGCCATGACGGTAAGCGGAGGAGCTCTGATTCTTGATAGCGGCGATGCTAACACGCAAGCGGCTATCACCCTGAGCGATCACGATGGTACGTTGAACTTTAACAGTGTTCAGTTAAACAGCGATACAGTAGTGACCACCGACTCACAAAGGTCAATCGGGGCTGTGGGCGTTGGTTTTTACAGCGTAATGACAGGTGCCGGGCAACTGATCGTCAATGGTCTGGTAAATCTGGGCCAGAGCCTCGATTCTTCTAATTTCAGCGGCGATATCACTCTTCTTTCAAACTCTATGCTTCGACTCGCTAATTCAGTGGGCACCGGCGAGATAACAATTGAAAACGGGGCATCCATTGTTTCCAATAATATCGGGCTAGATTCGATTGCTGTCGTGGATAACGCACTGAATATCAACGGTGATTTCTCGGCGCAAAATATAGATTTCACCCATGCTCAAGATTTCAACTTAGACGGTATTGACAGAACGATCCGTGTAAATGGGCAGGTCACCTTTGAAAGCGGGACCAACTTCACCGGAAATGGCTCTCTGACGTCAGTATCCAATGGCTATGGCGGCGGAGTTTTAAACCTGGAGAGCGCCAATAATACCTTTGGCGGCGGTCTGTTTGTCACGAACACGGGAAATGCCGAGGGAGGGGTTACAACCTCATTAACCAGCGATTTGAATATCGGTCAACTGGAAGCCGGTCATAACTACCTGGGTTCCGGCAATATTACCGTGAGTAACGGCAACAAGGTCACGATAGACAGTCATGGCTATAACACCACGCTCAACGATTCCACACTGACGCTGCAAAACAACGGTGGATTGGATTATTTAGACGGCGGCAATTTCACTCTGGCCAGTGGTGTACTGGACGGCGGGACGGCGAGTAGCAAAGGAACGCTGGGCGTATCAGGGGATCTTATTTTCTCTGGCACGACGCTGGTCAATACACCCAATATCGTTATGAGCAGCGAAGATTCAAATACCATTAGCTCAACGGTTGGCGGCACAATTTCTGGTTTGGGGCATGTCTCTAAATTAGGCTCCGGCACGGTAAAAATTGATGACAGCATCACGGATTTATCTGCCATCGACCTGAATATTACCGAAGGGACAATCGAATTATCCCGGGATAACCAGATCACCTCGTCTACTAATCTGGTGCTTAATGGCGGTGCGCTGGATACCGATAACTATCAGCAAAGTTTAGGCTCATTATCCTTGCTGGATAACTCCACTATTCTGATGGATAACGGTGGAATAACCGTAGCCTCACGTAATAAAAAATCCAATGGTTGGATCGACGGCAAGATATTAACGCTGGCAAGTTCCAGTGCCTGGGATCAGGTGGGTGGCTCGTATCTGCGCTTCGCCGCGGACCCAACGTTTACCACTAAGCAATTATCTAATGTGGCGTTTACCGGCTATGAATCCGGTGCGTATGTCTCAAACTCGCTGTATAGCGGTTACTGGACGCTATTACCGAATGGCGATGCGACCAACGAATGGAATGGCGCGACGTCAAATTCCGATTACCTCTGGAGTGATGCAGCAAACTGGCTGGCGGGTATCGTGCCTGATGCCGTCGACCAAAGTGCAACCATCCGCGATCTCGATGGCAAGTTAAATGGTAAAACCATCAAGGTCGATGGCGATTATACGGTAGGCCACCTTATGATTGAGGCGGTCGGAAAGGAAAGCTTTACGCTGGGAGGGAATGGCTCTCTTACCTTTGATGACAACAGTGACGCCATCCTGCACCACTCGGGTAACAACATCGTCACTTTCGCTGCCGATGTGCATCTGGCTGATACGCTTAACTATATTGATGATGTTGCCAAAACCGTCGGTTATCTTGACTGGACGGGCGATGTCGATGGCAGCGGTGGCATCAACAAAACTGGCACGGGTACGCTGCGTATTTCCGGCGGGTCGGCAAACTCTTATACCGGCGGGTTCTTCTGGAAAGATGCCTCGGTTATTCAAATTAACGAAGACGGTTCACTGTTCGGCACCGCGGGTTTAACCGTAGGTAACGGCGCCGCCGGCACCTATACGCTTGAATCTCGTGATGGGGATCATACCGTGGACGGGCCGTTAATCATTGACGGTAATCTGGCATTACGTCGTGATACGGATGCCGGCATCATCAGCACCAATGGCGGTGACCTGACATTTACAGGTTTAACAACATTAGCCGCGGGTCAGCATTCCCTTGATGTCGGCTATGGAAGCCAACTGATTCTGGATGGCGATATCTCCGGCTCGGGTGGTATCAGAAACATCGGCTCCGGTACGCTGGTTCTGAATGGCGCTAATAATACCTTCACCGGTGGTGTATTGCTCGATGGCGCTAATGTGGTGGTTGCCCACGACCAGGGGTTGGGAACGGGTACGATCTCTGTCACTAATGGTTCTGTAAGCCATGGGATAACCTATAACAGTACCGGTAAATCTGACTTCCTGGAGTTAAGTAATGAGCTGAATTTAGCCGGCGGCATGACACTGTCAGGCAATATTAACTTCGACCACCAGGGGACCAGTATCGTTTCTAAAGTTAACGATATGGGTGCGAGTAGCGGTTCTCAGGTCGCATTTGGCAAGGACCATATTCTGGATGGTGCCGGTGGGTTTAACTTTGGTCGTATCGGTTCATACACAAACTCCGGCAGCTTCGTATTTCTGGGGGAAAACACCTTCAGCGGCGGGGTTAACGAGGCGTCTGGTCAGCTATATGTTGGCGCGGACTCGGTTAAAGATGCTTCAGGGAATATCATCAGCGGTGCGTTGGGGACCGGTGCGTATACCTCGAACGGTGGCTGGCTGGGCGCTTACAGTGAAACCGGCAGCGGGATCACCTCTCGCCGCATGTCTAATCAGATTGTCCTCGCGGGCTCAAACATCGGTATTACAAGTAGTGGCGATGCCAAAACCCTGATTTGGGACACCTCAACGATCGATTTGTCATCCACGAATATGACTTTATCGAATAACACCACCCTTTCTGTAGAGTCACAGTTTGTCGACAATCAGACGGGTAAACCCAGCCTGCTTGCGATAAGTGGTCCAGGTACTGTGGAATTAAAGAACGGCGACAATCAGATTTCAGCTGGCATTAAGGTCGGTACTTTGTCTACGTTGCTGGCTACAGCAACGGGCGATGTGACGACCGGAGCAGTCGACCAGGGGCATAACTACTTCGGTACAGGCCATCTCAACCTTGATAACGGTTTGACCAAAATTGTCACCGCAGACGGTTCAACTGTTCGCCTTTCTGGTGACGGTATGACCATGAGTAATGGTGCAAAACTGGTCATTGAGGGGGGCGCGAACACTAACACCGTGTTCGATGGTAACTCAGCCTTTACCGGTACGAATACCACAGGCTCTATCACGACCTCAGGTAAACTGATTAAGAAAGGTGCCGGCACCACCACATCTGTGGGTGCCAGGTTGATTACCCCTGAATTGCTGATTGAACCTGATGCCATTCTGTCCCTGACGAATGCCAATCTGGTCGGCGTTGTCGGAACACTCACTCTTAACGGCGGCACTCTGGCGGTGAACGGTCTTAATCAGACCTTCAGCTCAGCCTCGCAAGTGGTGCTGAACGCTGACAGCCATATCGATTTTGGTGATGGTGCCAGTATCGTTACCGTGGGTTCCCTTAATATGACCGCCGACGGAAAATATGTCGGTCGCTCAGACCTGACCTTAAACCTTGATAACTGGGACGGTAATGCCAGCTCAGGCGGCGGTGCGGATCAGTTCGTGGTGCTCAATGGCCTGACGGACAATCAGAAGATCCAAAACATCTGGTTCACCGGCGGGTATGCGCCGGGTGCGAAAACGCTGATTAACCCGAATGGCAGGATTGAACTGGTTCCAGTAGGCCTGGCGTATGTCTGGGATGATCATACTAATAACGATCTGTGGTCATCCAGCAACTGGACCGATGTCGGCTCACCAAACGGTGCTGGCGATTCGGCGGTGTTTGATAATACTGACGCAAATCTTGATGGCAGCACGATTTCTCTCGGCCGAAATACGACTATTGGGTCTATTTCGTTTGAAAGCGACCAGGGCCAGGCCTTCACGCTGAGCGGGGGCACTATCACCCTCGATAGCGGTGATGTTGATACACCAGCGCTTATTCGTGTCATGAGTAATACTGCGCCAACCATCGCTTCACAGATTCTTTTGCAAAGTAATCTGAACATCTCTGAAGTGGATGCGCTCTCGGTACTGAACTTAACCGGTACGATCAGCGGTCCGTTTGTCGGTATTACTAAATCAGGCTTCGGTACTCTGGGTCTGATGTCTGCCGATTCAAACTACACCAACGGGACAACCATTGAAGGTGGCCTGCTGCAAGTAGGTGCATCCAGTTCACTGGATCAGTATGGCCGTGTGCTGAAAGGGCCTGCAGGTCTGGGGGTGTTGACCCTGGCAAGCGGCACCAGTATCGAAGCAACCGGTGGCAATCAAACCTTACATAATAGCGTGGTATTCAACGGAAACGTGGGTGTCATGGGTGCCAATACCCTGACGCTTCAAGGCTCTCAGGGGGGTGAAGGCAAAATCGCGTCGGCGACGACGTTGAACGTGGCTGATGCGGCTGGCGCACTGACATTTGGCAGTGATCTGTTGCTGACCGGCACCGAGAACCTGACCAAAACCGGTTCGGGTACGGTTAACTTCAATTCCACGGCCACCAATTTTAGCGGCAATGTTCTTGTTAATCAGGGCAGCGTCGGTATCGGCACCAATAATGGCTTTGGTCAGGGATCTGTTTCTCTGGCGAACGGCACCACTCTGGTTGCCAACACCAACGGGCTGGCGGTCGATAGTAATATTTCCCTGGCTGCAGGTACTGAGTCCATCAACAGCGGTGCTCATAATCTCACCCTGACCGGCGACATTACTGGCGCAGGTAAGCTGAACAAAACCGGTAGCGGTACGCTCACTCTGGACACTGTCTCCACCTACAGCGGCGGCACATCCGTGTCCGAAGGCGCTGTGGTCATGACTAACAATGACGCAGCGGGCGCAGGCAATATCAGCATCGCATCAGGGGCAGCTCTGAATGCTAATTTCTCAGGCGATACGCTGAGCAATGTGCTGACAGGCGCAGGTACCCTGAACATCAAGGGTACTGATGTGAAGGTTGCTGCGGATAACTCCGGTTTCAGCGGTGTGCTGGACGTTAATGACAATGCTTCTGCCATCGTGAACGATGCTGTAAGCCTCGGGCACGGCAGTGTGGCACTGAGCGGCAACGGCGAACTCACGATTGCTCCGGCAGATGCAGATTTCATCTTTGATAATCAGCTTTCTGGTTCCGGTCTGCTGACCGTCGATTTGGGGGGTACCGATCACCAGTTCAACTTTGGTGCAAACACCGGCTCAGCCTTTACCGGTACAGCGGATATCGCTCATGGTATTGCGAATCTGGATGCCAACGCATCAACCGCGTTAGCTAACGCAACGCTGAAGCTTGAAGCAGGCAGTAAAGCAACCATGACCGGTAACGTCACGGCAGGTAACACGACGCTGAACGGTGGCAGCTTGCTGACCACGATGAACTCATCAGGTGTGATCGATGGGAAAATCACCACCAATACGCTCACGCTGAACAGCGGTTCCGTGCAGCTGGATCTGGCAGCAATGAATTCTGCTGCGGGTCTGTTGCTGGCCGATGACGGTGTGACGAATCAGCTGATTGCCGCCACCACCATTGCCGGTGATGTTAAAAACCTGCAAATGGTTGACGGCAAAGGCGCGGTAATGGGTGCTAACAGCGTACAAAACATTACCCAGGGTGGGAATGTTGTCGCGAAAGGCAACTACAGCGAATCTCTGGCAAGCACCGGCGCGGGCGGCAACGGACTCTACGTTTCCTACCAGCTGGATCAGGTTGATCTGCAGGATAATCAAACGCTGTCTCTGAACGAAGGTACAGCAACCAACACGGCTGCTGAACTGAAAGCCAAACTGACAGGCGCAGGTAACCTGGATATCGCGGCGACCAATGCCATCACGATTTCAGGTGTTAACAATACTTATACCGGCACGACAACCGTTTCATCCGGCACCGCGAAAGCGGGTGGCGTGAATGTCTTTGCCAGCAGCAAAGCCGTTGATGTTAAAAAGAATGCCACGCTCGATCTGAACAGTAACGCGCAGCAGCTGAATAACCTGACTGGCGCAGGTACCGTACTGGTGTCTGCAGCATTGACGGCCAACAACACCGCAGACAGTACCTTCAGTGGTGTACTGAACGGAACAAGTTCATTAACCAAAACCGGCAGCGGCAAGCTGACCCTTTCCGGCGACAACACGCTGGGCGGCACCACGCAGATTAATGCGGGTACCCTTGCGTTGCAGAGCAATAAATCGGTGGGTACTTCGGCGGTTTCTGTCGCTGCGGGTAGCAAACTGGATCTGGCATTTAGCAAGCTTGGCTTCAGCAACACGATTGCCGGCAACGGCACAGTGGACATTACGGGTACCGATGTTGGCCTGACGGGTGTCAATACGCTGGCAGGCATGTGGAACATCGTCGGTTCCGCGGCTGTGACTGCGATGAACAACCTCGGTACTGCGGGCGTTAACCTCAGCAGTGCTGCGAGCATACTGAATGTCACGCCGGCAGCGGGCAATATTGCCTTCGGCAACAAACTGACCGGAAACGGTACGCTGAATGTGCAGCTTGCTGACAACACGAAATCGTTTGATTTCACCTCAGCAGCGGGCAACGCCTTTACGGGTACTGTCGACCTGAAACAGACTTCATTTGCTCTGAATGGCGACAATACCTCAGCGCTGACAAATGCCACGCTGAAGGCCGACAAGGACTCCATTGTGACGGTCGGCAGCGGCAATCAGCAAATCGGCGGTCTGACATTTGCCGGTGGTAAAGTCATTTTCGATGCCACTATCCCGGCTCAAACCCAGGCTAACGGCATTATTACAGCCAAAAACATCGACATTAACGGTGCAGGTACCGTGCAGGTAACGACGCCAACGTTGATGCCAACGGCGCCATCCGCAGGCGGCAACACCAATATTCTGTCTCAGGATGACTCAGGTGCTATCACTAAGCTGGCCGGTGCAGGCTCCATTACCGGTGCAGGCGGCGCGCTGACGCTCGTTGATCAGAACGGCAAGGTCATCAGTAACGGGCAGTCCATTGATATCTCCAGCGGCGGCAAAAAAGTTGCAACAGGTATTTATGATTACCGCCTGAATACCGGTGATAAAAATGACGGCATGTATGTCTCTTATGCTCTGAAAAGTGTGGATGTTATCGACGGCGAGACGTTGTCTCTGACGCCTGATACCAGCGCAAGCGGTCTGGCAACAGACATGTCGGCCACCATTACCGGCAAAGGGAATCTTGATATTTCCGCCGGTGCGGGGCACACGGTGTCACTGACCAACGCATCTAATGCTTATACCGGGAAAACAACCGTTACCACCGGTACCCTGGCAGCAGGTTCCAATAACGCATTCGGTAAGACAAGTCTGCTGGATATCGCCGCGGCGGCAACAGCAGATCTGAATGGTTACAACCAGACGGTAGGCAGCTTCAGCGGTGCGACAGGCTCTACGCTCAATGTTCACGGCGGGACATTGTCGATGACCAACGGCGGGACCTCTGACGGTGCATTAACCGGTGCAGGTCAGCTGAATGTTAATGGCGGTGATTTCTCAGTGAAAGGGGCTAACACCTCTCTGAGCTCGAATGTCTCTGTCGCTTCCGGCGCGTCTGCAACGCTAAACAACGTGGCAGGTCTGGGTAACACCGGCACCGTCACCACGGCGGGCAAACTGGAACTGAACAATGCGTCTGGCGTAATGGCGAAAAACATTGCCGGAAGCGGTTCTCTGGATCTGACGAATGGTTCAAACGTCACAGTGACCGGAACTAACACACTGTCCGGCGCGATTAACATTGCGGTTAATAACTCCGTGACGGCGTCACGTGCAGCCAACCTTGGCACAGCGACCATCAACAACACCGGCGGCTTTATTCTGGATACCGCCACCAACTGGACATTCACTAACGCCCTCACCGGTACGGGTCTGTTCACGAAAAATGGCACAGGTAATTTGACCATCAGCCGCGCGAATAATCGCACCGGCAGTACCAACATCGCCGCAGGTAAAATGACCCTGACCGATAAAGGCGCTCTCGGAACGGGTGTGGTTAACGTCAATACCGCTGCCGGAAACAGTGCACAAGGTCTTAACCTGGCGTTCGGCACGGCACAAAGCTTCGCCTCCACGCTGGCAGGTGCGGGTGTGACGTCAGTCACCGGCGCAGGTACAGCAACGATCACGGGCGCAAACTCTGCGTATACCGGTAACTGGAATATCAGTGGCAAAGCGGCAGTCGATGCGACAGCCACCACGTCCGGTCAACACCTTGGGACGGGTGCCATTAACCTGGTCAGCGGCGGTGCACTGAACACGGATACCACAGGGGCATTTGTTTTCAACAATCTGCTGACCGGTAACGGCACGCTGAATGCATCGAATGCGGGTAACGCATTCTCCTTCGGCAGCGGTGCAGGCCATGCATTCGCCGGTACCGTGGCGCTGACGGATAACACCTTCAGCTTGTCTGGTGACAATACCGCGACCCTCGCCGGTGCAACATTGTCGTTAGGTGCCGGCAACGTGACCACGGTGGGCAACGGTGTGCAAAACATCGGTAACCTGACGCTGGCGGGTGGTCGCATTGATTTCAGCAACACCACCATCCCGACGGATATCGTGGCGAAAGGCAGCGTTTCAACCGGCGTACTGGATGTCACGAAAGCCTCTGAAGTGAGCATCAGTGCAGCGGCGGCGGCGCAGGTCATTAACCCGGCACCATCAGGCACGTTGAATCTGATGTCTCAGGATGATGATGCAAAACTAAAACTCATTGACTCCACCTCGATCGCGGCAGGCTCCTCTGTGGGCAACCTGACGCTGGTCGACGCGCAGGGCAATGCGATCAGCGCAATGAACATCAATGACATCATTGAAGGCGGAAACACGGTGGCGATCGGTACTTACGATTACACCACCAGCTTCGGTGATACCAATGATGGCCTGTACGTGGGTTACGGCCTGAAGAAAGTGGATCTGCAGGCGGGTCAGTCCCTGACGTTGACGCCTGATGCCGGTGCCGCCGGTGCCGCAATGGACTTCAGCACCCAAATTACAGGTACAGGTAACCTGGCAATCAACGCTGGCGTGGGTCGTTCGTTGTCGCTCTCTAACAACATGAATGATTTCACCGGTGAAACGGTTGTTCAAACGGGCGACTTAAAACTTGCTGCAGACGATGTGTTGGGCAAAACCGCCAATCTGGCGATTGACGGAGGTGCATCGGTTGATATGAATGGCCGTTCACAAACCATCGGCGCGCTCGCTGCGTATACCGGCAGCGTACTGAATCTCGACGGGACACTGACAATTTCTGACAGCCAGCGTTCTGCGGGTGATGTATCCGGTGGATTTGCGAGCGATAACACGCTGTTCGGCAACGGTAAACTGGTTATCGATCCTTCCGTCATGAGCGTAGCGGGTACTCAGCTTGGCTTTACCGGCCAGATTGATGTCACCGGCGGTTCACAACTGTTCCTCAATACCGCCGAAGCGTTTAACAATGCGCAGGGTATTACGCTGACCACTGACAGTGACAAAGTGACATTCGCTAACCTGTCAGCGCAGGACGCGTCCTGGACTTCCACACCAGATGGCATCAGCAGCGTCGGTTTCTCTGGTCTGGGTAGCGTTGAACTGCGTGATGGCTCGAATGTAGCCTTGACCGGTGACAGCTCGGCATTCGAAGGACAGTTTGATGTTGCGAAAGACTCAACGCTGACTGCTGATGAGTCGAAAAATCTGGGTACCGCAGACCTGCTGCTGGATGGCACATTCAACGCCAACGCTGAAACTGACTGGACATTCAGCAATAACGTGACCGGCAACGGTGAGTTCAACAAACTCGGTTCAGCGACGTTCATGGTGGATTCCCAACTGAGCGGTTTCAGCGGAAATACCACCGTCAGCGATGGCGTGATGATGCTGGGTAACCGCACATCATCAGCTTCAACGATGGCGGGTGACCTGAACATCAATGCGAACGGTACCTTCTCCGGTATCGGTGCGGTGAATGGCAGCGTCAATAACGAGGGTCGTATTGTTTCTTACAACGTACTGCCTCTGGTTAACGGCGGCGGTGATAGCGCAGTGTCTAACCTGACAGTGGGGTCATTGACCAACAGCGGTCTGGTACAACTGGCCGGTCAAAATGTCGGTAACTCCCTGACGGTTAAGGGCGACCTGATCGGTGCGGGCGGTACTGTTGCCATCAATACCGTTCTGGGTAACGACGCCTCCGCGACGGATAAACTTATCCTGGATGGCGGTAAGACTACCGGCACAACCTCTCTGGCTGTCTTCAATAATGGCGGAGCAGGTGCTAAAACTGATATCGGCATTGAAGTTGTTGACGCCATCAATGGCGCAATCACGGAAAACGGTTCATTCACGCTTTCTTCACAGTCAACGGGCTATCGTTCTACCACCGGTACCCTGGCGATAGGGGCCTACGATTACGGTCTGGTGCGTGGCGGCAAAGGGGGCGATGCAGAAAGCTGGTACCTGAGCTCAACCAGCACAGAAGCTGAAGACGGTAATGAAGGTAACGAAGGTGATGACGATAAAGGCGGTGATGACGACAACAACAATAACAGCAACGCAGGTCTGCGTCCGGAAGCCGGGGTCTACGCAGGAAACATGCTGGCAGCTCAGTCCATGTTTGAAATGACGCTGCACGATCGTGAGAGCTATAACCGCTCAACCGGTCAGAACGGCGTTGAAGATGAGCATGCAAGTTGGGCGCGTGTTACCGGCAGCCACTCCTCAGGGAAAATGGCGAATGGCGCACTGTCAAACTCTGCGGATATCTCTTCTGTCCAGATGGGTGTTGATCTGCTGAGCAAACCGGATACGCAGTTCGGTTCAGTGTATGCCGGTGTCATGGGCGGTTGGGGTTCTGCTAAGACCTACGCCAAAAAAGATCAAGGCAATCACATTCACGCCGATGGCTCTGTAAGTGGTTACTCAGCCGGTGTTTATGGCACCTGGTATGAGAAAGACAAAGATCTGGGCGGCGCCTATGTCGATTCATGGATGCAGCACAACTGGTTTGATAACAGCGTTCATGGCTTCGGTTTACCAGAGGAATCGTATGGTTCTCAAATGGACACCGTTTCAGTGGAAACTGGCTATGCTATTAAGCTGAGTGATGATGAAAACACTAAGATTTTCGTCGAACCTCAGGGCCAGTTGAAATATTCCTCTTACCGTTCAGACAACCATACAGAAGTCGGTGGGACGAAAGTGAGTACAGAGGATGCGGAAGGTGTTACCGCGCGTGCAGGTGCTCGTCTGTATGGCGTTCATACGCTGAAAGGCGGTCAGACGATTCGACCGTTTGTTGAGGTCAACTACTGGTACACACAGAACACCGGCACAGTCGTGATGAATGACGACGCGATTAAAAGTGGAGCACCTAAATCGTACGGAGAAGTGAAAGCAGGGGTTGTCAGTGATGTGACGAGAAACCTGCAGGTCACGACGCAGGTCGGCGGGCAGTCTGGAGATAATGACTTCACCTCATTGTCCGGCCAGATCGGTATCAAATACTCCTGGTAAAGCCATTTTGTAATATCAGGAACAGTGCCCGGTTGAAATCCACCGGGTACTGTTCCCCCGAGCATTCATTAATCTCACCGCGACGCTTCGCGTGTGGAAACCCTATTACTTACTCCCGGGCCTTGCGCCCACAAGGAATTAAAATGTCTACAACAATGCTTTTCTATAAAAACGTTACTGCACTTTCCCGTGATAGCCATAAGAAGTTAAAACTCGATCCCGTCAACGGGTTTGATATGGCAGCGAATACCCATTGGTTACCGGTTGTTGGTGGAGAGTTTTATCAGGCATCCCCGCATTATCCGATCGTATTCGCCGCTGAAACCAAAGAGGGGACAGAAGTGATCACCCCCATTCTGCTGTTAGGCCTTGAGGCGGGTCATAATGATTATGTGGCTAAGGATATGAGCTGGAAGGCCGGGACTTATTTACCTGCCTTTGTTCGTCGTTATCCATTCGTACTGGCATCAACAGATCAGGCGTCAAAAGACTTCACTATTTGTTTTGACAAAGATTTCGCGGGCTTCAACGAGAAGAAAGGGAAAGAGCTGTTTAATAAAGACGGCTCAAACAGTGAGTTCCTGGATGAGACAATCAAATTCATGAATGGATTCACGGTTGAAATGGAGCGGACGAAAGAGTTCGTGGCGTTGCTGAGCAAATTCCAGCTTCTGGAAAAACGTAATGCAGAAATCACCAGCAGCACTGGCGCATCCTTTAAAGTTCAGGATTTCCATGTTGTGAGTGAAGCTAAACTGGCAAAACTGACCGGCGAAGAACTGGTTGAGCTTAACCAGAAAGGCTATTTGGGTTGGATCATTGCTCATCTGATGTCATTAGCTAATCTGCCAAAACTTCTTGATATGCATTTGGCGAATCGCAAAAGCGCTAAGTGAATTAAAGAAGCGTGAGTCGTATATTTCTACTATCTGAACAATAACCTGCTTAAGCTTTGTTAAATCGACTCGTGGAGTCCGCGCACTCCCGAGTCGAGAACCTTCCCGAAGACCTTTCCCCCTCTCAAACCCGCAGACAGAATGCACTGTTTTCGCTTTGAACTACCCTTGCCAGTTCAACAGGTGAGAGTTGATCCCCTCGATGATTTGTACAAATGAAGAGTTATTGAGCGATGTTTTGTTATAAATCATGTAAATAGACACCGGCTTCATACTCAACTCCGGTTTCAACATTTTGATGTCATAACTGCCCTTCATTTTTTCAAACAGGCGTTTAGGGATTGCACCGACCAGATCGCTTTTTTCTGTCGCGGCGAGAACACATAAAAGTGAACGCGTTCTCATGCCGATGTTTCTTTCGCCAAAATGGTTGTCAGCGTAGACCTGAAACTCGTTAATCACTTCGCTGTCTGTTTCTAATAAAACGAATTTCTCATGCCTGGATTGCTCAACATCTAGCGTATCAGTAAGACGCGGGTGCGTTTTACTGCATATAAAAACGATTTCTTCTTCGAATATTTTTTTAGAAACGAACTGCATACTGAAATGCGGATTGGAATCAAAGATAATGTCTGCCCGCCGGTAAATCAGCGCCTCTTCAGCGGAGTTCGACGTAGGGTCACTGATGGTATGCACGATCTCGCATTGTGGGATGCTGTCCAGGACTAACGTGGTAATGACGGGAATGAGGATGCCTGAAAGATACGCTGAACAGTCAATCACCAGACGATTGTGAGAGGTTTGTTTCGAGACTTTCTGAAAAGCAAACAGGAAATTATCAAAGCTCGGGCTCAATGCCTGATGAATACTGACAGCCACTGTCGTGGCACTTAATGATTTCCCTTCCCGAACAAACAACGGATCCCCAAAGTACAATCTGAGTTTTTGCAAAGACTGACTGACGGAAGAAGGCGAGAGGTCGAGAGATTCAGCAGCCATGGTGACACTTCCATAGATGTATACCGCTTCAAACATGACTAACAAGTTGAAGTCAAAATCTTTTGTAGTCCAGAATACATCGGTAATGTTACCTGACTGCATGCTCTCTCCTTATAAACGAGTGGCTATATTTCGCGGGGAAATGATAGTCATAATTATAAGTCACGGTTAAAAATTTGCTGCAGTTTTTCTTCCGTCAGGAAAAGCAAATCATCCAATACCGGCGTTATCCTGGAGCCTCTGATAAGCACTAATACCGGATAATCGGTGGGATGGTTAAGCGATAACTGATTTTTATAATCAGACCACTTTTTAATATGACCATCAGACTCTGCGCTGGCCATAATGAATACGGTGGTAATGAATTCATCGTACTCATATAGGTTATTCAAAAGGAACATAAAACCTCACTCGCTATTAATAAAATGACAATGTAGGAAATAAGAAGTTACAGATGTAGACTCCTTAAGCAGATAATATTTCAACGGCTCATCCTCCAGAAGTTTCGAGTCAAAGACAATGCCATATCCTGAAAGATGTTTTTGCAAATCTGCATGAACCCTTATGGGCGTTACTCTGTCTGTATAACTGCTCTGGCTCAGCGTTACTCTCAGGATTGAAAGTTCTCATCAGACGTCAGTCTGGTGCATGAGATTAAATTTATCGCCATAAAAAACCGCACTGAATGGCATAAATTCCTGACAAGGTGTTTTAATATTTACACGGTAAAACAGCGAGTTGCATTCATGTGGTGAGTGGATGTTGATTTTTAGAATTGATCATTCAGCAAACGATATTGCAGCGGGGGTTGGGTAAGAATATTATTTTCGCAAGCAGGAGGTCTGGCAAAGGTTAATAGAGTTCAGATTCTTAATGACTGCACTACTTATATATAAACCCGGCGCGATGATGTTCTGTCTTTTCATCCTCCGTTAATTTTTCTCCAGCAATATGATAGGTTATTTTTTATCATTCAGGTCAATACGTAATATGAAGAAATTATCTTTATTTACGCTGGCAGCAATCACATTCTGCCCGCTGATGAGCAGTCATGTTATTGCCGCAGAAAGCCTGCTATTGCCAGATTTAGGCAGTGCTGAAACGGTAAAGAATAACGCTTCTGCAGAAGATCTTTCTGCGCAGACAAATAACGGTTTTGCAGCTAAAACAGCGCAAACCGCTGTGAGCGAAGCACAACAGAATTTTGAAAATTTAACGCCGGAAGGGATGAAGTCTCAGGCCTATCAATATGGCAAAAGTGTTGCTACAAGCGCCGCACAGAATCAGATTGAAAAAACGCTGTCGCCTTATGGCCATGTCAGTACCCAAATCAGTCTCAATGACGACGGAAGTTTAGACGGGTCATCGCTGGATTATCTGATCCCCTGGTATGAAGGTGAGAGCAATTTAATTTTTACCCAATTCTCTGCTCACAATACCGATGATCGTACCATTGCTAACTTCGGGGCAGGGTTACGCCATAACCTGAATAAAGACTGGCTGGTGGGCGTCAATGCCTTTTACGATTACGACCTGACCCGAAATCATCGCCGTTACGGCGTAGGTGCTGAAGCCTGGACTAACTACCTGAAGTTTAGCGGCAACTATTATATTCCGCTGTCTTCATGGAAAAATTCGCCAGACCTGGAAGATTACGAAGAGCGCCCATCCAGAGGGTGGGACGTTCGTGCGCAGGCTTATTTACCGGCATACCCGCAGCTGGGCTCGTCGGTCATCTATGAAAAGTATTACGGCGAACAGGTTGCGCTGTTTGGGACTGACAGTTTACAGAAAAACCCGTCGGCAGTGACGTTGGGAGTGGATTACACCCCGGTACCGATGATCACCATGGGGCTGGGCTATAAAAAGGGTAACTCTGATAACACCGAACTGACTGCCAACGTGGCGCTGGATTACCGCATCGGTGTGCCGATGGCGCAACAACTGGACCCTTCAGCCGTCGCCGATATGCGCAGCCTGGCGGGAAGTCGCATGGATTTCGTCGATCGTAATAATCATATTGTGCTCGAGTACCGCGAGAAAAAGGATCTGGATGTCGGCCTTTACCTGAAACCGACCGGCACGCCCGCGCAATGTATTCTTTCTGATGCGCCGGATGAAGCTCAGGCTTATGAGGGGTGTCACTGGACAGTTAACGCCACCATTACGTCGCATCTGAAAATTAAAGACGCGCAGTGGGTTCCGCTCGGCGGTTTCTCTGCGGAAAGCAAGCTGGCCTTACCGGCCTTGTCTCCACAGCAAAATATCAGCGCCGGTCAGAACAACCACTGGACGCTGACGTTCCCTGCATGGGTTGATTCCGCCGATCCTGAGGCCAACAAATACGCGCTGGCGGTGATGCTGGTTGATGATAAAGGGCACGCGAAGCAATCCAATATCGTCAACATTGAAGTGTCTGAAGCGCCTGTTAATTATCAGCTGGTGATTAACGATGCCGGTGAAGAGAAAAAAGCCATCAAGGTGTTATCTAACGGTAATGATGTCGTCACCCTGCATTCAAGCGGCAGTAAAGTTGCCGGGCTGGCGGGTGAAACCACGGCTCTGGCGGCTGAAAGTCTGAATATGACATTCCATGCTTACAAGATGGAAGATAAAAGCCACGCTCAGGAAGTTGAGATTCACGCGTCGAAAAGTGACTGTGAAACGCATACGCAATGTCTGTTTTATGAACAAAAACCGGAGCGGGGCGAGGCGGTGATCGGCAGTACAATGAGCGGTGTTTACTCTGTCATTGCCAAACCAGAAAATAAAGCGTCACAGAAAACCAATGCGGTTGTTATTGATTTCACCCCTGCGGATAAAATGATTTATACCGCTATCGTCGATAAAGAAAATCCGACAGTGAATTTAACGGCTACGAAGGGTAATAAATTACAGTTAGGCCATGAATATGAATTTAAAGTGGCCTACGACAGTAATAATAACGGGCAATGGGATGCCAGTGACCGTGAGACAGTAACAGAAGAAAATAAAACGCCGATCATCTCTTTGATGAATTACCGCTGGCAATTCACCAAAAATAGCGCGAACGGTACGCCGGGTGGGTTTGCCACTCCTGCGACGGATAATCACAATATTATCCTGCCGAAAACCAATGCTGAAGCCAGCACCGTATTTTCCGCTGCCGGACCAGACGGGGTCCAGGGATATGAATTAAGAGTTGACTATCAGTTGACTCAAACAGGAATACAGACTGTTAAAACGATGAATAAGAAATAATATTTCCTATCGCGATTTGACATTAACTCACCCATTTTACTTTAATGAGATATGATCCAATGAAAACGTTTAACAAAACACTTCTTGCCACATTATTAATTGCCAGCTGTGCGCCAATGGCTTTTGCTGATACAACAGCCAGTGCCGGTACAATTGAAGGTAGCTCTCCCATTATATACGGAACAGGTGCAGGCGCAGCGGCGCATACCGTGACATTTGCTAACGGGCATGAAAGTGGTTCTGTCAACGCAATGTCGCCGGGAGATAAAATTACCCTCAGCTATATTTTGAAAGATAATGAAGGTGATGCTGATGACAGTATAAAAACCATTACGTGGTTTACCACCTCGGATGGCCATGGTGCTGATAAAAAAATCATCAGTGGCGCTGCCGGTAAGGAAACGTACACCCTGCAGCAGGCGGACGCCGGGCTTTATCTGGGGGCAACCATTGATGAAGCCACTCTTACCGGGAGTCCTAAAGGGGGTCAGCGGATCACCATAAATGATGTCAGTACCAACGACGCGACGGACAATATTCCGGACGGTCCGGTAGTAGGCGGCACGGTGGCAACCATGATTGTGGATACCACATCACCAGATGATAACCTGATCGGTAAATCGAGCAGCAGTCTGATTCTGGGCCATACGTATCAGTTCAAAATCTGGTATGACACCAACGGTAACAAGGTCTGGGATGCGGGCGAACTGGATGCGTCATCCAACTACAGCTATAACTGGATCTTCGACGGCACCTCAGCGACCACGGGTACGGCGGGCGGTAAAGCCGTCAGTTCAACCGATAACAAGGATCTGAAACTGCCGTTGACTAACACCGAAGCGAAATCTGTCTACGCCAATGCGGGTGCTGACGGTATCCAGGGTTACCAGCTGCAGGTAGATTATACCGCTAAAGTTAAAGCAGTATTGAAATCCGTTAAACGCAAATAATAATCCGTAATATTAATTAACCTGGGCGCTCTGGCGCTCAGGTTAATTAATCCGTGTGATGTAAATTGCCATACCTTAAAGCATGGTGACGTGATGAAAAGTAAATTTAAAAACAAGGCACGGATAGCGTTGTTTATAGCACTCCTGATCAATACACCCTTTCTGGTTAATGCCAATGAAATGACCGGTCGGACAGGGGCAGTATCAGGAACTCCACCTGTTCTATATAACAAGGATAACAAATCCGGGCATGTCGACGTCGTCAGAAAAAGAGGCGGCATTGAGGATGACGACCAGCTCGATATTAATGACAGTTTGTCCCTCGCGTGGCGATTTTTTGACGGTGAGGGGGATGAGGAAATAACACTTCCCTCCGTAGAGTGGATTTGTACCGACACCAATAATAGCCGGCACGTCCTTGCGACGGGTACTCTGGAATATATTATTTCTCCAAATGATAAAGCCTGTACTATCGGGGTCAATCTCACGCCGAAAACATTGACCGGCGCGCCTCAGGAAAATACGGCGATCGAAATCGCGGATATCAGCACGTATATTGATAATGATTCTATTCCTGACGGACCGGTAAATCCGCACTCCATTAATATGACGGATTACACTGTCGCGCCGAATAACGCCACCGCCAGAATGACCGTTCCCGCCAATGCGAAACTGACGACGGCTTTTTCGGGAGCAGAGGTGCAGTTAGAAACAGATAACATTCCTGATGAAGTAACCTGGAGCAGCAGCAATGATGCTGTTGCGACGGTGTCTGATACCGGTTTAGTGACCTTTAAAGGGAAGGGGGCGGTGAAAATCACTGCGCGTCATAATGAACAGAGTGTCTCTATGACCCTTAATCCTCAGTTGTTCTTTGTCATGGGTTCGACAAATAAGACGTGGGATGACGCAAAAACGGAGTGCGAAGGTATGGGCGGACGTTTGCCTACGATCAGCGAGCTGAGCGACGGAACAAACATTCGTAACGTTCCGGGTAATGGATTATGGGAAGAGTGGGGGCAAAGTATTCTGGATGTCCGACATACTGGCGTTGTGTTCTGGTCTTCATCGTCTAACGGTGTCGACAGTTATTCATACGCTTATCTTTCGGATGGGCACATCAGCTCAAACAGATCTAGTGTTACGGAGGGCTTTGCCTGCATCCTGAACTGAAAACGGTTCTGGCTACCGTCAATATGAAAGAAAAATACGCGGCTATAATAAGAGGCAGGTTGATTTTCACTGTTTAAGAGTAAATCTATGACACGCCCAAAATCTGAAAACCTTATTGTAGCCGCGCCGGTGAAGCCCGCAGAGTCCATCAGTAAACTGATAAATTCTCTCTCGGGCCTGTCCCGGCCTCTGGCGGCAACCCGTGGACGCGAGGGGATAAAGCTCATTGATGAGCATTCAGAATTCATCGTAATTCTGATTTTAGAAGGCAGCATTGAGATCTGGCGTAATCGTGATGAACTTCTGGTCGCCACCTCTTATGCCCCGGCGATCATCGGGCTGCAAGGTTCTGAATTCCGCTATCAGACACACACCTTCACGCCGCAACCGGCAAGTAAGATTGCCTGGTTATCACGCCAGGCGGCGCTGGATGCCATCAAAGCGCATGATCTGATGGAAGACATGATCACTTATCAGTCGTATATGAACGACCAGCAGACGTATCGCGACTTTCTGATGATCAACAGCTCCAGTTATGAAATTATCTGCCGGCTATTGACCGAGATTTCTGAACGTCCTGATTTCCACGAGATTCGTGTTGAACAATACATTCTGACACGCACGCGGCTGGCGCGAAGCGGTGTGATGAAAATGCTTGCTGACCTGCGTTTCGGCGGATTCATCGAAATGGAAAAAGGAAAACTGTTGCGTATCAATCTCCCATTCCCTAAAAATTACTAAAATCCGCGTTGAGGAAGCGGAATCGCCTGCACGCTCGTTTATGGAGAATGACAATGAACCCGTCCCAACAACGTTTTGCACTCACCACCGTCCCGCCACCGAAAACCTTTCCCCACGTGAGCACGCCCGTTATCAGCGATAAGGTCATGGCGCTGCGTCTGAAGAACATTGTGACGGCTATGCATCAGCACAAGTTCGATGCGCTGGTGATTTACGCCGATAAAGAGCATGGCGGAAATTTTGAATACCTTGCGGGCTTTATTCCCCGTTTTGAAGAAGCGCTGCTGATGGTGACCGCTGACGGTCAGCTCAGCTATGTGATGGGCAATGAGAACCTCAAACTGGTGCCCCATGCGCGAAACACAGGTAAATGCCTGCATGCTCCGGCCTTCTCGCTGCCGAATCAACCGATGGATAACGATGCACCGCTGACAGAGGTTTTGGCCGATGCGGGGCTGACGCGCGCAAGCCGGATTGGCGTCGTCGGCTGGAAGTTGTTCACCAGCACGCTTCACGATATGCAGTATCAGTTTGACGTACCGGCTTTCATTCTTGACGCGATTATTGATACGGCTGGCGAGCGGAAAAACGTGATCAATGCGACCGCGCTGTTCATCTCGCCCGCGCACGGCGTGCGTCGTTTAAATACGGCCAGTGAAATCGCTTTTTATGAGTTCGGTGCCAATCTGGCATCCACCAACATATTGGCCGCGCTGGATAACATTGCGCCGGGTAAAACGGAAAGACAGATAGGTCAGTTACTGGCTGCTGACGGGCAACCGGGCAACGTGGTGATGATTGCCGCCACCGGCGATCGTTTCGCTAATGCCTGTTTATATCCCACAGACAAAGTGATCCAACGCGGCGACAAATTCTCGCTGACCGTTGGGTTCAAGGGCGGGCTGACCAGCCGTTCAGCGTATGTTGTGGCGGCAGAAAATGAACTGGCGCCTGACGTGGCCGACTATCTGCCGGCGCTTGCGATCCCTTATTATCGTGCGGTCACCACCTGGCTGGAAACGCTCCGGCCCGGCCTGACGGGCGGTGAGCTTTATCAGACCATCGAAAACGTCATGCCGAAGGCGCAGTGGCACTGGCATCTTAATCCGGGGCATCTGGTGGCCGATGAAGAGTGGCTCTGCTCGCCAGTCTATGCCAACTCGCCGATAGCACTTGAGAGCGGCATGATATTTCAGATCGACATCATTCCTTCGCTGCATGGCTACGGCGGGTGCAGCATTGAAGACACGGTCGCACTGGCGGATGCGGCATTGAGACATGAGTTGCAAAGCCTCTTCCCGGAGGTCTGGCAACGCATGGAAACCCGCAAAGCCTATCTGCGGGATGTGCTGAACATCAGCGTGTCAGAGGATGTCATTCTTCTCTCTAACACGGTGGGATATCTGCGTCCGTTCCTGCTGGATAAAGGCAGGGCGTTGGTGCGTCAGCCCTGAACATATCGCCAGCGCCTCGTGTGGCTGGCGAATAATACCGCTGTTATTTTCGTTATCCTCCCCGATATTCCAGAAAACGCCTCTCCCGAATGATTATTACAAAATTGTCATCAATTTGACATTAAGCTGTTAGCCACCAGCAGGTAAACTCTGTGTTATTCAAAAAATATGAACCGATGTCATCACGTCATCTGTTTAAATAAACTCAGACGCCGGGTGTGTTAATAATTCACCCTCGCGGATAATTAAGCCATTGTCAGAGATAACCTCAAAATCAAAAAGGATGAACGCATGTATAAAAGTAAATTGTTATTGGCCGGTATTATTCTGAATGCTCTTTATATGACATCTGCCGTTGCAGCGAACCCTCTCAGCGTTCATGTTTTAAACTTACAAAGCGGGCTGCCGTCAGCCGGTGTAAGCGTCTCTCTCGACAAGCAGGAAGGGGATAAATGGGTGCATCTGAGTAATGGTGTGACCAATGAGCAGGGGCGTATTCCTTCTCTTTACCCGGATGAAAAAGTGATCGAAAAAGGGAATTATCGCGTGACGTTCAAAACCGGAGAATGGTTTGAAAAACACCACACGCCGACCTTCTTCCCGGAGATCCCAATTATTTTTAAAGCGGATGGTTCAGTGCCGCATTATCATATTCCTTTGCTGATTAGCCCTTATGGTTTCTCAAGCTATCGCGGAAATTAATAACGGTTTTTAAACCATCAGTTATCCCATTAAAAATACAATGTGTATTTTCTATTCTTTAACCGTCCTCTGAGGACGGTTTTTTATTGCGGGGTATAATAGCTCCCGCCCGGTTTGCCGATTGCAGCCCGAATCCCGCAGCAGACAGCGTGGGAGCGCCTGCTCACATTTCGTTTTTTCAAAATAGCGCCTGACACCACCCAGATCTGCCTGCGGATTACGCTTTGCTCAGATTTGAGTCAAATCAATAAACGCGCAGGTATTGTTGCGAAGGCGGGATCGGAACGATAACTTCCCTGTTAGCGAGGTTTGATGAGATATTTATTATTTTAATGACTTCCAGTTATTCCGTTCATTTTCGGGTCGGCGGTTACCCGGTTTTGTAGGATAATGATGTACGGTTTACGGGAAACAACGCTTTAATAACAGGGTGATGGGATGCTTGAACTGTTTGACGTGAGCTATGAAGAGCTCAGAATGACCAGAGTAGATGAACTTTACCGTCTAAGAAAAACAACTTTCAGTGATCGTTTGGGATGGGAAGTTGTTTGCCAACAAGATATGGAATTTGATGAGTTCGATAATGACTCAACACGCTATATTCTCGGGCTGTATAAGGGGAAACTCATTTGCAGCGTGCGCTTTACCCCTCTCGACCAGCCAAACATGATAACTCATACGTTTCGTGCGTGTTTTGATTCGATCCCACTTCCTTCTGCGGGCGTTGAGTCGAGCCGTTTTTTTGTCGACAAATTGCGGGCCAGGGAGCTTCTCGGCGAACGTTATCCTGTGAGTCAGGTACTTTTCCTTGCCATGATAAACTGGGCTCAGGACAACGGACATACCGGTATTTACACCATCGTAAGCCGTGCCATGTTGACGATATTGAAGCGCTCAGGCTGGCAAATACAGACACTTAAAGAGGCATTTCTTAGCGAGCGGGAACGCATCTATCTGATCTATCTTCCTGCCGGAGAGGACGATCAGCGGATCATGGCCAGAGGACTCAACGGCCAAACAGCCTCTGTGTTTACCTGGCCGCTGACGCTGCCGGTATAATCAGCTCCAGTTCAACGCCCAGCCTGATTGCCTGGCGGGCGTTACTGACACCCAGCTTAGCAACGACATTTCCCATATGAAATTTTATCGTGCTGACTGAAACGCCGATAATCGTCGCAATCTCTGCATAGGTCTTCCCCATACTGGCCCAGTAAAGCACCTCATTTTCACGGATGGTGAAAATGTTATTTTCCTTTCTTGCCGTAATTTGACGCCCGCGGGCTGATAAACCGCCAACAAGCCGATACATCTGTTCATTAATATCGATGAGAAGCATCTGCAGGTTCCCACGTTCAGACGTTAGTCGCTCTTCCAACTCTTGCTGGCTGTGGTCGGCAATGATGATAGACAGCAATGCCAGGTTTCCCATCTGATCATGCAGCACAAAGGTATAGCCATTGAGAATGTTGTACTGTCTTGAAAGTGTGAAGATTTTTGTAAATTTCAGGTCAGACATGAGCGTGATATTTTCATCCCACGCAAAGGGAGAGGTTCTTTTGAATGCGGTGAGTATTACCGGGTCGGTAAGCTGAAAGTTGTTGGCCCGATAGAGATTGACCCACTCATCAGGATAACTTGAGATGATAAGGACTTCCGCAGGGTTTTTTTTCCTCACAACTGTATAAGCGTAGTCGGGGCTGCCAAGCGGAGACAGTTTCCGCTCGATATAATCTTTCAATGTTTCAGTGATCGTGTGATTTTGTTCAAAAGCACTAAACATACTGACTCCCTGAGGGGCTGCTTATCCCTTAATGCCGACATCTATACTTAAGTACAGGTTTTTTCAGGACTTAAGTATAACTTACGGCCCATTACTATGAATGATACTTTCATCAACGAAAAAGAAACCTCACACACTGCTCCGAACAATGTGTGAGGAGGCCAATGGACGGCCAACACTAGGGAAACACTCGTTGTAAAAAAACATAATAAATTAAATTTTAAGAATATAAAATTTTTTTGATACAAAAGCGCCCATTGGGTGCTTTTTTTTGCCAAAGTAACCCGATGAAAAGACGAGTAAATTTGTCTCCCAGCGGGCATATCCGCAAGCGCATTGGTTCAAGGAAGAAGAGAGGAACGGGTATTAACAGGTGAATATTTGAGCGAGTTTTTTTATACCGTCAACGATTTCTGCGGGTGAGTGCGCAGCAAAACCCAGCAGGATGGCCTGGCTTGTTTGGGGTGTCTGGCAATATCGCGAAAGAGGCTGTGCCCCTAAACCCACTTTACGGCACTGATCAATCATATAAGATTCATCAATTTCCTCCGA
Organism: Rahnella rivi; assembly: GCF_019049655.1. Taxonomy (GTDB): domain Bacteria; phylum Pseudomonadota; class Gammaproteobacteria; order Enterobacterales; family Enterobacteriaceae; genus Rahnella; species Rahnella rivi. The sequence continues at coordinate 44,695 of NZ_JAFMOX010000057.1, forward strand.
TAACCAACAGACAACGTGGATGCCTGAATCTGAAGGTTTGGCGAACATAATTTCGGGTAAATGTAACTGTATGGCTTCAATCATAACCCGCTGGCTTTCGTAGCATGCTTTTCTCACCCGCCTGACGTGACGTGCATAGTGTCCTTCAGAAATGAAGGTGGAAAGTATCATTTGCTCTAAATAAGACGTGCGAGTATCTGCATAATATTTAGCAATCAGGCGTTTTATGAGGTTCAGTTGTCTGAAGACATTACAAATGAAACATGGAAGCGTTTTTTAAATCCTGATGAAGAGATGTATTGCGCAGTGGCAAAGAAAGGGCAGGAAATTCTCGGGTTCGTTCACTACGTTTTTCATGGTTCAACATGGTCTGTAAATGAATTCTGTTATTTAGAAGATCTTTTTGTTGCCGAAAATACCCGGGGCAAAAACATAGGAAAACATCTTATCGAATATGTTAAACAAAAGGCCAGCGAGAAACAATGTGCAAGACTCTACTGGCATACACAGGAAAAAAACGTCACCGCGCAGCGACTTTATGACCGGGTAGCAGAAAAACCAGGTGTCATAGAGTACAGATTACCTCTCTAAACAAGAAAAGGGGGAGAAGTTTTCAGCGTTTTTTATTTCAAGCTGATGTTATTATTATTCGCCCATTTCCTTATTCTGCCATTAGCATTGGCATAGGGTGAGGATGTGTTGAATGATATCATTCTCCCCATAGTCCATTTTGTGTACCAGGGTTTACCATATAAATCGCAATCAGTGCGTTCATCAATAAGTTTCACTATGTGATCTTTTACTGACTCGAGCTCAGTCATTAACGCCCTGTAATTCAATTCGCGATAATCAGAGTAAAACTTTTGCGCCAGAAGCCCAAGTTGATTCCATTTAAAACCGGTTTCAGGAAAATCAACGGGCAATCCTTTCTCATCGTAAGTGATCCACTTTACAACCAGAGTATTCCAGCCGATCAGATAGGAAACCAGATTGTGAATACTCATTTCAGTGCCTTTGCTATGTCCTTCCATTGATTTATCGGAGGTGAGTTCAGGGGGAATGACATTGAGATAGCTGATTAATTTATTGAAATTTTTATCAATGGCTAAAAGCAATTCGGATTTTGTCTGCGGCACATTCATACTGAGTTACCCCCGCTTCAGAAGAAAACTATCAAAACGCTATCTGATGTCTCACTATCAATAAATTATGCACTTCCTGCCTGAAATAATCCCCCTTTGTCTTCTTTCCCCATAGCGAAAAATGACTACTGACGCCCAGAGATTTCCCCGCCGCTACTTAACGGTAGAAAGAACGAAGGCGCGGGCCGAGGGTGACAAATGGCGATAGCCGATGACGAGGTCGAATTCAATTCCAGGGCCTGATAAGGGATGATAGCTAATCTGGTCACCCCGAAAGCCGCTCATACTTTGAGGAACGACAGATACGCCTCCTCCGACAGACACCAGTGACAGCACGGCATGCATCCCGTGAGCTTCCTGATTAATGATCGGCACAAAGCCTGCTTCAGCACAAAGGCGGATAACCTGCAAATGAAAGCTTCGCCCCTCAGGCATTGGCCACAAAATGAAGGGTTCACCCGCAAGCCCGGCAAGCGTAAGGTCTGAACGCTTACTCAAAGGATGATCTTTTGGGATAGCCATACACAGACGATCAGTGTCGAAATTTACCTGTTCGATGTCATCAGCCTTTTCAACCGGGGGGATCAGTACACCGATGTCCAACGTCCCGTCTCGCAGAGCAGCAATCTGTGCGGCGGTTGTGGCTTCTCGCAACTCAAGCCGTACCTTCGGATGGCTTGCCCTGAATTCACGAATAATATCGGGCAACCGGCCGTAAAGTGCGCTTCCTACATAACCCACGCGTAAAAAACCCGTTCGACCTTCAGCCACATCCAGCGTAGAAACAATGGCTTTTTCAGCCTGCCGGAGGGTTTTGCGTGCCTCACTGACAAACTTTTCTCCCGCAGGCGTCAGGCCAAGCACGCGGTTACCACGCTCGATAAGAGTGACGCCGAGATCTTCCTCCAGCTTCTGTATGGCACTGGTCAACGGAGGCTGCGACATGTTCAGACGTTCCGCGGCCCGATGAAAATGTAACTCCTCCGCGACAGCAATGAATTGCTCCATTCTGCGTAAAGTGATCCGTGCCCGACTCACTGTCGTCATCTCCGCCATCCTTCTTGTTAGTGAGCCAATCTTCTCACGATACAATTAAAGTATTAAGAAGCCACCTAAAGAGTATTTTATATATCAAAGGTATCACTCTATGTTGTTTTCACAATAACTGAATGGAAACGACGAGGGGTGCATGGTGGATTTTAAAGGTCGGGTAGTGCTTATCACCGGTGCGGGGCGCGGATTGGGATTCGCGTATGCCCGCTGTATTGGTCAGCTTGGTGCAATGGTTTTGATTCAGGATATCGGTGCCAATTCTGACGGGGAGGGGGCCAATCCTGATATTTCAAAACGGGCGGCAGAAACACTTCGGCTGGAAGGGCTGAATGTACACGCAATCTCAGGGGATCTGGCCTCACGCGAGAGCTGCCATAAATTGTGTGCAGACGCCCTCAACGTCGCAGGCCGGCTGGATGCTGTGATCCACAATGCGGGTTGGGTGGCGTACGAGAATATCGAGTCAATAGAGGAACGTTCTTTTGATCATATGATGGCCATTGCCGCTAAGGCACCTCTCTGGCTTGCACAGGCGGCATGGCCTGCGATGAAAGATGCGGGTTATGGCCGTATCATCATGACGACATCTTGCCGGGCGCTTTATCCGCAGTATGTTCAGCAGGGTCTTGCCTCCTATGCGGCAGCCAGGATGGCGGTAATAGGACTTACCCATGTCCTTGCCAGTGAAGGCAAAAACGATGGCATTATCGTCAATGCTATATCACCCGTCGCCAAGACGAGGATGTGGGGAATTGAGGGAGAACCTGACGAACTCCACCCTTCGGAAGTGGCACCGGGAGTGGCCTATCTTGCCTCAGCAGAATGCACAGAAGGGGGATGGATCCTGCGCGCCGCGAACGGGCAATTCCATGCAACCAAAATGATGGAGGCCGCCGGTGTGGACTATCCGCGAAATCTTCGCGCTGTTAAAGCGTCCACCGCTCAGGAGGTTGCGCAGAAATGGCAGTCGATCGCGATACCTCATGTGGAAACGCGACAGTGAATGGCGTAACGGTGGCATTTCCTGGCAAGGCCGTACTGGGCGAGTCACCCCTCTGGAGCCGCTCAAGAGCCCGGCTTTTATGGGTTGATACTCTTCGGGGCTCTCTCAATTTTTTTGATCCCGCCACGGGCCGGAATGTGGCACACGCCATGCCCGGGCCGCTGGGGTTTGTCGTGGAAAAAAATACGGGAGAGTTGATTATTGGCCTGGGTTGCCATGTTGAGCTAATAGACAGAGCAGGGAAGAGGCGAAGGATCGCCACTGCGCCACACGCACAGGAGGGCTTTCGGCTCAACGATGCGAGCCTGGACTCCGCGGGTCGCCTGTGGGTTGGGCTGATAGATGAAGAACTGAAAGACGGTTCAGGCTATTTATATCGTCTCGATCCAGACGGTAAGTGGCACACCGTCGATTCTGGTTTCACGCTTATCAATGGAATTACCTGGAGCCCCGACGGCAAAACACTCTACGTGACGGATTCCCGGCGTGGCATCATTTACGGATACGATAACGACCCTGGCTCAGGCGAGGCCAGTAACAGAAGGGAAGTTATCAGCATTCATCCAAAAAAGGGTAAGCCTGACGGACTTATCGTTGATCAGCATGGATTTCTCCTGAGTGTCCTCTTTGACGGTGCTGCCATCGCGCGGATATCTCCGCAAGGAGAAATCGAGCGATGGATTCATCTTCCGGTTCAGCGACCAACAAGTTGTTCCTTTACAGATGATGATCGTTATCTGTATGTCACCTCAGCACGACTTGGCCTGTCGGAAACGCTTTTAAAAACGATGCCTTATTCAGGGGCTTTGCTGAGAATCGACTACAGGCGTGCACTGGAACGGTGAGTGTGTTTTGCAGACTGCTTTTTGCCAGTTATGATGAATACAAATAAAGCAGAGAGGTATTTATGGCATTGCAGCATATGAGGATAGCCAGACCTGTCAGCACACTAAGCAAAAGTTGTGCAATGTACTGTAACGGGCTTGGATTAGAAAAAATCGGTGAGTTTACAGATCACGATGGATTCAGCGGATACATGTTAGGGATGGATGGTTTACCCTGGCACCTTGAATTCACTCAGTGTCATGCACATCCAGTGTTACCTTCGCCTTCTGATGAAGATCTCCTGGTTCTATATTTTCCTGAGAAAGACAGTTGGCTAACCACCTGCGCAAATATGGATGATGCTGGCTTCGCCAGAGTTAAATCATTTAATCCCTACTGGGACCGCAAGGGGGTGACCTTCCAGGATATGGATGGATATAGGGTTGTTATTCAGAACATGCACTGGGGCAAGCTCTGAGTTCAGTTTGTGGACGGGGGTTATATTTAATTTTTCCCAAACGGACATTCAATGCATCGAAGGGGGGATGCGAAATTCCACACCTGAAATGATTAAATGCACCAGTTATTTAACATAATATACATTATGCGCATCAAAGTTGTCAGCGCAAAGCGATAATGTCGTGTTCGGAGATGCGGATGTTTTGTTGGATTGGTTATGTTGTGATCCCCAGATGCTGCCGGTACTTACCGGACTCATTGCACCCAATGATACTTGGACGCAGATAAATTCTTCCTGCGTCGTGCTTGCCCAGTTTCTGCCATAGCACATTTCATTTTTGCCCCGCCCGAAGATGCCTTCACTCGCCGCGTTATCCGACGACCAACCTTTGCGCACATGGACTTTTTAAGACCCGATGAGAAAAAATCAAACACTCATGCCCTTTTAAATCTTCCGGTTTGTTAAACACTGTTGCGCGGGCTAAATTATGGTTAAAAAGCATACTTTAGAAGTATGCTTTAGGTAAGATCAGGAGTTATAGGGTTCTGAAAGTTCTTGTCCTTCAACTCCGGCATAGACAATGATCACTTCGACCGGCTCATCTGTGGTAAAACCGCGATGTACGTCGTCTACAGATTCATTAAAAGCTTCACCTGCTTTAAACTTATGACTTGTACCTGTTTCTTTATCTTCAATGGTCAAGGATCCAGAAATAATATAGGCAACATTAGGCATCGGGTGAGTGTGCCAGGGCAAAGTGGTATTTGCCTCAAAGTGCATTTTCATGACGGTTAAATGCGGCTTTCCTTCCGGGTATTTTTCGTAAGCTTTACCATTCCATGCGCTGCCACTACTTACTAGCTCTTCCGATTTTACACCTTCTGATTCAAATTCAGACGTTTGGTCAGTTTGCTTTTTAGAATAAGTAGACATAAATCGCTCCATATTTGTGTTGAACGTGATTACATATTAAAAAACTATTATCTAGCACGTAGTCTGAATGCTTAAAAATAACGTTTACGTCGCATAACAGCCCTGTCAGGCGTTTACCTGGACTTTATCCCGACGAAATACCAGTGCGTTAACGCCTATGCACATCAGTAAACTAAACGCAGATAACCACATTCCATACGCCATACCCTTTGAAAATGAATGCAGTTCACTGTGGGCAATCATGGCGCCAAACAGACCCACACCAATAACGCCACCAATTTGTCTTGCAGATGCCATCAGACCAGAAGCCATTCCTGCATCGTCCTGAGATACCGAAGAGAGCATAGAATTGGTAATTGAAGGTACAGACATTGCGCTGCCAATACCGACCATCATGATAGTGCCGTTCAGGAACCATAAAGAGCTGGACTCAGTTAACTGTGACAGCAAAATAAATCCGATTATCTGAACACTAAAGCCGGTAGTGATAATCCGGATATCGCTGACTTTTTTTGCTACCCGAGTGGAAACCATTGTAGATATTGTCAGCACAGCCGTTAATGGAATAAAAGATAGTCCGGTTTTGATTGCATCGTAATGAAGAATGCTCTGGAAATAGATGCTCAGGTCAAAGACAGTGCCATAAAACGTCAGATTGATTACCGCACCGCAGAGCGCTGTGGTGGCTAAAACCTTATTTTTGGCCAGACGCGGGGGCAGCATAGGGAATGCAGCGCGCCTCTGAACCAGGATAAATAGCGCTAAAAATATCGCCGCAACGCCCATCATGGCTAAAGGTCCCCGGGTCCATCCCTCAGAGCTTGACTGAGTTAATCCATAGGTTAATGCCGCAATACTTATCGCAATCGTTCCCTGGCCTAATTCATCGACTTTTTTATCTACCCGTGGCGAGGGTGGAGCTGAACGCAAAATCAGGAAAATCGCGAGTAAGCCCAGTGGCACATTAATGAGGAAAACGCTGCGCCATCCGAAATACTCAATTAAAACGCCTCCTAAAACTGGCCCCGCAGCTAAGGCTATTCCCCCACAGGCCCCCCAGGTTGCTACCGCGGTTCTTCTCATGGCCGGATCGGTAAATGACAGTCTAATTAGTGTCAGTGACGTAGGCACAAGCAGGGCTGCTCCCATACCCTGCACTCCTCTCAGTGCAATGAGCACAGACATGCTATCTGCAAGGCCACATCCGATGGAGCCAATCGTGAATAAGGAAAACCCCCAGGTAAAAATGTTTCTCGCCCCTAACTTGTCCCCAAAAGCCCCACCAATAATCAGCAACGCTGCAAATACTAATGCGTAGCTGTTAATCACCCACTGAAGACCAGTAAGGTTGGTATTGAAGGCATTTTTAAGAGAGCCTAAGCCAACATTGACAACGCTCACATCGAGTTGAACTACGAGGAACCCCATACAGGTGGCGAGCTGTATGGCTATCAACGAAGGGGTATATTTTGACATTATGTCTATCCGGCAATTGAAAAACTAATGTCATAATAAGGCTTGCCTGAACATGTATAAATACTAAAATATGCACACTATCCATGCAAAAGTGCATACATAATGAATTGGGAAAATCTTCGTTTTTTCGTTGCCATAGCCAGAGCAGGAACGCTATCAGGTGCAGCTAAAGCCCTGGATGTTGATCAGGCGACGGTGAGCCGCCGTCTGATGTCACTTGAGGCTGAACTTGGATTGAAACTTATCGAGCGGCTTCCTCGTGAGGCAAGGTTGACCGAACCGGGGCGAATTATTCTTGCAGAAGCGATTGAGATAGAGGCATACACTTTTAAAATTGAGCGACTGTCTATAACGAATAAAGAACAAAGAGAGAAGTTGACTATTTCCGCCCCACCTATCCTGTCCAGGCATTTCTTTGCTACAAACATGTGGGCATTATCCCAGGAATTACCTCTAATCCTCATATCGATATTGAGCGATGTCCACTTTGTCTCTCTATCTCGTCTCGAAGCAGACCTTGCCGTTAGATTATCCCCAGGAATTAAAGACACTGATATCATAAAAAAAGTCGGTAAAATGAATTTCGCTTTATATGCAGCCAGTAATTATGAGCATCTTGAATCGCCTGAATTATGGGAATACATAGCCTATCCTGAACGCGTTAACAATTTTGAACATAAACAATGGTTGGATGGAATTATCGGTGAAAAGCGGGTTTCATGTGAAATGGCTGATCTAAGCCATCAGTATGAAAGTGCTCGTTCAGGAGCTGGCGTTGCAGGTTTGCCATGCTTTCTTGCAGATAAAGATAAGCGTTTGGTTAAGCTCGAGGTAGATGAATCTATGCTCAACCTGGATATTTGGATAGCAAAGCACCCTGATCGTCGTAATGATCCCCTCGTGGTGCACGCCTCAAACGTCATATCTATTATACTGAACAAGGTTGGGTTAGGATTGAAATAATATAAACCACTTTTCAAATCAGTTGGTCATAAGCCTGGTTGTTTGTCTGCCGGAGATAAATACGTTCAAACTGGTCTGACTCATCAATACGAAAAGTCAGACCAATAAATCCCCTCGCGTAAGCCGGGGCTTCAGCAACAATCAGCAGTATTTTCGCCTCAGGAAGCAGACAAATATCCAGTAATACTGCCTTGACCTTATTTACTTCCCAGAAAAGGCGCAATACTCGCCCAGACGGCATCAAAATTTACGGCAAAAGCAGGATGTGGGGCATCAGGAATGATTGCGAGGTGCGCATCCGGCAGCATTTTATAGGCAGCGATCACGGTATCAATTGGTGCATTCATATCCTTTTCACCTGCCATAACAAGCACCGGCGCATGGATTGTCTGGAACAGAGACTTACCGACGATAGTCTGATCGTATTGTCGATTAGCTTGTTTATACCACTCAGTCACTTTATCGTGCTGCGGACGAATTTCTGCCTGCTCAGCCCAGTACCGTGGATCAAGGTCGATAACAGACTGTAAGGGGATATCACGATCTTTACGCCCGCCCTGGACAAAGCCTTTAGCCCATTCACCTGCGCCAATCGCGACGAGTTTGTTGGTCTGCTTTGGATAATCAGCGGCGAACTGGTACCCCGTATAGGCACCGTCACTAAAACCGATTATATCTGCTTTAGAAATGTTTAAAGCCAAAAGTACCTCAAGAAGGTCTTTCGCTTTTTGTTTATAGTCTGGTGTGACTGACCCAATGTCCGATTTTCCGTGTCCACGGGTGTTCACCAAAATGACCAGGTGATTGTTTTTAAGTTTGTCAGCAAATTCGCCCATTTCTGCCATGGAGCCGACAATTCCTCCGTGCAGCAAGACCACAGGTTCACCAGAACCGTAAACCTCATAATAAATTTTAGCATCACCAGACTGCACATAGTGTCCGGCTTTCGTGTTATTGCCGTAAGGGGTGGCACTTTGGTAGCTATTTGACTGCTGTCCGAACCAGTGCAAAGGTTGATTTGGGCGTATTTCAGCAGCGTGTGCTGTGATTGCAGACATACACAGTCCTATAAACGTTGTGAACATTCTGTTCATTCAGATGATCCTTCCCACTCTGATTGGGGGCATAAATCCCTATACTGAAAGAGTGACAGACATGGGTTCACGTAGCGATGTCGTCATTGAGATTAACCCGGGTTCCCAGGGCCATCTCTCTCCGCCATGCATCAATCTGTGGCGGCCAGTGAATCCCTTTTACGATAGATAATGAGCGCAGCAGCGGAAAAAGACGGATATCCGTGAGCGAAAAATACTCAGAGTCTCTCTCTTGCTGTGCGAACAGCCCTTCAAGAATCTCAAGTTGTACATTCATTTCGTTAACCATGATTTCGGTTTGTTCCAGCAAACGTTGGAACGGACCGAAAACAGCTTCTTTTTTGTTGACGAAATATTGTCTCGCAGCATCTTGTCGGAATTCTTCCAAGTCCGAGTTTGCCCAGCGCGGGATTGCCAGCGGATATATCAGTTTTGTTGCTTCTTCCATCCAGGTTTCGATTTCTGGATTATCAGACATTTTCAGGACAGACGAACCGTAAGTCTCATCAATGTATTTGACGATGTCCAGGCTCTCACCCATCGCTTCATTGCTTTCAGTGACAAGGACGGGAAGCATTTTTTTGCCAATGAGGCGCGCTGGCGTTTCTTCATCATCGTTTGGCAGAGTAATGATTTCACACGCAACCTCTTTCAAGCCAAAAATCATGCGTGAACGTACGCAGAAGGGGCAATGATCGTAAACGTAAAGTTTCATAGCAGAATCTTTCATCACTTTAAATCTAAAAAATTAACGGGTAAATCCATCAAAGGGTGTCATATACACGGCACCAAACGCATCTAACCGTTTGCGGATTTCATCATCGGGTTCGCCATAAACTGTCAGGCCGGTAATGGTGACTAAAGAGAGAAATGTTTCGGCAAAAGGTGCGAACGTGTGATCAACATGGCTCACCACATCTTCCTGACGATAACGCTCAACGATGTGTGCCGTTTGCTGATCTTCACTGACGCTGTAGACATAACTCAGCGTGCCGGGCTCTTTACGGGTGGCGTCCACCACGCGTGATACTAATTCTTTGAATGCAGGGAATTGTCCGTCACGGACGGCCAGGTTAAACACGCAGGTAATTTCATTTTTCATTGTAATCTCCAAAATAAGGGCGGCAGGAAAGTGGGCAAAGAAGAGCGGGAGACATTCGCCGCAAGAGGAATACGCCGTTATGCGCGAAGCATAACGGCGGATAAAATCAAGAAACGCAGGATGTCAGTTCGATTTTTTCAGTGTTTCAGAAAAAAGCTCACCTGAAATGGCCCAGTTATCAGTGGTGACGTCGTTGAAAATGACATAGACATACTGAGGATCAACGTTGGCATGAGTGGCGATAGCGTCGGTCACGGCTTTTGCGATAGCAGGTTTAGCCTCATCACGACCTTCAAACATCTGGATATTGACTACAGGCATGGCAGAACTCCTTCAGGTATGGATAAAAGGTCAGTCAGGCTGACGTTGAAGAAATCCTACGCGGATAGCTTAAGTGGATAAACAGGGTAAAAGAGGACATAGTGTAGAACTGGAGTCTACAATCACTCGAATGCTTTCCGCGCGGCTAACTCAATTAACTCATCAATAATAAAGCGAACACCAGGCAGCAAATGCCGGGCGCGTGGCCATATCACATTGAGTTCGGTGGGCGCGGGATTGCAGGTGCTCAGCAGCGGCACTAACCTGCCACTCTGAATATGCGGACGCAGTAACGCTTCGGGAAACTGAATTAAACCGGCTCCGGCAATACAAGCATCTATCATTGCATCGCCATCACTGATTTGATGAAAAGGCGTAGGTTTAAGTCTGATCTCCTTCCCACCCTCATCACGGATCCGCCAGCTAAGCGGCGCCCCACCCCGCCAGGCCAGAATGCAGCGGTGGTGTGCAAGATCGGCCAGCGTTTCAGGGGTGCCGTAAGTAGTAATATAGGCAGGAGACGCGCAGATAATCAGATGCTGATCGTTGAGTTTGCGGGCGATGAGATCGGTGGTGTCTTTCACCGGACCAAAGCGGATGGCGAGGTCAAAACCTATATCCAGCGGGTCTATGATGCGGTCATTAAACGTGATGGTCAGCTTCAGATGCGGATAGCGTTTTGTCATGTCCATCAGCACCGGCATCATCACCGAGCGGCCAAAAGCCGCAGGCAAATCGATCCTCACGGTGCCTGTGGGTTCAGTGAGCTTAGAACGCAGCGCCATTTCTGCCATTTGCAGCGTTTCAAGTGCACTCTGGCAGCTCGCCAGATAGGCCTCGCCCTCAGTAGTCAGACTTATCTTACGCGTGGTGCGATGAAATAGCGGGATCCCGAGGTTGTGCTCAAGCCGCTGTATACTCTTGCCAATTGCCGATTTGGAGACGCCCAACTGCTCAGCCGCTTCGGTAAAGCTTCTTGAGTTTGCAGCCGTCACAAAATGGACGATGTTGCTAAAAGATTCGGTAGAAATGACGGTTGACATCGGTTACGCCAGGACAAGTAACAAAAAGATACGTTAGCGTAAAGCCGAAACGTAAAAAAACGCAAGCGAAGGGGTAGCGCCGTTCCCAGATTTTACTCCAGTAATCTGATACTTTCCCAATGGCTGATTTAGAGATACCCAACTTATACGCAGGTTCGGTAAAACCCTGGGCATGAGCCACCATCACAAAATGCACAATGCGTGGGAAAGAATCAAAAGATGAAAGTACAGGGATTATATATTTCAGGCTCGCCAAAACGTCATGATTTTTATTCTACCTTCTGAGGATGTGCATCTGGTAATTCGCTGCTGATTTTCAGGTCCTTGAAATATGCAATCGTGCCAGATTCGATCCATACCCCGACACCTCCACGTGCTTCACTGCCTAATTTCAGGTCATTGACGATTAAAGCAGGTTTAGGACTATGATCCAGATACAACCTGGCCTGCTGGCCAGAAACGGTAATTTTCATATGAATCCACCGTTCGGTGGCAATATCAGCATAGGTTTCGTACTTTTCCGGTGTCTCTTTCCTCAGTCGTTCAAAGGTGTAATCCGGATAAGCGAAGTATTGCACCGAATGGTTTCGCCGAACCTGATCGTCAGCCTGACTGTTTGTTGGACGCAGATAGATATTCTCAAACCGTTCTTCTTTATCAATTCGAAATGATAAGCCGAGGAAGCCTCGGGCATAAGCCGGGGCATCGTGAGCTAGCGTGCTGGCAATATCCGCCTCGATTGTCCCGTTATGAAAATCAACCGGCAACCATGCCATGAATGTTCTGTCTGTAAGCACTTCTTTTGCTGGATCCTGAAACTTTTCGGAAGGCATTTGCATTTTTATCGCTTTTTTTCCCAGATAATCCTCATGCTTCAAAGAAACCCCCGCGCGCATAAAATCAGATAACGGGAATGTCTTTTGTGACGCAAGATGTTCGGCTGATTGTGCTGCCACGAATGAAGAAAATCCTGTCATAAGAACAAGTAACAAATTGTTTTTCATAATACACCTTACTTTATGGTTAGGTATGCCGAAGCTGATTTTCATGCCCCACAGGAAAGGGATAGTTAGATATCTTAACTCCAGGGTATTGCGGGGATAAAGACTGATAAAGGTTAGGCATTTGAAATGAACTGTTTCTAATCAACATCAGGCCGGTATTCCCCCATAATATACTATCCCAGTCGCAGAACGCGTCCGGGAGTAGCCACGATTTCAGACTTCCTCCGAACTCTGCCAGTCCGTAATCAGCTCGCCATAGATAATTTCCGCTTCCTCCAGACGGCTCAGCAGACAATATTCATCCGTCTGATGCGCCATGCCCGGTTCACCTGGCCCGAGAATAATGCACGGTGGATGCTCGAGCGCCGGTAACAGCAGCGACGCATCGGTGAAGTACGGCATGATTTTCGCCTTCAGCGTGGCGGAGTGCAGCTTCTGACAACGCCGGTAAACGCCGCTTATCCAGCCGTTTTCCTGCGGGCTGAGCACTGCGGGTAAATCCACCAGCGTTGAAATGGTGACGTTGTCACCGAGTGCTGTCGTGAGATTCTGCCGGATGGTCGCATGTTGCAGATTTGGCGCGGTACGGATATCCACATCAAATTCGGTGTGATCAGGCACCGAATTGATATTCAGCCCGCCACGAATGCGCCCGACGTTCAGCGTCGGCTTTTTCATCAGCGGGTGAGCCGCGCCCGGTTCGAAATGCTGGATTTTCCCCAGCGCTTCGGTGGCGAGATAAATAGCGTTGATCCCCAGCTCAGGCATCGCGCCGTGCGCCGTTTTTCCGCGCGTTTCACAGCGCAACCACAGCGCACCTTTATGGCCGATGACCGGATAGTTGGCCGTCGGTTCCCCGACGATCAGCGCGCCCACCGGCGGCAGTTCGCCCGCGTCGATCAGCGCTTTTGCGCCGTCACAGCCGGTTTCTTCTCCGCCGGTAATGATCATCACCACGCCCTTTCCTGCCCGGATGGCGGCCTGATGTGTCACGCAGGCCACAGCAAACGCGGCTACGGCGGCCTTCATATCGCTCGAACCGCGACCGTACAACCGGTCAGACGTCAGGTCAGAACCGAACGGATCGTACTGCCAGGACTCATTACCCAAGGGCACGGTATCCAGATGCCCGGTAAAAGCCAGCGGTTTGCCCGGTTTGCTGCCGTGTAGACGGGCGATCAGATTGAAACGTTTTTCGCCAAAGCCGCTGAGCGTAACGTCAAAACCCTGCACCTGCAGCCAGTCGGCAAAAAACGCCATGCAGGCCGCCTCATCGCCGGGTGGATTGATGGTGTTGAAACCGAGAAGTTGTTGTGCCAGTGACAAGGTAGCGCCGGTCATCACACTTTCTCCGTCAGCCAGTCCAGACAATTCACCCACAACTGGCGGTAGCCCGGCCAGGCAGCAAATTCAGCCGGCAGCCAGTGTGCAGACATATCACTGGTCCACACCAGCGATCTTCCCTGCTGATATTCCCGTATCGCGACCAGCGGATGCGGCGTCCCGGCCACCGTCGCCAGCAGCTTGCCTTCCGGGTGCATTTCTACTTCGTTGTAGCCCAGCAACCACGGCCAGTCACCGGCGATATCACTGAATACCGCGTGTGGTTCTTTGATCTCAGGATAGATGCCTTCCGGTGTTTCGATTCGGTCATCCCATGCCAGACAGCGCACCGGTAAAACCTTTTCCACCGCCGTATTGTGATAACGCGCCCCGCCGTTGATCCCCTGGAAACTGTAATAGCCACCGATCATCATCAGGCTGCCACCTGCGGCCACGTAATCGTGGATCAGCGTCAGGCGGTTGGCGGTGCGTTGGCTTTTAAGCCAGGTGTCCGGGTGCAGCAGCAACGTATTGGCACCGATATCCGAAAGAATGATCGCATCCCACTGCTGTAATTCCGCCAGCGTGAGTGGGAAACTGACCGGCGCTTCGTGGGCAGTCATGTGCGTGATCTCGTAGTGGCTGTCCGCCAGCGCGGCGAGAAAATCGGTCGCGCCGTTGTGCCAGGTTGCTGTAGCAAACTGGTCGAAACCTTTGATATGCGTGGATGTGCTGGTCCAGGATTCACCGACCAGCAGGATTTTCTTGTTCATCACCTTCTCCTTATTCTCCGCCAAAGACACGCTGCGGGTTATTAATCATTATGTTTTCAAGCTGCTCGCCGCTGACGCCATGCCGGCGCAAACGGGGAACAAAATGCTTCAGGATGTAGCCGTAACCGTGGCCGCCGTAGCGAGTCAGCATGGTTTTTAAAAACACGTCCTGCGACAGCAGAATTTGTCCGATGAAACCATCATCAATCAGCTCGCGGATCGCCCGCGCGTTCTCTTCGTCCGACGGCGACTGCGCAGATTCATCGGCGTAGTAGTAGCTCATGCCGATCATGTCGTACTCGAGGAATGCGCCACGCTGCGCCAGCTCGCGCTGATAACGTTTGTCGGCAAAGCTCGGGTTCATATGGCACAGCACGGTATGGCGCAGATCCGCCCCTTCGTGCTCGAGGATATCCAGCACTTTGTGGCCGAGGCGTTCCCAGCCCGGCAGATGCACTTCGATCGGCACGCCGGTAGCCGCGCTCGCCCGGCCTGCGGCGCGCAGCGATTTCTCTTCATCCGGCGTAAAGCGGCTGGAAACCCCGATTTCGCCAATAAGCCCGGCAATGACTTCCGGCTTATTCTCTGCGCCGCCGACGTCATAAATCAGCTTTTCGGTTAGCTGTTCCAGCGAGATGCTTTTCACCCATTCCGGGTGTGACGGCTCAAGATACAGGCCGGTGCCCATGACAATATTGAGGCCGGTGAGGCGCGAAATCCGTTGCAACGCTTTGGGGTCACGCCCGATGCCGATATTGGTGGGATCGACCACCGTTTGCCCGCCCAGCGCGCGGTACTTCATCAGCTCTTCAATCGCCACATCCACATCAAACAGCTGGCAGTTATCGCGGCTCATCAGCGGATTGAGCGACAGTTCACCCAGATTCTCGATAGACACCGGCATTTCGGCGACGTGGCGATCGCTGCAACAGCATGGCGCGACCCACTTGCCCGAGGCATCCAGCAGAATATGTTCGTGCATCAGCGTGACGCCCATTTCGGCTAACGGGAGCGGCCCGAGTACGGTCATCACATGACCGCTGCCAATGCCGACCGGCAAGGGATCCGCATGGCGAAAAATAGACCCTTTCATTGGCTATCCTTTCGACGGCGTTCGCGCCGGGTTGAGAATGCGGGTGTTTAGCCAGATGGCCAGCAGGATGATCGTCCCGGTGGCGATTTGGGTGTAGAACGGGGAAATGTGCGACAAAATCAGGCCGTTCTGGATAATCGCAATCGACATCGCGCCCAGCAGCGTGCCGATGATGGTGCCGAAACCGCCGAACAGGCTGGTGCTGCCGAGAACAACGGCGGCGATCACTTGCAATTCAAACCCTTCGCCCTGATTCGACGATCCGCTGCCAAGACGTGCAGTAATAATCATCCCGGCCAGTGCTGCCGCCATGCCGCTGATGATATACACGCGCATCGTGACCGCTTTAGTGTTGATTCCGCTGCGGCGTGCGCCTTCGGCGTTAGCACCAATCGCCGTGACGTAGCGGCCAAAGCGCATGTGATTCAGCACGATATGTCCGATACCCAGAGCAAAAATGGCAATCAGCGCAGGCATCGGAATGCCGACTACCCAGGCGCGTCCCATAAAGGCGAACAGGCTGTCTTGCGGGATCGGAATGGAATAACCCTGGGTAATCAGCAGCGCAACACCGCGCACCACCGCCAGCATGGCGAGGGTCACGATAAACGCCGGGATCCCCTCGTAGGCGATGAAAAACCCGTTTATCGCTCCCACCAGCCCGCCGAGCACCAGTCCGCCGATTAACACAACCGGCCACGGCAACCCCCAGTAGTTCAGCGCAATCGCGGAGAGCGCGCCGACCAGCGCCAGCGTCGAGCCGACCGAGAGATCGATACCGCCGGTCGTGATCACCAGCGTCATGGCCGTCGCGACGATCAGCAGCGGTGCGCTCTGACGAACGATATTCAGCCAGTTAGCGCTGCTGAGAAAGTTATTGGTGATAAGCGAAAACACCACGCAGCAGAAGATAAAAAACAGCGCAATGCTCACCACGCCTGAGTGGTTGTGCAGTATGCGGCGCGGCAGCGAATGCCGGATAACACGTGAACCGCTTAAATTGATCATACTCATCCTGTTAACCTCAATGCGCGGCGGCAGATTGCGCGGTGAATTTCTCACCGACAATAAGATTGACGATGTCTCCCAGACTGGTGTCGGCCACCCTGCGGTCCGCGACGTTGGTGCCTTCGTACATCACCATGATGCGGTCGCAGACCAGGAACAGATCCTGCAACCGGTGAGTGATTAAAATCACGCTAACGCCTCTGGCACTGACGCGGCGGATCAACTCCAGCACCGCTTCCACTTCGGCTACCGCAAGCGCAGCGGTCGGTTCATCCATGATCAGCACTTTCGGGTCGAACGCGGCAGCGCGGGCAATCGCAATCGCCTGTCGCTGTCCGCCGGAGAGATTGCGCACCAGCAGATGCGTATCAGGGATCGAAATTCCCAGCCCTTTCAGCATCTCGCGTGCATCAGCGTGCATTTTTGTCTGGTCAAGAAAGGGAATGCCGAGCACGTGTTTCAGCGGCTCGCGCCCCATGAATAAATTACCGGCCACATCCACGGTGTCGCACAGCGACAGATCCTGATACACCATCTCGATATGGCAGCGGCGGGCATCCGCCGGATTGGTAAAGTGCATCACTTCGCCATCCACGCGGATAGCGCCACTGGTCGGTACAACCGCACCGGACAACACTTTGGTCAGCGTCGATTTCCCCGCGCCGTTATCCCCCACCAGCCCCAGCACTTCGCCCGGTTCCAGTTTGAGATTCACGCCGCGCAGTGAACGAATTGACCCGTAAGTCTTGGTGATATTGACCATTTCTACCCGCGGTATGCCGGGTTTAGCCTGTTGCATCTGGAACTCCTGTCACCCGATATCGGTTATTAGGGGTTGGATGGCGCGGAGAAAAAGGTTCTGTTATTCACGGCTTACACCCTTGTAAACCGGTTTACCTGAATAACAGAACTGTCTCCAGTGCCCGTGGGACAAAACGCTTCACTACTTGTTAGCCACAGTGAACTAAGCAGCTTCCATGCCAGAGCGCAGGTAAAGGGGAATCGAAGATTTTTAACTGTCTGTAATTGCGATGAATAAATTTTAATCGCGAGGTAAACCGGTTTACCCGATCAGGCTATGCGAACACTTCATGCGCTAAAATCGTGCGCAATTTGCGCTATTTTGGATCGGGTGAGCGTTGCTGGATGGAATCACGCCCTACCCAGCTAACGGGCAGACGGGTTTCAGCGGGGACATTTTCTTCGCCGTTGAGCAGCCGCAACATCAGGCTGACCGCCGTCCGCCCCAGTTCCCGTGCGGGCTGGCGGATGGTGGAGATCCGTGGCTGGGTGAAGTCGGCATAGCTGGCATCATCGAAACCCACCAGCGACAGCGCCTCCGGCGCGCGCAGCCCCAAATCGCGCAAACCATCGAGCAGGCCGAGCACCAGAAAATCGCTGGCGGCGAACGCGGCGGTCGGGCGTTTTGTGTGGCTGAACAGCTTGTGCAAGGCGTGCTGACCGAATTCTCGCCGGTAGTCGCCATACATCACCCACTCCGGCGGACAGCTCAGACCGGCCTGCGCCAGCGCGGTGCAGAAGCCCTGATAACGTTCGCGCACGCTCATCAGTGCGTCCGGCCCGCCGATAAAGGCGATGTCGCGGTGCCCGGCGGCAATCAGTTCCTGTGTAGCGAGCATGCCACCCTGCACGTTGTCGGCAAAAACCTTCGGCGCAAAACTGCCGGGAATATCTTCATCGAGCAGGACAATGCGCTGATGGCGCTGGATTTCTTTGCATAGCGATCCGTTATCCGGTCGGTTAGTGGCAAACAGCAGACCATCGACCTGGCAGGTATCCAGCCAGCGAATAAACTGACTTTCTTTCTCGGGATTGTTGCGGGTGATACATAAAACCAGGCTGTAGCCGTGTTCGAACGCAGCCTCTTCGGCCGCATCCGCCAGTTCGGCGAAGAAGGGGTTGGTGATGTCCGACAGCACCAGACCGAGGGTTTCGCTTCCGCCCTTACTCAGGCGACGGGCAAGGCTGTTCCCCCGGTAATCGAGCTGTGCGATTGCGGATTCAATCCGGCTGACCGTGTTCTGAGGCAATACGATGCTGTTGTTCATGTAGCGCGACACGGTGGCCTTGGAAAGACCGGCAAGGTTTGCCACATCGGATAACAGCACGCGTTTTTTCATCATCAGGCCACGTTGGATAAAAGGTATCAGTAACATAATTGAGCGTGATTGTTATAGCATTTTCCGCCCTGAACGCGACGCAAAAAAATAGCACTTGACAAAAAATCCGAGTCAGAGAATTGTAATAGCCAGTTTACCTGCACCACCCGGGAAGCAATTCCCAACCGGTAAAACGCATTTTATCCACGCACCGAAACGGACCGGTTGCTTAAATGCTTTTTTACCGGCCTCAGCAATCAGCCTGTTTTTTTAACAGGTTTACGACGATCACTTTGCTATTTGTCCTGCCAACACATTCTGTGCTCAGCGATTATTCGCCCGGGCAATGCTGGTTATATCTCAATCCCAATGAGGACAAAAACAATGATATTCAACACCGGAAAATTTCGTGTTTTAGCGCTCGTCATAGCATTATTTTCTTCAGGTACTTACATGTCTGGTGCAATAGCCGCAGAACCCACTTATGCCCTGGTGCAAATTAACCAACAGGCGTTATTCTTTAATCTCATGAATAAAGGCGCGACGGACGCAGCCAAGGCCAGCGGTAAAAATCTGGTGATTTTTAATGCCACGGATAATCCGGTGGCACAGAATGACGCTATCGAAAACTATATTCAGCAAGGTGTGAAAGGCATTCTGGTCGATGCTATCGACGTCAACGGTATTATGCCAGCCATTAAGGAAGCGGCGGCGGCGCACATTCCGGTGATCGCCATTGATGCCGTGCTGCCGGACGGGCCGCAGGCGGCGCAGGTCGGCGTGGATAATATCGAAGGCGGTAAGATCCTCGGTAAATACTTCCTTGAATACGTGAAAAAAAATATGAATGACAAAGCGCACGTCGGCATTGTGGGTGCGCTGAACTCTGCCATTCAAAACGATCGCCAGAAAGGTTTCACAGACACCCTCAAAGCTAACAAGAAGATCACCGTGGCTGATGTGGTGGATGGCCGCAACGTGCAGGACAGTGCGATGACCGCCGCGGAAAACCTCATCACGGCCAACCCTGACCTCACCGCCATTTACGCCACGGGTGAACCGGCATTGCTGGGCGCGATTGCTGCGGTGGAAAACCAGGGGCGTCAGAAAGATATCAAGGTATTTGGCTGGGATCTGACGGCGAAAGCCATCAGTGGCATTGATGGCGGTTACGTCGCGGCAGTGCTGCAACAGGATCCTGAGCAGATGGGCGCTCAGGCACTGAAGGCGCTAAACGACATCACCGCCGGGAAAACCGTACCGAAGAAAATTCTGGTACCGGCCACCGTGGTTACCAAAACCAACGTTGATACCTATCGCTCACTGTTTAAATAACACCGGATACCGGCCCGCATAATGCGGGTCGGTGCTGGCGTTTCAGGGGGCAGGGTTCAGTAAGGTGTGCAGTTCGGCACAGGTGGGGAACGCGCTGTAGGTACCCCAACGGCTGACGGTAATGGCGGCGGCCTGACTGGCGTGTGTCAGGGCCAGTTCATCAATGCCGCTGTTGCGCAGCAGCGATGAGGCCAGCATCACGGCCAGAAAGGTATCGCCCGCACCGGTGGTATCCACCGCCTGAGTCACCGCGGCCGGACAAAACGTTTGCTGAGTATCCGTGAGCAGTGTGGCACCCTGCGCCCCCTGGGTTATCACCAGATTTGTGACGCCTGTGGGGTGCAATTCCTCCGCCTCCAGCTGGTTGAGCACCGCGATATCTACCCACGGCCAGAGGTGGCAGAAGTCAGGTTTCACCGGCGATGGATTGAACACAGTGGTCATGCCGCGTGCTCTCGCCAGCCGGAACAGATGGCGGGTTTTCTCAAACGAGAAGTTACCCTGCATCAGCATCATGTCGCCGGGCACGGCATCTGCCAGCGCCAGAGTGATGGCTTCTGCGGTGAGGGAATCCGCTGCAGTGGTGGTAGTAATAATGGCATTGTCGCCATCGGCACAATTAAATATCAGCGACATATCGCTGTTACAGGGAGAAAAAGAGACGGGTAAATGACGCAGGGTTTCGTGACGAATTTTTTCCGCCATCCAGCGGCCATTGACGTCATTTCCCATAGCGGCAATTAAGGTGGTGTTTATTCCACAGCGGGAAAGCAGGATTGCCTGATTAGCCCCCTTTCCGCCAATGTCTTGCGAGACTTTATTTCCATGAATGGATGAACCTTTTGTTGGAATATCGGCAATCGCCCAGTTTTCATCGACAGTAATATTACCGATAACATAAACACGCATAGTGTTTCCTTGAACAGGATGAATAAGATGGTTTCTATATCAGCAGAAAAAGTTAACGCAATACAAGCTATTTTTTCACGTAAGAAAGCCGTGATTGGTGTTATTCATTGCGACCCTTTCCCTGGTACACCAAAATACAGCGGCAAATCAATCAGTGATATTATTGAGCGTGCACTGCGAGATGCTGATAATTATATTTCCGGCGGTGTGCATGGTCTGATTATTGAAAATCACGGCGACATTCCTTTTTCCAAACCCGATGATATCGGCCCTGAAACTTCCGCGCTGATGGCGGTAATCACCGACCGCATCCGCACCCGCTTTGATGTGCCGCTGGGCATCAACGTGCTGGCGAATGCCGCGATCCCCGCGCTGGCAACCGCGCTCTCCGGTGGAGCCGATTTTGTGCGCGTCAACCAGTGGGCAAACGCGTATATCGCCAACGAAGGTTTCATCGAAGGCGCAGCGGCAAAAGCGTTACGCTATCGCAGCCTGCTGCGTGCCGAGCATATCCGCGTTTTCGCTGACAGCCACGTCAAACACGGCAGTCACGCCATTGTCGCAGACCGCTCCATCAAAGAGCTGACGCGGGACGTCGATTTCTTCGAGGCGGATGCAGTGATCGCCACCGGTCAGCGCACCGGAGATACCGCCACCCTGAGCGAGATCGACGAAATCCGCAGCGCGACCGAGTTGCCTCTGCTGGTGGGTTCGGGCGTTACGCCGGACAACGTCGGGGAAATCCTCACCCGCACTCAGGGTGTGATCGTCGCCAGCGCATTAAAAGTGGACGGCGTGTGGTGGAATGACGTCGAACTGGCACGGGTGAAACATTTCATGGAAGCCGCACGTGCCGTGCTGGAGGATGAGTGATGGAAACCTTCACCGACCGGCTTTTGCGCGACCATCACAATGTGTGGCAAAGGATGCAGCAACATCCGTTTGTCTGCGACATTGAGCGCGATACGCTTCCCGCCGCTGTGTTTAACCGTTATCTGGTTTTCGAAGGTCAGTTTGTCGCCACGGCGATTGCTATCTTTGCACTAGGCATCAGTAAAGCACCGCATCTCCGCCCGCAACGCTGGCTGATTGGAGTACTGAACGCGCTGGTGGATACGCAGATCGCCTGGTTTGAAACCGTACAGGCAAAGCGGCAGGTGAACCCGGCAGAGTATCCCGACAATCTTCCCGGCGTGAGAAACTTCAGCGACAACATGCTCAGTGTGGCGCAGCGTGGCAGCTATGAAGAAATCATCACGCTGATGTTTGGCGCGGAATGGATGTACTACGCCTGGTGCAAACGCGTGAGTGAGAAAACGCAGATTGATGAGGATCTCCGCCGCTGGGTGGAACTGCATGCCGAAGAGTCGTTTTATCAGCAGGCATGCTGGCTGAAAACGGAGCTGGACCGCTGTGCCGAAACGCTGAGTACCGCACAGCAGCAAGCGCTTTCCGCGTTATACGGCCAGGTGCTGACGTGGGAGATTGATTTTCACAGTGCGGCGTATTGGGATAAACCCGCTGGTTAAGCTGAAACGAAAGCTTCTGTCGCAAAAAAGCCGCATGGATGCGGCCACATCATCGCCTTTAAGACTGATACTTCTTTTCAAAGACATCCGCGAACCAGTCGATAAATACCCGGACTTTCGGTGAAAGGTAGCGCCGGTCAGGGAACAAAATGGACACGGGAGTGGTCTTTAAGGATTTTTGGCGGTGTATTCTCCGTCTCCGACACAGTGCTCCAGCCCCTTCGTTAAGTGACTCATCTCCTCGTCTTCCCGCCCGTTTTGGACAAAATTCCATCCTGTCTTAAAATAATAAGTGTGCGATCTATTACACCCGTGGACGTTACCGCACGTAAAAACATTACGCCTTAGTAATCAAAGAGATTATTCAACATGCTAAAAAATATTAGCCAGATTTTCTGTTTGTTCTTACTGGTCGT
Organism: Rahnella rivi; assembly: GCF_019049655.1. Lineage (GTDB taxonomy): Bacteria > Pseudomonadota > Gammaproteobacteria > Enterobacterales > Enterobacteriaceae > Rahnella > Rahnella rivi. The sequence continues at coordinate 67,620 of NZ_JAFMOX010000057.1, forward strand.
TACCGTCGGGATCCACGCGGGCGAAATCAATTTATACTCTTTCAACACCGGTTCGTTTGTCTACCATCTGACCGGCAACTACGGGCAATACAATGAGTTTTTCGACAATAAATTCATGTCTGTTGAAAGAAAATTCTCAGAAGACTCCAAATACAGCGCCCTGCTGGGCACGATGGATAACAGTTTTGGCGATCGCTGTATCGCGATGGGGCTGAGAAGGGACTGGGCATCCGGGGAGTCGGGGTGGGTGTTCAAAGGCGTTTATGGTTATACCGGCGAATTCTTTTTTAATGCCTTCAAGGATTGCGGTGACCATGGCTCCTACAACGATTTTAAGAAAGTCACCGGCATTGGCTTCTCCCCTTACATCTATCACGCCATTCAGTACAACTTCACCGACTATTTCGGCGTGGAAAGCGGGATCATTATTCCGTCTGTTTTTGTCATCAGCGTGCAGTGGAGTTTCAGGTAGGGGCTGGCCGGAAATGACTGAGGCAAATCTTTCGATCTGCCTCAGTGAAGGATTACCTTATTGAGCGGCTATTTGCGCGCAACAGCGTTAACGCATCAGGCATGGCTGACGGGTTTTTGCCCGGTCTTAACGTCGGCATTTTCCAGCATCCGTCGCACAGGAATGATCAGCAGGAACAGCACCGCAGCGCAGATAAGCAATGCGATGGAACAACGCGCGAAGAGATTCGGCAGCATGTCCAGTTGATCCGCTTTGACGTGGCCGCCAATCAAACCGGCAGCGAGGTTACCCAGCGCGCTGGCGCAGAACCACAGCCCCATCATCTGACCACGCATTCTTTCCGGCGCCAGCAGCGTCATGGTCGCCAGCCCAATCGGGCTGAGACAGAGTTCACCCAGCGTCAGCATCAGAATACTGCCCACCAGCCACAACGGTGACACCCCTGCTCCGCCGTTGTTCAGCACGTTTTGCGCCGCCAGCATCATGATCCCAAAGCCCGCCGCCGCACACAGAATGCCGATGATGAACTTAGTGATGCTGCTTGGACGCACTTTTTTCCGTGCCAGCATCGGCCATGCCCAGCTAAATACCGGTGCCAGCAGAATGATAAACAGCGCATTGATTGACTGGAACCAGACGGCAGGGATCTCAAAATCGCCGATCATGCGGTTGGTATAGTCGTTCGCGAACAGGTTAAACGAGGTCGGTTTCTGCTCAAACGCAGACCAGAAGAAAGCGGCGGAAACCAGCAGAATAAAGCACACCAGCAGGCGCGCCCGTTCTTTGCGGTTAAGACCGGCAAACAAGAAAAGATAGACAAAATAGAGGATGACCGACGCGGCGATCACGTACACCAGCGTACTGGCGACGGCGACCGGGTTGATCACAATCACGCCCTGCGCGATCAGCGTCACCACGACAACCACACCTGCCGCCAGTGCCAGCAACCAGCCGCCAACACCCTTTTTCTTCGCCACCGGATTGTTCCAGGTGGAATCCAGCCCGACTTCGCTGTCGTAACGTTTCATTGCCGGAACGGCGTAAACGCGGAAGATAATCAGGGCCACCAGCATACCGATACCGCCGATACCAAAGCCCCAGTGCCAGCCGTGGGTTTTAATCAGCCAGCCGGAAATCAGCGGCGCGATAAAGGAACCCATGTTGATGCCCATGTAGAACAGCGAAAAACCGCCGTCGCGACGCGCATCCCCTTTTTTATACAGCGTGCCGACCATGACCGAGATACAGGTCTTGAACAGACCGGAGCCGAGCACGATAAACATCAGGCCGATAAAGAACAGGTTGTCGCCCAGCACAGCGGATAACGCGATGGACAAGTGCCCGAGCGCGATAAGAATCGAACCGTACCAGACCGCTCTCTGCTGCCCGAGCCAGTTATCCGCCAGCCAGCCACCCGGCAACGCGGCGAGATACATACAGCCTGCAAAGATACCGACGATGGCCGACGCGCTTTCCCGCGCCAGCCCCATGCCGCCGTCGTAAACCGTGGCGGCCATAAACAGAATCAGTAAAGGGCGAATCCCGTAAAACGAGAACCGCTCCCACATCTCAGTGAAAAACAGTGAACCCAGCGGATATGGATGGCCGAAAAAGGTTCGGCTCTCGTTTTTGTTAACAGAGGAATGCATAAATTCTCCAGAGAAAGTCGGTCGGAATGTGTGTGCAAAGCGCCCTGTCCGGCGGCTGTCATGCAGCCGCTCTTGAAGACTCAGCAGGTTAAGATCATTGCTGAATACGGGTATTGTTTGGCGCTGAGGGCAGGACTTTAAGATGAAAAGTCGACGATTGTCCACTTTTAAAGACGTTACGGCGGTTATTTTGCGTACGGAATAGGTATAAATGCGATGAATAGTCTAATTATCACGTATTCATGTGGGTGATTTTCTTTCAGCGAGTGACTTTTCCTGAAAAACTGAAACGCAAAAAGCAGCCACTCCGGTGGCTGCTTTCAATCTCACCACTCTCCGCTCAGGTTCAGCATCAGCGCAAACACCACAAGCGTGACGAGAATTGCCACGACGCTTTCCCCGAAAAGCTGTGTTCTGCCGTAGCCGCGTAACAGTGTTGTTTTAGAGGGAGCTGCCCGCTGCGGGTCGCCGGGTCTGGCGCTCTTTAACCATTCCCGCGTGTGCCGGTAAAGCCGTATCCACAACGTGGCGACAATCAGCAGCAACACCGTGAATACCACGATGCTATTCAGTTGAAACTGCGTTCCCCAATGCCAGTTTGTATTGTTCATGACGGTTGATCCTGTGTATTGACCGGCGCTTCGTCTTTTATGTCGTCAGCAAATCGGCGCATCAGTCGCGCCAGTCCGACGATATCCTCGTTTTCCCAGCGGGAGAAAATACCCTGAGCAATTCTATTGCGCGCCTCATCGATGCGTGCGGTCATGGCTTTGCCTTGCGCAGTCACAACAGCTTCGCGCACGCGGCGGTCGCTGGCATTTGCCTGCCGGGTGATAAGCCCGAGCGTTTCCATTTTAGCCACCTGCCTGCTGACGGTGGTGTAGTCGCGCCCCACTCTGTCTGCCAGCTCGACAACGCCGATCGGGCCGAGCCGTTCCACCAGCACTAACAGCGGAAACAGTGCACGATCCAGCGCGATACCGGCTTCCCGGATCATGGCTTCGTCACGCTGCGGGCGGTTCATGACGCCGACGATTTCCAGTAACGCCCCGTGCAGTTCACGGAGTGTTTCTTCAATATGTGTATTTTGCACGTTTTTAATTGACAATGGACTTCCCCTCTGACTAATGTGTGCATATTACACATAAGAGGTGAGCGATGGAAAAAATATTCAAGACAGATGTGCTGATTTGCGGCGCGGGCGCGGCAGGTTTAACACTGGCTATCGAACTGGCGCGCCGGGGTATTGCCTTTCATCTGATAGAAAAGAGCCCGGCGCCGTTCGGTGGTTCCAGGGGCAAAGGCATTCAGCCACGTACCCTGGAGATATTCGAGGATCTGGGTATTCTCGAACAGATCGCGGCCGCGGGAGGCGTTTATCCGCCTATGCGCCATTACGCTGAAGGGGGCGGCTATCGCGATGAAGAGGTGATTGAGCACGCGCCGCCGACGCCTGCCGAGCCTTATTCGCACCCGCTGATGGTGCCGCAGTTTATGACCGAACGGATCATGCGCGAACGGTTACTCGGACTGGGGCATCAGCCTGAATTTGGCTGCGAACTGCTCAGTGTCGAACAAAATGCAGAGGGCGTAATTGCAAAAGTCATCAGCGATACGCAGGAAAGAACGCTGTCTGCACGCTGGCTGGTCGCGGCTGACGGTGGCCGCAGCAGGGTACGGCAGGCGCTGGACATCCCCTTCCCCGGTAAAACGCTCGGGGTGCGGGCGATCGTCGCCGATGTCACGCTCAGCGGATTAACGCGCGATGCCTGGCACTGTTTTCATCAGGGCGATATGGCGCGACAAATAATGCTCTGCCCGCTCGCCGGTACCGCCCTGTTTCAGGTGCAGGGGCCGGTACCTGCTCAGGGCGAGATTGATTTAACCGCCGAAGGGTTAGATGCCCTCGTCGCAGAACGCACCGGGCGCAGTGATATTCGTATCCGGTCAGTTTCCTGGGCATCGGCCTACAACATGAATGCGCGGCTGGCAGAGCAGTATCGCGTTGGCCGTATTTTACTGGTCGGCGATGCGGCTCACATTCACCCGCCAACCGGCGGACAGGGGCTTAATACCAGCGTGCAGGATGCTTACAATCTTGGCTGGAAACTGGCAGCCGTTGCCGGTGGCGCGCCGGATGCCCTGCTCGATACCTATGAGGAAGAACGCAGGCCTGTCGCGGCGGGGATGCTCGGGCTGGCGACCCACCTTCTGGAAGCGCAGAAACGCGGTGACATGCGGCGCGGTCGGGAAGTACATCAGCTGGATATCGGCTACGCCGGTTCTTCCCTTGCGCAGGAAGACACGGGGCGTCAGCGTACCCTCCTCGCCGGTGACCGTGCGCCGGATGCGCGGGTTCGCCGTGCAGGTGGCGAAAGCGTACGGCTGTTTGATCTGCTAAAAGGAACCCACTGGACGTTACTCGGCGTGGAAATCCCGGCCGGGCAGATCGCCCCTCTCCCCGGCGTACACCTGCATTTACTGGGCGCGGGGGGCGATCTGACGGATGAATGGGGGGAATTTAATCAGGCGTACGATCTTGTCGCGGGTGAAGTTTTGCTGGTGCGCCCTGACGGGTATATTGCCGCCATCGTGACGGCGAAAAATAGCGCGTTTCCCGAAGAGTATTTCGCTAAGTTTTTGACCCATCAGGGAAAGCATTAACAGACGGATGGGCAGACATTTGCAAAATAAAAGTTAAGAAAATCTGATCGATCAAGAATTTTCCATAACAAAAATTTATCTGATATTGTGTCGCTTCTGAGAAGATTCACACTGGAAGATCGAATGCTGTTAACCCTCGTTTATCGCAGTCATGTCAGCGAGCATGTTCAGTCCGCCTCCCTTGCGGGGTTGGTGACACAAGCGAGTTTTAAGAATGAACTGTCAGGTATTACCGGTATCCTGCTTTTTGACGGAACGCATTTCTTCCAGTTGCTGGAAGGGCCCGAAGACGCGGTCGATGCGCTTTATTACACCATCAGTCAGGACCGCCGGCACCATAACGTCGTCGAACTGATGCGAGATTATGCGCATTCCCGGCGGTTCGGTAATGTCGGTATGGAACTTTTTGATCTGCGATCTCATCATGAAGATGTGGTGCTTCAGGCGGTACTGGATAAGGGAACGTCGAAATATCAGCTGACCTATGATGACCGCGCATTGCAGTTCTTATGCACTTTTGTGCAGGCGCGTGAAAAGGAGAATTATCTCGAAATTCTTCCTGCGGGCACCTGGTCGTTTCTGCCTGAAGAACAGCCGGAAGCTGAAGTAGAATTTATCTTTCCGGAAATGCAGGACTACAGCTTTGCGTTCCAGCCGATTATTGATCCGCTGAGCCGTGAGATCATTTCGTACGAGGCGACCTTGCGCGGGCCGGACGGCGGTTCGCCGATGGGCTATTTCTCTAAGCTTTCGCGCATGACCATTTATGAAGCAGATCTTAAATCTAAAAAGCTCGCCTTCGCGCTGGCCAATCAGATGGGGCTGAACAGTAAAACGCTGACGGTCAAACTCCTGCCCATGACGCTGGTGATGGTGCCCGATGCCGTCGAGTTTCTGATTCAGGAAATCACGGCAAACGGTCTGGTGCCGGAGCAGATTGTCGTTGCGATCACCGAGAACGGTGTGATTACCCGCGAAGACAAATTCAACGCAGCAATGAAACAGCTGAAAGCCTCGGGAATGCGTCTGGCGATTGATGATTTTGGTGCGGGATCGGCGGGGTTATTGCTGCTGACGCAGTGCCAGCCTGACAGCATCATGATTGACCGTAATATCATCTGCGACGTTCACACCAGCGGGCCGAAGCAAGCGGTTGTGCAGGCGATCATCAGGTTCTGTTCTTCACTCGAGATATCGGTGATTGCGACCGGTGTGGAAAAGCCGGAAGAATGGATGTGGCTGGATGCCGCCGGGATATGTAATTTTCAGGGTGAGTTGTTTACCACGCCACGGGTTAATGCCCTGCCGGTGGTCGCCTGGCCTGAAATTTTGCAGGAAGATCAGTTACTCAATCAGAATTTTTAAGGCATGCAGGGTCGTGGAAACACGTCCCTGCATCAGGACTGACAAAATATGTCCGGGAATGCTTATTCAATATCATCGTCCGAGGTGCGGTAAACCACATATTCCAGCGCTTCTAAATAAACATCCTGCTTATCCGCGTCACTTTCCTGTTCAATCTTCTGAATCAGACAAAGAATAATATCTTTGTGGGTGACATGCCCTGTCTGGCTTTTTAACGTATTGTAGATACGGATGACTGTTTCATTACCCACCAGAAGTTCAGGATCTTCCGTAAGAATATAATCAGCCAATTTCACATGAGTATAAGACACGTCTTGCATTTTAATACTCTCCATCACTGAGTTTAATTAAAAGCCGGAATCATCAGGGGTGTATCCCACCACTAATTCCAGGGTTTTACGCAGAACATCCAGTTGCACGATATCGGATGTACTTTCGAGCTGATTGATCAGGTGCAAAATGATGGCTTTATTCGTCACCACACCGTTGCTTGCCAGAATAAGGCGAATTGCCGCACCCAGCACTTCGGTTTCGCTGGAATAAAGTTCACCGGCTTTCTCGAAATGCTTATACATCACCGTATGACTGGCTGAATCAATCATCGAATGAGAGTGGTTTGAGGGCATCGTTTCGTTGTAATGAGTCATAACAGAATCAGATGGCTCAATGTTTTTTCTTGTCATCGGACGGCCCTTCAGCGTTGAAAAAGTGTCGAACATTGTCGACGTCACGAACCTCATAACTGATTTGCCCGCGCTTTTGCGCAATGTTATGGCGTATCTCGTTAATAACCTGTTCGCACGCGCTTTTTCGGTTAATGGAATCCGCACTTACAGCCATATACTGTAATTGCGCAATGAGTTTATCGGTCGATATTTGTTTTTTGCTTTTGAGCAAAGAAACAACGGCCTCACCTATCAGTTTGTCCGTCAATTTTTCTTCGTTACTTCTGTACATATTATCAGCCTCTGAATTTACGCCGGCCATAAGGCCTCGGCAGATTAGCTTCAGGTTCAGAGTTATTACCTTGCGCCGTAAGCGGTAAAGGGTTTTAAGGCGATGAATAAATCAGGCCCGCATAATATGTCGAACTGAATAGCTAATATAACCAATCTTTACTTAATAAAATAACTGCCCGGCATTAAGAATCACGTTCAAGTACCAGGTGGATAAGCTTCATATAATGCTTCTCCTCCGCTTCACTTCCGGCCATTTCCACGCGGCTTAAAAGCTTGGAACATAAGGCTTTGCGATTCAGGTTTTTGCCTGCTTCCAGAATTTCAACGACAACGCGGCCCATCGTTTCTTCCTCAGAAAAAACCTGAGTGTACAGTGAAGAAAATGTGTCAGAAGACGATGGATTGAGTTTATTCTGTCGCATGATTAACCCTTATGTTAATACGTGTGTGAATAATAATTGCTGGTGTGACCATAAAGTTATACAAGATATGCAATGTTGTACAGGTATTTTAGGAAAAAAAAGCTAGCAATAAAACTATCTGGCAACAGTATTGTCTTAACTGGCTGAAATTTATGTGTTTCTAGGATTTTTCTGCAAAGCCGTTTCCGCGTAAAAAAGCGTCACCTGTCTTTGCTACGATCCTTGTATCGATTTAACCGCCTGACTGCCCTTTCGGCAGTGCGGCGAAAAAGTCTGCATGCGCGGGCGCGCGGGTTTGTTGCAGGATTTCCGCCAGCATCTCCAGCGGTGAATCCGACCAGTCGGCGCGCAAATCGACGCTGGCATACTGCCGGTCGCACCAGACTTTCAGCGCAGCGGATTTCAGCCCGCGACGGTCACCGCCTGCGGCCGCCCCGGCGTTCATCGCCGCCAGCAGGCGATCGGCGAGAGGCAAGCCGTCACTGTTCTGATAAGTGGCCAGCATCGCCTCCAGCGTTTTCGCCCCCGTCAGTAAATTGCCACCGACCACGCACCCCGCTCCTTCAAGGCTTCCCGCCCAGCCACCGCACTCGGCGCCGCTCCAGCGGGCACAGCGGCCCTGACTGTCGACGATCAGCACCTGCCTTTTGGCCGCGTCGGCATCGTTTTCAAGGATCATGTTCAGCGCACTGGCCGCGTCTTCACCTTGCTGCAACAGCGCCAGCCCCTGCCCGCCGTAGAGCGGATTGGTCATAGCCTGGGTGGCGATCGCGCCGCACTGCGCCCGCCCGTGAACCACCAGCGCCCCCACTGCCGGACCGGCGGTGGCGGTAGCGACGCCCAGCGCCCCTGAGAGCGGATCGCGTGCGACGATCGAAAAGGTCATAAATACTCCGTGACGGTCTGGTTAAATTTATGCGTATAAATTATTGCAATTCAGTTTATTTATACGCATAAATAATAAACAGGACAACGCCTGATTTCCCAAAAAGGTGTTCATTACAGGCTTTACAACGCGACGAGGTCGATATGCTGCCAGCTTTGCGAACGTTAGTTATCCCGCTCTGTCTTTGTCTTGGCACACTGTCGTGGCAGGCTTCGGTGCAGGCGAAAACCCCGGCGGATGCGCTGTTAATCGGTCAGGTGGCGGAGCCGCAGTCTCTGGATCCGCAGGTCGCCACGGCGGCCAACGATTCCCGCATTCTGGTGAATATCTTCGACGGGCTGGTGCGTAACGGCGAAGGCAAGCTGGATATCGAACCGGCGCTCGCCACCCGCTGGGAAATCAGCCCCGATGGCCTGACGTACCGTTTTCATCTGCGTGAAGGGGTTTCATTTCAGGATGGCACACCGTTTAATGCCGCCGCGGTGAAATTCACCTTCGACCGGATGCTGGATGATAAAAATCCCTGGCACAACACCGGCCCGTTCCCGCTGTCGTTCTTCTTCTCGTCGATTAAATCCATCGACACACCCGACGAAAACACGGTGGTGTTCACGCTGAAAGAGCCCTTCTCGCCTTTTCTTTCCAACCTCGCCACGCCGACCGGCCTGATTGTCTCGCCGGAGGCGGTGAAAAAGTACGGTAAAGACGCAGGCCGCCATCCGGTGGGGACCGGTGCGTTTCGTTTTGCCGAGTGGAAAGCCAATCAGCGGGTGGTGCTGACGGCCAATGACGCCTACTGGGATGGCAAACCGGCGGTCAAAAACGTGGTGTTCAGGCCGATTACCGACGGCAATACGCGGGTGGCGGAAATGCTTTCCGGCGGCATTGACGCCATGGTGGAAGTGCCGCCCGATACGGTCAAACTGTTTGCGCAAAAAAGCAATCGCTTCCGTCTCTATCAGACCACCGGCCCGCACGTCTGGTACGTGATGCTCAATACGCAGGTACCGCCGTTTAACGATGTGCGCGTGCGTCAGGCGGTGAATTATGCGGTTAACAAACAGTCGCTGGCTGACAATATTTTGCAGGGTTCAGCCGACGTCGCCGACGGGCCGATCCCGCGCGCGTTTAACTGGGCTGCCAACAAAGACGTTTCCCCTTATCCCTATGATCCCGCCAAAGCCCGCGCCCTGCTCAAAGCGGCCGGTGCCGAAGGCGCCTCGCTGACATTTTATGTGACCGAGGGCGGGTCGGGCATGCTGGATCCCATCCCGATGGCGACCGCCATTCAGGCGGATCTCAAAGCGGTCGGGCTGAAGGTGACCATCCAAACCTATGAGTGGAATACCTATCTGTCGAAGGTCAATGCCGGTCTGGATAACCATACCCAGATGGCAGAAATGGCGTGGATGACCAACGATCCGGACACCCTGCCGTTCCTGACCTTACGCACCGACGCCTGGCCGAAAAAAGGCGGATTTAACTCCGGGTATTACAGCAATCCGCAGGTCGACATCCTGTTGCAGAAAGCCCGTCTGACCACGGACACCGCCGCCCGCGCTGCCCTTTACCGCGAAGTGCAGCAGCGCGTACACGACGATGCCCCCTGGATTTTTGTCGCTAACTGGAAGCAGAACGCCGTGACCTCCACGCGTATTCAGCATTTCGCGCTGCAACCTAATTTCAACCTGTTGCTCAACCGGGTAACCAAACAGTAATCGGAGATGTTTATGGGGAGTTACGTGCTTAAAAGGCTGTTCTCGACCATTCCGGTGTTTATCGGGTTGTCGTTAATTGTTTTTCTGATCATGGCGATGATTCCGGGGAACCCGGCGCAGGCGCTGTTGGGTGCCTGGGCAACGCCGGAAAACGTGGCGCGCATTAACCGCGAGCTGGGGCTGAACAAGCCGCTGTATCAGCAATATCTGATCTGGGCAGGCAATATTCTGCACGGCGACTTTGGCCGCTCATACGTGCTGAACCGGCCAGTGATTGATGAAGTGATGGAGCGATTCAGTGCAACGCTGCTGCTCGGCGGCTGCGCGCTGTTACTCAGCACCGTACTGGGACTGCTGGCAGGGATTTTCTCGGCGGTCAGGCAGTTCGGCTGGGGCGACCGCATCATCACGCTGCTGGTGCTGCTGGGCATTTCTATGCCGTCATTCTGGATAGGCTTGCTGATGATCATGCTGTTCGCCGTGCAGCTGCAATGGTTCCCGGCGTCCGGGATGTATGCAGTCTGGGGCGGCGGTGACGTGGCAGATCTGCTGCACCATCTGGCGCTGCCCGCCGTGACGCTGGCGATAGTCGCCACCGGTGTGATCGCCCGTCTTACCCGCACCGCGATGCTGGAAGTGCTGCGTCAGGACTTTATCCGCACCGCCCGCGCCAAAGGGCTGTCTGAACGCAAAGTGATTTATAAGCATGCGTTCCGGATGGCACTGGTGTCGGTTATCCCGGTGATCGGCATTCAGGCGGGCTTCGTGCTCGGCGGCGCAGTGTATATCGAGACGGTGTTCCAGTGGCCGGGGCTGGGCGCGATGATGGTGAAAGCCGTTGCCACCCGTGATCTGCTGCTGGTTCAGGGCGGCGTGCTGGTCGCCGCCGCAGCCTATGTGTTGATCAACCTGTGCGCAGACATTTTGCAGGCGCTTCTCGACCCGAGGTTAAAATCATGAGCCAGACCATCACTTCCCCCGCGCCGCGCTACCGCCAGTCTTTGTGGGCGCTGCTGCTGGCTAACCGCCTGGCAACGCTCGGCCTGACGCTGCTTGTTCTTGCCGTGGCCGCCGCTCTCGCCGCCCCGCTGTTGCCGATACCTGATCCGGACGCGACGGATTTACTTAACCGGCTGTTGCCCCCGTTTTCGCCCGGCCACTGGCTGGGAACCGATCCGCTGGGGCGCGATATGCTTTCACGTCTGCTGTGGGGAACGCGGGTGTCGCTGGCGGTCGGGATATGCGCGACGCTGCTGGCCGCGCTGCTGGGGACGCTGATCGGGCTGGTTGCCGGGTACGCCGGTGGCAAAACGGACAGCCTGCTGATGCGGCTGATCGACATGCTGATGGCCTTTCCCTACATCCTGCTGGCGCTGGTGATCGTCGCGGTGCTCGGCCCCGGCCTGCTGAATGCGCTGTACGCCATCGCCGTGGTCAATATTCCCTTCTTCGCCCGTAACATTCGCGGGCTGACCGTCGGCCTGCGGCAGCGTGACTTTATCCAGGCGGCGCGGCTGTCGGGTAAAAATCATCTGCAAATTTTGCTCACCGAAGTGCTGCCCAACGTGATGCCCGTGGTGGTGGTCACCATGTCGACCACCGTCGGCTGGATGATTTTAGAAACCGCCGGGTTGTCATTCCTCGGGCTGGGTACGCAACCGCCAAATGCAGATCTCGGCTCGATGCTCGGTCAGGGGCGCGCGCAAATGTTCAGTGCGCCGCACGTCTCCGTGGTGCCGGGGTTGATGATTTTCCTGCTGGTGATGAGTTTTAACCTGCTCGGCGACGGCATCCGCGATCTGCTGGATCCGCGTCTTAAATCCGGTATTTTGCTGCGCGCCCGCGCCGTGACCAGCGTAACGCGTTCCGCCGTGCCGCCCGCCGTAAAGGGAAGCGACGCCCTGCTCGAAGTGGTGGATTTGCAGGTCAGCTTCCGCTCAGGCCGGCAGTCAGTGGCGGCGGTAAAAGGGGTCAGCTTCCACGTGGCAAAAGGCGAATGTCTGGGGCTGATTGGCGAAAGCGGCTCAGGCAAAAGCGTCACCGCGCTGTCGGTGATGGGGCTGGTCTCGTCACCGCCGGGTGAAATCACCGGGGGCGCCATTTATGTCGGCGCAGAAGAGATGCTCGGGTTGTCGCAAACCCAGCTGCAACAGCGGCGTGGCGCGCGCGTGGCCTACATTTTCCAGGATCCGCTGACCACGCTGCACCCGCAGTTCAGCATTGGTGCGCAGATCATCGAATCCATTCAGGCGCATCAGGCGATGCCAAACCGTGCAGCGAAAGACAAAGCGCTGTCGCTGCTGGTCAGCGTAGGCATTGAGGATGCCGCGGCGCGCTTTGATGCGTTTCCACACCAGTTGTCAGGCGGTCAGCGGCAACGCGTGGGTATCGCAATGGCGCTGGCGAATGACCCGGAAATCATCATTGCCGATGAACCGACCACCGCGCTGGATGTCACCGTGCAGGCCCGTATTCTCGATTTGCTGCAACAGTTACGGCGCGAACGCGGCCTGACGCTGCTGTTCATTACTCACGATTTCGGCGTGATTGCGCAGATTTGTGACCGCGTGGCGGTGATGCGTCACGGCGAAATCGTGGAAAGCGGCGATACCCGTTCGGTGCTGCGCGATCCGCAACATGATTACACCCGCAGACTGATCGCAAGCGTGCCCAAACTCGGCCAGGGGCGCGGTTTCCTCAAACAGGTCGGCGAACTGTATGCCACACAAAAACCGCAGCCGGAGGCACTATGAACAATGTCATTGAAGTCAGCGGATTGGTGAAAACCTTTGGCAGCCGTTCAGGCTGGTTCTCCGGTAAAAAACATCAGGTGGAAGCGGTTAAAGGTGTCTCTTTCCATCTTGCCGAAGGCGAGACGCTGGCGGTGGTGGGCGAAAGTGGCTCCGGGAAAAGCACGCTGGCGCGGATGCTGGTCGGGCTGGAGCGGCCGACCTCCGGCTCGGTGACACTGATGGGCGAAGAGATGTCGGCGCACAGTAAACGCGGCGATAAAGCCTTTGGCCGGATGATCCAATATGTGTTTCAGGATCCGGTGGCCTCACTGAACCCGCGCAAAACCATCGCGGATACGCTGGACGTGCCGCTGCGTTATCTGTGCGGCTACCCTGCCGCGCGGCGACAGGCGCGGATGCGCGAGCTTATGGACGCGGTACAGATGCCTGCGGACGCCCTCACCGGCTATCCGCATGAGTTTTCCGGCGGACAGGCGCAACGGCTGGCTATCGCCCGCGCACTGGCGGCGGAGGCGCGCATACTGGTGCTCGACGAGCCGGTCAGCGCGCTGGATGTTTCGGTGCAGGCACAGGTGTTATTGCTGCTCGATCAACTTAAACGTGATTTCGGCCTCTCCTATCTGTTTATCAGCCATGATTTAGCGGTGGTAGAGTCGATAGCCGATCGCGTGGCGGTGATGTATCACGGAGATTTGGTAGAATGCGCGGATAATGACATGCTGTTCAACGCGCCTCAGCACGACTATACCCAACGTCTGCTGGCCAGCGCGCCCAGGGTTTGAGCCAATGAAGGGATGTATGAGCACTGAAACGTCACACCAGCCCGAACCGGTACGCCGCAAGCGCACCGACGAAATCGTCGATGCCATTAAAGAGAGCATCATCAGCGAAAATCTGCTGCCGGGCGACCGTCTGCCGCAGGAAAAAGACCTGATCACCCGCTACGCGGCGGGCAAAGGCACGGTGCGCGAGGCGCTGAAATCCCTTGAAGTTCAGGGGCTGATCCGCACCAAAACCGGCCCCGGTGGCGGTGCGTTTATCGATTCGATGACCGAATCGCGCGCCATGAGTTTGCTGTCCAATTATCTGTTTACGCGCCAGCTTTCCATCAGCAATATCTACGCGCTGCGTAAAGCGCTGGAGCCGCTGGTGGCAGTGAGCGCCATCGGCAACATCGACGCCAAAGGCTTTGAGCAGTTGCATCAGCTGATCGCAGTCTACGATCATGAACCCGCCGACGAAAACGAACGCTGGGAACAGCGTATGGCCGAACTCGATTTCCACGGTGTGGTCGCCAGCTACTCCGATAACGTCCTGCTGGCGTTTATCTGCCACTTCCTGCAACGCCTGCTCAAAGATCTGGCGGTCTGCAAAGACATCTACCAGCGGCCCGAACCGGTAGCGCGCCGTGCCGGTATCGATTATCAGTACCGTCTGATCGACGCCATGCGCCGTCAGGACGCCGACGCAGTGCAACAGATCATGACCGAACACATGCAACACGCCGAAGACGCCATGCTCGGTTTAGAAGCCACGCTGGAGGACCGTTTTTTGAGTGAGCGATGAGGCCGTCATCAGACGATTTCAGCCTGACATGCAGACACAAAAAAGCCGGCAGCATTTTCATGCTACCGGCTTTTTCATACGCTTTACCGCAGAACTAAACCTTACGCGTTCAGCAGTTGCTGCGCCGTTTTTTCAACCAGCGCCAGCAGAACTTTGACGTCGTCCAGCGTGACGGTCGGGTTCAGCAGGGTCAGCTTCAGGCAGGTCACGCCGTTATGCTCGGTGACACCCACGTTGGCGCGGCCTGAATCCAGCAACGCATCGCCGATCTTCTGGTTCAGCAGTGCGACAGCGGCATCGCTGCTGTTTGCCAGTTGCTCAGGACGGTAGCGGAACAGCACGCTTGCCAGCTGTGGCTGCATCACCAGTTCCAGCGCGGCTTCAGACGTCACGTACTGCGCGACGTCCTGTGCCAGCGTTACACCGTGATCGATGATCGCGGCGTACTGTTTCTGCCCTAACGCTTCCAGCCCCATCCACAGTTTCAGTGCATCGAAACGGCGGGTGGTTTGAAGTGATTTAGACACCAGATTTGGCACGCCCGCCTCTTCGTCAAACTCAGAGTTCAGGTAAGCCGCCTGATAACGCATCAGCTCATAGTGACGCGCTTCTTTCAGCAGGAACGCGCCGCAGCTGATGGTCTGGAAGAACTGTTTGTGGAAGTCCAGCGTGATGGAATCCACTAACTCGATGCCATCCAGATAGTCGCGGTATTTTTCGGACAGCAACAGAGCACCGCCCCACGCCGCATCCACGTGAACCCAAATCTGATGCTCAGCCGCCAGTTCAGCGATAGCGCGCAACGGGTCGATCGCACCGGCGTCGGTGGTACCGGCAGTCGCCACAATGGCCAGGATCTGATCGCCATTGGCTTGCGCCTGTGCCACTTTCTCGCGCAAATCGTTGAGATCCATACGGGCAAACTCATCGGTTTTCACCAGGGTCACGCACTGATAGCCGAGGCCGAGCAGTGCCATGTTCTTCTGCACGGAGAAGTGTGCATTTTCAGAACATAACACCTTAATTTTACGCAGGTTGCCGACCAGACCGTCCTGCTGCACGGAGTGTCCCTGACGGGCGAAGAAGGCGTCACGCGCCAGCATCAGCCCCATCAGATTGCTCTGGGTGCCGCCGCTGGTGAACACGCCCGCGTCGCCAGCCTGATAACCTACCTGAGTGCGCAGCCATTCGATCAGCTTCATCTCAATGATGGTGGCTGACGGGCTTTGGTCCCAGGAGTCCATGCTCTGGTTAGTGGCGTTGATCAGCACTTCAGCGGCCTGGCTTACCACCAGGCTCGGGCAATGCAAATGCGCAACACATTGCGGATGGTGTACAGACAAGCTGTCTTTTAAAAAGTATTCAATGGCGCGTTCAATCGCGGCCTGGTTACCCAGGCCGTTTGGATTGAAGTCCAGTTTGATACGTTCACGCAGCTCAGCAACGGTTTTGCCCTGATACATCTCAGGTTGTTGCAGCCACTGCACGACAGCTTCACTGCTCTGTGCAATGGCCTGCTGGTAGGCTTCAGTGCTTTGCGCTGAGCCTGCCAGAATCGGGTTTAACTCGGACATCAGAATCTCTTACTCCGCTCAGACAGGTTTGACGCCAGCCGCTAACAGCGCCTGCTCAAACTTATCGAGGAAAATACCCAGCTCATCATTGGTGATCAGCAGAGAAGGCAACAGGCGCAGAACGCAACCGTTACGGCCACCGCGCTCGAGGATCAGGCCCGCTTCGAAGCATTTTTTCTGCAACAGGGCGGACAGATCGCCATCGGCCGGGTAACAACCCATGTGATCCTGCGCTTCGTCAGGTTTAACAATCTCGATACCGATCATTAAGCCTAGGCCGCGCACATTACCGATGACCGGGTAACGTTTTTGCATCTCGGCCAGTTTGCCTTTCAGCCATTCGCCCTGTTCAGCGACTTTGCCTGCGATGTTGTTGTCTTTCAGGTGCTTCAGCGTGGTCAGGCCGGTCGCCATTGCCAGCTGGTTGCCACGGAACGTGCCGGTATGGTGACCCGGTGCCCATGCATCGAACTGTTTTTTGATACCCAGAACAGCCAGTGGCAAGCCACCGCCGACCGCTTTAGACATCACAATGATGTCCGGCTCAATGCCCGCGTGTTCGAAGGCAAATGGTTTGCCGGTACGGCAGAAACCCGCCTGCACTTCGTCGAGGATCAGCAGAATGCCGTGTTCCTGAGTGACTTTACGGATGCGCTGTAACCATTCGGCAGGAGCCGGGTTAACGCCGCCTTCACCCTGAACGGCTTCCAGAATGACGGCCGCAGGCTTACGTACGCCACTTTCGACGTCATTGATCAGGTTATCGAAGTAATAGGTTAATGCTTTAACGCCAGCGTCACCGCCAATGCCCAGCGGGCAACGGTACTGGTGCGGATAAGGCATAAACTGCACTTCTGGCATCATGCCGTTGACGGCTTCTTTCGGAGACAGGTTACCTGTTACCGCCAGCGCGCCATGGGTCATGCCGTGATAGCCGCCGGAGAAGCTGATCACGCCGGAACGCCCGGTGTATTTTTTTGCCAGTTTCAGTGCAGCTTCCACCGCATCGGCGCCAGACGGGCCGGTGAACTGTAAGCAATACTCTTTGCCCTGTTGCGGCAATAAAGAAAGCAGATATTCAGAGAACTGATCTTTCAACGGGGTTGTCAGATCCAGTGTATGTAACGGCAAGCCGCTGGTAATGACATTTTGGATGCTTTGCAGCACGTCAGGGTGGTTGTGTCCAAGCGCTAACGTTCCTGCGCCTGCCAGACAGTCAAGATATTGATTATTCTCAACATCGGTGATCCACACGCCGTTGGCTTTGGCAATCGCTAACGGTAACTTACGTGGATAACTCCTGACATTCGATTCAAATTCAGCTTGTCTTGCCAAATAGGTTTCATTGTTTCCATTTAATGAATTCGCACCTAAATTATCAATACGGACTTTATCCGTCATCATATCTCTCCTACAACCGGGGGTTATCGCTAACGCCTAAGTTGAATAATTGAATAAAAGAAGTCACTACCGTGAAAAAACGCGGCCAATATATGGCTTTTTTGCCCCCGGCTCAATAACTTATTTTGTATAGAATTGTTTATTCTTTTTCATATGAATCAATAACATGCTGATTTTATGACCGATAATGCTGCCATAACTCTGTTACGCGGGCATTAATAAGGCACTAAATTGCTGTTAAATGGGCAGGCAGACACCGCCGGAGGGCGGTATTCAGAAGGCCTGACGACGATAAAAGGGGGGGAACCCCCCTGTCTGTCAGGCGCGGAAAAAAACAAAAAATACGCTGTTTAAGAGCGCGTACAGCAGCAATATAAGCAGTATAACCCGTGTATCGATATTCATCCTGCGCTCTGTCCGGGTGGTTAAAAGGTGTAGAGCAGCGCCGCGGAGGCGGTGGCCTGATTGCGGCGAAACACAATCGGGCTGTCGGCGGCGTGATCGTCAAGCCAGGTATATCCGCCGATTAACACCGTCGCCCAGTGCGGTGAAAACTGATGGCTCCAGGTTAAATCCGTATTGATGCCGTAAAACCCGCCGCCCGGCTGATAGCGTGCATAACCGCTGCGTTCACTCTGGGCGCTGTTCACCCCGTAAAACGTTTGCATGTAACGGCTGTCACCAAACAGCGCCGCCGATTGCAGCGCCACGGTATCCGTCTCGTCCTGCCACGGCAGCACCGTCAGCGATGCCTGATATTGTGCGCCCTGCCCGTCGGTCAGCGGCAAGGTGGCTTTCCCCTCCAGCGAAAACCAGCTGGTGGCCTGCCAGCCCACCGCCACGGAGGTGTTCATCACCGCTTTGATGGAGCCCATGCCCTTCAGCTCTTTTGAACCGTCTCGCCAGGTGGAGTCCTTTTCGGTTCGTCCGAAGCTGTAACCCAGGGTGTGCTCCAGATATAACCCGTTATCGCTTTGCAGGTCGTAGCCGATGCCTTTCAGGCCGTCGAAGAAAAACGCGCCGTCGCGCGCCTGAATCACCGGGGCTATGAGCGTGTGGCGCTTGTCTGAACCGCTGTATTTCGGCGCATTCTGCACGCCGACGCCGAGCGTGACACTTGACGCCGGTGTACTGCTGTCTTCTGCCCAGGCGACCGTTGCGGTGGTGGTGAATGCAACACATGTCATGTGCATGATCAGTTTTCTGGTTATCATGAATTCCTCGTTACCCGATGTTTGACGGCCAGGAAGGGGTTCAGGGCACGTCCGAAGCGGGAAGTATGGAGAGGCAGTGTCAATAAACTGCTTGGGAATTATGAAGAAACTGTCAAGGTCACCTCAATGCAGACTAAACGAGTGCTGGTTATAGAAGATGATGCCGATGCGGCGGGCGTTCTTGAGGCCTACCTGAAACGTGAAAATTATGAGGTGAAGGTGGCGGGCGACGGGTTGCTGGGGCTGGAAATGGTGAACAGCTGGAAGCCTGATCTGATCCTGCTCGACGTGATGTTGCCCGGCATGAACGGTACTGAAGTGCTCTCGACCCTGCGCCGTACGCGTGATACGCCGGTGATTATGGTCACCGCCATGGGCGATGCGCCTGACCGCATTGGCGCGCTGCGTTACGGCGCGGATGATTATGTGGTGAAGCCTTATAATCCCGGCGAAGTGGTGGCGCGCGTTCAGGCCGTTCTGCGCCGTGCCGCACCGAAAACCCGGCAGGCCGAACTCCTGCGCTGGCAGGGGCTTGAGGTGGATACCGAATCGCTCACCACCACGGTGACTGACGCTGACGGCATGCCGAAAAGCCTCGAGCTGACGCCCACTGAATTCGCGCTGTTAGTGATACTGATGGGCGCCCCCACGCGCCCCTTTACCCGTCAGCAACTGCTGGAACGCTGCCTGCCGGAAAGCGAAGCGCTGGAGCGCGTGGTGGATACCCACATCTATAACCTGCGTAAAAAACTTGAGCTGGCAGGCATTCTGAATGTCCTGATCAACGTGCGCGGTATCGGTTACAGGTTCAGACAGCCATGAAAAAGCCACAACATCAGTCTCTTTGGCGTTGGATCTGCCTGCGTGTTCTGACGCTGGCGATCGGTTCCGTGGTGCTTATCGCCTTATGCATGTGGCTGAGATTTGTCATCCAGAATTTATGGATCCTTCACCATATGCCTGTCTCGATGAGAGAGGAGTTTGCCCTGCTGCGCGAACAGCCCGCGCTGAATCTGGCGCGTTTTCACCAGATTGTCGATGAGCGCTGGGGGATCCGCTACTCCGATCCCAGCATTGCGTCTTCGGACTGGATCACCGTCGGCGTGCTGGTGCTGACCGTGATTCCTTTTATCGTTGTGCTCGGGTTGCGCGCCGCGCGTCCGCTTTCGGCGCAGGTGAGCAGGCTGGCGGCGGCGGCGGGATCGGTGGCACGCGGGGAATTCAGCACACGTGCCGAAAAGGTGGAAAAGGCACCGGCGGAACTTATCCAGCTGACGGAAAACTTTAACGCCATGACCGGGCAACTGGAACGTTACGATCGTGAACTGCGGGCCTCCCACGTGGCGATGGCGCATGAATTACGCTCGCCGCTGACCGCCGCCATTGGCCGGTTGCAGGGCATGATCGACGGTGTGTTTGAGCCGGAGCCTCAGCAACTGAATATGGTGATGAAGCAGCTTCGCCACCTCAGTCGTCTGACGGACGAACTTCACCTGCTTTCGCTGGCCGACGCCGGACAACTCCAGCTGACGCCTGTCACGCTTAATCTCACCGATCTGCTGCTCGAACGCGCCGCCTGGCTTAAACCGCAGGCCGAAGCGGCGGGCATGGCGATTGAGATAAACCCGTCACAGCCTTATAGCTGCGTCGGCGATCCGTTCCGCCTTGCCCAGGTGTTCACCATATTGATGGAGAATGCCCTGCGCTACGCCGCAGAAGGCGCGCATCTGGAGGTGAACGTCCGTAAGCTGGCGGGCGGGATAGAGATTGCGTTTCGTGACTTCGGGCCAGGCGTCACGGCGGGCTTTTTGCCTGATATGTTCGAGCGTTTCACCCGCGCAGAATCCTCGCGTGCCCGCGATTCCGGCGGCAGCGGGTTGGGGCTGTCAATCGCCAGGGCGATCTGCGTGGCGCATGGCGGCACCATCCGCGCTACCCTGCCGGACAGCGGCGGCCTGCAAATTTCAGTATTCCTTCCTGACGCGTAACGCGCTTTTTAACAGGACGGGCAAATAAATTGCCCGTCTTGAATTTTCCTTGATGAAACATACAGGGAATCTGGACATAACCCGGTTTGAATAGCGCCATCTCAATTCAGGAACCGGGTCATGACAGACACATTCACCGATTACGCCAGCCGGGCCATTTGCCACCTCACCGGCTCACAACGCCTGCGCGCCCTGTGGCCTTTTTTGCTGCTGATCCCGCTCGGGTTAGCGCTCACCGCCTGCCATGATCAGAAGAAAAAATCTGAAGCCCCTGCGCGGCCTGTGCGGTTTATCATCGCGCCTGCCCCTTCGGGGGCCAGCACCCTGCTGCAAACCGGTGAAATCCGCGCCCATGACGACGTCACGCTGAGTTTCCGGCAAGACGGACGTCTGATCAGCCGCGCCGTTGACGTGGGTGACCACGTGCGCGCCGGGCAGTTACTGGCCACGCAGGAAAGCGATACCAGCCAGAATCAGCTCAGCAGCGCCAGGGCCGATCTGAACAGCGCGCGCGCCGCCGAACGGGTGGCGGCGCTGAACCTGCATCGGATGACACTGCTGATGCCGCAAGGGGCGATATCCCGCGCACAGTTTGATACTGCGCAGTCAGACTGGCAGGCCGCGTTGTCGCGCCGTCAGAGCAGCGAATCCAGCCTGAAAACGGCGCAGGATAATCTGGCGTGGACGCGGCTGACCGCCCCGGACGACGGCGTGATCACCGCCGTCAGCGCCTCTGCGGGCCAGGTGGTCAGCAGCGGTCAGGCGGTGGTCACAGTAGCAGGCAGCAACGCACGCGATGCGGTGTTTAACGTCGCCACACCGCAAGCCCTGACGCAACAGAGCGCGGTGTCCGTTTCCCTGCTCTCCGATCCCGCCGTTCGCACGACCGGGCATCTGCGCGACATCAGCCCGCAGGCCGATCCACAAACCCGCACCTGGCGGGTGCGGGTGACGCTGGATAATCCGCCACCGGCCATGGCGCTGGGTGCCAGCGTTCAGGGCGCGTGGCAGCAATCCGGCCAGACGATGATTTCCCTGCCCGCCTCGGCCCTCACCCGTATTGGCAATAAACCGGCGGTGTTTGTGGTTGACCGCGCAAGCCAGCGTTTGCAACTGCGTGAAGTGACTCTTGGCCGCTACACCACCGATGACATCTCTGTCTGCGCCGGGATCGTCGCCGGAGACGCGGTGGTCACCGCGGGCGTCAGCAAACTGCGTCAGGGTGAAAAAGTCATCGCTCAGGAGAGCAATCCATGAGCCCGCGTTCCCTTAAAGAGACGTTTAACCTTTCCGGCTGGGCGCTGGGGCATCAGCAGCTGATGATCTTTTTCATGCTGATGATCATGGTGGCGGGCGTGCTCAGTTATGAGCATCTGCCGCGCAACGAAGATCCGGCGTTTACCATAAAAACGGCGGTGGTCTCGGCGCAGTGGCCGGGTGCCAGCGTCCATGACACGGTCAGCCTGCTCACCGATCCGCTGGAGAAAAAACTTCAGGAAACGCCGCATCTGGATTACGTGCAAAGCGAAACCCGCGCCGGGCAGACGATCATTATGGTCAATCTTCGCGACGACACGCCGCCCGCCGCGGTGGCGGATATCTGGTATCAGGTCCGTAAAAAAATGCAGGATATCAGCCCGTCACTGCCGCAGGGCGTGCAGACCGTCGCGGTCAACGATGAGTTCGCCGACACCTTTGGCACCCTCTACGGGTTTACCGCAGAAGGTTACAGCATGCGGGAGTTGCGCGATCAGGTGGAAGGGATCCGCCGCAGCCTGATGTCCGTGCCGGACATCGGTAAAGTCAGTCTGCTCGGTGAACAGGAAGAGCAAATCGTCATCGCCTTTTCGCCGCGTAAGCTGGCCGGAATGGGAATTGATTTACAGCAGGTCACCAGTGCGCTGAAAGCACAGAATGCGGTGGTGCCCGCCGGGACAATACGCAGTGACAAAGAGAATATTTCACTGCGGGTCAGCGGCGCGCTGAATTCGGAAGAAAATCTGCGCAATGTGACGCTGCATATCAACGAGCGCTATATTCCGCTGACCGATATCGCCACCCTCAGCCGCCAGAGTCAGTCGCCGCCTGCCCTCGCCTTTCGGGTGAACGGCCAGCCCGCCATTGGTCTGGCGATATCGATGGCCGCCAGCGGCAACATGACAGACTTTGGTCAGGCGGTTAACCAGCAGATGACCGATATCGGCAAACGCCTGCCGCACGGGATCGAAATGACCAAAGTCGCCGATCAGTCCGCCGTGGTGGCGCAGGCGGTCAGCGGATTTGTGCGGGTGCTGCTGGAGGCGATTGCCATCGTGCTGGCGGTGTCTTTTGTGTCGCTGGGCACCCGCGCCGGTCTGGTGGTGGCGGCGGCGATCCCGCTGGTGCTGGCGATGACCTTCACCGGCATGCTGCTGGCCAATATCGGCCTGCAACGCATCTCCCTCGGCGCGCTGATCATTGCGCTCGGCCTGCTGGTGGATGACGCGATGATCACCGTGGAGGCGATGGTGTCACGGCTTGAAGCGGGCGACAGCCGCTGGCGCGCGGCCACCTATGCCTTTGAAACCACCGCATTCCCGATGCTGACCGGCACGCTGGTGATGATCGCCGGTTTTATTCCGGTGGGGTTTGCTGCCTCCAGCGCCGGAGAATATTGTTTATCGCTGTTTGCCGTGGTGCTGATTTCCCTGCTCAGCTCGTGGGTGGTGGCGATTCTGTTTTCGCCGCTGATGGGCACCTGGCTGCTTTCCTCGCAGGTAAAACATCCTCACGCCGGACCGGGCAGGCTGATGCGTTTTTATCAGCGGTTACTGCTTACTGCGCTGCGTCACCGCCTGCTGACCGTGGCGTGCGCGGTGGCGGCGCTGCTGATTGCCCTTTACGGCACGACCTTTATGCAGGGTGAATTCTTTCCGGCCTCCGATCGCCCTGAATTGCTGGTCAGCCTGACGTTACCGGCAAATGCGTCGCAGACAGAAACCGCGCGGCAGACCGAAAAACTGGAGCGCACCCTGCGCGGAAACCGCAACGTCGATCACTACTCCAGCTATGTGGGCGGCGGTGCGATTCGTTTTTATCTGCCGATGGATGTGCTGAGCGACAATGAAAATACGGCGCAGCTGGTGGTGGTTGCCAAAGATCTTGAGGCGCGTGACCGCCTCCGGCAACAACTGGAAACCGAGCTGGCGCGCGATTTCAGCGATCTGACCACCCGCGTTTCACCGCTGGAGCTGGGCCCGCCGGTTGGCTGGCCGCTGAGATATCGGGTCAGCGGCGCGGATTATGCCAAAGTCCAGACCATCGCCCGCCAGCTGGCGACCCTGGCCGGAAATAACCCCGGCGCGCGCGCGGTGAACCTCACCGCGGGCGAACCGGAGCGCGCCATTACCCTGCGCGTCAACCAGACTGCCGCGCGGGCTGCGGGCGTCTCTTCCGAATCGTTGGCGGAAACGCTCAACACCCTCTATTCCGGCAGCACCATTACTACGGTGCGGGATCGTAACCGGCTGGTGGACGTGATCATGCGCGGCAACGACGCAGAGCGTCAGGATATCGACACGATTTCAGGGATGATGCTGACCACTTCCGGCGGAGCAAAAATCCCGCTGGCGCAGGTCGCTACGCCGGAATGGGGCATTGATGAACCGGTCATCTGGCGGCATCAGCTGCTGCCGTTCATCACGGTGCAAACCGATCTCGCGCCGGGCATGAGTGCCGAAACGCTCTCCCGGCAACTGTCTGCGCAGGTGTCACGCCTGCAGGCCTCACTGCCTGCCGGTTATCACATTGAGGAAGGCGGTACGGTGGCTGAATCGGACAAGGGCAACCGTTCGGTGTACGCCATGCTGCCGGTGACATTATGCGCAATGCTTATCCTGCTGATGATCCAGCTTCAGCGTTTTTCCCGCATGCTGCTGGCGTTAATGATGGCGCCATTTGGGCTGATCGGCATTGTGCTGGCGATGCTGCCGACCGGCACGCCGATGGGATTTGTCGCGCTGCTGGGGGTGATTGCTCTGGCGGGGATGATTATCCGCAATGCTGTGATCCTCATTAACGAAGTCGATAACAATAGCCGCAACGGCATGGAGAACAATGCCGCGATTATCGCCGCCGCCGCACACCGCGCCCGCCCTATCCTGCTGACCGCCTGCGCGGCGATCCTCGGGATGATCCCGATTTCCCACCAGGTATTCTGGGGGCCGATGGCCTTCGCGATCATTGGCGGACTGATGGTCGCCACGCTGGTAACGCTGACGGTGCTGCCTGCGGCAATGAGCCTGGTGATGGAAAAGGCAGGAAAGAATAAGCCGTCATGAAAGGAGCCAGCCCCGCCGAAGGGGCTGCTGTGTCTACTCGCTTTCAGCCACGCAGGCGGTCACCATCTTCACAAAATTATCGCGGATGACATCCGTGGTCTGCGGGTCCCACGCGATACCCACTTCCCAGCAGGTTGCGCTGCCGGTCAGCGGCAGAATGTTCAGCCCCGGCGGTGCGATGTGCGTGACGCTTTGCGGTAACAGCGCCACGCCAATACCGGCAATCACCAGCGCCACCAGCGTCTGGATATCTTCCGCCTGCTGCGTGGCACATACCTCAAG
Source organism: Rahnella rivi (assembly GCF_019049655.1). GTDB lineage: Bacteria > Pseudomonadota > Gammaproteobacteria > Enterobacterales > Enterobacteriaceae > Rahnella > Rahnella rivi. Next base: position 92,852 of record NZ_JAFMOX010000057.1, read on the forward strand.
CCGGTTTTCTTCAAGAAAGCGGTCGGTCTGTGCATTCAGACCGCGCCCGCGTTCATTGTAGAGCCGCAGTAAAGGCAATTTTTTCAGCCACTCTGCGGCGCTCAGATCGTTTTTATTCGGTGTGATTAACACCAGTCGGTCTTCAAACAAGGTGTGATAGCTGAGTTGTGCGGGCGCCGGGGTGCGGACAAAGCCTGCCTGCAACTCGCCGGTTTGCAGCATGTCATATTGCTTAGCGGAAGGCAGATCTTCCAGGGTGAACGCCACCCCCGGATATTCCGACCTGAATTTTGCAATGCATTGAGGCGCAAAGAGAAAACTCGACAGCCCGAATCCGGCGGCAATCACCCCTTCGCGGCCTCTGGCGACCTGATCGGCGTGGTGTAAAAACACGGCGGTTTGCCTGAGGGCTTTCTGCGCTTGCGGGAGGAGTAATTTCCCTCCGGCGGTCAGGCATGTGCCGTGCCTACCGCGTGCAAACAGCGTCACACTGAGCATCGATTCCAGCAGATTTATTTGCTTGGTCAGCGCCGGTTGAGAGATGGAAAGTGCGTCGGCGGCGCTGGCGTAATTCTGTTTTTCAGCCAGAACCACAAAAGCGTTAAGTAAACGAAGGTTCATTTGTCATTCCGGTTGGTTATCAGGGATGGAAAATCATTCATTATAAAGTTATCAACGTCATTGCTGTAATACCAGCGTCAACAGATAAACCTGAAACGACCGGAGAACAGCGATGCATGAAAATCAGTTAATCAAGGCGGCAGTGATTCAGTTCCAGCATCAGGCGGGTGACAAGAAATATAACCTGATGATGATGGAGAAATTTATCGGCCAGGCGGCCATTGAAGGGGTGAAAATCCTCGCGTTTCCCGAGATGTGTATCACGGGCTACTGGCATGTACCAAAACTAAGCGTGGCAGGCGTAGAAGCGCTGGCGGAACCGGTGGAGACTGGCCCGTCTGTCGGCCTTATCCGCGCCCTTGCCATGAAACATCAGATGCTGATTGGCGCGGGATTGATCGAGCGCGCCGCGGACGGGCGTCTCTATAACGCCTACGTGGCCTGCATGCCGGACGGGTCGCTGCATACCCACCGCAAGCTGCATGCTTTTGAGCATCCGGCAATCAGCAGCGGCGCGGGCTTTACGGTATTTGATACGCCGTGGGGCGTGAAGGTGGGCATCCTGATCTGCTGGGATAATAATCTTGTGGAAAACGTGCGTGCCACCGCGCTGCTCGGCGCGGATATTCTGCTGGCCCCGCATCAGACCGGCGGAACGCATTCCCGCAGCCCGCATGGCATGAAGCCGATCCCTCTGGAACTTTGGGCGCAACGCGCTGAGCGCAAGGCCGAAATCACCGCAGCGTTTAAAGGCCCCAGCGGTCGTGAATGGCTAATGCGCTGGCTCCCTGCCCGTGCGCATGATAACGGGCTGTTTATTCTGTTCAGCAATGGCGTCGGGGCTGACGATGACGAAGTGCGCACCGGCAATGCGATGATTCTCGATCCGTATGGCCGCATTGTGCGGGAAACCTGGGCAGCGGCTGACGCGATGGTGTGTGCGGAGCTCGATCTCTCATTAATTCCCATGTGTACCGGGCGCCGCTGGATGTCAGGACGCCGTCCCGAGCTGTATAAGATCCTGACTGAGCGTCAGGGCTATGAGCGGGATGCGATAACGGTGCGGTTCTCAGAGGCACTGCCGGGAATAAAACAGCAGGAATGATAGTACGTTGATAATGATATTAATAAATTCTAATTTTTAAATTTATATCATTTTTAGGGCGCCCCTGAATTTTTTACGTTAAATGGTGACTTTACTGTGTCAGCAACAAATGGATTCAATTCCATTGGATTGTCTGATTATCCGCAGAGTTAAGTTTCGTTTTAAGTCATATTTCTTTTTATGTGAATTCACTCCCGGAATACTCTTTCCGGGAGTGAAACGGTATTTATATCGTGCTTATCCTGCCGGTCCCCCGTTGCTGCGGCGGTTACTCGCCATTCTCGCCATACAAACCCATCCTGTAGCGGATATTCGCCGCCGGCGCGATCCTGTGTGGGTTTCTGATGATTGACAGGACATTGCAATACCCTTTCTTTTTGCCGTGTCAGTCACATGATGACGCTATTTTATGTATAAATGATGCGTCAATCAGATCGTTGTTATTTTTTTTCATCGTGATTAATTCGGTATTTATTATTTTTAGTTTGATGATTATTTTTGTGTTGCGTAATCATTAGTTATTAAATTTCTCCGGTAGTAATTTGCACCCATCAAATGTTGTGCCTGTTTCATTTCAATCTACTATTAACGCTAACAAAGGAAACACTATGTCCCGATCAACATGGTCTAAAGTTGAAGAATTTGCAGTAAGACTGCCTTCTGGTGAAAGTTCAACGACTGTCACGGCGAATGGAAATCAACAGGTTGAAGTCATTGTTGATATTAAAGTGGTCGATGCTAATGGCTATCCGGTTCAGCTGACAGAATTTGATATTAACCATCTGAATTTAATCGACTCTAATAACGGCGACCGCTTTGTTTACGACTGGTCTTTTAGAAAATCAGCAGAACCGAATAATAATCCTGTCGCCCCTGCGACAGCCGTCTCGGGAGCCGGTCCGTTGTCTGGCGTTCAGTCTTTCAGTTTTTGGGTGAGTACCGTGGTGCCGGAGCCTGTCTCTATCGGCGCCTCTGTTCTCATGCCTGATGAGTCGCTTGTCACCACTGTTAAAGCCCCTTTTAGTAGTCACGTAAGTTGTCGTGGCACAGCGCCAATCTCCTATACCGTAGCGGATGTTAATTTCTTCTATGAGAACACCTCTAACTCGAAGCCTTTCGCTGATGGCGTGACGATGGATCAGGATAATTACTATCTTACATTGAAAAATGGTAATCCGATTGTTTCTGTTGAGTGGAATTATGGTGTTCTCAACATGTTTACACTTTTCAATGAGCCAGTCCGTTGCGTTCAGCAATTTGCCTGGCCGCTGGACAGTGCGGAAAAACAAACAATTACCTATCAGTCTGCAACGGCAACAGACAGTTATGAAATCAAGGTAAATAACCGCGCGGGCACGGTCTGTTTCACCCGGATGTCTATTAAAGACACGGCGAATCCTTCAGTGGAAACGTTTGAATATCCGGTGACATTCCGTATTATTGATGATCAAGGTAACTATGGTGATTTTACCGCGTCATCATCAGGTGACTTTAATAACATCAAGCTTTCTGATTATCCGCAGAGTTAAATTCTGTTCTGATTGATATTAACATGTAATATTAATTTGTTGCGTCAACTCACTCCCGGAATCATTATTTTCCGGGAGTGAAACGTTTTTTACATGTCAGTTGATTTTTGAGGCGGTTACTCGTAATTCTCGCCATACAAACCAATCAACCGCCGAACCACGCCATTCGTCCAGCCGAAACCGTCCTGTAGCGGATATTCGCCGCCGCCGCCCGCCCGTGAGGCGTCGCCGGAGATATGGTATTTCTCGATCAGTTTATGATGCTGCTGATAATACTGGTTTACGGTTTTCAGCCAGCTGCGGGCAATCTGGTCGCCGAGCGCGTCATTGCCGTAAAGTTTAAAGCCCTGAATGGCCATCCATTGCAGCGGTGCCCAGCCATTGGGTTTATCCCATTGTTCGCCGGTGTCATATTCCGTCGCCAGAATACCGCCCGGCGTGAGCAGACGCTCCTGCACCGCGGTCGCCAGCCGTTCCGCCTGCGCGTGCGTGGCAAGCCCGACGTAAAGCGGCACCACGCTGGCCGCAGAGAACAGCGCCATGTGCTGCTGGTGCCAGTCGTAATCGCGGAAGCACCCGCCCTCTTCGTCCCACAGATAGCGGTTGATGGCCTCGCGGCGCACCTCGGCTTTTTCGCGAAAACGGACCTGCGTGGTTTTATCGCCCTTCAGCCCGGAGATATTGGCGATCGCGCTTTCCAGTTTGTACAGGAACGCATTCAGATCGACCGGAATAAACTGCGTGGTGCGGATACTGGCGAGGCGGTCGGCGTCGCGCAGCCAGCGTGAGGAGTAATCCCAGCCGGATTCTGCCCCTGCGCGCAGGTCGCGGTAGACTTCGTTTGCCGGGCGGCTCGACAGCCTGGCGGTTTCCACATCTTCCCGCCAGGATTCATCTCTCGGGGTATCACGGTCATCCCAGTAACGGTTGAGCAGCGTGCCATCCGGCAGGCAGACCACGTGACGATAGGCCTGATTCGGCGTCAGCGACTCGGCGCCGTCCATCCAGAATTCGTACTCCATCAGCAGATGATCGAGATAACGTTTTGCACCGCGCACACCGTCTTCTTCAAACAGTTCCACCATCAGCGCAAAGATCGGCGGCTGCGAGCGGCTGAGGTAATAGGTGCGGTTTCCGTTAGGGATGTGGCCATAAATTTCGATCATCCAGGCGAAGTTATCCGCCATGGTGCGCAGCAGATCGTTACGGCCGCTTTCCGCCAGACCGAGCATGGTGAAGTAGGAATCCCAGTAATAGGTTTCACTGAAACGCCCGCCCGGCACGACATACGCCTGCGGCAGTGGCAGCAGCGAGGACCAGGGAACATGATCTTCCGGCTGACGGGTGAGTACCGGCCAGAGTTTGTCGATGTGTTCTTTCAGGGAATCGCCCGGATCGCTGACATACTCGTCGCTGTGGTTGGCGGGCAGAGAAAAGTGGGCATCCACGAAACGCTGCAAATTGAATCCGGGATGGTTTTTGATGCGCCGGTAGCGCAGTAAAATGTCCAGCGGATCCATTTTCGGCGGGCAGTCGGGGAAGGTTTTGCTGTCTTCAAACAGGTGCGAGGACTGTACCGCCACAAACAGTTCGAGATAACGGTCAGCGGGCGTCAGCGCATCCGAGTGCGGCAAGCCTTCGATCATTTCCGGTTCCGGCTCGGCGTCCATCATCCTTTCGAGGATCAGTTCAATGGGTTCAAGCTCAGTCAGGCGATCGTCTGCCACCTCAGTTTCATTCGCTTCCTTCATCGGAAATTGTGTATTTTCCATATGCTACAAGCCTCTGCATTGCTGAAAAGAATACAGCCCGGACTCAGGGCTGTATCAAAAGGGTGAATGCGACGAAAACCTTACGCCACAGCGTCATGACCGATGCTGTGAGCGGAAATGGCGTTCAAATCTTTCAGATAGGTGTCGCCCCAGTTCGCGATGTCGTTTTTGCGCAGCACGTCCATCATGTCGTTGTAACGTTCAATACGCTCTTCCAGCGGCATGGTCAGCGCTTTATCCAGCGCCGCCGCCACATCGTCACGGTCGTAAGGGTTGACGATGAGTGCGGCGGTCAGTTCAGTCGCCGCACCGGCAAACTGTGAAAGTACCAGCACACCAGGGTCTTTCGGATCCTGAGCGGCCACATACTCTTTCGCCACCAGATTCATGCCATCGCGCAGCGGCGTCACCAGCCCGACGTCAGTCAGGCGGAACAGTTTCATCAGCAAACTGCGCTGGAAATGCTGGTTGAGATAGAACAGCGGCGTCTGGTTCAGGCTGCCGTACTTACCGTTGATGCGCCCCACTTCTGTCTCCAGCTGATGACGCAGATCCTGATAGGCCTGCACATCACCGCGCGACGTCGGGGCGATTTGCGAATAACGCACTTTGCCGCGGTGCTGCGGGAATTTCTCCAGCAACGCTTCGAATGCCAGAAAACGCTCCGGCAACCCTTTGGTGTAATCAAGGCGTTCACAGGAAATGATGTTCTGGGCTTCGCGCAGCTCCTGCTCCATCGCTGCCAGTTTTGAGGGCAGCGGCCCTTCGGCCATCTCTTTAATGCTGTCCGGCGCGATGCTGATCGGGTACACGCCGGTGCTGAACGTGTTGCCAAACGCCTGATGCATGTAAGTGCCGGTAGGCTGCAAGGTGGTCAGTTCACCCAGGTTATCCAGAAATGCCAGACGGTCGCCTTCGGTCTGGAAACCGAGCAGATCATACTGGGACATCATTTCCAGCAGTTCATTATGCGGCGGCACGGCGTTGAAAATTTCCGGCGTTGGGAACGGAATGTGCAGGAAGAACCCGATGCGGTTAGTCACGCCCAGTTTGCGAAGCGCGGCGGCAAACGGCAGTAAATGATAATCGTGGATCCACAGAATATCGTCCGGTTTCAGCAGCGGCAGTAATCTTCTCGCCAGCAGGTCATTGACCCGGCAATAGCCTTCCCAGGCTTCACGCTGGTAATCCACCAGATCGATACGGTAATGCAGCGCGGGCCACAGAACGGCATTGGAGAACTGGCAGTAATAGAGATCGTAATCGTTTTGATTGAGCGGAACGGAGGCATAAGTAATGCCGTCATCTTCCACCACGCTCATGTCATCGTCTTCGTTCTCAGAAATTTCGCTGATCTCACCGTTCCAGCCAAACCACAGACCTGAGGTATTTTTCAACGCATCCACAATACCTACGGCCAGACCCCCCGCAGATTTTGACCCATCAGGGATAGCAATACGGTTAGAAACAACAACCAGGCGGCTCATAAACTGGACTCCTTTTCTTGTTCATTATTTTCATTATTGAGGGTGTGACGTTGTAACGTTGCCTGTTCAAGGATCTGTGCAATCCATGCGTGAACATCTGCAACCCGGCTGAGGCGATAACGCGCATGGCTTTGCCCTTCACCGACTTTTACCGTAATACCGTGCAACGCACTCACGGCCTGAAACCCTTTCTCGTCCGTCAGGTCATCCCCGACAAAAACCGGGGTGCGCCCGGCGAAAGGTGCCTGCTGCATAAAAGCAGCGATGGCCGCACCTTTGTCATTGCCACGCGGCTTGATTTCAGCCACGCATTTTCCACGCTGAAGCATCAGCTCAGGAAACTTCGCCACCGCGGCTTCTGCCAGTTGCAACACCTGCTGCTGATAGTTTTCCGCCTGACGGTAATGCAGTGCGAACGCCATGCCTTTGGCTTCGAGCAGCGTGCCCGGCATGGCGGCCATGCCCTGCTCCAGCATCTGTGCCAGCGGTCCGGCTACGCCCTCGGGCAGGCTGACGCGGTGGAAATTCCCCGCGCTGTCGCGCATTTCTGCGCCATGTACACCGGCTGCCGGGAAAATCAACGGCGCGGCGAGCTGATCCAGTTGCTCAATCGGGCGACCGGAAATCAGCGCGACTGCGCCGCCACAGGCCGCCGAGAGGCTGTGCAGATTGTTTCGTACGCTGACCGGGATCGTAACGGCGTCAGGCTCGGGGCAAATTTCAGCCAGGGTGCCATCGACATCGAAGAAGAAAGCATAATCCCCGCCGCAAATGGCGGGATTGGGGGGTGTTTCCGCGGTGGTATCCTGCGTGATAGTCGTCAAAGTAATGCTCCTGTTTGTGAGGCCGGGCACAATCAGATGCTGTGCCTCTTGCTTTTTGCAATCCATTAACTATAGCCCCTTATGACCGCCTCACCGGGATTATCAGATTATTCCAGACAGGAGCACCGGGGCTTTCAGACCTGAAAAGCCCCGCGCATGGCATTTCAGGGTTTACAGGGCATCGTCCATTTCCATCACTTTTATCCCGGCCTGACGGGCAAGCTTTATGCATTCTGCCGTATCCTCTCCGCCGGAAAATGCCAGGATAATATCTGGCCGGCTGTCTTCAATCATGAAAAGGTTACGACGGATTTCTGCATATTTGCCGTGCAACGCCCAGTTAGCGGGGTAACGCACCACATGCACGTCTGCATCGCGCGCCCAGCGTTCAATCATTGCGCCGAGCGACTGATGCCCGCCGTGGATCAGCACGCGGATGTGCTGGCTGTGGGCATAAAGCTCCAGCACCCGTTCGACAGTATGAATATCAGCGTAAAAACGCCCGGCGCAGATAAGCACTCTCATCGGTGAACTCCTTTATTTTTATTGTTGTTATCAGGCGTGCGGGAGTGTGTCTGCCCTGCCGTTCTCATCACTCAGACGATCAATGACCGGGTAGGCCACGGCGGCGATATGGTGATGCACGCGGCGGTAATCGCGCAGCACACGCTGGAAAATATCGCCGGATTCCGCCCAGGCACTTTTATCATCACGCAGCTTTTTAAAATGCTCACGGCTGGCGGTGGCCTCGATCTGGCGGATAACGTCTTTACGCCTGACCAGCTGATGTGCCGCCGCCAGGTCCTCGCCCAGAAATGCGGTAACCGCCAGACGCAGGCTGGTGAGCATTTCCGTGTGCAGCAGACCGATGTTGTGCAATTCGAACTCGCTGAACAGCTCACCGCGCAGGGAGCGGCGTGTGGCTAACTGCGCCAGGCTGCTGGAGAGAATGTCGCCCGCGTGCTCCACGTTGATCACAAACATCAGGATTTCCTGCGCGCGGTCAGCGTCGGCGTCACTCAGACCGTCGTGCCCCAGATCGGCGAGATAAGCGCGGATCGCCGCGCTCAGGCCATCGAGCTGGTGATCCAGCTGGCGGATTTCCGCCGCTGAATGTCTGTGAGGTGTGTTAAACAGCGCACGAAGCCGGTCGAGCATGGTATTGAGCATGTCAGCGGCGCGCAGGGATTCCCGCACCGAATTGGACAGCCCGATGTAGGCGATATCCAGCCCGGCTTCATCGAGATACATCGGCATGGCGGCGCTGCCGGTGCGCTCAGCCTCGGGCAATAAACGTTCGAGCAGGCGTGCCATCGGCGCCGTCAGGCCGATAAAGGCCACCGCCAGCACCGCGCTGAAGGCCGTGTGGAACCACACCACCAGCTGCGGCGTGGTCAGTGCCAGACGCCCGGCGAGCTGGCTGAGCAGCGGCATCATCGCCAGCGCCACCACGCAGCCTGCGCCGCGGATCAGCAGATTGCCCACCGGCAGACGGCGTGCGACGGCAGACCCGGCATTGAGTACCGGCGGAAGTGCGCCGCCGATATTCGCGCCGAGCACCAGCACCATGGCGGTGACCGGGGTCATGACGCCAGTGGCGGCAAGCGACGCAATCAGCAAAATTACTGCCACGCTTGAATGGCAAATCAGGGTGAGAATGATCGCCACCAGCAGCGCAATCAGCGTATCGCCCTCCAGCCCCTGCATCACGGCATGGAAAACCGGGGTGGTTTCGATGTGGCCAAGTGTCGCGCCGAGCAGGCTGAGTGCCATCAGCATCAGGCCGAGGCCAATCAGCGCACAACCGGCGCTTTCAAAACCGGTGTGATCGCGCATTTTGAACACCACGAATCCGCTCAGCATCAGCAGTGGAATGGCAATCGCGGTGTTGAAACTCATCAACTGAACGACCAGCGTGGAGCCGACGTTGGCACCGAGCATCACCGCCAGCGCGGGGGCCAGACTCAGCGTACCGGCGGCGGTGAAAGAGGTTGCCATCAGGCTGACCGCCGTGCTGCTTTGCAGCAAACCGGTGATGCCGATCCCTGCCAGCAGCGCCATCCAGCGGTGCGTCAGGTGACGGCCCATCCAGTTGCGCAGCGGTGTGCCAAACCCGCGTTGCAGCGCGGTTGAAATCATATGGGACCCCCAAAGCAGCAGCGCAATTGCGCCCGCCAGATTGATCAGCAGCGTGGTGCCGGATTGGGTGGTCATGGTGGTAACGGTATGGGTCATGGACATCGCAGTCCCCTTTTTCAGGGTTGTCATTGTTATTCACTGACAGCAAATAAAGTGTTAAAGCAGGTGCCGCGATGGGCTGCGGCACCTTGTTCAGCGGATCAGAACCACTGTTTGAAACGACGGATATAAAGGGTCTTCATGCCCTGCGCCACGCAGCAGTAGGCCAGCAGCGTACCGGCCAGCCACGGGAAGTATTCCCACGGCAGCGCCTGCAATCCGACAATCGGGCCAAGCGGTGAGAACGGCACGTAAATACCAAATGCCATCACCAGGCAGGTCATCATCATGACCGGCCAGGCCGCAGTGCTCTGAATGAACGGGATTTTCTGGGTACGCAGCATGTGCACCACCAGCGTCTGTGACAGCAGACCTTCGACGAACCAGCCGGACTGGAACAGAGTCTGCATCGATTCGCTGTTGGCGCTGAACACGTACCACATGACCGCAAACGTCGTCATATCGAAAATCGAGGACGTCGGGCCAATCCACACCATGAAGCGACCAATGTTTTTGGCATCCCACTTACGCGGTTTTTTCAGGAACTCTTTATCGATTTTGTCCCATGGCAGCGCGAGCTGAGAAATATCGTACATCAGGTTTTGCAGCAGAAGCTGAATCGCCAGCATCGGCAGGAACGGGATAAACGCACTGGCGACCAGCACCGAGAACACGTTGCCGAAGTTGGAACTGGCGGTCATGTTCAGGTACTTCATGATGTTGCCGAACGTCTCGCGTCCTTTCAGTACACCCTCTTCCAGCACCATCAGGCTCTTTTCCAGCAGGATAATATCGGCCGATTCTTTGGCGATATCCGTGCCGCTGTCGACGGAAATCCCGACGTCTGCATCCCGCAGCGCAGGGGCATCGTTGATGCCGTCGCCAAGGAAGCCCACCGTGTGGCCGTTGGCCTGCAAGGCTTTCAGCACGCGCGATTTCTGCAACGGCGTCAGTTTGGCAAATACCGTCCGTTCTTCGGCCAGCTGTTGCAGCGTGGCGTCGTCGAGGCGTTCAATCTGCGGCCCGAGCAGCGGTTCGCCCGGCTCCAGCCCGACCTGACGGCAGATCCGCTGGGTGACCACCGCGTTATCGCCGGTCAGCACTTTTACGGCCACGCCGATTTCACGCAGCGCCGCAATCGCCGGGCCTGCGGACTCTTTCGGCGGATCGAGGAAGGTCAGGAACCCACTGATGATCAGGTCATGCTCATCGTCGGTGCCGTACTGTTTTTTCGTTTCTGCCGCAGGAAGGGTGCGGGTGGCGACCAGCAACACGCGAAAACCGTCTTTGTTGTAGTCATTCGCCATGGCCAGCAGCGCCTGACGACGGGAATCACTCAGCGCCACAACCTTGCCGTTTTCCTGCATGTGGGTGGAAATGCTGAGCATCTCTTCCACGGCGCCTTTACACACCAGCAGATGATTTTGCTGCGGATCCTTCACCACAATCGACAAACGACGGCGGATAAAATCGAACGGCATTTCATCGACTTTGCTGTAGCCCTGCGGTTTGACGAAGCCGGGCGTGGTGTCTGAGAAATAGATCACGGCCTGATCCATCAGGTTTTTGATGCCGCTCTGATGGAAACTGTTCAGCCACGCCAGTTGCAGCACGGCGTCATTCTTTTGCCCGTGAGTATCCATGTGGTGCTCAAGAATGATTTTGTCCTGCGTCAGCGTGCCGGTTTTGTCGGTACACAATACGTCCATCGCGCCGAGATTCTGGATAGCGTTCAGACGTTTGACCACCACCTTGCGCTTCGCCATCGCCACGGCGCCTTTCGCCAGATTGGCGCTGACGATCATCGGCAGCATTTCCGGTGTCAGACCGACCGCGACCGCCACGGCAAACAGCATGGCATCCCACCATTCGCCTTTCATAATGCCGTTAATGAGGAATACCACCGGCACCATCACCAGCATGAATCGGATCAGCAGCCAGCTGACGCTGTTGACTCCCCGGTCAAACGCTGTCTGGACGCGGGTGCCGACAATGGCTTTTGCCAGCGAACCGAAATAGGTGCGCGGACCGGTTGCCACCACCACGGCCTGAGCCGTGCCGCTGACCACGTTGGTACCCATAAAGCAGATGTTCGGGATATCCAGCAGATTCTCGTTTTCCGCCGCAACGTCGCTGGCAGATTTCTGCGCGACGTTGCCGAGCGTGTCATATTTTTCCACCGGCAGGGCTTCACCGGTCAGTACCGCCTGGCTGATAAACAGATCCCGGGATTCGATCAGCCGCACGTCGGCCGGGATCATGTCCCCGGCGTAGAGCTGCACGATGTCTCCCACCACCAGTTCGCGCATCGGGATTTCACGCAGTTTGCCCTGCTGCCCGGCCGCATTGCGGCGCAACACGCTGGCGGTGGTGCGTACCATGGCTTTCAGCGCTTCGGCGGATTTTGCCGAGCGATGCTCCTGCCAGAAACGCACCAGCCCGCTGATGGCAACCATCGCGCTGATGATATAGACCGACACCAGATCCGTTTCCTCACCGGCGCGCAGCGGGAACCAGAAATCGGTGAAAAAACTGATGATGGCGAGCACCGCTAACACATAAATAAACGGGTTGTTGAACGCACGGATCAGCTGGATCAGCGCGTGAGGCGGTTTGTCGTGGGCCACTTCGTTGTAGCCCTGCTTATCCAGACGCTGGGCGGCGGCGGATTCCGTCAGCCCTTCGCGGGTGGCATTGACGTTAATCAGCGTCACGTCCACGCCGTTTCTGGCTTCCATCGCAGCACGCATGGAAAGCGCCTGCTTTTTTTTGTCCTGATTTTTCAGGGGAGTTGCTGTTTTGTTTTGTACAGTCATGGTGGTGCTCCTGTCGCCGGTAACGCGTCCGTTGTATGGCTGTCTTATATTTCGGGCAGCCGAAAACATTCGCGTTATTTAAGCGATCGGTGTTTACGTCTTTATTGCACAAGATCTCCCGCCGTTTATTATTTCTCTTACGTTGAGAAAGAAAATAAACAGAGTGAAATCGATAATGAGTCTTTTATTTCGGCATGACTTCGCCGTTCTCTTTATTCATTCCATAAAGGAAAATAATAAAAAGACGTCGCGGTCAGGCGTCAATAAGGACGAAATTCAGCGCAGCAGATGCCACGGGCTGAATCAGGCGGGGGAAAGCCGACTTTGAGGTTCTTCGTTGTCAGAAAAAACACAACGCTGCTCCAGCTGGCCGGTCACGGGACTGACGCGCCAGGTGGTCACAGAGTGATTCATTCTGTTGATTTTAGAAGAAAAAAGAGATGACGAGTTTTTATTGCGGGCAGCCAGCGTCCTGTCGCGAGACGGGCGGACACGCAAAGTGGATGTCAGCGTTTTGACATCAGCAAAAAAGGAGAATTTGAACTTCATAACACACCTCGGGACCGTGACCTTCAGGTTGAGGTGGGATTACACGAGAGCATCAGGCTCTAGCGAGGCACACCCAAACGATGAAATGATCACAATCGATTTCATGTTTAATATTCCGGCGGGCTATATCAGCGTCGTCCGGTGAGTTTCGCAATACTGTGTCCATTAGTCTCTTATGTATTAGTGGATAAAGGCCGCTACTTCTGGCTCGTGCAATTTACCCATGCCGTATATTATTGTCAACCCGCAAAAGCAGTTTAAAATGTTTCGTTTATATTTCAGTGAGGAAATAGCCGGTCAGCCATCACTGACCGGCAAGAAGTCTGTCACACCCTGATCAAGAGATATCAGAAATTATATTGGATCCCCAAACGGAAACGGGTTTGTCTTTCGTCCGTGGTTTTTCTCACCGACACATCACCGATTTGTGCATAAGGCGTCCATTGCTTATTAATATTATAAGCCACTTTTAAATCCTGCTCATAATCCCACTTGTCATTGTCATACAGAATCTGATCGCTGTGTTTATAAATATAGTTATATTCGAAACGCCAGTCGGCAAGACGATAACCCAACCAGATTTCGCCACGGTTTGTTTTGCGGTCTTCGGTATTCTCTTTGGTATAACGGGTATATTCGTAACGATAGCGGGCATTGAAATAGATGCCGCTGTCGAAGGTATATCCGGCGGTTAAAAACGGCTTATAGATACTGTTGTCCGAACTGGATTCCAGGGTAAAACCGGGTTGCAGGAAAAACGCCGGTGTCACTTTATACTGATAGCTGATGGTGCTTTCAGTGCCGTTATCTACCAGATTATTAAAGGGTTTATTCGGGTTATCGCCGCCGGATTTCCACTTGGCTTCCAGTGAAAAACCAAAGCCATTGGCAAACCGGTGAGACACCATGGCCCGGTCTTTATGTTGTTTACTGTCGTCCAGCCATTCGTGGCGAAGATCAATAGTGACAGCCTGACTACCGGCGCTGGCCAGCAGCAGACCGCAGAGCAGCAGTCTGTTATTTTTCATGTTGTTATTAATCCCAGAGATATTGAGTAGTATTTTTATGTTTGTATTTACGACACGTACTTATTCTGACTTCTTTTATTTCTTTTCTAAAAAATGCTGATAATTAAAGGCGCCGTCCGCATGACGGGTTACAGGCTCAGGCAGTTTCAGCGAGAGATAATTATCTGGTGTGATGATTTCCCCTGCCCTGTTTACGCTGTGATGACCGGTGTAGAAATAATTACTGTCGTCGACATTGCCGCTCACCGCATCGTCATACTTGCCGGGCGTGGTGCGCAGTGACAGGTTATCTCTGAAGCTTCCCTGCTTGTCCGCCGTGGTGTAGGGCGAAGGACGGAACAGGAAATTGAAGCGTTTGTTGTCCACCGCGCGGTTGCTTTCAATCACCAGCGCACCCGGATTGAAGTTGTCGGTAAAGCCGTCCATGCCGTTTTCGACTGCCACGTTATGGCGGACAACGTGTGCCACCGGTAACCCTTCGCCACCCAGTTTGAAACCGTTGCTGCCGTTGTGCACAGACAGGCTGTTTTCGATGGTCACGCTGCCGTTCGGGCCGTCCTCAATTTTGTTGAACAGGTCAAAGCCGTCGTCAATGTTGTCATGGGAATAACAATTCACCAGCCGGTTGCCCTCGCCCACGCGCATTTTCACCGCAAATCCGTCAGCATTTTTACGCCCCGGATCCTGATTCCCCCAGGATTCAGAATTGCTGATCAGGTTATGGCTGGCCCAGAGTGCCCGCCCGATGCCGTCCGGCGAAGCCACCCAGATGCCGGTGTCATCGGCATGGTGGGCCTTGATCCGGTCGAGATGGTTATAGCTGCCGGCGATATGGAAGCTTTTACCGGTGACGGTAATCCCCTGCACGTTCCAGTAGCTGGCTTCCAGTTTCAGCCCGCTGAACACCACGTTATCGCCCTGCGCACGCAGCGTTTTCATGGCTTTTTCCGTGCCGCTGGCGGTAGCCGGGATGACGCTGGCCGGATATTCGCCGTCTGCCAGCCACAGCGTACCGCCTGGTGCTAACAAATTGACCGCACTGGAGAAATCCAGCGGATGTGCACGTGAACCGTCACTGCCCGCCACGCCCTGCGGCGAGACATAAAGTTCATCAGGATTATTCACCAGCGCCATACTGACCGGGAATTCCTGCGTGAGCGGCTGGCCGTTATCCGGTGTAAAGGTCACGCTGAGGGCGGTTGAGGGCTTATCGGCATGAAAAGGTAGGCTGATGATTTCTCCGCCCCGCACCGTTTTCTGGCGCAGCAAAGGTTTTTTCTCCTGCGTAATCTGCAACTGACCGTCGCCGTTGGTGCGCAGCTGGAAGACACCGTCACGACGGGCCATCACCGGTGAAGACATCACCTCAATGCGCGCTTTAAGTGACGGCGTCACGTAAGGCGCGGAAGGCAAGGTCTGCGCGGCGGACAGCGTCAGCGTGGCGTGATTCACGGTGATGCTGGCATTGCGCGAGGCGAAGAAGCCGACGTAGTACCCGGTTTTATCAAGTTGGGTGATGCGGTCGGCACCTTCAACCGTGCGGGTGGTCCACTGGTCGCTGCCCTGCGGGGCATAAGCGACCTCAAAACCCGAATCCGTACGTGTCAGGCGCAGCGAGAAATGCGCAGGCGTGTTCAGCGGATGATAGCTTTCACGCACCATGCCAATTCCGGTATTGCCCCAGGGTTGCTGCACGCCCTGCCGGGCGAGAAGTGCCACCACCGGCGGTTTATCGCCTGTCGCCATGACGCTGTTCATCACCATATTGGAGGCGGCCGGTAACTCCTCGATGCCCGGTTTAGTGACCGGTTCACGGGGGTTGCCGAGAATGTCGCGTACCAGTAACCCCGCGCCTTCCTGGCCCGCCGGTTTCGCACCGTTTTCAGGGCCAAACTGATTGAGCGTAATGTCTGCTTCCAGCCGGAAATTCGCCTGTGCCGGTAAGCGGGTGTAGAAATAGGTCAGCCCGTCGTGGCTGTTGCCCACTTTGCCGCCACGGCTTTCCAGGGTAAATGGCGTGGTCAGCAAGATGCCGTCTGACGGGATGGTTTTTCCGTCGGCCAGACGGGTTTCATTCATGCCGATTTTTTCCGGCAATACGTTGGTGGCAAAATTGATATCGGTAGACTGACCAAACGTGATGCTGTGCCAGACCAGTTTGCTGGCATCAGGCAATGCAGCGGCCATGCCTTGTGCGCTTGCTGCGAGAGTCAGCGCGACAATAAACAGATGTCGTTCCCACATAGTCGTTCTCATCCTAAAAACGTAAGGCGTCGCTGGCCGGATTTCCCGGCCAGTCGGTAAGGTGATTGATTCAATCTGCGTGGTAAAACTGAGGTATTACGGGTGTTGCGTGGTGCTCACCATCGGTTTCGGATCGGTTAACTCAACGGCGGGCGTATCGAAGATTTTGCGGCACACTTCACTGTTGCCCCAGCATTGTTCATACGGATAACCAATCAGGTTTTCCATCACCAGGCGAACGTCCGGCTGAATATCGCTGATTTCGCCGCCTGCTTTGATGCGCGCCACTTCGCCCAACACCACCAGGTGCGTTTTGCGGTTAAGTTTCATCTGATTACTGAACACCATTGCCATCAGTGCCAGCGCAATGACCCCGATACAGAACACCAGCGCAATTGCCGTTACGGCACTTTCCGGCTGGGTGTGAGATTTGGACTGGAAGCCGTAGAAGCTGAGGATAGCGCCCATCACGAAGACGATCACCGAACGCATCAGCTTGCCGGAGAACGTCATCGCACCGGCATAAATACCTTCGCGACGTCTGCCTGTGAAGGCTTCGTCAATGTCGGCCAGGAAGGTGTACACCGTCCACGGGATGTAATACACACCGCCGGTCCCGATACCGAAAATCACGGTAATGGTCAACATGGCGACCGTGGCGTACTGCTGCGGCAGGTGCATAAAGTGCAGCAGGCTGTAACAGGCGACCGAGAACACCACAATGCCCAGCGCCAGAATGTAAGGCTTGCTGAAGCCGTGCTTCACACAGATGCCGATGAAAATGGCGGTGGAGAACAGTTGCAGAATAGAGTTCAGGCTGCTCAGCCCGGCCACCATGGTCGGGTCATATTGCAGAACGAAAATGATGAAATACGTGAAGACCGATGCGAACAGCCATTCCGCCCCAAAGCCGCACAGGTACATGCCCAGATGTTTACGGAACACGCGCAGGTGGAAGGTGGATTTCATGTCGCGAAGCAGCGTGAGCATGGTTTTGCCCAGCGTCATTTTCTTCTCATCCACCGGCGTGGTTTCTTCAACCGGACGCTCCCAGGAGGAGAGATACAACATGCCGATCGCCACACATAAGATCACACCGTAAGTCAGGGCCGTGAAAAAGAACGGCTCGGCGGAGTCTTTGCCGTAGATCAGAATGAACTGACCAGGAATGAACGCGGCGAGGAAGTTAGCCACTTTACCGAAGATCGCTTTGTAGCCGGTCAGCTTGGAGCGCGCGGAGAAGTCAGTGGTCATTTCCGTGGCGAGGGTTTCGTAAGGCACCATCACCGAGGTGTAAATCAGCTCGAACACCACGTAAGTCGAAAGGTAATACCAGAAGCCGAAGCCTTCCACCCACAGCAGCGGGTAGAACATCATCAGCGGGATGCCCAGTAAAATGAAGAAGCGACGGCGGCCAAAACGTTTGCCGAGGCGCGTTTTGCCAAAGTTATCGGAAAGATAACCCATCAGCGGGTTGCTGATCGCATCGATGATGCTGGCGACCGAGAAGATGGCCGAAGCTTGTAACAACGTCAGGCCACAAAAGGTCGTGTAGAAGTACAGCAGCCAGATACCGGCAATGGCCAGCGCGCCGCTGCCCAACAGGTTGCCGCCACCGTAGGCCAGCTGATGTCTGAATAAAATTGGTTTTTCTGCGTTCATCGTGTTTCCCGCCCAGAGAGATATTTTATATTTATGAACCGGTGTTTTGTTTTTTTAGAGATATCGTTTTATATAGGCGAGCATGATGAATAGATGTGAATTAGTTCACATTTGATATACCAGACGAAGGGAAGAACGTGGATTTTGCGATGCAGTTATCATTCTTCTCCATAAATAACACACATTTGGCGCGATTATTTACGTTGAATTAATTCACAGTTGAATGATTTCAGACAGGCAGCCTGCGGTGAAATACCGTGAGGGTTCATCACCTTACAGGCATGTCATACGGCAGGTTTTTTAAGAGGAAAGGCCAATCCCTGGCCCTGGTGCTTGCTACAGCGAGTGATTCAAAAGAGGCGCAAAGGTTCAGGCCTTCAGCAATGACGCTGTGCTTTCCTGTAATTCATCGAGCAATGTGTAACGTTTACGGTATTCAGAACGCTTTTTGCTGGGTAACTCTTCCATGGTTTTGCGCGGCAGCGTCAGCGGAACGTCATATAAGGAAGAAGAATATGGCGTGGCGCTGATGGAATCCCAGAATTCGTTATAGCTGGCGACGAATACGTTCTTTTTACGGTGACGGTAACGCAGGCTGCGGAAAACATGGCCGGTGTCGCTGACCGCCAGGATCCGCTGTACGCCGGTGTGTGCGGCAATGCGTTGCAGGCTTTCCAGCAGCAGACGTTTCGGGAACAGCCCGTAGCAGGATTTGGTCGCCTGTTTGATCACCTCATGCGGCGTCGAGCGGTGCGCTCCCTGGAATCCCCCCACGATTATCGTCAGGCCTTCAGGGCGTTGCACAACGCTGAACGTCAGCGCGGCCAGCAGCGTTTCTTCCATATACAGGAACATGTTCGCCTCGCCTTCCCGCTCGGATTTACCGATCGATCCCAGCATGACCCTGAAGGTTTCACCGTCTTTGCCGGTGAACTGTGTGACGGTGTCACCGTTTGCGCTGAGGAAGGTGTTGCGCAGCGGCGCGCTTTCAATGTTACTGACGAAGGCGTAGTGATCAACCAGCGCAGACGCGCGTCCGGCGGACGGCAACCCGAGGTGCAGATAGGGTTTGTGGATTTTGCTCGGTAATTTGGTCTGAACGGTGAACGCCTCCTGCCAGACCGGTTCGGCGGCCATCTTGTTAAGGACTTTCAAGGTATCCAGCGGATGCAGCAACGTGCGGACGGCGTATTTGACACGGAACATCCGGTCGCGCCACAGGTTATCCGGTACACAGGCACCGCTCAGCAAATCCATGAACAGACTGAATCCGCTGACTTTTTTGTTAAGAGTAGGGTCAGTGGACTGGGGTCCGCTGAGGGATTCGATGTCGTTAAGTGGTGAGTGTTCCATGACTTATTTCCGCTGCCTGAAATAATCACGGTATCACCCGATTTTTAAACAACTTTACAACGCTTCCTTAAAGAAAACCGCGCCCGACCGGTAGATGAATCCTGTTGAGGCGCCGTTTACATTATCTTTACGTAAGGGGGAGAATTAAGGTTTTGCAGCCTCTTTAGCATCACCCCTTCGCTCAGCGTTATTCTCCACAAACTGTTCTTCGACAAATTCAAACGCCCGCCGCAGTTGTGCGGCGTCGGGATGGCCCGGCAGTAGATGGATGGATTCACCGGGCTGGAGCGTGCGTTCAATCAGACGCGACATCTGCTTTTCATCCGTGATATCGACCTGCAATTGGGCCAGACTGACCGGCAGATCAAGCACCTTATACAGTGCGGTCAGTTGCACCACCACGTCCGGCTGATTCAGCAACGCGCTTTGCACCAGAATACCGTAGGCCACTTTGGTGCCGTGCAGGAAAGCATCAGTCTGCGGCAGAGCGGTCAGGCCGTTGTGCACGGAATGCGCCGCCGCGATGCGCGTGTACCGGTCGCCCAGCCCGCCTACTAATCCGCCGCCCGCGATGATTGCATCCAGCACATTCAGGAACGGCTGAGTCAGCTGATGATCATCCTGCGCCTGTAAGGCCGCTTCGCTTTCATTGAGCAACACGTCGCGCAGCGTCAGCGCGGTATTCAGGCCGAGCTGAACCGTCAGGGGCAGCGTTTGCGGCTGCGGGCTGAGCACCACGGCCTCGTACCATTTCGCCAGCGTGTCGCCGATCCCTGCCAGCAGATACTCCTTTGGCGCGGCGAGAATAATGCGCGGTTCGACCAGCACCAGATGGTTGGCATCCCTGAAGATTTCGTAACGCAGCGCCTGGCCTTCGTCGTTATACCAGACCGAAAGCGGCGTCCAGGCCGCGCAGGTGGCGGCGATGGTTGGGATCGCCACCACCGGCAGCCCTAGACGGCGCGCCACGACTTTCGCCGTATCCAGCACCGCCCCGCCGCCAATGCCGATCACCACCTGACGATCCGGCCCGCCGATCTCTGCAATCCGCTGCACTTCTGTTTCGCTGCAATGTGCGTTAAACAGCACGTGTCTGGCCTGTGAGGCGGTAAAGGCTTCCGGCAGATAATCCTGCGCAGCCAGCAGCGCCCGTTCGCCGTAAATCCACAGCGCCTTATCCAGTTGCGCCGGGGTATAAAACTCAGTAAGACGCTCAATGGCGCCGGGGAAAGAAAAATAGTTGGCAGGGCCGGGGACCACGCGGATATCGGTATCACTCATCGGGAATTCCTTAATATAGAAGCTGTTAACATCCTACCCCCGGACATCCGGATGGCTAATACTCTTTGGCATTAACTTATACGTTTTAGTTCGTTGCCAACGGCTGCGCCGTCATCAAAACTCGGACAATCAATTCATTAACTCACTATAAAAGCCTGCACAAAAGCTCAGATGAATTGTCCTCCCGTTTTAATGATGATTAACCACACAGGGTAATAAAAATGAAACTGCTCTCCACCTCATTGCTGGCGTTAAGTTTATTCACCGTCCTGCCGTCGTTTGCTGCACAAACCGCTGCGGTGCCGCAAGCGATTGCCGGGCATCAGGGGCCCATCCGCATCGCGGTGATCCGTAATCTGGGGTCGGACGATAACACCACCCAGTTTGTCTCCGGTGTGATTCAGGAAGGCCGCAAACTCGGTTTTCAGGTCAGCACTTTTCTGAGTAACGGCGACGACGCGAAATTCCAGGATTTCGTCAATCAGGCCATCAGCCAGAAATATGACGGCATTATTTTGTCGCAGGGGCGTGACCCCTATTCCACCGAGCTGGTCAAACGTATCACCGCCAGCGGCATTGCGGTGTCGGTCTTTGATACCGCGGTAAATGGCGAGATCCCCGGCGTGACCGTCACGCAGCAGGACGACGCTTCGCTTACCGATCTCTCCTTCGGCCAGCTGGTGAAGGATTTCAACGGCAAAGCCAATATCGTCAAACTGTGGGTGGCCGGCTTCCCGCCGATGGAGCGCCGCCAGACGCAGTACAAAAAACTGTTGCAGGATCAGCCCGGCATTCATGAACTGGAATCGATTGGCGCGGTGTCTTCTGACGTTCAGGGGGATACAGCAAATAAAGTGGGCGCGATCCTGGCGAAATATCCGAAGGGTAAAATCGACGCGATCTGGGGAACCTGGGATGCGTTCAGTCAGGGCGCGTATAAAGCCCTGAAAGAGAATGGCCGCACTGAGATCAAACTCTACAGCATTGATATTTCCAATCAGGATCTGGCGCTGATGCGCGAACCGAACAGCCCGTGGAAAGTCAGCGTGGCGGTAGATCCTAAACTCATCGGCGCCATCAACCTGCGTCTGGTCGCCAACAAAATCGCCGGTGAAAAAACGCCTGCCACTTATGAGTTTAAAGCGGCGGCCATTCCGCAGGCGTTGCTGTCGGGCAATCCTGATGCGGTCAACGTGGCGTCGCTGGCAAAAGTGATCCCCGGCTGGGGAAAATCCGATGACTTTATCGCCCCCTGGTTCGCTACCCTCGAAGCGCAGCATAAAAAATAAGGCCGGATTATGACGACGTATTCTCTCCCACAACCGGAGTACAGCCGCAATATGCGGCTGATCGGCCACAGCGATCAGGGCGGTAAACCTGATGGCGTGCAGGTGATGGTTCACCGTGGCTACGCCTATATCGGGCATATGGTGTCGCAGGGTTTTTCGATTGTGGACGTGCGCGACCCGAAAAACCCGCGCCCTGCCGGTTTCATCCCTGCGCCGCCGGGCACCTGGAATGTGCATTTACAGGCGCACGACGATTTACTGCTGGTGATCAACGCCCGTGATTTGTTTGCTGACGTGCGTTTCGCCGATGAAAAAGTCTATTACACCCGTTCCGTCAGCGAGACGGTGCAAGGCACGCAGCAACGCGGATGGAGCGCGGGCGTGCGGATTTTTGATATTTCGGTGCCCGATCAGCCAAAAGAGATCGGCTTTCTCGGGCTGGAAGGTATCGGCGTGCACCGCATCTGGTACGTCGGCGGCCGCTGGGCATACGTTTCAGCGCTGATTGACGGTTACAGTGATTATATCTTTCTGACAATCGATCTGGCCGACCCGCGTAATCCGCAGGTTGCCGGGCGCTGGTGGTTACCGGGAATGCACACCGCAGGCGGCGAAACGCCGGACTGGCCGGAAGGCAAACGTTACGCGCTGCACCATGCGATCATCAGCGGGGATACGGCGTATGCCAGCTGGCGCGACGGCGGCCTGACCTTGCTGGATATCAAAGACCGCAGCGCGCCGCAGCTGATTTCGCACCGAAACTGGAGCCCGCCCTTTGGCGGCGGCACGCATACGGCACTGCCGTTGCCCGACCGCGATCTGCTGGTGGTGCTCGACGAAGCCGTTCTCGACAATCAGGAAGACGGCGAGAAACTGATCTGGCTGTTTGACGTGCGCGAACCCTCGAATCCGGTGAGTATTTCCACCTTTCCGCAGCCGGACGAACGGGATTACGTCAGCAAAGGCGCGCATTTCGGACCGCACAATCTGCATGAAAACCGGCCTGGCAGCTTCGTCAGTTCCACGTTGATTTTCGCCACCTATCAGAACGCCGGTGTGCGCGCATACGACATCAGCAACCCCTATCAGCCAAAAGAAACCGGCGCGCTGGTGCCCGCTGCACCTGAAAGGATGATCGATAAACGTCCCGGCAGACCGCAGGTGATCCAGTCCTGCGACGTGTTTGTCGATGCACAGGGGATCATCTACAGCACCGACTACAACGGCGGCCTGTCGATTATCGAGTATCTGGGGTAATGCATTGCGCCTGAGATTGATGATGTCAGGCGCTTTTTAACACAGAGTCACTGATGACTTCCTGACGCCCCTCCCTTATAAGATTTATAGTAGGCGAGTACCGCCCCGGCTACTTTTACTTCTCAATGTAAGGAAACCCTGCAAGTGACTGCTTTCAAAAATCTGTCAATCCCCTGTATCAGACCCGCAACGCCAGCAGACGTTGGTGCGATTTTTGATATCCGCACCCGTGTGAAGGAGAACCCGCTTTCCCGCGAGCAACTCACAGAAATGGGTATCACGGATGAGGCGATCCTTGAAGCTATGCTGGCAGCGCCTTGTCTGTGGATCGCCGAAGTGGATGGCGCCCCGGTGGGATTTTCGATGGCCAACCTGGAAGAAGCCAGCGTTTTCGCGATGTTCATCCTTCCCGGTTTTGAAGACAGAGGAATTGGCCGGAGCCTGATGGCAAGAGCAGAAGAGGCGCTGTTTGACCTTCATTCTACCATCTGGCTTGAAACCAGTGCTGAGAGCCGTGCTTTCGGGTTTTATCAGAAACTCGGCTGGCAGGAGGTTGAGCGGTTTGAGGATGGCGATGTCAGACTGGAGAAAACGAAGCCAGTCGCCAGTGCACACCGGTAAAATCGCTCTTTTTGCCCCTCGCCTGATCTATAACCCAGCCAAAGGTGTGTGATAGGTTTAATACTTATCATCCATCTTTTGCTGTTTCAGGACAGACCATGAGCCAAAGTAAACCGGATGTTGCAGAACATCCGTCGCAGGACAGTGCCGAACGTTCAGGGATCTCCGTGATTGCTTTACTGGTTGCCGCGGCTTTCTTCATGGAGTTTATCGATGGCACGGTGATCGCCACCGCACTCCCGCAAATGGCGATATCTTTCGGGGTGTCTGCGGTGGATCTCAATGCCGGGATGAGCGCGTATATGCTGACGCTGGCGGTGTTGATCCCGGCCAGCGGCTGGGCAGCGGAGCGGTTTGGGGCGCGGAATGTATTCACCTTTGCCCTCGCCGTTTTTACGCTTGCCTCCCTGTTCTGCGCGATGGCGACAGGCGTCGGGGAATTTATCCTTCTGCGCATTATTCAGGGCATCGGGGGGGCGCTGATGGTGCCGGTCGGGCGGCTGACCGTGCTGAAAACCACGCCAAAACCTCAGCTGATTAAAGCCATCGCCACCCTCACCTGGCCCGCGCTGGTCGCGCCGATCCTCGGGCCGCCGCTGGGTGGATTTATCACCCACTATGCCTCCTGGCACTGGATTTTCTACATCAACGTGCCGCTCGGAATCATCGCCATGATCCTCGCATGGCGGCTGTTTCCCCAGCAACCCGCCGACCAGCCCAAGCATTTCGACAAACCGGGCTTCGTGCTGACCGGACTGGCGATGCTGGCGCTGGTGACCGGTCTGGAGCTTATCAGTCAGGATCATATCTTGTGGGCCACCGCCGTGCTGCTGCTGTCGGCGGGCGCGGCGATGTCCGTGCTGGCTGTGCGTCATTTGTCCCGATCTGCTGCGCCGATGGTGCACCTCGGATCGCTGGTCATTCCGACCTTTCGTATCAGTATGGGCGGCGGTTCGCTGTTTCGTATCACCATCAGCGCCGTGCCGTTTTTACTGCCGCTGATGTTGCAGGTCGGGTTCGGTATGGATCCGTTCCACGCCGGGCTGCTGGTATTGGCGGTGTTCGCCGGGAATCTGGCGATGAAACCGGCTACCACGCCGCTTATCCGCCGCTTTGGTTTTCGGCCTGTGCTGGTGGTGAACGGCCTGCTGAGCGTTTTCTCGCTGCTGTTTTGCGCTTTTCTGACACCCGGCACGCCGGACTGGCTGATCATGCTGCTGCTGTTTCTCGGGGGCCTGAGCCGTTCGATGCAGTTCACCGGCATCAGTACGCTGGCATTTTCGGATGTGCCCGCCAGCCACATGGCGGATGCCAATACACTGTTCAGCACTGCGCTGCAACTCTCGGTCGGGCTGGGCATCACGGTTGGCGCGCTGGGCACCCGTTTCGGGGAGCAACTGGTGGAGCGGATGCAATGGCAGGCGGTGCCGGGAATGAGTTTTAAAATCGCGTTTGTGGTGATCGCTGTGATAACGCTTTTCGGCTGGCTGGACATGCTGCGCCTGAAACCTGATGCAGGGGCAACAGTTTCCGGCAAACACTAAACTTTACTCTATGATTAATCGTGTTAATTCACCTGAACCGGAGAAACCGATGTTTGCAGGATTAAGTGCTTTTCCCCTCACGCCGCTCAATCATAAATGTGTCGATGAACGTGCGTTTGTGCGGCTGATTGAAAGAAGTGTCAGTGCAGGCGTGGATTCGATCGGTGCGCTGGGGTCAACCGGCAGCTATGCCTACCTCAGCCGCGATGAGCGCGCGAAAGTGGCCCGTCTGGCCGTAGAACATGCAGACCGGGTGCCGGTGATGGTGAGCATCGGTGCGACCAGCACAGCTGAGGTGTTGCATCTGGCGGAAGATGCCCAGCAGGCGGGCGTCAGTGCGGTGCTGCTGGCACCGGTGTCCTATCAGAAACTGACCGCTGACGAAGTGTTTACGCTGTATGAAACCGTATCGCGCCATCTTTCGGTGCCGATGTGCGTTTATGACAATCCTAACACCACGCACTTTGAATTCAGCGATGACCTGTATGTCCGCGTGGCGCAGTTGCCGCACGTTGCCAGCATCAAAATTCCGAATCTTTCTGCCGATCCGCAGACAACCCGCGCGCGGCTGGAGGCGATCCGCGCCCTGCTGCCTGCCCATATCACCCTGGGCGCCGCGGGCGATCTGGCGGCTGCCACGGTGCTGACTCAGGGCGGTGATGTGTGGTATTCGGTGATTGCCGGTTTATTCCCGCAGATCCCGGTGGCGATCACCCGTGCAGCACAAAACGGCAATGAGGCCGAAGCGCAGGCGCTGTCCGCCGGGCTTGAACCTTTATGGGTCTTTTTCAGAAAACACGGCAGTGTGCGGGTAGTCGCGGCGGCCGCTGAGTTGCTCGGTCTGGCGAGTGCGCCTTGCCTGCCATTGCCGCTGCACGCGCTGGCCGGTGACGAACGGCAGCAACTGGCTGGCGTACTCGACAGGCTCGGTCTGCACGCCTGATCTTCACGGCGGGAGCCCTTCCCGCCGTATTTCCCTTTCGCCACGGCACAAACAGCCACCCTTTTAGTCGCTTATTCCACCGTTTGATTTCCCTTAAATCATCCATACTGTCAGCATCATGCACCTTTTTCGGGTGCACTTTTTGCAGAGCAAAACCTACAAGGGCTATTCAGGCGTGGCAAAATCATTTTTACGCAGTGGCAGTCTCAACGACATCCTTGCGCTGGGCGAAAACGGGCAACCGGTTTATGCCTCAGCCCTGCAATTACGGGAAACCTTACGTCTGCGTAAACAACCGTCGATTGCCGATTGTCTGGCTATTCCACAGCTTAATGAGTCGGGCGATCGTCTCGACTGGTACTCCCCGCGCGAGGGTAAAGTGATCTCCTGGGCTGCCGCGACCGATGCGGCGCGGGCGTCGGCACTGCGTCACCTCGAAAACTGCCTCGACACCGTTGCGCACATCAGCGCTGCGGCGAAATCTTCAGAAAAATCAGCCTTGCAGTTTTTCGGCGCGTTGCTGGAAAAAGCTTTCCGTTTTCCGGATCAAAACCACGTTTATCTGGTTGGCGGCCAGCCGGTACTGACTTTCTGGGGGTTTGTGAGCCTGGATAACAGCAGCAATGCCGATGCCTTCGCCTGTCTGCGTGAGACAGTAAAAGCCGATGAACCTTTACCCGCCTTCGCCATGGCCGCCGACGATGCAGCGGCTGACGTGCCACCTGCTGAGCCGGTTCGCGTGGTGAAAACCATTGAAGCGCGCGCCGCCGAGCAGGATGTGCCGGAGCCTGTGCCTGTCGTCACGCGCCGTAAAATTTCGCCTCTGATGTGGGCGCTGCCCGCCGTTGCCCTGGTGATTGCCGGTTCTGCTGCCGGCTGGCTTTATTCCCGTACGCCCGCCGCGCCTGTGGCCGTCGCTAAGGCGCAACCAAAACCTGCGCCGCAGACCATTGAGCCGCGCGCCATTGCGCCGACGCCGGTGGTGGCTGAACCTGAGGCTAAAGCAGAGGCCGTCAGCGTGCCGCAAGTGAAAGCGATACAAACCCCGGCGGCGCTGCCCGTAGCACCTGCTGCGGTGGTGGCCTCACCTGAACCGGTGGCGGACGTCGAGAAAAACCCTGTCGTGGCGGAGCCTGCGCCAGTTCCCGTCAGTAAGAACGCGCTGGTGATGCCACCGGACGCGGTGAAAATCGGTTCGACCAAATTCCTCAACGGTAACTGGAATGTGATTGTCGATATTAAGGATCCGGTGACCGGCAAGCCGCCGGTGCTGCGTTATCAAATCAAACAAGGTCAGGGCACGGTGAAAATCAGCTACGGCGCAGGCATTACCTGCCGGGCTGCCATCAATGCCGGGCTGATGCAGTCGGGAAATCTGGTGATCAACAGCCGCTACCGCGCCAAATGCAGCGACGGTTCCCGCTATCAGATGCCGGAAATCAGCTGTACTCAGGCCGCGACCGGCGCCGCTGTGTGTCAGGGGCGCTACAACGGTGACACGGTTTATCCCATGACGATAAAGCGCGAAGGTAAATAACAGCATGCTGGCAACGATTACTGATTTTAAACAAAAAATTACCCTGATTCAGGACAGCGGGATCCAGTTCCTCGACTTCGCGCTAAAACCCGTCTGGGATGAGGCTTTGCCCGCGAAATTCGTGCGTAAAAGCGCGAACGGCCCGCTGCTGCGTCTGGAGTATAACGCGCAAAGTGGCCGTCATTTTCTGCCGGGGCTGGACGGCGGCGCGCCTGAAGTGGTGCGTCCGGAGTTCAGTTTTCCGCTGGAGCAGTCTCTGCAATTGCTGGATCAGATCTGGCTTCCGCTGCCGTTTCTGCGCTTCAATCCGCCGCGCACCTTTATGGCGGGCCCGGATAACTGGGCACGGGTGCAGATCCGCGCACTTGAGACGCCGGAAGCCGACGGCAGCACGCATCGCGTGGTGATCGCATTTGACACCCGTGTGGCCGAAGGGGATGACGAACAGTCGCTGCTCGCGCCGACGCCGGACGATGTGAAGAATGGTATTCATTTTGCGCTGGCATGGCACAACGAAGAGTTGCTCGATTTTCTCGACCAGACCTGGGTGGACGGCTGGCTGCGTGAAGTGTTCACCGAACAGGTGGCGATCCGTGAGCTGCGTGAAGTGCGCAATATCAAAGTGGCGCTGCGCGAGTTTGAATATCAGGCGCATTACCTGAATCTGCTGGGCATGCTCGGCAGCCAGCTGGGTATCCCTGAACTGAAGATCAACGGCGCAACGTTGCAGGAACCCTCGATCAACGTCGATCTTATTCTGGATGTCGGCAACTCGCACACCTGCGGCATTCTGGTGGAAGATCACGTCGGTGAAACCGATGGCCTGAAACAAACCAGCGAACTGCAACTGCGGGACCTGTCGCAGCCGCATTATCTCTATAACGAGCTGTTTGAAAGCCGGGTGGAATTCTCACAAGCGCGTTTTGGAAAGCCGAATTTCTCAGTCGAAAGTGGCCGTGATGACGCTTTTATCTGGCCGTCCATTTTGCGCGCCGGTCGCGAAGCCAGCCGGCTGGCCCAGCTGCGTGAAGGAACGGAAGGATCCACCGGACTTTCCAGCCCGCGCCGCTATTTGTGGGATGAAGACAGTTACACGCCAGGCTGGCGTTTCAGCCAGGGCGGCCACGGCGCGGTGCAGGAGCCGGTGGCTGCCGCCATGCCGCTGACGTTTCTGATCAACGACGAAGGCCAGCCGCTGTCCGATCTGGCACCGGAGGAACGTCTGCCGGTATTTTCCGCGCACTACAGCCGCAGTTCAGTGATGACGCTGATGCTCTCTGAGCTGCTGGCGCAGGCGCTGATGCAAATCAACAGCCCTGCCCAGCGCGCCAAAATGCTGCGTTCTTCCGCGCCGCGCCAGCTGCGAAACATCATTCTGACCCTGCCTTCGGCGATGCCGAAACCGGAGCGCGAAATCTTCCGCCGCCGCATGCAGGAGGCCATCGGTCTGGTGTGGAAATCCATGGGCTGGCATCCTTCTGACGACGGATTCAAAACCCAGAGCGATAAGGCCAAAAGCCGCATGCCGGTGCCGGATGTGCAGATGGAGTGGGATGAGGCCACCTGCGGGCAAATGGTCTACCTGTATAACGAAACGCAGGTGAATTTCGGCGGCCATACCGGCGAGTTTTTTGCCAGCATGGCACGCCCCGATCGTGAACTGGCCGATGACGAACCGGTGGGCAAAACCCTGCGTATCGCCTCGATCGATATCGGCGGTGGCACCACCGATTTAGCCATTACGCAATACTGGCTCGACGACGGCATGGGCAATAACGTCAAAATCACCCCGCGCCTGCTGTTCCGTGAAGGGTTTAAAGTGGCGGGCGATGACATCCTGCTGGACGTGATCCAGCTGTATATTTTGCCTGCCCTGCACGCCACGCTGAAAAAAGCCGGTCTGGCGAACCCTGACAGCCTGATGACGCGGCTGTTCGGCAGCGAAGGCCGCATGGACGGCCACGCCACGCTGCGTCAGCAAAGCACGTTGCAGATTTTTATACCGCTGGCCCGCGCCGTGCTGGAAGTGTACGAAGGCTTTGATCCGCTGGACACGCATGCCGAAATCGATGCGCCGTTCGCGGAACTTCTTGAACAGCGCCCGACGCAAAAAGTGCTCGATTATCTGCACGGCGAGATCCAGCGCGCGCTGCCTGCCGGTTCGGAGATGTTCGACATCATGCAGGCGCCGCTGGTGCTGAAACTGAGCAAGCTGCACAGCGAGTTTTTATCCAACCGCATGAGCATTACGCAGAATCTGCGTTCGCTGTGCGAAGTGGTGTCGCTGCACGACTGCGACGTGTTGCTGCTGACCGGACGTCCGTCGCGCTTCCCCGGTATTCAGGCGCTGTTCCGCCACCTGCAACCGCTGCCGATTAACCGCATGCTGTCGCTGGATGGCTATCACACCAGCGGCTGGTATCCGTTCAATAAACTGGGCCGCATTGATAACCCGAAATCCACCGCCGCCGTCGGCGCGATGCTGTGCCTGCTGGCGCTGGATCTCCGTCTGCCGGGCTTTTATTTCAAGGCCGGGGATTTTCAGCCTTATTCCACCGTGCGCTATCTCGGGATGCTCGACGGCAATCAGGCGCTCACCGACGATAACGTCTGTTACAGCGACATCGATCTCGATGCCCACGATTATAAACTCGACGGCGCGGCCAACTTCCGCATCCGCGGGGCGATCTGTCTGGGCTTCCGTCAGCTTGAAAATGAGCGCTGGCCCGCATCACCGCTGTATACCCTGTCTATCGCCGAGCCGGAGCTGGCGCGTAAAGTCGCCGGTGACAGCGTGCTGCGCGTAAAACTGGCGGTGAAAAAAGGGGAAGATCACCCGACGCCGGAATATTTCGACATCGCCAGCGCAGTGCTGGATAACGGCACCAAAGTGCCGTCTCACCATCTGCGACTTCGGCTGAACACACTGGGCGAGAACTATTACTGGATCGACAGTGGGAGCGTATTTGTTTCATGACCACAACAACGTTAAGCACTGACCTGCTGCAACAGCAATTCGCGCACCTCGATGACACCATAGGCGACGCGCTGGAATGGGTGGAACAGACCCGCGAACAGGCACCGCGTCTGGATCTGGAAGCGGATCGCCTGAATCTGCAACTTAAACGCTGCCGCGACAAAGCCCGCCGTCTGACGCAGGCGACACAACTGCCGCAGACGCTGGGCTTTTACGGCCATTCTCAGGCGGGAAAATCTTATCTGATTTGCGCACTGGCCGCCGGCAACTACGGGCGTCTCGAAACGCGCCTGGGCGGCGTCACGCTCGATTACCTGACGCAGATTAACCCGGGTAACCGCGCTGCGCGTCTGGCGACCCGCTTTACCCGTCAGACTGAAGTGAAAGACCGCGCGTTTCCGGTGCGGGTGCTGCTGCTCAATGAGGCCGATCTGGCCCGCATTATGGTGCGCGCCTTCCAGCCGGATGCGCACTACCACGTCCCGGATACGCAGCAGATCACCGAACATCTGAACAAGCTGATGATGCACCGTCAGCCGCTGCCGGTGCCAGGATTCCGGAGTGAGGAGATGATGGGATTATGGGATTCCATGATTCGCCTCGACGCGCGCCGCTTCCGTCATCTGAATGCCCATTACTGGCCGGTTGCAGTGCAGCTCGCGCCGTACCTGAATATCGACGATCGCGCACGCCTGTTCTCCCTGCTGTGGGGCAACGTCCCCGCGCTGACGACGGCGTATCGCCATTACGCGCACACGCTGCAACATTTGGGCGGTGCGCAGAGTCTGCTCGCACCGCTGAGCGTATTAGTGGATGACGCAATGCAACCGGCCGACGGCATTTTCAGCCAGTCCCCGGCTTATGATATTGAGATTTCTGTTTGCCCGGAATTCGCCGGTGAGAGCCATGCGCCGGTGACGTTGTCCCTCGAAGAGCTGACGATGCTGGCCGCCGAAGTGCAGATCCCCCTGCTTTCTCCTCCGCGTGAAGCGCTGTTTGAAGAGATCGATCTGCTGGATCTGCCGGGCTACGGCGCGGCGGAGGAAGAGGTTGACGGCGAGGACGACATCACTCCACTGTTTCGCGCCAAGATCGCCTGTCTGCCGGAGCGTTATACCGATCGCCATGAAATGAACATGCTGATGGTGTGCACCGCCGCTGACCGCCGTGACGATGTGGTCGCCGTTGGCCGCACGCTGGAACACTGGGTCAAAGAGATGCACGGCGAGAATCCGCAGGTGCGCAGCCGCCGCAAACCGGGTCTGGTCTGGGTGCTGACGCCGTTCGATCGCCGTATGACCGAATCGGTACATTACGATGAAGCGGTACAGCGCCATGTGGGGAATCCGGGTGATGCCTGGGGCGCACTGCTGGCCATGGACGATCGCGGATTACAGCGCATGGCTGATTATCTGGTGGCGGAAATTCGCCCTGAAATCCGGCTCAACCGTCTGGCCGAACAGCGCGATGAGTTACGCCGCGAACTGGCTGATAACCTGCTGGGCAGCTGGTATCAGGAAGGTGAAATGGCGGATCCGGCACAGAAACAGCGCACCGTACAGACTGTGATCAAGGCGCTGCAAACCCGAACCGGCGTTCACGGCGAACTGCTGGAAAAACTGTTGCCGGGACGTGATGAGTTGCACCGTATTTACCGGGAACTGTCCGAACAGCCCGACGACGCCCGCGTGCAGGATGAGGCAGGCGTGGAAAGTTTTGGTATCGGCATCAATATCGATTTGTTTGCTGAACAGCAGGATACGCAGGTCTGGCAGGAAAAAGCCGATGACGGCACCGCGTTTGCGCGGCAGGTACAGCGTTACTGGGTCAACCATTTACGCAGTTTGCCGGAAAACGAACCGCTGATTGCGCTGATTGGCGTGGCCAAACCCACCGTCGAATTACTGATGGAAGAGCTGATTACCGCCAGTTTCCGTCTGGAAATGGGCGATGCGCTGATCCGCACGCTGGGCGGCGCTCTGCCCGCCGGTACGCGTGAACACGAGCATCACGCTGACCGTCAGGTTTCCCGCGCGCTGACCGTGTTAGGCGATTTTGTCGCCTGGCTGGGTTTTGAAAAACTGAGCGAGGCGCAACGCCCGGAAAGCCGCATCAATAAAGGCAGTAAGATTTTCGCCAAACCGCAGAAAAGCGTAGCCAGCTGGAAATCGACCCAGCGCCTGACCAAACTCTCCGCTGCGCCAGCCAATGCCACCGCGTTTTATATTTACGACTGGCTGGTCGGTTTACAGGAAAGCATCATGCGCAATGCGGGCTATGCCGCCGGCGGGGAAATTCCGTTGTCGCAGCGTGAAGGTCTGGAGCGTTTGCTGAAGGCGTTAAAAACCGCAGAGTGATAAATACATAAACCGGAACATCAGAGTGATGTTCCGGTTTTATTTTATGGCGCGTGCGGCCATGTTTGTTGCAGCGGATTATTTGTTCAGTTGATCAACCAGCAGTACCGCGGCTTCCGCGGAAGAACCCGGGTTTTGTCCGGTGATCAGCAGGCCTTCACGTACCACGTAAGAACCCCAGTCAGCGCCTTTGGAATAGACACCCCCCAGTTTTTTCAGCTCATCTTCCACCAGGAAAGGCACCACGTCGGTCAGGCCAACCGCTTCTTCTTCGGTATTGGTAAAACCGGTGACTTTTTTGCCCTGAACCAGCGGATTGCCCTGCTCATCTTTCACGTGACGCAGCACGCCCGGCGCGTGGCACACCAGCGCAACAGGTTTACTGGCAGCGATGAACGATTCGATCAGTTCAATGGAGTGTTTATCTTCCGCCAGATCCCACAATGGACCGTGGCCGCCAGGGTAGAATACGGCGTCGAAATCAGCCTGCGAAACGCTGTCCAGACGCACTGTCTCTGCCAGCTGGGCGTTGGCCTGCGCATCGGCTTCAAAGCGGTGGGTTTGTTCTGTCTGGAAATCCGGCTCATTGCTTTTCGGATCCAGCGGTGGCTGGCCGCCAGCCGGTGAGGCCAGCACAATGTCTGCGCCTGCATCTTTGAACGCGTAGTAAGGCGCTGCCAGCTCTTCCAGCCAGAAACCGGTTTTGCGGCCAGTGTTACCCAGTGTGTCGTGTGACGTCAGAACCATCAGAATTTTCATGTTGTGTATCCCGTTTGTGATGTTGCAGGTTGTCTTTAATAGTAGACCAGTAATAGTAGACCAGTCGTCTTGTAATTGCTTTCAAAAAAACACCTCAGCGCGAGGTGTTTTTTCTGACCATCCGTTTAGCGAGGTGGATGGATAATCTGTTGTGTCATTGCCATGGCAGCGTCAAAAGGTTGCGTATTGCGCACAATTTTCACCATCACGCTCGAGCCCAGCCACAGCTGATACAGCCCTTGTGCGGCCATCAGCGGTTTATCAGTGACGCTCATCGACCCTTCTTCAACGCCGGTTTCAATCACTTTCGCGATGCGGCTGATAATGCCGGAGGTGCCTGCATCAAGCGCCTGACGCATCGATTCAGAGAGATCCGCCACTTCTGCGCCCAGTTTTACGGCGAGGCATTTTCCCTGACAATCGTAAAAAGACTGACTCTCCTGCCACTGCTGCCAGTAATTCATCAACCGCTGCGCCATGGCCAGGCCGGGCTGTGAAAATGTGGCATCCATTTCAGCGTGGTAATCCTGAAAATAGCTTTTCAGCAGTTCTTCACCAAACGCATCTTTCGAACTGAAGTAATGGTAAAAAGACCCCTTCGGAACGGATGCCGTGGTCAGAATTTCATTCAGGCCGACGGCCGAGAAGCCTTTCTTCGCCATGAGTGACTGCCCCACATCGAGAATGTGCTTGCGGTGATCGGTCTTGCCTGTGTCAGATGCTTTTGTCGTGTTCATGGGCTCAATCTATATTGAATTAGACCAGTCGTCTAGTGGTTATTTGAAAAAAGTCGCTGCTGAGGTTCTGTATTGAGGCTAAACGTCAGTTTTTCGTCAAGATTTCATCGCGCAATCTACAAAATTATCTCAACTTTCTGTAAATTTGGCCGATGAAACTTCTTTCAGTTGTATTCAGCTTACGCCTCTGGGGTCATACGGATGTTGATTGGGATTGATTTAGGCACGTCAAACTGCGCGGTGGCTCTCTGGCAGGACGGTGGTTCCGTTCTGATCCCTAACGTTTATGGAAAAAATCTGACCCCTTCGGTGGTCGGGCTGGACGATGACGGCCACATATTGGTCGGCGCCCCCGCGCATGCACGATTGTTCACGCATCCTCATCTCACCCTTTCAAGTTTTAAGCGCTTCATGGGGACCGATCATCAGTTCCGTCTCGGTAAGCAATATTTTCGTGCGGAAGAGCTCTCCGCCCTGCTGCTGCGCAGCCTGAAAGCCGATGTGGAGCAGCATTGCGGGTGCGAGATCACCCGGGCGATTATCACCGTTCCCGCTTATTTCAACGATATTCAGCGTAAAGCGGTGAAAGCGGCCGGTGAACTGGCGGGGTTACATGTCGAACGCCTGCTGAACGAACCGACGGCGGCGTCACTGGCATACGGGCTGGTGAATCAGCAGGAACAGAAATTCCTGGTGTTCGATCTGGGCGGCGGCACTTTTGATGTTTCGATCATCGATATGTTCGAAGGTGTCATTGAAGTGCGCGCCAGCAGCGGTGATGTATTCCTCGGTGGCGATGATTTCACCCGCAGCCTGGTCGGCTGGATGCTGGCGCAATATCCGCAGCTTGATAAAGAGGACACCGCGCTCTTCGGTCAACTGATTACGCTGGCAGAAAAGGCTAAGTGCCAACTGACCACCGAAGACAGCGCGACGCTGAGATACCAGTGGAAAGATCTCGCGCTGAACTGGACGCTGACCCCCGATATATTGGCGCAATGCTGTGAAAGCACGCTGGAGCGCATGAAAAAACCGGTGATTCAGGCGCTGCGCGATGCCAAATTCTCCGCCGATGAAGTGGACCACGTGGTGCTGGTGGGCGGCGCAACCCGTATGCCGCTGGTTCGTCAGGCGGTGGCGCGTCTGTTCGGGCGCTTCCCGCGCAGTGAACTGCAACCGGACGAAGCCGTGGCGCTGGGTGCCGGTATTCAGGCCGGGCTTGCGATGCAGGATCAGGCGCTCGATGACATCGTGCTGACCGATGTCATGCCCTTTACGCTCGGCATCGGCATTTCGCGCCCTAAAGGCGACGGCTACGAAGGCGGCCATTTCCTGCCGCTGATCGAACGAAATAGCTTTGTGCCGGTCAGCCGGGTGGAAACCATCACGACGATTTCCGATCAGCAAAAACAGCTGGATGTGTCGATTTATCAGGGCGAAGCGCGCCGGGTAACGGACAATATTTTGCTCGGTTCGCTGCAGGTGGATGTGCCTGCGCGTCCGGCGGGTGAAATGACCGCTGACGTGCGCTTCACTTATACGCTCGACGGCATTCTTGAAGTGGAATGCCTGATCTCCGGCACCGGTAAACTGGAAAAGCTGGTGATTGAAAAGGCGCCGGGCAGCCTGACGCCGGCACAAATTACCGAAAGTTTGTTGAAGCTGGAAAGCATCAAACAGCATCCGCGTGAGCAACTGGTCAATCGCCAGCTGGTGGCCGAAGCCAACGCATATTATGAGCAGAGTCTCGGTGAGCAGCGCCAGTTCATTGCCAGTCAGCTTTATCATTTTGAGCATGTTCTTGATTCGCAGGATGCGCGGCGGATTGCCGAAGCCCGCAAGGAGTTTGAAGCGCTGCTGGTGCATTTACGCCGGAACTGGGAATAACCCGGTGGAGATCTGGTCCGTTCTTGGCATAGAACCCACCCAGGACATCACGGTGATCAAACGGGCGTATGCCCTTCAGCTGAAAAAAACGCGGCCAGATCAGGATCCCGACGCTTATCAGCAGTTGCGCGAGGCGTTTGAATCCGCCAGACGTGGCGAATACTTTTGGGCAGAAAGTGACATTGTCACCTGCCCGTTGCCTCTGATGGCACTTACCGATGAATCCCTGATCCGCCAGATGCAGGTGCACGCCCTGGTGTGCGACGCCGTTACCCTGCTGCTGTCAAATGAACAAGCCGGTCTGGTGCAGCTGTTTGCCTGCCTGTCGGACGATTTGCTGCAAAACCTTCAGATGCGCGAAATGTTCAGTCAGCAACTGGCCTGGGATTTGGCGGAACGTGAAGGACTGACGCCGTCTGTGCTTGAGCAGGTGGCGGCGATGATGGAATGGGAAATCGACCATTATCAGCCGGTCGGGATTTCAATTTATCAGCTTCAGGCGCTGTACCAGCAGATTGAAAAGACCACCGGGCGCCGTTATCAGGCGGATTCGGGCATGCTGTGGAGTGACGACTGATGCTCTTTTTCTATTCAGGATTAGCGACGTGGGTGATTCGATGAGCAGCCAGGGAATATGGTCGGTATTAGGCATTGAGCCGACTCAGGATCTCAGTGAGATTAAACGGGCTTATGCCCGCCAGCTGAAAAATACTCGACCGGATCAGGATCCGCAGGGCTATCAGCGCCTGCGTGAAGCCTTCGATGCCGCGAAGAATCAGGGAAATGAGGAGGTCTTTAGTGACGTTGTCACGAAAAGCGCGCGTCCTGACGATAACCTTCCCGCTCCCCTGACGGACAGATTCATCCCGTACGAAATGGTCGATGAATTGCCGCCAGAACCCGACAATGTCTACCTGTTGCGCAGCCAGGTGCTTGAGCAAATCCCTCAGATCATTGATGCGATGATGGATGACGAAATCGCGGGCCTGAGCCGGCTGGAAAGTTATTTGCAGAGTGATTTACTGCAAAATCTCGAACTGCGGGAAATGTTCAGTCAGGAAATTGCCGGGCAACTCAGTGAGCGCGAAGGATTGTATTCGACGTTACTGAGCCAGGTTTCCGCCATCATGGGCTGGGAGATCGACAATTATCAGCCTGCGGGTATTTCCGCCCGACGGCTGCAGGCGCTTCAGGCACAGATTGAAATGACCGCTGCGAATCATTACTGGTCGGTGATGATGCGTGAATATCAGGGGTCTGCGTTGAACCGGCTGCGCCTGAGGTTACTGACGGTGGAAGGTGCCACCGTCCCCTGGTGGGCAAAACTGGTGCCTGATTTTATGTCGTCTCTGAGTCAAAAACTCAGGGAAATCAGGATGCATTATCCGGCGTTGTTACCGCGCCTGAATTCGGTTTTGCTCAATACCCTGGCTGAAACCCGGCTGATGCTGCGCTGGGGAGCGGTGTTCCTGAACGGTTTCTGGCTTTTGCTGATCATGCTGGCGACGCGTGAGCATCCTCAGCCGTGGCGCTCACGCCTGTTGCTCATCGCGATCATTGGCTTATATCTTCACGGTTACCCTTATCTGGAGCGAAAATTACGCTACCGGGCACGCGGGCTGTGTGTGGCCCAATGTCTGCTGTCGCTGCTCTCAATCGCGATCATCGTAAAAATAATGCTCGGCTTCTTCAGGGTATTTGCTCCGGATGCAGGAAACCTGGTCATGGCAGTCACCCATTACGGCGTCCTCAGCGCCAGCAGTTTTTGTGTTCTCTGGATGATGGCACCCAAAACCTGGAAGTGGTACGGCGTGCCGTTAAATGCGATGACGTTACTGATGATATTACCGTGGGAAGTGGTGAGGAAAAGCCGCGGGAGCGTCAGTGTCGTGGCCTTTATCATGCTGCTGTTTGTCTATTCGCTGCTGATTGCCGTGGGGTTTCGTTAAGAATGCGGGCAGCGCGCGCTGCCCGCCAGGTTGTCACTCTGCCAGTATCCACACGCTCACACTGCCCGCTTCGCAGTAGAATTGCGCCGTGCCGTGCTCGTCGGTTTCAATAATGTCGTCGCGATGTTCCAGTAAATCACGCCATTTTCGGTGCGCGAGATTTTCTCCCATGTCGATGGTTTTCTCCCCCGCTTCACTGTTGGACATCACCACCACGCAGCCCGGATGTTCTTCGGTGCCACTGCGTGAAAACGCAATACAGTTCGGATGATCGAAATAGTCCGTCTGCACACCCCATGCATGGGTTTGCCGGGCTTTGATTAATGTCTCGAGCCCTGGGATCGCAGGCATGTCGATGGTGTAATTGTTGCCGTCATCCCCCTCATCTTCGTAGGTCGCGCCTAACAAATCCGGATAGAACACAATCGGCACGCCCTGCTCACGCAGCAGGATGAGGGCGTAGGCCAGCGGTTTGAACCAGGGCTCGATCGGCGCTTCCAGCGACTGCAACGGCTGGGTGTCGTGGTTAGCCACCAGCGTTACGGCGTGTGCCGGGTCAGCGGCCACCAGCGTGTTATCGAAAATCTGCGTGAAGTTGAAATCCGCACCCTGTTTTGACGCATGGTGGAAATTCAGCTGCAACGGCGCATCGAACAGCATGGTTTTGCCGTCGACCTGATCGATGTAATTTTGCAGCGTCGGCACATCATGCGACCAGTATTCCGCCACGATATACATAGGTTGATCGGCTTCAGCCTGAATATGATCAATCCAGTCTTTATAAAACCACGCCGGAATGTGTTTTACGGCATCCAGACGAAAGCCGGTACATTGGGTTTGATCCATCAGCCAGCGCGCCCAGAACTTCAGCTCTTCGTTGACCGCATTGTTACGAAAATCAACGTTGGCACCCATCAGATAATCGTAATTGCCGAATTCATCATCGACCTGATCGTTCCAGCCACCGGCGGTATAATCGTTGACGATTTTGAAGATACCGTTTTCATCCGGGTTTTCGATGTGGTCGACACCGCTGAAACAGTGGAAATCCCAGATGAATTTCGAGTACTGCCCCTGCCGTGCGGGGAACGTGAAACGCGTCCAGGCATCCGCTTCGATGATGTCATCGCTGATATCTTCACGGTTATCAATATTCACACGGTTAACCTGTACACGCTCTTTCTCGTCAGCCCCCATTTTGTGGTTGAGCACCACGTCGAGGATGACGCCCAGCTGATGCGCTTTCAGCGCTGCAATGGCCGCCATCAGCGCTTCTTTATCGCCGTATTTGGTGCCACGCGTGCCCTTCTGGTCGAACTCACCGAGATCGAACAGATCATAGGTGTCGTACCCGACCGAATATCCACCGGAATCTCCTTTATAGGCAGGCGGTAACCAGGCTGCGGTAATGCCGATTTCGGCCAGCCATGCGGCCTTTTCTGCCACTTCCGGCCACAGTTTGCCACCGTCCGGGTAATACCAGTGAAAGAACTGAAACAACGTAGGATTCTGCATTCATGATTTCCATTCAGATGACCGGGAAATGAAGTATGGAGCAGGATTGGGAAAAATGCGGCGGAAGGAAAAAAAAAGCCGGTCAGCAATGCTGACCGGCCCGGAACGGCATCAGATCGGGATCAGTTGATTTCAGGATGCTGATCGATCAGGTTCTTTCTTTTCGCCTGAAGTTCAGCAATCTGCGCATCGATATCTTCGATCTTGTGTTCGA
This sequence comes from Rahnella rivi, assembly GCF_019049655.1. Taxonomy (GTDB): domain Bacteria; phylum Pseudomonadota; class Gammaproteobacteria; order Enterobacterales; family Enterobacteriaceae; genus Rahnella; species Rahnella rivi. Next base: position 132,947 of record NZ_JAFMOX010000057.1, read on the forward strand.
TATTGTCATGGTGCTCTTGCAGAATTTCTTTCGCTTCTGCACGGTCAGAGGCCGCTGGCGTAGCGCCTTTTAGCGGACGGTTTGCGGTTTCTTTCATGAAGATACCGGTTATCAGACCAATCACTGCCACCACCATCAGATAATACGCTGGCATGTACAGGTTATTGGTGGATTCTACCAGCCAGGCGACGATGGTCGGCGTCAGACCGGCTATCAGCACTGACACGTTAAAGGCAATCGCCAGCGCACTGTAACGGATGTGCGTCGGGAACATGGCCGGTAATGTCGATGCCATCACGCCGATGAAGCAGTTGAGCAACACCGCAAGGATCAGCAGACCTAAGAAGATCAGGCCAATCACGCCGCTGTTAATCAGGATGAAGCACGGGATGGACAGAATAAACAGGCCCACGCTGCCGATCAGAATAAACGGCTTACGGCCAAAACGGTCACTCAGCATGCCCATGAACGGCTGGACAAACAGCATACCGACCATGATGGCAATAATGATCAGCACACCGTGGTCTTCTGAATAGTGCAGGCTGTGCGACAGGTAGCTCGGCATGTACGTCAGCAGCATGTAGTAAGTGACGTTAGTGGCGATAACCATACCGACGCAGACGATTAACGGTTTCCACTGTTTGGTCAGGATCTCGCGGAAAGAAACTCTCGGCGGCTCTGCAATGTCTTTACGTGAATCGCTGTCGATTTTATCCACGTGCTGCTGGAAGGTCGGGGTTTCTTCCAGCGCATGACGCAGGTAGATACCGATCAGGCCCAGCGGTGCAGCGATGAAGAACGGGATACGCCAGCCCCACTCGAGGAAGTTTGCTTCACCCACAATGCTGGAGATCAATACGACGACGCCCGCACCCAGGATGAAACCGGCGATCGAGCCGAAGTCCAGCCAGCTGCCCAGGAAGCCACGTTTTCTGTCCGGCGAGTATTCGGCGACAAAAATCGCGGCACCGGTATATTCACCGCCCACGGAGAAGCCCTGCGCCAGTTTTGCCAGCAACAGAAGGATCGGAGCCCAGATACCGATGGTGGCGTAACCGGGGATCAACCCGATACAGAAGGTACTGACCGACATGATAATGATCGTGACGGACAAGACTTTTTGACGACCGAACTTATCACCCAGCGCACCAAAGAACAGACCGCCCAGAGGCCTGACCAGGAACGGAACCGAGAACGTTGCCAGCGCGGCAATCATCTGAATACCGGGATCTGCGCCAGGGAAGAACACCTGGCCCAGCGCAAATGCCACAAAACCGTACACCCCGAAGTCAAACCACTCCATGGCATTTCCCAACGCAGCCGCCGTGATCGCCTTCTTGAGTTTGGTGTCGTCAATGATGGTGATATCGTTGATTTGCATCGGTTTAACGCGTTTCTTTCTCAATCTAATCATGTACATCCCTTTTTCAAATATCTCCACTGTTTCTAGCGAGAGGTATTCTGTTCAGTACCCTTAATGTATTTCGGGTATCAATTGTTATTTGCCAAACCATGACATTATAGAATGTTTTTTACAGAAGGGAAAAATGTGATCAACCTTACATTTTCAACAGCGTCTGCCGTCATGTGACCGCGCTAAGTGGTAATGTGTTTTCAATTTAATGAAATATCATTTCAATTAATAAAACAAAGCCAACAGCACGGCTGATTTTGTTGCCACTTACGAGGTGAATCATGGCGAAAGGTTCTCAGATTCAATTCAGTTTTCACACCGTTCAGGATCCACAGACCGGTGCCCGCGTCACGCGACTGACGCCGCCGGATGTTCTGTGTCATCGCAACTATTTTTATCAGAAATGTTTTACCCGCGATGGCTCTAAGGTTCTGTTTGCAGGGGAATTTGACGGGCACCGTAACTATTATCTTCTGGATCTCAGCAGCCAGAAAGCGGTGCAACTGACCGAAGGTCAAGGGGATAACACCTTTGGCGGATTCCTTTCTCCGGACGATCAATACCTGTATTACGTCAAGAATGAGCGTCGTTTACAACGGGTGAAACTGGATGATTTCAGTGAAACCACGGTGTACCAGGTGCCGGAAGAATGGGTCGGTTACGGAACGTGGGTGGCTAACAGTGAATGCACCAGCCTGGTGGGCATTGAAATCAGTCGCGAAGACTGGACGCCGTTGTCAGACTGGAAAATCTTCCAGGAGTTCTACCACAGCAATCCGCACTGCCGGTTGTTGCGTGTCGATTTATTGAACGGTAAATCCCGTGTGATTCATGAGAAAAATGAATGGCTCGGTCACCCAATTTATCGTCCTTATGATGATAGTACCGTCGCGTTTTGCCACGAAGGGCCGCACGATCTGGTGGACGCGAGGATGTGGCTGGTGAATGAAGACGGCACCCAGGTACGCAAGGTGAAAGAACATGCGCCGGGGGAAAGCTGCACGCATGAGTTTTGGGTGCCGGACGGATCGGCGCTGATGTATGTGTCGTATCTGAAAGGCCAGCACGATCGTCATATCCGTCGCTTTGATCCGCAGACCGGGGAAGACATCTCCCTGATGACCATGCCTGCCTGTTCGCATCTGATGAGCAATGAAAACGGCACGCTGCTGGTGGGCGACGGTTCCGGAACGCCGGTGGATGTAAAAGACACCGCCAGCCATACGATTGAAAACGATCCGTGGTTGTATATTTTTGATGCCAAAACCCGTCAGCATGCTCCGCTTGCGGCACACAACAGTTCATGGCGCGTGCTGGATGGCGACCGTCAGGTCACGCATCCGCACCCCTCTTTTTCACCAGACGATCGCCATGTGTTATTCACTACCGATTCTGAAGGATTGCCTGCCCTGTATCTGGCGGAAATTCCTGACGCCCTGCTCAGTTCATTACGTAAGGACTAAACGATGTTCATTTTTAGAAAAGATATTCCTCTGCAGGACCTGGGCGACGGTGTGAGCCGTCGCGTTCTGGCGCACGACGGCACCATGATGGCGGTTGAAGTGTATTTCGAAGAAGGTGCTGTCGGCCCGATGCACAATCACGTGCATGAGCAACTGACTTACGTGTTGTCGGGGCGTTTTAAATTCACTATCGGCGAAGAGACGCTGGAAGTGTCGGCGGGCGATACGCTGTATAAAAAACCTTATATTATGCACGGCTGCGTATGCCTGGAGAAAGGTGTGTTGTTAGATACCTTTACACCGCAGAGACAAGACTTCCTCTGACCGGCTGGCCGTCAGAACAATAAAAAACCGGTGCTGATTTCAGCACCGGTTTTTTTGATCTCAAAAGAAAGGGATAACTTATGCGAGGATTTCACGCACGAAGTTTTCGATCTCTTTATTCTGACCATTTTCGAAGAAGCATTTCTGGAAGCGTTCGCCGCTGACAGCGGTTTTCACCAGTTCTTTATCAATAGCGCGCAGAGTATCAAGGTAGTTTTCTTTTACCACCGCCGCTTTGACCTGATTCAGAATGCCCGCGTTACGCACCTGCGGTTCTTTACGGTCCGCCGGATAGCCCTGACCTTTCACGCCAGTGAAGGCTTTTTCGAAGATGAAACGCACATTCAGCTCTGCGCCCCAGCCAAAACCTTTGGCGAAAGGCAACGACAGCGCGTTACCGTTGTTGATTTGGGCAAACAGGAACGCATCTGCCGGATCAATACAGTAACCGCAGTTAACGCCCGGATGGATGTTCAGTGACATCAGTGCGCCCTGCCCGGTGCCGCAGCCCGCGACCACGAAATCGACCGCTTTTGAGTTCAGCAGAATGCTGGCCATGATACCCAGATGGATGTAAGTCAGGTGATGATCCTGCTCGTCAGACATGCCGACGTTGTACACCGGATACTCTTTTTCGGACGCAACCGCGTTCAGCTCTTTAAGAATGATCGCGTTTTTCGCGGCCTGACTGTTTTCCATCATCAATGCAATTTTCATGAGATTTCCTCTTTAGGCAGCGGTTTTATCCGCTGCTGTCTGTGAATGCTTCTATGGATGAATGAGGTTTGGCGGAATTAACGCGCCAGCCAGCCGCCATCGACGGCAATCGTGTAGCCATTAATGTAGTCGGATGCCGTGGAAGACAGGAAGACAACCGGCCCCATCACGTCAGACGGTAAACCCCAGCGCCCGGCCGGAATGCGGCTGAGAATTTCTTCGCTGCGGGCTTCATCGGCGCGCAGTTGCTGGGTATTGTTGGTCGCCATGTAACCCGGTGCGATCGCGTTGACGTTGATGTTGTGTTTCGCCCACTCGTTCGCCAGCAGACGGGTAACACCCATCACGGCACTTTTCGATGCGGTATAAGAAGGTACACGGATACCGCCCTGGTAGGAAAGCATCGACGCAATATTGATGATTTTACCGCCGGTGCCCTGCGCAATGAATTGCTTCGCTACCGCCTGAGACATAAAGAACACGGATTTGATGTTCAGGTTCATGACGTCGTCCCAGTTCTTTTCACTGAAGTCGATGGCGTCTTCACGGCGGATAATCCCGGCGTTGTTCACCAGAATATCCAGATGACCCATCTCGGCAACGGCACGCTCCAGCAACGCCGGGATCACTTTGGTGTCGCTGAGATCGGCGGTCAGGCTGAGAAAACGACGGCCAGTCGCCGCAATTCTTTCAATGGTTTCGGCAGGCTCAACGATGTTGATCCCCACGATGTCACAGCCGGCTTCCGCCAGACCGATGGCCATACCCTGGCCAAGACCGGTGTCGCACCCGGTCACCACGGCGACTTTTCCCTTCAGTGAAAAATTATCCAGAATCATGATGTTTCCTTTTTCCATAAAACGGAGGCGAATGCGCTTTTCCGTCACACAAGAATGAGTCGGGCAATGCCCGGCTACGAACTGATGGGGAGAAGTTTAGCGATAAAATTCGCGCAACTCAAGAAAATGAAACATCATTTCAATTTAGATGAACTTTGATGTCGTTTTTTGTTGGGTTGATCACGTCCTGAAAGAATGCACAGTGCAAACGCATGACCGGAAAACCGCGCAGGCTGGAAATTAAGCAGAAGAGTGTGCAAAGGCGTGTTAACGAAGGTGGAGCGAGGGGATAACGCAAAATCACTGCCCGGCGGGAGCCGGGCCAGCGGTACTGAAATCGGTAACGGGCGGCGCGCTTAGTGCATCGACCCCTGGCACTCGGTGGCCATGGTCAGACCGCGACGCCAGTCACCCGGAGTCTGTCCAAACTGACGTTTGAAACTGCGGGTAAAGGATTGCTGAGAATCAAAGCCCAGCGAGATCGCCACGCTGACGATAGGCTCACGGCTGCTTGCCAGCATATCGGCAGATTTCTTGAGCTTTTTCTCACGGATGAATTCACCCATCGGCAGGCCGGTATGTTCTTTAAACATGCGTTGCAGATACCAGCGCGAATACCCTGCCCGTTTAGCGACGGTCTTAATATCCAGTCGCTCTTCCAGATTGTGATCGATCCAGTCGATCAGGTCGTGAATGAAATCCTCGGTTCTCATGGGCTTTCTCCTGTCTCTTATTCAGTTTGTTGCCGCCCCCCGAGGGCGTCTTTTTCTAAACTGACGCACTTTGCGATTAAATGCAAGTTTTACTATTGCATTTAATGTGTCGGTACGGGATAGTCACGCTCCCTGAAGTAAACGTTCTGTAAAACAGCACAGAAAGTGTAACAGTATTTCTTGCACTTTAGTAGCGGCGTCCCTACAATCCCCTCGAATCAATTGTATCAGACATTGATACATAATTGTGCTGATGAACGGCACAAGTCCCAAAAAAGTCAGATCAGGCAAAGGACGTTACCCGGAGGACAGACCGGTTGTATTGCCTGACAGCACTTACTCACTGGAAATAAAAATAATGAAAAACCTGCAAAAACCGTTGGTTGTTGCACGCGACCGCCTGCGCGGTACGCCTTTGACTTTGCGCCTTTCAGGGGTTGCGTTCATGGTCGCCCTGCTCGCCGGGTGTGATAACAGCGTGGCACAAAACGCCGCGCCGCCAGCCCCGCAGGTCAGTGCGGCCGATGTGCTGATTAAACAAATCAGCCAGTGGGATGCGTTTAACGGACGTGTGGAAGCGGTGCAAAGTGTTCAGCTTCGCCCGCGTGTGTCGGGCTATATCGATAAAGTGAATTATCAGGAAGGCCAGGAAGTGAAGAAAGGTCAGGTGCTGTTTACCATTGATGACCGCACCTACCGCGCGGCTCAGGAGCAGGCACAGGCTGAACTGGTGCGTGCCCGCAATCAGGCCAGCCTGACCCGCAGCGAGTCCTCCCGCACAGAAAAACTGATTGGCACGCAGGCCATTTCCACTGAAATCGCCGAGCAGCGTCGTTCGGCAGCATCTCAGGCACAGTCTGATGTGCTCGCCGCTCAGGCACAGCTGGACATGGCGCAGCTGAATCTGGATTTCACCCGTGTGACCTCTCCGATTGATGGCCGCGCCAGCCGCGCGATGATCACCACTGGCAATCTGGTGACCGCGGGCGACACCGCCAGCGTACTGACCACGCTGGTGTCGCTGGACACGGTGTATGTCTACTTTGATGTCGATGAAGGCACTTTCCTGCGCTATCAGGCGATGGCGCGTGATGGCCAGCGCAATGACACCCCGCAGTCCCGTTTGCCGGTGCACGTCGGTCTGGTGGGTGAAGACGGCTATCCGCATCAGGGCGTGGTCGACTTTACGGATAATCAGCTCAACTCAGGTACCGGCACCATCCGTATGCGCGCCCTGCTGGATAACCGGGATCGCACCTTTACGCCGGGCCTGTTCGCCCGCGTGCAGTTACCGGGCAGCGCGGAATTCAGCGCCGTGCTGGTGGACGATAAAGCCGTTCTGACCGATCAGGATCGTAAATTTGTTTACGTGGTTGATAAAGACGGTAAAGCACAGCGTCGCGATGTGGAAGTTGGCCGGATTTCCGGTGGTTTACGTATTGTGCAGAAAGGTCTGGAAGCGGGTGACCGCGTGATTATTGACGGCGTTCAGAAAGTCTTTATGCCGGGTATGCCCGTTAACGCCAAAACCGTCAGCATGGCGGCCAACAGCGTCACTCCTGCCGCCGCTAAATAAAAGAGAATTCTGACTCATGGACTTTTCCCGCTTTTTCATCGACCGGCCTATTTTCGCCGCCGTTTTGTCGATTCTGATTTTAGTCACCGGGGCGATTGCCATTCCCCTGCTGCCGGTCAGCGAATACCCGAACGTGGTCCCGCCGAGCGTACAGGTTCGTGCGGAATATCCGGGTGCCAACCCGAAAGTGATTGCAGAAACCGTGGCGACGCCGCTGGAAGAAGCCATCAACGGCGTTGAAAACATGGTGTACATGAAATCGGTCGCCGGTTCCGACGGCGTGCTGGTGACCACCGTGACGTTCCGTCCGGGTACCGATCCGGATCAGGCACAGGTCCAGGTGCAGAACCGTGTGGCACAGGCCGAAGCGCGTCTGCCGGAAGATGTACGCCGTCAGGGTGTGACGACGCAGAAGCAATCACCGACCTTAACGCTGGTGGTGCATCTGGTGTCGCCTTCCGGTAAGTACGACTCGTTATACCTGAGCAACTACGCCACGCTGAAGGTGAAGGACGAACTGGCGCGTTTGCCGGGGGTCGGCCAGATCCAGATTTTTGGTGCGGGCGAATACGCGATGCGTGTCTGGCTCGATCCCAACAAAGTGGCGGCGCGTGGGCTGACAGCCAGTGACGTTGTCACGGCAATGCGTGAGCAAAACGTGCAGGTGTCTGCCGGTCAGCTGGGCGCAGAACCGCTGCCAAAAGACAGCGACTATCTGTTGTCGATCAACGCCCAGGGGCGGCTCAAGAACGAAGAAGAGTTCGGCAATATCATCCTGAAAAGCGGTGATAACGGCGAAATCGTTCGTTTACGCGACGTTGCGCGTATTGAAATGGGCTCCGGCAGTTACGCCCTGCGCTCGCAGCTGAACAATAAAGATGCGGTCGGTATCGGTATCTTCCAGTCACCGGGCGCTAACGCGATTGATCTTTCTGATGCCGTTCGCGCCAAAATGGCCGAGCTGGCTACCCGCTTCCCGGAAGGTATGACCTGGCGGGCGCCGTATGACCCGACGGTGTTTGTGCGTGATTCGATCAGTGCTGTGGTGCATACGCTGCTGGAAGCCGTCGTGCTGGTGGTGCTGGTGGTGATCCTGTTCCTGCAAACCTGGCGTGCGTCGATCATCCCGTTACTGGCGGTACCGATTTCGGTTATCGGCACATTCAGCATTCTGTATTTGCTCGGTTTCTCGCTCAACACGCTCAGTCTTTTCGGGCTGGTGCTGGCGATAGGCATCGTGGTCGATGACGCCATTGTGGTGGTGGAAAACGTCGAGCGAAATATCGAGGAAGGTCTGGCACCCAGGGAGGCGGCGCATCAGGCAATGCGGGAAGTGTCCGGGCCAATCATTGCCATCGCGCTGGTGCTGTGTGCGGTCTTTGTGCCGATGGCGTTCCTTTCCGGCGTCACCGGTCAGTTCTACAAACAGTTTGCGGTCACCATTGCCATCTCCACCGTGATTTCGGCGATTAACTCCCTGACGCTCTCCCCTGCTCTGGCAGCTCTGTTGCTGAAACCGCACGGCGCGCCAAAGGACATGCCATCAAGACTGATCGACCGTCTGTTCGGCTGGATTTTCCGTCCGTTTAACCGCTTCTTTAACGCCAGCTCACACGGTTATCAGAATGCGGTGTCAAAAACGCTCGGACGACGTGGTGCCGTCTTTGCGGTTTACGTTCTGCTGCTGTGCGGCGCCGCGCTGATGTTCAAAATGGTGCCGGGCGGCTTTATACCGACGCAGGATAAGTTGTACCTGATTGCCGGGGTGAAAATGCCGGAAGGGGCATCGCTGTCACGCACCGATGCCGTGATCCGCAAGATCAGTGCGCTGGGGCTGAGCACCGACGGCGTCAGTGATGCTGTGGCATTTCCGGGGCTGAACGCCTTGCAGTTCACCAATACGCCAAATACCGGCACGGTGTTCTTTGCGCTGAAACCGCTGGGCGAACGTACCCGCACGGCGGCGGAAATTAACGCCGAAATCAACGCCAAGATCTCGCAGATTCAGGAAGGTTTCGCCTTCTCGATAATGCCACCGCCAATTCTCGGATTAGGTCAGGGTTCCGGTTACTCGTTGTACATCCAGGATCGTGCAGGTCTGGGCTACGGCGCGTTGCAGACGGCAATCAACACGATGTCCGGTTCGATTATGCAAACGCCGGGAATGGGCTTCCCTATCTCCTCTTATCAGGCCAACGTGCCGCAGCTGGATGCGCATATTGACCGTGACAAAGCCAAGGCGCAGGGCGTTTCTCTCGATGATTTGTTCAGTACCTTGCAGGTGTATCTCGGTTCGTCATACATCAATGACTTCAACCGGTTCGGACGCACCTGGAAAGTGATGGCGCAGGCTGACGGCCAGTTCCGCGACAGCGTGGAAGACATCGCCAATCTGCGTACCCGAAATGACAAAAGTGAAATGGTGCCGATCGGCAGTATGCTGAACATCACCACCACTTACGGCCCTGATCCGGTTATCCGCTATAACGGTTATCCGGCGGCAGATTTGATTGGTGATGCTGATCCGCGCATTTTGTCTTCGACACAAGCCATGACCGAGCTGACAGAAATGTCGAAAAACCTCCTGCCAAATGGCATGAATATCGAATGGACAGATCTGAGCTATCAGCAATCTACACAGGGTAACGCCGCGCTGATTGTGTTCCCGATGTCGGTTCTGCTGGCGTTTCTGGTACTGGCTGCACTTTATGAGAGCTGGACGTTGCCGCTGGCGGTGATCCTGATTGTGCCGATGACCATGCTTTCAGCGCTGTTTGGCGTGTGGCTGACTGGGGGTGATAACAACGTCTTTGTTCAGGTCGGGCTGGTGGTGCTGATGGGGCTGGCATGTAAAAACGCCATCCTGATTGTCGAATTTGCCCGCGAGCTGGAGATGCAGGGTAAAGGGATTGTGGAATCGGCGCTCGAAGCCTGTCGCCTGCGTCTGCGCCCTATCGTCATGACGTCCATTGCCTTTATTGCCGGGACAATTCCGCTGATCCTCGGTCACGGCGCTGGTGCGGAAGTGCGCGGCGTCACGGGCATCACCGTTTTCTCCGGAATGCTGGGGGTGACGCTGTTCGGGTTGTTCCTGACGCCGGTATTTTATGTGGCACTGCGCAAGCTGGTGACGCGTAAGCATGCGGTGCAGGAGACGCAGACAGTCTGATAAGTAATGACAGAAAGCAAAAAGCCGGGAAATTATCCCGGCTTTTTTACGTCTGAATGTCGCTAAGTGAGTATCAGATGGCTGATATTTATTTCGTGCAGAGCGACTTATCTGCGTATTCCGCAGCCAGGTCTTTGGTGCATTTGTACTTGCCGCCACGTTCAAACTCGGCCAGCGCATCGGCTACCGTATGGCGACCCAGCACCTGCAATGACGCCTCTTCAGCCTCATTCACGATATTTTTAAAATAGGTACAGGCATTGGCGCTGACAACACAGCGGGCAGGCACATCGGGACGTGCGGCCCACAGGCGTTTATCTTCAATCACGGCGCAGTAAATATCACGCAGCGTTATGTCTTCCGCCGGGCGGCCAAGATGAATCGAGCCGGTACGGCCAAGCGTTGAGACGATAATGCCATGCTGAGTCAGTGGCACCATCAGTTTGCGGATGAAGCTGGAGTTGGCTTCCAGACCTGTAGCTAAGATCGCACTGGTGCAGCGCTGTTCAGCCTTTTGGGACTGAGCGATACAAAACACCATCTGCATGGCTGTCGGAAAGCGATAATCTAACATTTCATTGTCCTGAGAAACCAAGTCTTAGGTTAAGCACCGTATCACAGAGGAATAACCCTGTACGTGAGCTGGTCAATAATATAACAAAGACTGTTGCATTATTGAAGGCGGGGACGGCGTTAACGCACAGAAAGTCACGTTTTGGGCACAAAAAAACCCATCCGGAGATGGGTTTTCTTTAGGCTATTTCTAAGACTTTTGGTCAGGAAATTAGAACTGGTAGATCATGCCAACGCCAACAACATCATCGGTAGAGATGCCGTTGTTTTCGTAGAAATTATCATCGTTGTCCAGCAGGTTGATTTTATAATCAACGTAGGTGGACATATTTTTGTTGAAGTAATAGTTCGCGCCAACAGAAACGTATTTAACCAGGTCTTTGTCGTTGTCTTTTCCGCCATTGCCGTTGTTCAGGTCTTTACCTTTAGACTGCAGGTAAGAAACTTCCGGACGCAGACCGAAGTCGAATTGATATTGTGCAGTGACTTCAAAGTTCTGCGTTTTATTTGCAATGCCGTCATCGCCGTACATGGTCATATTACGGGTTTCAGCATACATGGTCGCCAGATATACGTTGTTAGCGTCGTATTTCGCGCCAACTGTCCAGACATCAGCTTTGTCACCACGGTTATCAGCAGTTTGATCATTAGTACGGTCAGAAGAGGCATAAGCTGCACCTGCACTGATACCCATACCGAAATCCTAGGTAATTAAATATGCACTAACCTATTGTTTTATATTATTAATACAACCTAATTATCAAGTTTTTTGGTTTGCAAATATCTCTTCCTATCCCTATATGTTTCAACGAATTAAAATTAGTTTTGCAGAAGGGTTTTATTTTACAAAAACAAACATTGCTGTATGTATAACCAGTTAACTTGTTTGGGCGATTTTATGTTTGTTGAGCTGATTTACGACAAAAGAAACATGGCCGGTGTACCGAACGCCAACGCGCTGATCTTGGCTGAATTGACCAAACGCGTGCATGGCACCTTTCCTGATGCTGACGTGAAGGTTAAACCGATGGTGACGCTCAGCAGCATCAACACGAACGCCAGCAAAGCACGGAAGGCAGTTCTGGCGGGAATAGTTGAAGAGATGTTTCTTTGCACTCAGATTGGCGATGGGAAACCCAAATACTCACTTCGCGAGTTGCCCGAATGGGTTTAACGCAACCTTTTGAAATATAACCTGGCCAATGCGCCGGGTTTTTTGTGCCTGTAATCTGGCAAAATCACCGCTCTGCACTATTCTCATAGCAGCTGACGCAAGATCAGCAAGCCTGCCAAGGCCATGAGTACCTACCTACTGATAGCCCGCCGTTAACGCGGGCTCTTTTTTTACCTGTTTTATGGTGAATATCTAAGCATTAGCTAATCTTTAGAGTGGGTGGGATAACCGCCATCCAGAAGCGTAATATTGATACCTTTGATTTTTGCCCGCCTTTAAAGCGGGCTCTTTTTTAATAGTCAAAAACGGGGGGATTTCTTTAATTACTAAACCATGTTTTATAAGCCAAATTCTCAAGAGCTACTATTATGCTTTCGGGAGCATCGCTCTCGTTCCGAAACTAAATTTTGTGATAATTCACTGGCCTTCGTTCGCGAGGGCTTTTTTACTCCCTAACACTACACCATTGAGCGAAAACAGCTACTTATGAGTAGTTATCCTATAGATTGGATAATTATTACCCCGCTATGCTTATCACGTTCTACCCGAAAATTTCCAATGTAAAAAACTGATGTTTATTGCCCGCCTGTCGCGAGCTTTTTTTATGAGTTCTTTATCAGTAAGTCCACTGCATGCCTATATCTGTTCTTGTATTACATATGGGTAACTTCTTGATGCTGCCTTTCAAGATATGTAATGATGTTTTCTACACTCACCACTTTCCCTTGCTCAAGTACAGCCAAGACTGCGTCGCCTATTTCTTTTCTAACTAATAAATTCTCTTCTTCAGTTTGCATATCAACCATAAGTAGTTTTTCACTTAGATTAGCACACAGATTTGCATAAACTTTCAAATGCACGGCGTATCATCGAATACATCATTCCTGGCATCGTAAATGATATGCGTCACCACCCCCTCGATCATCAGTTCGTCGTCAGTGAACGATTCACCGAATTCAATGAACACGTTTTTGTCTGCCAAAGACTCGAGCCCGTGCCGCAGAATTGTCACCAGACGCAAGACCTGAATCTCTCCATTGATTTGTGCCAGAAGCAAATTACCGTCAACCGGTTTGATCGCAGGATCAAGAACAAGCATTGTGCCAGAGTTGATATTCATCCCGTGGTACCGCTCGGAGATGTACAAACGGGACGAAGGGCCTGTGCAGTTACAGACTTTGTTCAAGTCGATACGCGATCCAACGTAATCGCTCGCAGGTGATGGAAATCCCATATCAACGCCCTCCATTTGGGTTGAAGAGAGCGAAGGTCCGGGCGTCACCCTCTACAGTCGAGACGTCGCTAAACGTATTGACGTAAATTTCGATCCAGCGGTTCGCTTCACGCAATTCCCAGTGCCAGTTTCTCTTCGCCAATTCAGCCACAAAGTCCTCAGTAGTGACGGTTCGGCGGCCTTTAGGGCAAATCTTAATCGCATGCTTAAATGCATCATCTATTTCATATCGCCGCGGCATAAGCCCTCCTTCAAATACTGTTTATTCATACAGTATAATCATGAGTAACATGAGGAGGAAAGTCCGATCAGAGACATTTCTGTTATGCCGCTGATCGGCAAGGGAAGAAATTATGTGGTGGATTCTTCATAATCTTCGGAGCTGGGCACGGTAAAGATAGGCGGCGCTTCTTTCCATGGGTATTCATTTTCAATCGCGGTATTTTTAATAATTTCGGATTGCGCTTTGATGTTAGCGATCAGCGTTCTTGCATCATCAGGTTTATCAAGAGCGAGCTGTACAAGTTCGAATAGTGTTTTGATGGCTTCAGAGTGGAATGCCGCTGATGCACCAGAAGTGTTCAAATATTTGAAGTTTGGGATGACAGTGCCGTCACTGAACTTCCGATCCCCGTTGTAGGTAATCGCTTCTTTACAGGCGCGTTCTACATCTTGCGCAATCAATCCAACCTCTCTGCCACCATCTTTTTTTCCGTAAGTTGCACCACGGAAAGTGAGTACCGCCGCCAAGGCATTGTTAACTGGCTCAATGTCGAACTTGTGACGTTCATCAGATCCAGATGTCCATGTGCCGGATGCTGTCGCATTGCCGCCGCGGAGAAACTCCCATCCGCCGCCGCCAGATAATGCGACGAAATAAGATTGTATGGTTGTATCCCCTGCACGACGAATCCCTGTCTGAGCGAGTTCAGTGTACCAGCGGTACACAGTCCATCCGATAGGATTCCCCACGCCACCGCCCGATGTGACGTTATTTATTTCTACTCGGTTGTTCTCTCCGGCCGCTACGGCTAAACCTGCAGCAGCACCAGCCGTTAGTGAACCTGAAACGGCTCCGCCTGCTGTAGAAAATGCACCTAATGCTGCCCTTGCAGCGGCGGCGGTTGAAGCACCAGTTCCACCGTTTACAATCGGCAAAGTGCCATTAACGCCGGAACCAAGAGGCACTTGTATTTTACCGTACTGAGGAACCCAGTCAGACCAGTTAGGGGATGCAGGGGTGAATGCACCCGTCAAACCACGTATATATGTCTCTCCTTGAAAGGAGATGTACATTTGCTGGCAGCCATAGGCTGATTTAGTCACATAGAGCGTCCCGGCTTTTGCAATCGGGTATCCGTTGGCAATGATCGCATTGGCGTTTGCTGTCTGGTAGTAAATATTGAAATCAGTCACATTCCCCAGACTGTTTGGCGTCACTGTGGCATTCAGAAGGCCACCGTCGGCATAAGCTTTCGCCATGTCAGAGGTCAGTTTCGCAAAGCTGCTGATGTTCACAACGGTGCCGTCAGGAGCTGTCACGCTGACAGTGCCAGTTCCCGTCATGATAGTTTGCCAGCCGTCCATCTGTGACTGGTAGTAACCGAGCTGCGCGGCCAGGCGTTTGGAAAAGTCAGGTATCGAATCCGTATAAAAGCTCATCACCGCGTAAGCGGCTCCAGCAGCCACGGTACCGGCTGATGTGGTGAGAGTCAGATGAGTTGCATCCTCCACGCTGGCGATTTCATAGATTTTAACTGTTCCAGATGCCGGAAGCAGAAAGGCCTGCCCCGGACCGACGCCGAACTTAGCATCTAAAAAGTTAGTGCCGGTGCCGGTGACCTTTGTTGCCGCTACGGAGACTGTGCCTGTTTTATACCAAGCCATATTTACGTTACTCCAGATAATAAAAAACCCGCCGAAGCGGGTCTGTTTAGGTTGGGTAATTTATTTTTCACACGTCGTCGATGTGAAGTTTGATCTGCTAACCCAGCGCCAGCCAAAAGGGTCTCCGGCTTTATACTGGGTTTGGCCTGCAACCTTACGTACGCCATAAATCTGTACAGACTTTTCCTGTCCACCGATGAGCGCGGTACCGCTACAGACGGGTTGCTGCTTCTCAATAACGCCTGAACATCCCGTAAGTACTCCCGCCAATGCAATCACAAATAAAATTTTTTTCATTTTTATGTCCCTTCGATACTGGATATCGGGACGATAACAACGATATTTGGAGAGGGATAATTGGTTAAATAGATCAATTACTTGAAATTGATCGTTCAAAACGATCGTTCAATTCAATCAATTGATTAATAAGCAGATACATCAATTGCGTATACCACGTCGTTTGAGTTTGCATAGCCAACATTCTCGAGCTGATCACCTCCCGGACTGTCTGTCTGGGTAGAGGATATTCGAGTAGTTGACCCGTTGAAGTATGCATAGGTCTGAATGGGTGACTGGAAAGGGCGCGTTGCGCCCCCAGAATGAATAACGCCGACCATTAAGCCAGTCATCTGTGGCATTACCGCGTAATTTCCGCTGAGTGAGGTATCGATGTTGTACCCCAGGTTAGCCGGATTACCCGGCGTTCCAACAGCAATGGGGGGATTCATCACCTTGGTTTCATTGGTCAGTATGCACTGTCCCTGAGCGTCGTTTATCGCTATCCCCCACGCCGGTTTCGGCTGGGGAATGACGATGCCAAAAATATAAACAGTGACATTACCTACGCTGCCGCCGGCAAGTCTGCCTACCGTAAGCGTATATACACCACTATTATTACTGAGCCTGCCGTAAACACCGGTTACATCAGATTTGAAGGCGACAACAAAGGGGCTCGAGACAGAGACGGCTAAGTTAATCACCCCGCCGCTTCCGCCAAAGTTGTACATATTCTTTGAGACCAGACTCATCGGCGTCGTGTCTGGCGTTGAGAATGGAATACCATACTCATCGACCAATATTGCCCCGTAATTTGCCATGTCATTGCTTCACTAAGTAAACGATCAGCCAACCTTCAGCTGCCGTGAATGTACCGGTTGAATAATCAGAACCGGCATTTGAGAGGGATACGCCGGTCGTGGAGGTGGTGATTTTTCGCCGGGCCGATGAAAGCTCAGCC
This sequence comes from Rahnella rivi, assembly GCF_019049655.1. GTDB lineage: Bacteria > Pseudomonadota > Gammaproteobacteria > Enterobacterales > Enterobacteriaceae > Rahnella > Rahnella rivi. Next base: position 149,267 of record NZ_JAFMOX010000057.1, read on the forward strand.
CCCATAACCGGCGACTGCATCACGGACACCTTATAACCAGAAGGTACGACATAGGACCATGCCCCCGACACCTGGTCTTTTGATAGATAGATTGAGCCCAGTATCAGGATCCTCACCAGCCCCGTGTTATTGGGGGTCCTCGAAGCACTCCATGTTTGAATACCAAAATTCGCCAATCAGAATACCCCCGTCAGTTCCCCGATCTGCACACGCAGGACTCCGTTACCATCTGCAACGCTGATAGTTGTGTTGGTGGTTTTCATCTTGCCACCGCTGCCGGTACCGAAGTTCACAAAGGTACCGCCTTTATCCAATCGCCAGCCGGAGACGTTGGCTACGTAATTGGTGGACTGAATGAAGTTGCCGATCTTGGCGTTGGTAATTGTGCCGTCCTGAATGAAACCTTCATCAATGAACGTCTGCCCGCTGCGAATGGCAAAGAACGCTTTTGGTGTACCGTTCACATCAGACATGACTGTGAAATTGCTCGCCAAAAATGCCACGTTCGTCTGCATGCCTTCCGGAGTATTTTCAATGCCAATACCCATGCCCGCTGCATAATAGGTACCATTGCTGGTCACGCCCAACTTTATGCTGTACTGCGCAGACACATTCCCAGCTAAATCAGCCATTGCGCTGGCGGTTGTCTGCACGACGGCATTTGTTTCACTGAATTGAGCTTCTACGGTCTGCTGATACTCAGCAAAGGCTCTGCCCGCATCAGCCTGCGCTGTTTCGGTGGCTGTCACGCGAGCCCGAATAATCCCTGTAGCTGCACGCTGCCCGGTGGCATCTTTGTCATTGGAAAGCGAATTCTCAATAGCCGCTAATGCGGAACTATCGAAAGAGGCTTCAGTAACGCTGGCAAGGCTTGCGATAGCCTGTTCCGTTGTCGTCTGCGCCGTTTGCAATGAGCCTATCGAGGCCGTATTCCCGTCGGTCGTTGCCTTGACGCTGTCAATCCTTGTCCCCAGGGCTGTATCTGCAGTAGAGCGCGCCGTCGCCTCAGACGTTATTGCTGTGGTGTTATTTCCGACCGTCGTTGTCAGGCTATCAATACGATCACCCAGAGCGGTGTCTGCTGTAGCGCGAGCCGTCGCTTCGCTTGTGATAGACGTCGTATTATTTCCAACGGTTGTCGTTAGATTATCAATACGAGTACCCAGCGCCGTATCTGCCGTAGCGCGGGCAGTTGTCTCCGTGGTGATTGCAGTTTTATTGTCCCCCACTTGAGCATTAGTCAGATCAATACGCTTGCCCAGCGCCGTATCAGCGGTGGCGCGTGCGGTAGTTTCTGTGGCAATCGCCGTCTTATTACCGTTCGCAGTAGCGGTTACCGCTGAAATCTGCTGAGCCTGGTTAACATCATTCTGCTGGAGGATGTTGACCTGTGAGACAACCTGAGCGATTGAAGATGTGCTGCCGCCGGTTATGGCGTCTACCTTGCCTTGCAGCTCAGTGTTCACCTCATCAATGTGAGTATTGGTTGCATCAATTTTATCGTTGGCTGACGTGACAGCGTCATCCAGCTCTTTGACGCTATCCTCTACAGAATCGACCCGAGAAACCAACTGTTTGCCCAGTTCCGAGTTCAGCACTTCTTCGGCGATGTCGCCCAGTATCTCGGACACATCAACCGATGACGTCCCCATGACGAACTCAGTCCACTCCCCTGCGTTACCAATCCTGTCGACCAACCGGGCGCGGTACCAGCGGCGAACGCCTGCCGCCATCGGTCCGTGCTGATACGACGAACCCGGATAGGGAACCGTCACCAGTAATGTCGGGTTTTGATGGTCATCCGTGGTGGACTGCTGCAACTCGGTATAGGCGGTATCACCGCTGCCTGCAGGAAATGCCCAGGTCACGTTGATATTCCAGACGACGTTGTCGCTGGCGAGCAGATTTGTCGGCATGCCGGGTTTACCCACTTTGCCGTTCAGCGTAGTCGAATCTGCGTATCCCCACGGAGAGGACACATCGACGGCGTTGATCGCCCGGACGCGCACGTCGTACACGCCCGCATAAATTCCCTGAACGGTAAAACCCTGCGCGCTGGTCTTACCTACGTTAACCCAGTCGCCGTTGTCTTTGCGCCACTGCGCGGTGTAATTGATCGCCCCTTCCACTTTGTCCCATGACGCCTGCAGCGACGCGACGGTAAGCCCCTGTGCGATGTGGTCAACTTCTGTGACCACGATATTTGCCGGTACCTTCATCACGTTGGTCGGCGTGACAGTGATCGGTGCTGAATCGACTTTCACCCCGTCATCGATGTAACGGTATTTATTCGGGTCGTGCTGCACGCCCGCAATCGTGAACGTGCCGTCGTCATTTGAAGAGATTGACGTGATACGAAAGTATTGAATCGCTAAGTTATCGCTGTCGATGGACCACACGGCGCCGCTCACCGGCGTCATGCGGTATGCGGTGATAACCGTGAACGTTTTCTTATCGGCGCTGACGCCGCTGATCGTCCGGGTTTGCGCCGTTCCATCGGGCAAATTCACTACCAGACGGTCGCCGATGCCGTAATCCGCTACCCGGTCAACGGTGATGTTTTTGCCGTTAACCGCACTGATGCGTCCGCCGTTGGCTTTCCCGGCTCTGAACGGGTCAGCGATGCCAATAATTTCTGCCGGCATGGGAATGTAACCGTCCAGCCCAACGCCAAAGGACACGGTGCCGTCTTTCGCATTGGACAGGATCACCCAGCGCCCGCGGCGGTGCGCCTCGCTCTGAGATGTGCAGCCAATGGCCGTCAGCTGGGTTTCATTCCAGTTATATCGTGCGACAAGATCAGGCTCATAAACGCTCTCGATCGTGTCAGAATAATGATTAATCGGATCTGACCAGCTGACCTGACAGGAAGAAAAGCGGTTTTTATAGGAGCCTCCGGCGTAAGTAAACATGCCGTCAACCACGTTTGAGCTGTGGTAGGTAAAATCCACGTCGTCCTGCGGAACGTCGGCGCGCACGAAAATCTGGTCGTTCCCCCAGAAGGTAATGCCCCGGAAGATGGCGGCCAGATCCCGCAACACGGTGTAGGCATCCTGCTGGCGCTGGATGAACACGTTGCAGGTAAAGCGTGGTTCTGTGCCACCGGCGCCGTCTGACACTGCCGCGTCGCAGTATTGCGCGATGCTGTACAGCTCCCATTTGTCGATGATGGTCGCGTCTACGCGGTTGCCCATGCCGTAAATTTCATCGAGCACCAGGTCGTAAAAAATCCACGCGGGGTTATTGCTGTAGGCGATTTTGAAATCACCCGACCATGTCCCGCTGTAGGTTCTGGTCACTGGGTCATAGGTGGTCGGTACCCGGATCAGTTTGCCCTTTGGCTTGCAGGTGGTTTTCGGCACGCTGCCGTTAAATTGGCTGGAGTCGAGCTCGACATAAAGCAGCGCTGTATTCGGATAGCGCAACTTACTGTCGATTACCTCAGCAAAGGAAAACACCTTGAAGGCGTTTATCAGCTTGGTTGAGGTTGAATCTGGGGTGATGCGGCGCACGCGTATTGTCCAGCCTGACGCCGAGTCAGGTAGATCGATGCGATGGTCACGCTGATATTCTGACGTTGTTTTTCCTTCAAACTTACCGTTGACGACCGTTTTATACGCCGCACCGTCGGTAGATAGGTCGATGGCATATTCCGTGACGGTGCCGACCATGTCGCCGTTGTCTTTGTACTGGTACTGAATCGGCAAGCTCAGCTTGATCCGGATAGCATCGAGTGTCAGGTTTGAGAATTGCCGGGTCCACGGCGTGGAGGCTTTTACCTCGATGCCCACCGAGGATTCGTTATCAATTTCAGGCATGCCCTGCAGGTAGGCCTGATCCTGCGTGCCTTTACGGTAATCCCACTTCACGCCGGTAAAATTATAGGTGCCGTCATCGTTCGCCAACGGGGTATCATTGAGGAAGATTTTCTGCGCGACCAGGTCACCCTGAATCTCACCTTCAGAGAGCGCGAGAACCATCTTAAGCTTCGCTTGCGACAAAAGATCATCGGCCTGCTCAACCGGCGTATGAGCACTCCCGCCACCGCCTTTAGCGCCTAGGAGAATAGTTTCGCCTTGAAGTAGTTGCATATGTCGCCCATAAAAAAACCGCCCCACGGCGGCTGTTAATAGATCACTGTTCGAATATCAGGATGTTAAAAATTTCATGATGGATATATGTTATAGATTGAAATCGAAATATTTATCCCGCGTAACATTCTCCAACTAAATAGCCTAAAATGAGGATAACCATGCCACTTGTTAATAGAAAGATTGAGCTTAACTGTAAGTTTGATAACCTAAAAGATGCTGAAATTGAGGTTGTGCAGCTCAAAATGGTAATTGGTTTACTTATTGCAAAAATGCCATTAGATCAAAGAGAAAATATTATTCTCGAACTTAATGGGTTCGGCTTGAATGAATTTTCCAAGCAATTTACTCAATTTGTTCTTGAGTAAATTTGCAAAAGATAGCTTCTTTGGGCTACACAATTATCCTCCTGAACCTGACTCCTAAACTAAACAGGCATTTTTATTGCTGATCGCTGGAGAAAATACCTGCGCTGATGATCGCACCGCCGATTTCACGCTGCCCGTAAAGTAGCGGCACGGGGTATCCCATTGCCACCGTATTAACCGGGGCGCCGAATGCGTAGTTTGCTTTGTTGTCAGAGTCAGACGAAGCCCCAACGTTAAAGCTGGGCTGTGGCGTGAGCATCTGCACCACGCCGCCGATGGTCATACTAAGACCAATACCCACCAGCGCTGTGGTTGTTGCCGCCGCCGTAGCCGCACTGATCCCGGCAAACGCCGCGAATGAGGCGCCAGCGGTAAAGAAGGCTGCCACCAAAGCAACAGCGCCAATCACAATCTGCAGCATGCCTGCCTGTTTCGCCCCTTCAATCACCGGCACCATTGTGTACTCGGTCGCCGCCGCGGACATGTCGAACTCCTCAAGCGAGATGTTGTTCTTGCCGCTGTAGAAAGCGAACTTCACCCCGTTGAGATGGGCGTTTGAAACGTACTTTTTGAAGCCCTTCACCTGGGAGCACATCGCGCGCAAAAACTCGTTGATGTCCGCCACGTGGAAACGGTGAACCCTGCCGAATTTCTTTCCGATTGCGCCTTTGAGCGTCATGGTCTTAAGCATTAACTAACTCCTTGCGACGGACGACGCGAACCGTCCGATCCCGGAAATATTTACCGTATGGAACGCGGGCAGAAAGGTTGCCAAACATGTGGTGAACCATGATGTTATCTCCAAGATAAATCGCCGCGTGATTGGTGACCGGTGCTTGAACCCGCATCATGATCATATCGCCAGGCTGCATGCTGCTGGCATCAATCTCGACGAACCCTTCAGCCTGCCAGTTATCGTCATAGAGATTTTCTTTCCCGTCGACCCACCACTCACGGTCAACTGAGTAATTTTTTACGGTAATGCCGTACTCCATCCGGTAGTAGTCCATGATGATCGACCAGCAGTCAGCATGGCCCAGAACCCAGCGGCGGCCAGCAAGCTCGCGATCGCCGCGCGGTGACAGCGTACAAAAATCACCGTCCGGCCACGACATGATCCCCCACTCCACGCCGGAGTGGTCGCACTGGATGCGGTCCATTTCTGACGGGACCAGATGCACCACATCGGGGTGTGAGTGGATCACCATGATGACTTCCCCGACCTTGGTCGCCGCCAGATAATCATCCGGCGACAGCATGAAGGTTTCAGCCGCGTTCTCGGCAATATTGCGACAGGGAATGAAACGCTGGCCGGTACCGGTTTCGACGATCAGCCCGCAGGCCTCGTTCGGATATTCAGCGGCCACGTGCGCCCGGATTTGGCTGATGAGTTTTTCACGCATAGTTATTTCCCCTGTAGATTGGCCGCCGGGAAGCCGCCAAAGGGTAGTGGGTTTTCGGTACCAAACCGCAACTTGCAATCCGACATCCGGCCGCCGCACACATCCAGCGCGGGATTGCTCGTGGGCGTGCCGTCTTTCAGAAAGTAATTGGTGCCGTTGTAATCGCAGCCGGTTCCCGTTCGATACCATCCACGCATGCACCAGGTGCACACCGGGGTTATCTGGCGGGTTGGCAGCTGCAGGCTTTGAACGTCGAACGGCGAACACAGTTCGAAGTCGACCTGAATCCGCGTCTCGGCTTTTTTGGCGTTGATGTAGTAAAGCTGAACGCGTTCATCAATCGGGCTGGCAGTCGGGTTGCCCGCTGTCCAGTTCGCGGCATCAAGATATTTGGCCAGCGTGGTGTGCACTTTGACTTTCGCCTTCACCATGTCGTCGTACTGCAGGCACAGCGCCGTGACGTAGTTGCCCACGTTACCCACCGAAAGCGTTGGCGTTGGCTGCGACCCCGTGCTGGATAGCTCCAGACCGGTTAACTCGTAGGGGTGCGGATCGTATTCATTACCCTGCCAAATGGTTGAAGGCAGGTTGTCGGCGGCGAAAGACTTCCAGCCCGCGGAGTCTATGTTGTGCGCATGAAAGCGCAGCATGGTGTCGAAGCCAAACGCCGTCCCGTCGATTTCTATCAGCTGGATCAGCTGCCCCGGTTCAAGCGCCTGCACGTCCTGGGTAAAGCTCATGATATCTCCAAATAAAAAAGGCCACCCAAAGGCAGCCTCAGATAGTTGTGGTGGTTTTAAGGCGCAAACGCCTGCTCGAAAGTAAAACTCAGCGTCGCCTTGTCTCCCGCGGGAAAACTGACCGACACTGAATCAGACTTTACCCGCCAGAGGAGCCGTTCTCCCCAAGGAGTCGTCCACCAGAAGGATGAAATCACGTGGCTCAGGAGAAATTGACGGATCGCCGACGCCTCCGTTTTTTTACCCGTCCAGCTCAGATTCCACGTTTCAGCTTTGGCATTGATGCCGCTGGCGGCAACCTGTTTGTAACCGTCGCCGAACTGCGCTTGTAGCGTTCTGACCGTGTCGGTACCCTGGGCGCTTTTCTGCGTTCGCCAGGTAAAGGTTTCTGTAGGCATCACTTCTCCCAAAATTACAGAATGCGTCATGCGGAATTATTTTTTATACAGCAGGCCGCCGGGAGCCATTTCCTTCCTGAGCCTGTCCGATATTGTCTGCTGAACAATGCCCTGCAGTTGTTTGGCCGTGTTTGCCGTATCGCTGCTGCTGACGTCATTCGATGAAGACTGCTCGCCGATGGTTACCGGGGCGTAAACGCTGATGTCGGTCGCGCCGAACCTGCCCGCCGCCCCGCGGGATCCCACATACCCACCCGTGGCGTAGCCCTTCATCAGGCGATAAAGATTAGCCACGCCCAGACGGCTGGTCGCCTCCTTTGTGAAAACGAACTCCCCGCCGTGAACGATGCCTTTGGGCTCATACTTACCGCCGTGCCCGGTGTAGCCGCCCACGTCAAACTCGCGGATATAGCCGCCGTTATAAGCCAGCTGCAAATTACTGTAGGCCCCTGATGAGAACGATGTGTTTGACGAAGAGGAGGAGGCGCTGCCGCTTATCCAACCCAACGCAGACTGGACGGTATAGGCGACGATTAGCCGGTTAATTATCTGAGCGATCATTTTTAAAATCGACGTTGAGAAATCCCGAAAGCTGGCTTTACCGGTGGTCGTCAGGCTTGTCAGGCTGTCAGCAAGGCCGTTGAATCCCGCCTGCGTCACCTGTTGCACCGAAGTGAATACATCGGTTGCAGATTCGGCGTATTCGGCCCAGCCCTGCTTCGCTCCCGCCACCCAGTTCGACCGCAGCGCGTCCTCTGCCGCATACGTTGCCTGCTGCTCCTGCAATACCCGTTTCTGAGCGTCCGGATTGAATGCATAGGTTTCCTGCAGACGCTGCAGCGTCGCGGCTCTTTCCGCCTGTTTTGATGAAACGCCATCCGCCTGAGCATCCAGCGCCGCGCGCTTTGCCGACTGCTGCAGAGCAAACTTATCGGCCTGATCGGAGAGCGCATTCAGGCGCTGCTGGGCCGCGACTTTATCCCCTATCGCCGCCAGCTGCCGTTTGTACTCCAGCGTTTCTTCTTTATGCGCCAGCAGTGACTTTTCCTGCGCGGACAGCTGGCGGGTGCTGGCCGCCTGCTCCAGCACCGTATACTGATTCTCCGTCTGCCACAGATCTTTGCGCTGCTGGCTGATAACGTCGTTCACGCTGGTGTGCTGCTGCAGGACTTTGAGCTGGGCCTGCAGGGTCATCAGCTCACCCTGCGCATTATCCGTCGCCTTGTCCCCCGCCGAGGTGGTGATCGCTTTCGCTTTGGGCGTTTTCGGATCTTTATATTTCTCTTCAATACCCTTTTTAATCTGGGCAATTTCATCGTCGCTCAGCGCCTGATTAAGCCGGCGGCGTTCGGCGATGTACTGATTAAGACGCTGGTACTCCTGCGTTCTTTGCTCTTCCTTGCTCTGACCCGCGTCTGAAATCGACTGGAAGTGCTGCTGATTCTGAAGCGAGCTGCGCTCAAGGTTTGACTGCTTCTGTTTTTCGTCGGTTTTTCGCTGCTCGGCGTGAAGCTGCTCGGTCAGGGAGGAGACCATCTGACGTGCCTGATCGCGGGCGGTTTCCAGCCCAAACCGCTGCTGCCCCTGCGCGGCGGTGTTTCTCAGCCCTTTGTCCAACTCATACAGCCTGTCCGTGGCATCCGCGAGCTGTTTCTGAAGCGAGTCCGCCCGGCCTATATCCAGCAGGCGGTTCCACATGGATTTGAAAGAGTCGCCGACGTAGTCCGCCGCGGTTTCCAGCGCGCCCATGTTCTCTTTAATGTTGCCGGCCATGTCCTTGAAGCCGGCGGCGGCGGCTGTGTTGGCGTAGTTAAGCGCCTCGGTGTTTTTCCCTGAGTCCTGCAGGCTTTTCACGTAGTCCAGCTGCTGGGCGGTAACGTGACCATATTGCTCGGCCATCGCCCGCAGCCCGCTTTGCGGATCTGAGGTAATGCGGCCAAACGCCGCCGCCAAATCTTCTACTTTGGTGCCGGTGGCATCAGACAGGGTAGAAATGGAGGTGGCCACGCCCAGGAAGTTTTCCCCGAGATTGGCCCCCGCTTTGACTAACGCATTGAGCGCCGCGGTACCGGCGGTAAAGGAGTCGCCGCCCTGCGCAATCGCCTCGGCCATTACCAGCAGGTTGTTGGCAGTCTGCCCCGAGCGGTCACCGGTCATCACCAGCGATTTGTTAAATTCGCTGAGCACCCCCTGACCCTTTACAAACGAATAGGCCACGGCCACCACGGCAACGGCCAGCGCCACAAAGCCCAGGGTCGCCGGCGTGAGCAGGCCACGCACCTTCCCCAGATTTTCGGCGTTCTCCGCCAGCGCATTGGCATTCTCAGATAACGAATCTTCAGACTTTTCAGCCGAATCACTGACGCCAAAGAGCGCGGCCTGGATCGCACGGAAGAGGTTCGATACGCCGCCGAAGGAATCTTTAACCTGCCCGCCCTGCTGGAGCATGATAAGGAAGGGGCTTTGCCCACCGGCGAGCTGGGTCGCGATATCGGTAAACTGTGCGGGGAGGTTGCGCAGGGCGTTGTTGTACTGCCCCACGGATATCCCCACCCGTTTTGCCACCAGCTCCTGGCGGGAGAAGGACTGCTGAACCTGTGCGGACGTCTCAACGGCGGCGGCGCTCAGCCCGGTAAACTGCTTACGCACGTAGCCGAGCTGTTCATTGAATTTCGCGGCGTCAACGTCAAGATTAACGACCAGATCACCCACTGGCTGGGCCATAGCGCACTCCTCCTGGCAGGCTTTCTGCGATCGCCATTAGTTGTTCATCATCAGGTTCGTGATTTTCTTCCACGACCTTGGGTTTAAGCAGGCTAAAATGACCCGCGGTCAGTTCTGTTTCCCCGCACACCAGCGATAAAATATGGAGGCTAAGCGAGGCAAAGTGGGCATCAAGTAACGCCTCTTCGAAGTAATGGGTCTGATAGAACTGATGCCACTCCTCGAGCTCGCTGGAGGACATGTTTGAAAGCATGGTGCGCCAGTTGGGTCGTCTCAACTCGCGCGCCAGCTGCATAACAAAGCCCTTTTCACGGGTTAGCGCTTTTCCGCCGTCTCCTCTTCAGCGACGGACTCTGAGGGCGCAGCTTCCGTGGTGACCTCGCCCTGCTCCGGGTTCAGCATGCCGGACAGGATTTTGACCTGCGTATCCGCTTTGCCGATGGCCTCGACCGGCCAGGTGCTCATGACCTGCTGCTGCAGATCGTGAATATCCGGCTTTGGTGACTCACTGTGCCAGAGCGACATGGCAATGATCATCGCGCCGGCGCGGATATTGAGCTCTACCAGCGCGGACGTCAGAGTCTGATCATCAGGCTCATCTTTCGGCAGGGCCTTTTCCTGCGCCGCCAGATAATGCAGCAACTCAACGCGCTGCAGCGCCGAGAGCTCATAGAGCGTGGTTTTCGCCCCGTTAAACTCAAACAGTTCAGACTTTAAAAACATGCTCGCTCCGTTAGGCCGCCGTGACGGTCAGGTTACAGATGGCCACTTTCTGACCCTCATTGGTCATGATGATGATTTGCGCCGTGCCCGCTTTGACGCCTTTTGCCGTCACGTTTTTACCGGAGACGGTGATGGTGGCAACGGTCAGATCAGATGACGCCGCGCTGAAAGAACCGTTAGTCGCGCCGTCAGGCAACACCGTGACGCCGATGACGCTGCTCTGCCCGACCACGACGCTCGCGGCGGACGGGGTGACGGTGACGCCCGAGACCGGAACCGCGGCAGCCTGATTGCTCTCCGCCAGCGCCGGCTTGCCGGTATTGGTGATTTTCACCGTGCGAGTGATCACCTCTTTTACCGGTACCGCTTTGCCCAGGCTGCTGATCCAGCCCCGGAAAACGTCCACGGCGGTGTTGGGGTAACGGATTTTGTACCCGCGCACCGCACCGTCGTAGAACCAGTTAACCAGATCCTGCTGGCCGCTTTCGCCCGGCTTCCAGGCCAGCGTAAAGGAGGTGTCACCCGACGATTTAGCGCCCTGCGCGGTGCCGTTCCAGTCGGCGTCGGCATCATCAAGATAGGTGTCATCGTAGGATTCCGCCGTCATTTCACCCGGCGTCAGCTCCTTGATTTTTGCCAGCCGCGTCCAGTCCTGATCCGATAACGGATTGGCATAGGGATCGCCGCTGCCGGTGTAAATCCAAAGCGTGGTGCCCGCACCTTTGGTCGGTTCGAGTTGTGTGGTCATAGATTCCTCACATTAAGTAAGTCAGGGTGTAACGCAGGTCAGCAGAGCCCCACGTCGACATTTCATCATCGCGCTGGTAGTCGTAGCCCTCCGGCGTGATGTTTTCGATAAGGTCTGAAAGTGCCGGGATGTCGCCTACCACCGGATAAATATGCTGCTCCATCCACCGGTCGAGCTCGGTGTCGGGGCTCACCGCCTTGAGAAAAACCTCGACGTGAAGCGTTGCCCGCCATTCCTCTTCATCGAGTGTTTCCCCGGTAGGTTCCGCGCCCGAAAGATAGACGGCGACGGCGGGCAGGTCTTCGGCGGTCAAAAAGCTCGGACGACCGTCATACCAGGTCACGGAGGGGGCGGTCACCGAAAGCTTGAGCGCGTCCAGCACGGCGTTGCGGATTTTCGGGTGCTTTATCATCGTTTAACGATAAGCCTCAGTTGATTTTTCAGGGCCGCCGCCATCTCTTTGGGCATATCGCTTTGCATCAGGCGGTTTGTCTCCACCGTATAGGCGTTGGTTAGCGGCGTCGTCAGGGGGATTTTCACCACGTCAATCGGGTACCGGCTTTTCCCCGAGCGCTGGAGAACGTGCCAGCGTCCGTTGGCAAGCTGCTGAATAAAGGCGTCGCGGAACGTGAAGCGCCCGATTTTCAGCACGCTGCCCTGCCCGCGCACGTTGCCCTTACGCCGGGAGATACGCATTTGCGCGGCCCCGAGCTTGATGGCGGGCAGGTTGCCCCGGTTGATTTTTAACGTGGCGACAGGCCGGTTCATCGTGGCCTTTTTCAGCTTTGCGCGTTGCATGACCAGCTTTCTCGGCACCTTCGTTTCCTTCGATACCGACGAACTGCTCCGGCTGATCGCCCGCCCCGCCACCCGGTTCACGGCCTGCGCCGAGGCGCGGGGAACGGCGGTCTTACTGATGTTGTTCAGATTACTGATCGCCTGTTCAAGCCCTTTGATGGTCATGTGCTCCCCTTTATTCCAGCCAGATTTGCGGCTTTCCGTTAAACACCTGATGGCGGGTGACGATGTAACTTTCGCCCTGATACATCACCTGATCGTTACGGTGAGGCCGGTAAGCGGCAGAAAAAATCACCACGGACAGGCCGTCACCGCTGACCGGCCCCATTTCGGGCAAAAAGTGGCTTTCAACGCCGGTAAGCACGGCGCCGTTAATCACCACGTCTCGCCCAAAGCGCGCGACGGTGGTGGCATCCATCCGCGCCGCCAGCGCATCGAACGGGTTAGGCATTGATTTTGACTTCAACGACGGTCGAACCTGCACCGGCCTGTTCCCACGCGATCCCCGCCGCCACGGCATCCGCCGCCGCCAGCTGGATTTCACCGTCCGCGATATACACTTTTGTCCCCGCCGGAATGGCGTCGGCGGAGACTTTCGGCAGCAGGAATACCCCTTCCGCCATGCCCGTACCGGTTTCATTCGGGGCAATATCCACCAGTGAGACAACGAGCAGGGAACCCAGCACCACGGGGGCGCCGCTCTCAATCACCGCCTGACCGGTATTGGTAATGGAAATGGTCTGCCCTTCCTGCACAAAATTCTTAGCCATAACAAAGCTCCATACGCCCCGCGAAGGGCGAATTTTAGGTATAAAAAAAGCCCTGACGGGCGTGAAGGTAACGCGGGGAAATGTTACTGGCCGCTGGACTTGACCAGGCCGCGGTAATCCAGCGGCGCCACGCCGGCGTCGATGCGCACTTTCGTCGCGATGCCGTCGGTATTGAAGCCTTCCTGCTGGTCGATGTACGGCAGCTCGACCCCGTTCAGGTAAGCCACCTCGATGGTATCCATGCCCTGCGCCGCCGCCAGATACCAGGCTTTCGCGCTGTTGTCATCGAGGCGTGGCTCACCGATAACCGTCGCAAAGTTCTGGATCGGGTTGATGATGCCGGCGTTCACGTCGGCCCCTTTCACGCTGGCTGATTTGATCGTCTGGTTGGCGACCGTCTCAAGCGAGGTCGGCACAATCAGGAAGGCCGGGCGAATGTTCAGTGTGCGCCCGGTGGTCGGCTCTTTCTGTACGCGCATCAGCTGGCGGCCGGCGTCCAGATTGGTCACGTCAATGGCGCCGGAGGCCAGGTTTTTGTGATCGCTGCTGAACAACGCCTTGCCGTCGGATAACTTCGGGTTGCCGGTGAGCACGGCGTAGACCAGATCGCCGATGGTGGCCTTCGCCGCGCGCCCCATTTTCATCGGCACGTCGGTCAGCTGGTTCAGATCGTCATTGATGATGGCCTGACGGGTAATGGAGAAGATTTCACCGTAGGTGGCCAGCGCGATGGTTTCGCTGTTATCTGCGGTGGTCACGTATTTGTACTCCGCCCCTTCGCGCACCTTACGCAAAGACGGGAAGCCGCCCATGCCGACGCGGTGCGCCGTTTTAAAGTCGGAGAGCTGCCCTTTCTTCGTCCAGGCTTCGAAGGTCTCTTCCGACTCTTCCCAGCCCTGCAGCAGGGACTTATTCGCCACGTCCAGCAGGATATTGCCGAAGTCGGAGGTGCTGTGGGTCAGGGAAAGGCCGACCATCTGCATCGGGTTGAACGCCCCCACGCTGACGCCGCGTTCGGTCAGCGACATGCGCGCATATTCGCGCAGCGTCATGCCGTTGTAGACGTTGTCGTTTTGGCGGTCCTCATAGCCCGCGCGCGCCATCAGTGCCTGACGAATGCCGTCGCCGGTAAAGTTACCGTTCCCTGCGTAGATGTGTGCATTGCCGCCGTTTTTATTCGACGGACTGGCATCTTTGCCCAGCATGACCAGCAGTTGGTCCTTGGCCTGCTCGACCGTGCAGTCGATGTCTTCGATGCACGTCGCCTGCAATTCCTGATGGCGGCCGCCGAACATCGCGAACAGGTCTTTGATCCCCGTGACACGCTGTTTCTGTGCCGCAATCACCTGATTACGAATGGTATTTTCATCCAGCGCGGCGGGGGCAGGAACAACCGGTGCAGCGAGCGGATTCTGCGGCGCCGGCGGGTTCTGGGTAGTCGCTTTCGGCTTAGTGATCATGTTTTTCAGTGCGTTTGGCATAGCGTCGAATTCCTCGATACGTTTTGAATTAATGCGGGCCATCGCCTGCACCGCGGTAGAGATCTGGTCGGCAAAACCGTGCTCAAGGCATTCCTGAGCGGTCATCCACGTTTCCTCACCCAGCATCAGGGAAAGTTCGTCGGAGGTTTTACCGGTTTTTTTGGCATAGGACGGGATCAGCACGGCCTCGACCTTGTCCAGCAGGTCGGCATAGTCGCGCATGTCGTTGGCGTCGCCGCCGGTGATCCCCCAGGGTTTGTGGATCATCATCATGGCATTTTCAGGCATGATGATGGGGTTCCCCACCATCGCAATCACCGACGCCATCGAGGCGGCAAGGCCGTCGATATACACGGTTTTGCTGGCCGTATGGCTGTTGAGCAGGTTGTAAATGGCAATGCCGTCAAAGACGTCACCGCCCGGTGAATGGATGTGCAGGTTGATATGGTCGAGGTCGCCCAGCGCTTTCATGCTGCTGGCAAACTGGCGGGCCGTCACGCCCCAGTAACCAATCTCGTCGTAAATATAAATATCGGCGGTCTTGTCACCGCTGGCCTTCATGCGGAACCAGCTTTTATCGCCCGCCGAGGCTTTGGGTGACACACTCAGTTTATTTCTTGGATTCTTGCGCACTGGCTTCCCCTTTATCGTTTGCCGGATCCGTGTCGAAGACCAGATCTAACGCTTTATTTTCGTCGACTTCCGCCTTGCGGCGGCGTTTTACATCGCCCGGATTGGCGCCGCGCGCCCGGATCCAGTCACCTTCCGTTGCCGCCCCGCCGCGCAAAAGTACGCGCCACGAATTGGCCTCTTTCATTGGGTCAATCCACGGCATGACCGGTCCGCTGTACACGGCGTTAAACAGCGTCGCCGTGTCCACGTCGGGGGGCACGTTGATCACCCCCGCGGTGATGGCCATCTGCAACCAGCTGCGGTACATCGGACGGGTCACGGCGGCGATAAACGCATCCTGAAGAATGCCGTACCCTTCAAAGGACTCGACCAGCTCCTGACGCTGGGAGCTGTAGGTGCCGTTATAGTTGCGGGATATGCTGGAAAAGCTGCTGCGGCTGCCGGCGGCCACCGCCCTGAGCTGACCGTTGCGGAAAGTCTCAAGGTTAGGATTGGGCCGGTCTGATTTAATCATCCCAATCTCTTCACCCGGCGCCAGTTCATCGAAAAGCATGCCGGGTTCGATGTTGAGCTCACGGGGACCTTTGTCATTACCTTCGTCGCTGTATGTCTGGCCGTCGCCTTTTTTCACGTACATGCCCAGCGCGGCGGCAATGCGGGCGGCGGTCAGTTCTGAATCCTCGTACTCTTTCAGCGCACTCAGACGGATAAGGATGCCGGAGAGCAGGCTGTTGCCGCGGACCTGATGAAGACGGCGCATGAATTTCAGGTGCATCATGCCGTCTGCGGCGATTTCTTTGGTGTTGCCCAGCGCCACGCCGGAGGTCACCAGATTCTTATACACGACGTACTTTGTCGGGCATCCCCAGCTGTTGAGATAAATGCCCTGGCAAATTCCCCTGCCGGTATCGCTCATCTCAAGCGGGATGTAATCCGGCTCCAGCGCCTCGACCCAGAAGGGGATGTTGGCCGTAGGCGTCAGTCCGGGTGCAGCACCCCGAACCATTTGCCCGAAAACCTCGCCGTCGCGCAGCCAGGTTCGCGCCATCAGACGCTCAAGGACCGGGCGGGTAAACTGCCCGGTAACGTCGGGAGAAATAGACCACTCCGCCCACGCAGCACGTATTTGTTTGGACAGGTCATCGGCCACCAGCCCCGTTTTCAGGATAGGCTGGGGATCAACAACGATGCCCCGCGCGCCGACGATGCGCTCTTCCAGCTTGTCCAGCAGGCCGATCACCAGGTCGTGATTATTGTCCAGCCAGCGCGCCTGCTCGCGGATCGAACGTCCGGCGAACTGGGTAAGCTGGTTGGCATTGCGGTTTTCGCGCTTCGCCCGGTGCGTGCGCGTCGGTAATGCCGCCTCGTAGGCGTTTACCGCCACGCGTGAACGCAGGCGGGATGCCTTCCAGCCGGGTGAAAACAGGCCAATTGCGTCATCAATCAGGCTCATCGCGGGAACCTCGCCAGCCGGTACTGCGGTCGCCCGCGCTGTGACGCCAGCAGCGTGCTGAGACGTCGCTCCCAGACGTTTCGCCCCTTCTGGATTTCGCTCAGGTTCTCCATCGTCATGGACTGCCCGTTGAACGTGATGGATTTCCCCTGCAGAACGGCGCGCTCGGCGGTCATATACTGCTGGATCATGTCTTCAATATCGGCCTGATTCATACCCAGCCTCCTGATGTCGATGGCGCCCAGGCAGAAGGTTTATCCTCTGTCCGCGCGCGGGTTGTTTTCGGTTTTGGGTGATTACTGCGGGCTGGCGGTTCTGACTGCGTGCCGGGTGTTGGTTGCGCAATGGGCTGCGCCCACGAAGGCGGTTTTACCCAGTCTATTCGCTCATACCCGCGCAAAATCACCAGTGCATGGGCATAGACCATCAGGTCGAACGCCTCGTTGGCCCCCTTGCCCGGCTTAGTCCATTTGCCGTCAGCGCCCCGTTCTTCGTAGGTCAGTTCGTCATAGAACCACTCCCCCAGCCAGTCAGGAAAGTGGACGTAGTTAGCCCCCGGCGTATCGCGCTGAAGGGCGTTACTGATCCGGTCTTTGAGCATGTTGGTCTGCAGAAGGTAAAGCGGCACGTCACCGCGGGCCTCCGCCCGGCGGTTTGGGCGGTCGGTATTGTCCGGCAGTGACTTGGTGATCAGCTTGCTGCGGGTGGTGCTGTCGCCTTTGAAGAGATAAACGCGCTTGTGCACGCCATCGCGGCGGCATTGGCGCCAGAACTCATAGGCATTGCCGGTGACACCGTCTTCACCGCCGGAGTCGACGGCCATCGCCAGCACGGGCAGAGAAACGTCAGGATTGCTGTTGAGTGGCCACTGCTTATCCAGCACGTCCGTGCGCAGCAAATCCCAGTCTTCCAGATAGCCAGCCGGGTCAATCGGCAGGCTTTCGCCGTGCGGCCCCGTGCGCATCGACTGTTTAATGTTGTATCGGTCAACGACCCAGCGCTCACCGTGGGCGCCATAGCCGATCACCTGCACAACGAACCGCCGGTTGCGTCCGCCCTGTACGTCAACGGTCGCCACCAGAAAACGCACCCCGTAAGGCACGGTGCGCTTGGTCACGGTCGAGGCGCGCGCCATCAGGGTTTCGGATTTGCGCTGCTCAACGCTGGACTGGGGGATATAAGGCAGACCCCAGTCAGTATTGATCACCGCTTTAAGGGTTTCTTCACTGCCGTTCGCCTCGTAGTCCTGCTGAGCGGAAAGCAACTTGTAGACCAGCTGCGAAAGCGTTTGGTACGCCGCGGCGGGTCCCTCCATCCAGAATGACGCAATGCGCGATCGTCTGGCCGTTCCCGTGACAGTGCCATGACGGTCAATCTGTTCACCGTCGCGAAGCCAGACACCTTTCTGATTAAGTGCGCGCTTCTGCCCTGCTGTAATTTTTCCCCGGCAATGCGGACACTCTATGAATGCCGCCTCGCTGGCGACCACAGGGTCGGCAATATTCTGATAACCCTGCACCACGTCTTTCGCAGGCTGGAAGTGTTCGCCGCAGTGCGGACAAGCCCAGTACCAGCGTCGGCGATCGCCACGGTTATATAAAGAAAGAATGCCGGTGGTCGGCGGCGCCTCATGCAGTGAACTGCGGCGCCATTTGGTATCACGAATATCGCGACCCGGT
Organism: Rahnella rivi; assembly: GCF_019049655.1. GTDB lineage: Bacteria > Pseudomonadota > Gammaproteobacteria > Enterobacterales > Enterobacteriaceae > Rahnella > Rahnella rivi. The sequence goes on from NZ_JAFMOX010000057.1 coordinate 167,276, forward strand.
GAGCTCTCCACCAGCGTCATGCCCGAAGACATAAATGTCGTCGTACGTTTTGAGGCCAGCGTAAAAGCGTCTCCCTCACCGTCAATATCTTCGGGGAATCGGTCATAGTCTGTCAGTGCAACGCACTTATAATCGGACGAGGACATAATATTAATAGAGGGCCAGCCGATTTTGAGGTAGTTCCCTGCCCGGAATGTCCGGTCGTATACGTTGTTATCATTACGGCGCGGGCTCAGGCGTTTAGCCACTTCAGGGCTGCTGCGAAAGGTCCGGTCAAGGCGCTTTTTGCTGTGCTCACGCGCCTTCTCTTCCGTCATCTGGATAAGCAACATATCCGAAGGGTCACAGACAACGTTGTAAACAATCCAGCCGTCGATCAGACCGATGGTTTTACCTGTTCGGGACGGACCGACGAAGATCACGGCGTCGTACTCGCGGGATGCCAGGCAGTTCATGGGGTCGACAACATACGGTGCCAGATTCGGATCCCAGGGAACGGAGTTTCCCGCCCCCATCGGCACGCGCATATATTGTCTGACCGCATCGGCAACCAGCATGCGCCGCGGTGCGCGAAGAATGCCTGGTACATCTCTCCGGATGCCACGCGCTGAAGCCCGCTTTGCCATCAGTCCTCCTCAGACGTGTCCTCCTCCGGTTCTGCATCAGTGACCTTCTGCGCAATCTGGTCACGCAGATCATCAATAATATTTTGTATACGCATCACGGCGGACGGCGGTAACGCGCAATCTCGCTCGAGTACGTCCGGCAACGTTTCCAGCACCTGAACCACGGCTTTCGCCATCACTGAAAACTCTCTTGCCACATCTTCTGCAGGGATGAGCTGCCCCATGCTTTGTTCAAAGGTCAGACGCTCATTCTCGGCTTTCCAGTGCGCCAGCCGGTCGGACGGAGTCATTTCTGCCACATCTCCAGAAACCGTCGGGATCATCAATTCGGTTAATACATCGGTGACGGAAAATAATTTCAGTTTCGCGTTACTGCCCGGTGCAGGGTCGACGTTTTTCAGGCGCGCCGCGACCGTCTGCCGATGCACACCGGTGATCCCTGCAAGTTGGTTGATGTTCAGTTTGAGCGAGGCGATTTCTTGGTCCATGATGGTGAACACTTTTTAAACGATTCGACATCTTTGCAATTTCGCTTACTGCAAAATCAATAACCTGCGCAGATGATGATGATGACCCTAGATCGCGAAAACTAGCCGTTTTCCGCGAGTCCGCCGCCCCGTGGAGAGGCCCCCTGCTGGGAGTACCTTTTAATGCTAATGATTAAAAATGCAACTATATCGTAATGCGCCATTTAATCCGGAATTATGAGTAGTTGAGTTTAATACTCATTATTGCTTGCTGTTAGATCATCCTGAATTTGTTAAGACTTTTCTCCGGAAAATAAAAAACCGCCCGGAGGCGGCTTACATTCGTGCTATTTTCGGCCGAGCAGGACCTTTAGCCTTACAATTTCAGTTTCAAGTTCAACTATTGCGTCTAATGCGACATCGACTAAAGAACTGACAGGCTTACCTTTATATAAATCTGATGAGCATAGCCTACCATGAGAAGCGTTCAGTAAAATTGTATGTGCGTCGTTATCTGCCATGACTTAATTCCCTCTCAGGTCCAAGCATTTAATTACATGCTAATGAATAACACTACATAAGATTCATTAGGATTATGCAATCAGCGAAGCACTGAATTGAAAAAACAAGATGGGGCATTTCTCACTGCGATGCACATACTTAATCGACCTTAACCTTCCTATGAGAGGAATAACATTCATGTTGAAATCAAGTATTTTGTACCTGATACTGGTCATACCCACTTGGGGTTAACCTTCTGGTAATTATAATGATTCATACAGCTCATTTTTTATGTCCAGTTAATCCGAGCACAGTCTGTAGCCTTCAGAACAGTTGCTTATCAGCACTGGCGCAAGGTGCGACGCAAATAAATTTACACATATCCAGTTCAGGGGGGGACGTAACCTCAGGATTCACAGCTTACAACTTTATAAAAACCCTCCCTATACCTGTTCACTGCTTCAACATCAGCAATATCGATTCAATAGCTAATGCAATTTTCCTTGCTGGGTCACGTCGCTTTGCTAATCATGGCGCGAGATTTCTTTTACATCCTTTCCAATGGCAATTCGGAGGGATGCAAAGTGTCGATCATGAAAGAATGCGAGAATGGGTTTCAAGTTTAGACCACGATCTCGACCGTTTGGTCTCTTTGTTTAACGAAGAAACTATCGGAGCAACTATGCTCTGCGACTGGCGGGAGTTTATCAGAACATCCACTATTCTCAACCCTGAACGAGCTGCCGCACTGGGACTTATCGAAGGTGTACAAGAGGCCACTATCGCTAATCCCAACGCAACTTGGTGGATCAATTGTTAACATATTAGCTTTTATCCTTTCCACCCGATTGCATTAAATTACAGTCGGGTATTTAACTTATTATTTATGTACCCAATTTATCTTTCAACTTAATAAAACTGTCCATTAGCAAACAATATCCTGTCAATCAGTATGATATCGCTTCTGAGCTTCAGCGGCATAGCCCTGAAGGTATTGGATCACTTGTTACTCGTGCTGGTTGACTGCAATATTGAGAACTCATAGCTCAACTATTGTAATTTTCTAAGGACTTTAAGCATTTTGTGCTCTATTGTTAGGATATCCTTTCAACAGAGTGAAAACCTATGGAATGGAAAGTTGTAGACAGAATCTTTTCAACGGCAGAAAACCTGCAGATTTTAAAAGTGACTGCACCAGGAAATCTGAAGTTCTCAATCTGGGTTAAATCTAATCTCGAAGTGCCACTTTGTTGCATGCTAACGCCTGTGATCGATGGATATATTGCCAACCATGACAAAGGCCATTTTGTTGCTATCCAAAAAGTTGTGCCATTTAGCATCAATCAGTGGGAGCACCTTAAATCAGCCCAACAACCAACCCAGTCGGTCAATGAGGATGAAGTTGTTATCTAGGAAGTTTCTCCAGACAATTAAGGTTTGCATTGTTTTGCAACTTGCTCGACATAGCCTTGGAGATATTCAATCACTTCGTTGTCTTTGATGGCGCTGGCTCGGAGATCGAGAACAGCCCGTCCACCAGCGCCAGAGAGTTCGACTTGTGCTGCATCGCCCAGGCCGCCGGTTCCGGTAGTGCTGTTCCCGACGAGCTCGCAGGTGGCAAGGTTTGCTGCCGCGATCCGCACCCGGCGAGTGCCAGCAGCGACATCAGCACGCAACCGGTCATTTTTGGCCTGTTCATCGGCTAATTCCTTCGTGTGTTTGGCATCCAGCGCCGCCAGCGCGGTTTGTGCCGCTTCGGTTCGCTTCTTCTGCTTAGTCAGGTCAATCACGGCCTGATCACTGAATTTCTTCAGCTCTGCGGTGTGGAATTCATTCAACTTTGATACGTCAGCGTCCCAGCGTATTCCTTCAATCCACCAGGTCAGCGCCCCGCCAGCTACGAAGGCCAGCACGATCGATAAATTGTTATTCATCCAGCCCCCAGCAGGTCAGTTCGCTTTCTTGATCACGCCTGATGACCTGACCAGCGCAGTTGTTCGCCCAAATTCGGCAATCTTTCCCACCGTCCCAGATCCAGCGTTTAATCTCTGCGCAAGCACCAAGGCGGTCACCGGCGTTAATTTTTCGGTAGAACGTAGAAGGGAAGCATTTGCTCGGCCCGATGTTCCAAGGACAGAACGAGGCGATCCCTACCTTCTGGGGAGGAGTAAGCGGAACGTGAATGTTTTTATCAACCCACGCCAGCGCTTTGGCCTGCTCGGCTTTGTCGATAGCATCGCACTGTGACGGCGTTAGCTTCATGCCTTTAAGTACAGGCTTGCCATTCACATACGTCACGCCGCCGCAGATTGTCCAGATGCCACCTTGATCAGGGTAGGCAATGAGGCTTGTGCCTTCTTTCTCATCCTGAAATTGACCCATCAGAGCCGGGGCCGAGGCGCCAGCAGCAATCAGCGCCAGCATTGCTGTACTGAGCTTTGTCTTAAGCTTTGCCAAATCAGACCTCGTTGGTTTTCTGTGCGAGATCATTCACCAGCTGAACCGTTGCTGATGGATTTTTGGTATCAACCTTATCGGCGATCTCTTGGAGTATCCGTGTGCGCTTCATCTGTTCGCGACGATTCAGGAAATACGTCAAAGCTGTAAAGAGTGCCCCGATCAGCACGCCAGCGATAAAGCCCCAATCCTGAAGGGATAAGCTTGCAAAGAAGGCCGTAATTCCAGCACCACCATATGTAGCGTTACTGTATTTTTCGTCCATTTTCATAGTCTCCCCCTCCGGTTTGCCGGTTGGGTGCGCAGTCGAGATGTAGGAAGAAATTAGCGGCTCAGTCACTTTGCGAAAATTGAATGGTTAGCTGATTGACTGGCCGCTAAAAGCGGAAAAGGCCACCTATATGCAGCCCTTAATTTCACTTAAAAATTATTTAACTATTGACCATTAAAGATGTATGTTTTTTTCTTCCCTGGTGTTGGCCACTGATTGGCAACCTCACTTTCTGCTTAGTGCAGAGGTGAGGTTTTTTTTGGATAACTTCCGAGATATAAGGCCAACTAAGTAAGAGAGTGCTAAATGCACATTGCTATCTTCAATGCCGAATCAATGAAATAAAAAAGGCCGCCCGCAGGCAGCCTTACTAAAGTTTTCTTACACTATGTAGTTACCGAGCTCATTAGCCGCGACCACTCTTCTATCTGGGGTCGGTAAATGAATTTAGCTTCATCAGGTTCGAAAAGACTGAGACCTTTTACGATGCATGCAATACAGGGAAACTGCTCAGGCATCTGAGCTAATATCTCCCGCTCCAGTAAGTCAGGATCAAATAATGTGCTCAGGCCTTCATCTAAACGCAAAAAGTCATGAGTCATCCACAATTTGTATTCAAATTCGTTTTTCAACAGTTTCATAGCCCCTCCTTTTTTATCTAAAAAGGATAGCAATGATTCTGCCAAACGGTAATGAATTGACACATTTTTGACAGGTCACCTGCGGCAGCCGTTGAGCCTTGACTTTTCTAGTCCAAGATACCGAATAGTCTGGCCCACTCTACAACCTGAGAACGGTAGACAAATTGCAAAGCTTCAGGCTCTAAAGGGCTTGGACCTTTTACTACGAAAACAATGCATGGAAATTGATCGGGCATCTGATGCAAAAGTTCTCTTTCTAACTCATCGGGCTCGAAAACGGATGGGTATTTCTCATCAAGATGAAAGTAATCTTTCTCCATCCATTGTCTATATTCAAACTCAGTATTTAGTAGCTTCATGCAAATCACCCCACGCTAATGTCTATGAACAGGATAGCAGGCATCAGGCTACTGAACGATGATTTAGATCCACACTCTCGCAGTGTTAGATTGAGTAACGGGCATTGGTAAACCCCTTATCACTGTTATTGTCCTCCGCGAATAGTGGGCATAAAAAAGTCCCAGACAATGCCGGGGCTGTAATGTGTTATGAGGTATTCGACTGTTCAGGGAATACATCTCCCAACGTCTGGTTATACCGTTCCTCTTCGAGTTCCACGCCCAGCGCGAAACGTCCCAGGTTGATGGCCTCTTTTATCGTGGAACCTGATCCCATGAAAAAATCAGCCACTACATCACCCGGTCGGCTGCTGGCGTTGATGATGTCTCTCATCATCTCCGCTGGCTTTTCGCATGAGTGTTTTCCAGGATAATAAGGAACTGACTTATACGTCCATACGTCTGTAAACGGTACGAGACTCGTCACTGTGAAAGGCCGTCGCAATTGCTTTAGCTCATCCACCAGATCCGTATAACGTCGGGATAATGAATGATATTCAACTACCAACTGATGGTGAGGAAGTTCCAGCTCTTGCCGCGCATGCTTTTCTCGGGCTACGCGATCAAATAAGCCTTGAAGCGCCAGATAGTCTTTCTCACTGGGTAATTGCCACTGGCTCTCGCTGAACCAATGCGAAGCCATTTGCTTACCAGTTGCCTGATGAATTTCTTTAGCACTGATCCCCAACGCTTTGCGGGCATCACTAAAATAATCAACCAGAGGCTTGAGCGTATTTTTGCGTTGTTCCTTGCACTGCGCGGAATAACTTGATGCCTTACCTCTATAAGGCCCGCTGTAATGCTCAGCGAAGAGGATCCTCTCAGTAGCGGGGAAATAGGCCCTCAAGTCTTCTTTGTGCTGCCTGTTCCATGGCCCGGAAGGTTTGGACCAGATGATGTGGTTCAGAATCTTGAACCGCTCACGCATCAGTAACTCAGTGTCAGCAGCCAAACGCGAACCGCAAAATACGTACAGGCTGCCAGATGGTTTTAGTACGCGCCAGAACTCCGCAAATATCTCGTCAAGCCATGTCAGATAAGCTGACTCGTCAGGCCATTGATTGTCCCATTTACATGATTTAACCCTGAAATAGGGAGGATCCGTGGCAATCAGGTCAATGCAGTTATCAGGTAAGGTTTTGATGTATTGGAGTGAGTCAGCACAAATAATATTTATACTGTTTAAATTCACAGTGTTTTTCATAGATCAGAGACGCCCTTTTTGATAGGCTCCATTTGCTGTGTGCACATCAGCAATGGGCCTCGGTTCGCTCGTGACCAACTAACGGGCGAATGGCGTGCACGATGTTATCAGCATCATGTACGCCGCCCATTCCACAAACAAATAAGCCCTGGCAAATGCCGGGGCTTTTCTTTGGAATAAAAAAGGCCGCCATCTGGCAGCCATTAAAACGAGAAAACCCGCATGAGGCGGGCTTGGGTTAACATTCGACTGAGCGCTGAGAGTGTGAAGGGGATCGATAGTGCGTATCGTTGTTTACCCAACGCTCATGCGAATGCGCTTTCCAATCACTCCGGTTATCCCATCTTCGCAGACTGAAAAGCATTGTTTGGTTGTTGCAGTGCCGGGTGCCTCCCGGTGAACCGTTGACCAGCCAATCTCGGTTCGCTGTCTTCACTTCGAGGGTAAGCTGTTTAGCCCTACCGCATAGGTAGGATTCACCGCAACGTCTTAAACCTATCATATGCCCACAAAAGACAAAACCCCGCCGGAGCGAGGTTCTGAGATTATCTAAGCTTTGTTACTACGTGACCACTCTTATCAGGTTACAAGAGTTTTTGCGTACGCGTGACTTTATTTTTACTTTAAAGTGTATTTTAATCTGAATACAAACATTAGAAATAATTGATTAGCAAACTCATTATAACTCATCATTGAGGCCTACATGACAGCAGAAATAGCAGTTTTTAATAATTCATCCATTGCGTTAGCAGCTGACTCGGCAGTCACTACCGGGATAAACAACAAAGTTAAAATTTATAATAGTGCGGAAAAGCTTTTTGAACTGTCGAAGCATCACCCAGTTGGTGCGATGATTTACAATAATGCTACTATATGCAGCGCACCATGGGAGCTTGTTATAAAATCATATCGTAAACAACTTAAAGACACGTACTTTGACCATTTAGATGGTTATGTTAATGATTTTTTTACATTTTTATCGACAAATAAAGATATTATAAGTGATGACATTAGGAATCAGGCATTGCACTTCTTTTATATAGGAGAATTGCAAGCCTTGATAAAAGAAACAAATGATATTGATATTGTTACATTTATGCAACTTCATAAAGTTGAACCACTATTTGATGTTTTCTATCAGTACCTATCCATAAGAATTGATGCAAAGATAAATATTTTATTATCATCGGATTACCTTGAGGGATTTTCGGTTTTAGATGAAAATTTAATAGGTGATGACATCAGAGCCGACTCTGAAAATATAGCAAAAATAATTGTACCAAATGATCCTAGCACTGATTTCCCTCAAGAGATCCTTCAGAAAATAACAAAATTATTCACATTGCTTACTTGTAAAATTAGTGACAGCAACTCATTTACGGGTGTTGTTTTTGCTGGCTACGGTGAAAATGATTACTATCCCTCTGTAAAAACAATACATACGTATGGGATCTATAATGATAGAGTTTTATATTATATAGATAAATCAAAGACTTTTGAAAACAAGATGCATCAGTCTGGAATAATCCCCTTTGCACAGGAAGAAGAAGTCGTTAGCTTCATCGAAGGTTGCAACAGATCAATTGCAAGTTTTACCGAGACTTTGGTTAGTGAAGTTATCAACAGAGCTAAGGGTTTTGTCGATGACGAGATATTAGCAAAGCTAAATGATGAGGAGCTTAGAAAGAGTATAATTGACCAGTCAAGTACCCTTTGGCCACAGCTTTCCGCTGACTTCTCACACAAAAGAAACAACTTTGTCCGTGAAAATCAAGTTGATAAAGTGACATCAATGCTGGATTCATTGTCTAAAAATGATTTGGCCTACATGGCTGAATCTCTTGTCAACATCACCGCTTTTAAGCGAAAAGTCTCAAATGAACACGATACAGTTGGTGGCCCTATAGATGTTGCGGTAATATCTAAAGGAGATGGATTCATTTGGGTTAGAAGAAAACACTACTTTAAGTCTGACTTAAACCACAATTTTTTTAGTCGTAACAACACACACAACTAGGAGAGGAATGCATGTCACTTGAGAAAATAATTGCTGAGGCATACAAGGTAATAGCTGAAACAAAATTTGGTTCAAACAGCACACAACAAGCAATCCAAGCTGGATTCAAGAAGTAACATTAATTTTAAACCCAGCATTAGCTGGGTTTAAAATAACTGTATAAATAAACATTAAGAATTGGTTTTATTTTCTTAACCGTAAACCATTGAAACACATCCTTCTATAAACCCTTGTGCAGTCTGCATGTCTTTCCTCACAGTACCATCAGAGCACTTGCGCCTCTTAGCTATTGATCTTAGTGACACATCAAAAACATAATGCAAAATCACTAATTCATATTCTTCCAGTCGGTATTTTTTAAGACGTGCAACACATCCATCAATCAAGATGCCTTCATCGTCACAGCACTGTAACCGCGACTTAGATGTTTGTGGCAAGAGCCCTTTGAAGCCCGCTGCTATCGGCGAAAAGTCCACACCACTATTATCGCTAGCCGCCCATGCGCCCCAAAGTTCTAACGTCTCATGAATATCACGCATTCTTCTCTCCACACTCTTATTTTGCTTTGCCGGTTGCGATAACACCCATCGCCAGCGCGCGGTCTAATGTCGTCAGCAACAGATGTTCCTGTGTGCCGTGTTCTCTTTCCCAATCCTGGGTATTCGCATGAAGTGAGTCGTGACACCGTCTGCACAGCGGGATCACGAACAGGTCATGCGCTTTTGTCGCCATACCACCAAAGCCATTTCCGGTGATGTGGTGCGGATCATCAGACCCGTTACCACAGGCACAACATGGCTGGCGCTTTACCCACTGGGTGTATTTAGTGTTTTCATACCGGCGGCGCTTCGGGCGCAGCAAGAAAGACTCTGGCGTCTCCGGATCGATTGCCATCGCCAGCACCGGTTTGATATTGCTCACCAGCGCCTCACGCGGTTCTTTCTCGTACGGGTTGGTGTCGGACTCTTTCAGCTGGGTGCCCGGCGCGCGGTATTTCACACCCAGAGCCTCGCAAATTATTTCCTCCGGCAACTGTGTGGTCAGCCCCTTACTGGTCGCCCACCAGCACAATTCCGGCAAGGTCAGACGGTGGCCGTCTGGCAACCGAGACCGCGCACGAATAGATTCAGTCACGAATTCAGTGACGTTCGACAGCGCAGCGGCGTCCAGTTTGGCTGATTCTTTGTCGCGGTATTCATTGTCGTGAGACCAGCACAGGGAAACCGTGCCGCGCGCCCGGCGTACCTGCACCAGCTCATGGTGATGATATTGGCCGCCAAAGTCGGTGCACTGGCAGCCGCGGTTACGCTTAACCCACTGCGCCAGCTCATCCCAGCCACCAGCCAGGCCAATCACGCGCTCTGAGGAAAGAAAGGCGGCGATACGCGGATCACGCGATAACGGCTGAGCCTCTACCGGTACCAGACCGTCCGGCGCGCCGCGCAGGTCTGCTGGCTCGTCGGTGATCAGCAGACGTTTACCGCTGAAGTGCTGCAGCATGTCGCCCGGCGGCCGCAGCAGCACGATCCCCAAATCCCTCTGTGGGTATGGCTTCAATAATGCTCTCATTTTTCGCCCTCCCCGGCTTTGACCAGGCTATTAAGCACAGCATCAGCATGTTCCCGCGCACTGTCGTAATCCGACGGGCAATGCTCGCCAGTCGCAGATGCAGCCTTAAGATAGCCACGATAGGCATCAAGCCAGATTTTCTGAAGTTCGTTCACGCTGCCACCTCCTGAACATTTTTAGCGCCAGCCAGAACATGCTGATAATGACCCGCCTGCACTTTGACGCGAGAGTTGCGCGCTGCTGGCATGGCGGTGAACGTCGCCTGAACCAGATCGATATCATTGAACGGGGTTTCGTTGCCCCAGTGATGCCAGCCAGCAGCGTCACCACGGCTGAACAGTTCAATGCGGGATACTGACCCGTAGAGCTCGTCCAATCGCAGGCGCACTTCAGCTGGTTTTTCGCTGTGCTCACCGCGGCAGCTGTGAACAACCTGTTTAACGCTGGCGCTGACGCGCTCGAGCCCGGCGCCGCGGACGGCGATCAGAACATCTTCGCTATTACCGCGCGTATAGTTGCCGCCGTTCATGACTGTTTCGGCGCTGAGTGCATCCAGAAAGTCTTCAAAGTCGATCATGGTTTGCTCTGCAAGTGCCCGTTCAATACGCCCGCGCGCCTGCTCGTAAAGCTTGATCCACGTGAAACCTTTCATCGTCTTGACTTTAAAGCCCCAGGCCTGCGCCAGCTCGACAGCTTCTTCTGCGAAATTGCCGGTGTACCACATTGCCAACACTGCGCTTTCAGCGGCGATTGACCAGACCGGGAGACGTTTGATGTCTTCCAGCGTCATGGTGCTGTAATGATCGCCCGCTGCACCGTTGCTGATTTTGTTGCTGTACTGCCAAGGCGGATCCGCATATATCAGTTGATAGCTCATGCCCGCCCCCTTCCCTGACGTACTGCCCACAAATTACGCTCAAACTCAGCATTGATTTCAGCCTGGGTTTTCACTGCCTCGGATGCCGCGATGAGTCGATATTTACTCGGCGATTTTTCGGTCATGGTGATTGTGATTTTTGGTCGGCTGCGCAGCGCGTTGAGGGCGCCATGAACTGCCGTAGGGTGCGGTGTAAGCCCGGTGTTAACCACGATTACGGCCTCGATTTCTGCCGCGGTGCGCGGGGTGTTATCGCTCTCCAGCACTTCAAGAACTAATTCTGGATATGATTTCATGCTGCTTTCACTCCCTGCTGGCTCTGGGTGCACTCTTTCCAAATCTTGGCCCATGTGGTGATGGCGAAATCACTGCGCATGCTGCGGACGCTGGCTTTGCTGGCCTCGGTGCATACCAATTTTTCCAACTCGCTTGGAGCCTTAGTTGCCGCTACACCGCTGATGAACCGGCGGTATGCCGCGTCGCGTTCGGCGGTATCAACTGCAACGTCACCGTCAGCTGTCCACTTGCCATTCACACAGACCGGGCGGCCACTCTTCGCCCATTTGGTCGCGCTGAGCAGGTAGCCTTCGAATTTTGCTGGCTGGAACAACGTTGCCGGGCGCAGATACTCGGCCATCTTCGGAGAGTCGCCCCAGTGAACTTGCTTGTATTCGATAACCAGCTGCAGTTCTTCCAGGGTGTGGCCTTCTCGCAGACGGGCACGCATGTTTTCCAGCGAGCTGTTGGCAGGCTGATAACGTGATCCGGTGATTTGGTTCAGGTGTTTCAGTGCCTGTTTAGCCTGATCAGTAATTTCAATCTCGGCGTCGGTCTGCGCAGCAGGCTGACAAAGGGTTTTTATATCTGATGGATCTTGTTTTGAATTTACTAACGGATCCCCTCCAGATTCTGGACGGTCAAAACCGCTTTTATTCACGATTTCTGGACGTTCAGAATCTGAATATTCAGAATTGGAACGTTCAGAATCTGAATGTTCAGAAACTGGACTATCAGAATAGAAACCCGCAGCTGCCTCGCGGAGCTTCTTCACGTTCAGGTAATACAGGTTGGTTTTATTGCGGTTGCCCTTGCGGCGTTCTTCTCGAGATAACCAGCCATCTTTCTGCAACTGAGTGATGGCCGTAATGACAGTGCTGCGGCCAGCGCCAATCTGACGCGCAATCGTCTCAATACCCGGATAGCAGGTCCCCTCATCGCTGGAGAAATCCGCAAGACGCAGCATTACCAGCAATTGGGTACCTTTCACGCCAGCCTGAGCCAGCCCGTCCCAGACGTATGCGGATAACTTAACGCTCATAGGATCCTCGTGAATTTTCGCCGGAATTGTTCAGTAGGCTGGGCGCATTCATGCGGATAGCCGGTGCGCAGGAAGATGACGCGATCCCCCGCTCGGTCGAATCCCACGACGTGTACCACAACGCCCCGCCAATCCTTGTAACGCCGGTCCAGCTTTTGGATTTCTTCAGGCATGCGCTCACCTTCCGGCTGTGCTCACAGACGTAACCTACCCACCAGGCAGCGAACTGGTAGTTGCACGGGATCCAGCGGTTGCCTATCATCACTTCGTACGAAAGAGAGCCATCAGTACCGCCAGTCGCTACGCAGCGGATTTGCGGAACTCCGGCTTTTATGAGTAAACTGTTCATGCGTTGATTACTCCACACGTTTAGTTAATGCACCCGACGCCCTGAGCTGCACACTTGGGGCGTCAACCTTTTCATGCAAGGCCACTACTGACTTCACATACTCATCACGGGCAGCTAAATGCTTACGATGAAGCGCCATAATTTCTGTCTTCTCGCTTTCATCAATTACCCCGTCGTCTGCTATCGAAATATTTATCTGCTGATCAACCTTCCCACTCTTAGCCGCAACCTTTACCCCCTTGATGAACAGATCAACGTGGTCCAGTTCGTCACGATGTGGGATTTCAACGAAAAAGCCTCCGCGGCGCTGAGCGAAGTAGTCCGCCAGGTGATTAGCACCGCTGATGTCTTCCATCGCTTCAAGCTCTGCAACCTCGAAGAAGCGACAGCCATTCTTTTCGTACAGGTTGTTGTTGAATTGCGTTTCAGTCATGCCCAAAGCGCCAGCCATTGCAGAGCGCCCGCCGGGGTATGCTTTACACATCGCTTTTACTGTTGATTTCAGGTCTACCATTTCGCTTTTCCTTCGGTAGTTATGGCTGAGCGCCAGCGGTGATAGTCTTTTCGTAGAGCGCTGGATTAACCTTCAACGCACCTTTGGTTAAAACTTGAATTTCAAATGCGCGCCCTTTTGGAATTAATTCGGTCCAGCCAGAAACCGAAGCATGCGATAAGCCCAACGCCTTAGCGGTTTTTCCTACGCCGCCGAAGTAAGAAATAACTTCATTTTTTTTCATTTCGTTCTCATTTGTCATGAAATGGCACATTGAGATAGTAGGATATCTTACATATTGGAGTCAAGGAATCCTACATCGATAGATGGTAGGATTGCCTACATGGAAATGAATGAAAGAATTCGCGCTAGACGCAAAGAACTAAAATTGACGCAGTCGGTTCTCGCTAAATTGATCGGTGTGAACCGCGTGACCGTTACAGGTTGGGAGTCAGGAGACTATAAGCCAGGTGGTGAAAACCTCCAGGCGCTTGCGGGTGCCTTAGAATGCAACCCTCAGTGGTTAGTTGATGGCAAGGGAGATCCTTTAGAAAATGCAGCTCCTGCAAGCCCCCCTTCCGAACATTTTGGCATTAAAGAAATTCCTGTTTTATCCTGGGTTCAGGCCGGCGAGTGGACAGAGTCTGGGGCATCGATAACTATTCGTGATGTTAAGGAATGGATTTATACCACTGCAGCAGTTTCCTCTGCAGCCTTTGCATTGCGGGTCCGAGGGGATTCAATGACTAACCCAACTGGTGCGCCAAGCATTCCAGAGGGTTCTATGGTTGTTGTCGATCCCGACCGGATGACTAGTGAAGATTCGAACGGTAAAATCGTTGTTGCACAGCTTATAGGTTCAACTGAAGCAACATTAAAAAAATACGTTGTGGATGGACCTCAAAAATACTTGGTTCCACTTAACCCTAGTTATCGCCCCCTCGAAGTTAACGGCAATTGCAAGCTTGTAGGCATCGTCCGACAGGTGATAATGGATTTGTAAATCTTCCTAGATTCTAATGAAGCCGCCATGTGCGGCTTTTTTTTGCCCAAGCAATGTAAGTTATCCTACATTTTTAATTGACACTAATAGGTAAGTTATCCTACATTTGTTGCATCAGGCCAACACAGCGGTGAAAACAGTTGCGTATGGTGCATTTCGACCAGATTTGGTCTGATTTGCAGGATCAAAGCTTTTAACCTTGGCGGCTGGATTCAATATGGTGGAAGAGGTGGTCTGGCAGAGGCGGAACGAGGGCGATATAGGGAGTGTCCCTGAATGTGACTACTGAGCTCACATCTACAGGATGGTGGCAAATGGCACAGACGAGGGATGAAACCATGTCAGAGCTGGGGTAATTGGAAGAGGCAACAAAACGTTCAGAAGTACATTTCTCACAAGAGAGTTTTATGTCAGGCATTTTTCAACTCGGGGGATAGGTGCGGGACTTAATTAGAATTATTAAGAATTTTCCTATTCAGGTTTAAGTGTAGCAGGTATGCAAATTTTCGTCGGGTTTTCACAACGCTAAGAGCACTGATTGATGAGCGTCTCACTAACATTCAACTTCTGAACCACAGAATCAGTGCTCTTAACGTTGTGTACAAAATAAAAAAGCGACCAGTGGCCGCTTTGTTCTTTAACAATCTGGATATCCTCATTTGCAAGGAGGCCATTGTGGAAATTATTTTTTTTCCACTACTGCCGGTGTAATCGGCGTTTTAGGTGCTGGCCTTTCATTCTTTGGCACATGATCTACAACAAATACACGTCCAGACGTAGGTTTCGGTTGAGGCTTAGATGGTAATTTACTCATCAGTTATTCTCTCGGTAGATCTCCTGCTAACCATGCAAAACATTTTTCCAAAAAAGTCAACTTTGGGGTTTTGTCGTCAAGTCCTAATGCTAGGGATGTACGCTTATAGGCAGCAGAACACAATATGCCCCACGGCGTTGAATCCAAATTAAGTAATGATTTGTAACGCTTATTTAACTCTGATTCGTCACAGTCATCAGCCTCGATTCGAAGCATTAAATATTTTTTTGCTTGATCTTCTGAGATTCCTGAGTATCGCCCAAATTGATACACGACCTGACAAACAGAAAGAACAGCAATTATTACACCAAACAAAGCATGGTTATACAGAGAGATAAAAACGCTGCAACCCGCCGCGATAATAATGAAAGTAATTGCACGATCAATTCGCCCAGTTAAAACGCTATACATTTTTTCCAGATGATATGAATACGTTATATCAAACATTAATTCGTGACGGGTCATATTTTACCTTTAATTTTCTTGCTTTGGTTGTGGGTTTTTTGGTGGTTCAGGCGGCCGTACATTTCTCGGAACGTGAGCCTGCTCATGGCCATCTTTATTTTTAGGTCTATTTTGCTCGTTCAATTTCTAGTCCACTCAGTTGTTGGGGATATCCAGATTAACCCAATCCTTGTTGTTGGGGAATAGCAGGATCCACTGAGCCTGATGTGGTTAAAAGACAGGCACACAGCGTAGAGATCACTGGCGACTGAGTGGCCCATAATCCAACTCAATCGTTCGAACTGTAAAATCAGTAATCTCTACGTTGTGGCAAGCATCAGGTGATGGCCGGGCCTATCCCGCCCGGTTTCGACTACCGCCGCCCTATCAGATCGACGTGGAACTCGATAATTGCTGTGTGTTGTTGTCTTTCGGCGGTGGCATGACTCTTCAACCTACCTAAGGGGGAGCGAAGATAATGTTCTGATCATGACCATCGCCAATTTTTTCGCAAATATAGACAAGGGTTCGCTGGCCCCGCCAGTACGAAGCCAGAGGCTCTTGTCTATGTCTGAGTAAATTAAATTAATTGCCATCACTGGCAAGGGATTCGCTCACGCCGAAATCAGCTAAAGGAGTATTTCATGAAAACTGATATCGCTTTTTATCTGACCCTCGGCGTGGTTATGGTAATCACGTATTTAGGAATGCAGCCATGAAAGTGTACATAGCGGGGCCGATGACCGGCCTACCGCAATTGAACCGCCCTGCTTTCATCCAGGCAGCGATGAAAATGTCATTCGAAAAGCATGTCCCGCTTAATCCGGCGATCCTGCCGGACGGCCTGACAGAAGCTGATTACATGGCCGTCGGCCTGACAATGCTTCAGCGCGCAGATGCTATCTACCTGCTGACCGGCTGGCAGTTCAGCGCAGGCGCCAGAGCTGAACATGCGCTGGCCTTGAAGTTAGGTTTGGAAGTAATCGAACAAAGGGTTAGCAGCCATGACTGAGGCAACCAAAGACTTCCAAATCTTCAGCGCTATGAAAGCCCGTGTTGAGAATGCACTTAATCAAGGGCATGACCAAATGGCAATCCCTGTTGAAGCCCTCAAAATAATCCTCGATCAGCTCGAAGTCATCAGCAAATCGGAGTGGAAGCTGGCTGATGAATTGACCGAACTGCAAATGAATTACAACGCGATTCAGTTGAAAAGCGATCAGGTCCCGGTGACTTGGTTAAACGACGCGCACCTTGCGCGCGGCCACATCGTAGGTGAGGCGGGTGAAGAGGATGCCGGTCCAGGTATGATTCCCGTTTACCGAGAAAAATACCCTCCGCCGCAAAAGCCAGTCATCAGCAAAGAAAAACTGTGTGACTGGTTAGAAGATAATTTTGATATCGATGATAGCCAGCGCGACGCATTCGCAAATTGTTTTGCTCATCACTGCAAGTGCATCGTTAAAAAGGAAGATGAATAATGAAGAATTTAACCAACGAACGTCTGAAGGAAATTATAGCGCATCGCTCCCCTTCTCTGCGATGGGGAGAGGCTGAAGCAATGGCAAGAGAGCTTTTAGTTTTGCGTCCTGGTGAAGTGGCCGCGGTTACTGCTGAATCCGCGCCAGCATATCTTCTGGGTTTAATGGAACAGGTTAAAGCCTGCAACACCCCGGAAGAGCTCAGAGAACTGAGGAGCCGGGTTAGCCTGTCTGATCTGAATACAGCGATCGGTTCTATCGACCAAGCAATCGAAAAACTTTCAAATCTGTAAGCCGGTGTGCAGCCAGCTATAACTTAAACGTGTGGGGTGATTTATGGCGAGAACATTAACGTTAGATGAATGGGCTCTCGATGAGTTTTCAGCACCAATACCCAGCAGAGCAACGCTGATGAGGTATGCCAAAAACGGAATGATTTACCCCCTTCCCTTTAAGGCTGGACGTTGCTGGCGTGTTGAAGCGACAGCGCGTTTTATTGGCATGGCCGAGAAGCCCGAGATCAGCAAGGACTTAGATCCACGTTTAATGAGGATTCTCGAAGATGGCACGTCCACGTAAATACAATGTGAATATCCCCGGTCTTTCCTGCTACACCGACGCCAGAACCAAAAAGGTTTACTGGCGTTATAAACATCCAGGAACAGGAAAATTTCACGGGCTTGGAGACAATGAAGAGGAAGCAAAAGCAATCGCAATAGATGCAAATATGCAATTAAACCAGCGGAAAATGGCAAACCTTCTCCGGGTAAGAAATGAAATTAGCCGTGAGGTAAGCAAAGGGATTACCACAAATGCATGGGTTGATAAGTACAGACTAATTCAATTAGAAAGAGTTAAAGCCGGGGAGATCAAAGCTGATACTGCAAAGCTTCGTGAACCATCATTAAGAGCTTTGGTTTCTCACTGTGGCATAAAAACCTTATCAGATGTAGGTGCCAGAGATATCGCCGGAATTCTGGATCTATATATAGAAAAAGGCCAAGGCCGAATGGCGCAAATGGTACGCTCCACACTAAGTGATGTTTTTAAGGAAGCCCAGCATGCTGGGGAGGTTCCTGCTGGATATAATCCGGCGAAAGCAACTAAGCAACCAAGAGCGAAAGTTACAAGGCAAAGGCTTTCTTTGGATGAGTGGAAGGAAATATATAAAGAGGCTTTGAAGATGCCAGTGCACATTCCCCGTGCAATGTTGTTGGCAATGATTACCGGACAGCGAATTGGAGATATTTCAAAATTAAAATTCGCGGATATTTGGGATAACAAGCTTCATATAGTACAACAAAAAACCGGGGCAAAAGTTGCCATTCCGCTTTCTTTAAAATGTGAAGCGTTGGGCATTACACTTCAGGATGTCATTACTGAATGTCGTGATTCAGTTTTGAGCCAATGGATCTTGCATCATCACAGAGCGAGAAGAAATTGTACGCGTGGTGGGCAGATCACTAAGAGCACACTTTCAAAGGGATTTGCAGAAGCACGAGATAACTGCGGCCTAAAATGGACGGGGGAAAGTCCCCCCACCTTTCACGAGCAGCGTTCTCTGTCAGAACGGCTTTTCAGTGAACAGGGTGTGAACACACAGGTTTTACTCGGACACAAAAATAGTCAGATGACGGAGAAATATCACGACGATCGGGGTAAAGACTGGAAGGAGGTTATCGTTTAATTCGTTGGTGGTTTTGCAGAAGAATTTTGCAGGAGTTTTGCAGGGATGCACATTTATCTTGTAATAATATGAAGTTAGCAGTTGATACCCATGCCGAAATCATAGGTGGTGGACAAACCGTAGCCGTCACCGTTCTGATGACCAACATCGCGGTGATTGTTTGTGCCTTCAGTATCGTTGGTGCCATCGTTAGCACCCTGATATTGCAGTGCAAAGTTCAGGCCTTTCACTTCGCCGAAGAAGTCAGTGTTACGGTAAGTTGCAACGCCGTTGGTACGGCCAACCATGAAGTTATCGGTGGTAGTGTAGGTATCACCACCGAACACTGGCAGCATATCGGTCCAGGCTTCAACGTCATACACTACGCCGTAGTTACGGCCATAATCGAAAGAACCGTAGTTATCGAATTTCAGACCTGCAAAGCCCAGACGGGTCGCATTGCCTGAATTGCTACCTTCAGTGTTGTTCGCCTGAACGTTGTATTCCCACTGGCCGTAACCGGTCAGTTGGTCAGAAATTTGGGTTTCACCTTTAAAGCCAACGCGGACGTAGGTTTCATCACCATCGTCACCCACGTTGTCAGAGAACTGATGACGGGCATCCACTTTACCGTACAGGTCAAGTTTGTTGCCGTCTTTATTATAAACTTCCGCGGAGTGTGCAGCGCCAGCAACTAATAAGGCTGGAACAATCAGGGCCAATGCTTTTAATTTCATGACGTCATTCCTTTATCATTTAATTGAATACTTAATTTTTTTATATATACTTTATTTATGAGTCAGAGCTCGCAGTAATACTAACCAACTAGTTCCCTTGTTATGTAGGGAAATTATCGCGTTTGTTTTTATTATTTATTGCTAAGTATTTCAATGCTATTGACATATATTT
>NZ_JAFMOX010000056.1 GCF_019049655.1 Rahnella rivi
ATATTTAATTATTGATTTTGATATTAAGTATTTGTTTTATAGTTACATTTTAAGGGTGTTAATGTTTTTCTTTCAACATTATAATGCTTCTTTCTAAAAAACATCCTTTAAGCATATTCATGGTTTATTGATAAAGATAATTCATGGAAACTTTTAAAGCAGCAGTGGACTCATTTCGAAAAATTGAATATCTTCTTTCCGTTAAATAGACGTTTTCCTTAAGTGGTGGCGTTAATATCTTCTCTAAAATAAACGTCGCCCGTGTCAGGAAAACATCGTCATTATTCACATGGATTTATAACAGCAACTTTCTTATTGGTTTGAATGAGAAAGACAAGGAACGTTATGAAAAAAGAGTGGTTTGCAGCAAAGGAGTTGACCGGTAAAGAAGGGCTTCCGACTTCGACACAAGGCGTGCACGGAATGGCGCGCAGGTTATGCTGGATAAAGCGAAGGAGGCGAGGTGTACAGGGGCGTGCGGTTGAATATCACATAGACAGTTTGCCAGGTAATACCGTCGCCAGTCTGGCGATGAATGAGCACTCGGCAGAGTATGTTTATACGTCGCATCAGGATCCCCTGGCGATATGGATTGAAAGCTATAAGCAACTGAGAGAGCCGGAACGTGAAACAATGATCTCGTTTATTGTGAGAGAAGGTGTTTCGGAAATATTAAACAGGTTACGCAAACCTGACGAAAGCTAGCGTTGTAACGCTGTCGTACCTGCCGTGGTCATGCAGGTACGACAGAAAACATCAGAAGTCGCGTTTCACAGAAAGGTGCGCCAAACCTTCAAGCGCGGAGCGGTAGACAGACTCCGGCAATACCTGAAGGGCTTTAATCGCTTTGTCTGCTTCTTCTTCAGCGCGCTGACGGGTGTACTCCAGTGAGCCCCACTGGTGCATGGCTGCCAGGACGGGTTCCAGTAAATGGCGCCCATTACCTTCTTCGATAGCTTTACGGATCATGGCTGACTGTTCTTCATCACCATGCTGCATTGCATGCAAAAGCGGTAATGTCGGTTTGCCTTCATCAAGATCATCACCGGTATTTTTACCCAGCGTTTCGCCGTCAGCATCATAATCGAGCAAATCATCAATCAGCTGGAACGCAGTACCCAGATAGCGACCATAATCCTGCAACGCGACAATCTGCTCCTGAGTTCCGCCAGCCAGCATGGCAGAAGACTGGGATGCCGCTTCGAAGAGGCGCGCTGTTTTGCTGTAAATAACCTGCATGTAGCTCTCTTCGCTAATGTCAGGATCATTGCAGTTGATCAGTTGCTGTACTTCGCCTTCGGCGATCACATTCACCGCTTTAGCCATCAGAGCTAAAACGGGAAGTGATTCCAAATCAGTCATCATCTGGAAGGCGCGGGTGTAGATGAAATCGCCCACCAGTACGCTGGCAGCATTACCAAAAGCCGCATTGGCAGTGGCTTTGCCCCGACGCATGTCGGATTCATCCACAACGTCATCGTGCAATAACGTGGCGGTATGGATAAACTCAATCAACGCAGCCACTTTGATGTGCTTGTCGCCTTCGTAAGAGAGCGCCCGGGCAGTCAATACTGCAATCATTGGACGGATGCGTTTACCGCCACCGCTGATGATGTAATATCCCAGTTGATTGATGAGTGAAACTTCGGAGTTCAACTGTTCAAGGATGGATGCGTTGACCGCAGCCATGTCGTCCTGAGTAAGATCGATAATCTGTTCTAGGTTCATTGTGTTTTTTCGGCTGTTGTTCTCTTCACCGCAATGAGATCTGGCTCACATTGGCACATGGCGCTAACTGTAAAGGGGATTGTACTTGAAAAACAGTGTAGATAAATGATAACGAAAGAACTGCGCTTTTTTTCTTCTTTTGTGGTCATTGTGCTCTTGTCTTACTCTGATTTTTTGCGTAGAATTCGCGCCCTATTGTGAATATTTATAGCGCCCTCTGAACTATACAAAGTTGAGTGCGCGGAAAGCGGAGTTTTATATGTACGCGGTTTTCCAAAGTGGTGGTAAACAACACCGTGTCAGCGAAGGGCAGACTATTCGCCTTGAGAAGCTTGACATCGCAACTGGCGAAACGATCGAGTTTGATCAGGTTCTGATGATTGCAAACGGTGAAGAAATTAATATCGGCCTGCCTTTAGTTGCTGGCGGTATCGTTAAAGCTGAAATCGTTGCTCACGGTCGTGGCGTTAAAGTCAAAATCGTTAAGTTTCGTCGTCGTAAGCACTATCGTAAGCAGCAGGGCCACCGTCAGTGGTTCACTGACGTTAAAATCACCGGCATCAGCGCTTAAGATTAGGAGAGCGGAACAATGGCACACAAAAAGGCTGGCGGCTCCACACGCAACGGTCGCGATTCAGAAGCTAAACGTCTGGGCGTAAAACGCTTTGGCGGCGAAGCAGTACTGGCAGGCAGCATCATCGTTCGTCAGCGCGGCACCAAATTCCACGCTGGTATCAACGTGGGTTGCGGCAAGGACCACACTCTGTTTGCTTTGGCTGACGGTAAAGTCAAGTTCGAAGTTAAAGGCCCGAAAAACCGTAAGTATATCAGCATCGAAGCTGAATAAGTTTTTCTCGTCTTAGTAAATAGATGTAAGCCCCGCAACTCGTTGCGGGGCTTTTTACATTCTGGTTAGCCCATTCTGGCGGATAATGGATACTAAATCGCAGGCACCTGTCGGGATCATGTTAGCGCTGATCACTGCCATGAGTTGGGGTTCTTTGCCCATCGCTATGAAGCAGGTATTGGTCGTCATGGATCCCTTTACGGTGGTCTGGTATCGGTTTTCCATGGCTGCAATTGTGCTGGGATGCATTCTTGCCGCGAAGCGTCGCTTACCGCCAAGAGTGATTTTAAGCAGGCCACGCTGGCTTATTCTGGTGTTAATTGCCACCGCAGGGCTGATGGGGAACTTTGTTCTTTTTAGTTCTTCACTGAAGTTTCTCAGTCCGACGGCTTCTCAGGTTATCGGTCAGCTTTCGCCTGTTGGTATGATGCTGGCCAGTGTGATAATCCTGAAAGAGAAGATGCGTGTCACGCAGGTTATTGGCGCCATTATGTTGATTTTAGGACTGATATTGTTCTTCAATGTCAGCCTGATTGAAATATTTACCCGTCTTACCGATTACACCCTCGGTGTGATTTTTGGTGTCGGGGCAGCAATGGTTTGGGTGATTTATGGTGTGGCGCAAAAGGTTCTGTTGCGTCAGCTGGCCTCGCCGCAAATCTTGTTTTTGCTGTACACTTTATGTTCTATCGCATTGCTCCCGCTGGCCAGTCCGGCGATGCTTTCACAGCTCAGCGGCTGGCAGTTTGCCTGTTTGTTGTTTTGCGGCGCGAATACCTTAGTAGGATATGGCGCCTTAGCGGAAGCGATGGCGAGATGGCAGGCATCGCAGGTCAGCGCAATAGTGACGCTGACGCCCTTGTTTACCCTGCTATTTTCAGATCTGTTAGCACTTGCCTGGCCGGGCTATTTCGCCGCACCAGTGCTCAATTTTGTAGGTTATCTTGGGGCATTTGTGGTGGTGGCGGGTGCAATGTTTTCCGCAGCAGGCCATCGTTGGTGGCCTCGTCGGACAGAGCAAAACCTGGTAGCTAAACTATAGCTGCCAGGCGAATGATTTACGGAGACAGTACAAATGAAGTTTGTTGATGAAGCCACAATATTGATCGTGGCAGGTGACGGCGGTAACGGTTGTGTGAGCTTCCGTCGTGAGAAATATATTCCCCGTGGCGGCCCTGATGGCGGCGACGGTGGCGATGGTGGCGACGTTTTCCTGCTTGCTGATGAAAACCTCAATACGCTGATCGATTTCCGCTTTGTGAAATCATATCGCGCGGAGCGCGGCACAAACGGTCAAAGCAGCGACTGTACCGGTAAACGCGGTAAAGATATTACGATCAAAGTTCCCGTTGGTACGCGCGTTCTGGATCAGGCCACCGGTGAAGTGCTTGCTGATATGACCAAACACGGTCAGATCAATATGGTGGCTAAAGGCGGTTTCCACGGTCTTGGCAATACCCGCTTCAAATCGTCGGTTAACCGTTCCCCACGCCAAAAAACCATGGGCACGAAAGGCGAAGAGCGTGATATCGCGCTTGAGCTGATGCTGCTGGCTGACGTGGGCATGCTGGGGCTGCCAAATGCGGGTAAATCGACCTTCATTCGTGCCGTTTCCGCAGCGAAACCAAAAGTTGCTGACTATCCGTTTACCACCCTGGTACCAAGCCTTGGTGTTGTTCGTATGGACAGTGAGCAAAGCTTTGTGATCGCCGATATCCCTGGTCTGATTGAAGGGGCATCTGAAGGCGCTGGTTTAGGTATTCGCTTCCTGAAACACCTTGAGCGTTGCCGTGTGTTACTGCACCTGATCGATATCGCGCCGATTGATGAATCTGATCCGATCGAGAATGCGAAAGTCATCATCAATGAGTTGCAGCAATACAATGCAAAACTGGCTGAAAAGCCACGTTGGCTGGTATTCAACAAAGTTGATCTGATCGAAAAAGAAGAAGCTGAGACGCGTGCTAAAGCCATTGCAGAAGCGCTGGGCTGGGAAGGTAACTACTACCTGATTTCAGCCGCTAATCGCGAAGGCGTGAATGCACTGTGCTGGGATGTGATGAAATTTATCAATGAAAATCCTAAGCACATGGCGATTGAAGAAGCTGCGCCAGAAAAAGTTGAATTCATGTGGGACGATTATCACCGTGAACAACTGGCTGAAGTGGAATCTGAAGCTGACGACGACTGGGACGATGACTGGGATGAAGACGACGACGAAGGCGTTGAAATCATTTACGAACGTTAATCCGGCGTAGATCTCAATCTGAAAGGCTGCCAGTGGCAGCCTTTTTTAATACATATTTTTCGTGGTGCTGGCAGAAAGTGAAAGGGCATTTTCCAAAATCACATCGGGCAGCCAGCATTGCGCACTCAGCCCGTAGCCTGAGGCACGATTACGCAACGTCAACGTTCCGCAGTGAAGTTGAGCAATACGTATCACAATGTTCAAACCCAATCCGCTGCCGCCATAACGTTGATCCATACGTTTGAATGCCTGGGTCAGCTCACACGCTTTTGTCTCATCAATCCCCGGACCTTCATCGTCAATTTGTATCAGGAAACCCTTGTTCTGTGGCTGCACTGTAATGAGTATTTCACTGTTCTCAGGGCCGTAGCGGAAAGCATTTTCCACCAGATTCCTCACCAGTAAACGAAGCAGAACGGCATCTCCCTGAAGCGTGGCATGTTGCGGAAGCCTCAAAATCAGCCTTTGTTTGCGATCTTCCAGCATCTCGCAGAATTCTTCACGCAGCGGTTCGATGACGTTTGCCACAAGATCCACTTGCTGATATTCACCTTTAGCAAAATTCTGTCCGGCGCGGGATAACATCAGTAATTGTTCAATGGTATGCATAAGCTGATCGATACGACCAATCAGGGTATCGCTGCCGGTGATGCCATTTTTTTGCATGATCTCAAGATGCAGACGCACTCCGGCAAGTGGCGTTCGTAATTCGTGAGCGGCATCGGCAGTGAATAGTCGTTCCTGTTGAATCGTATTTGAAAGGCGTGAAAACAGCTGATTGAGAGCGTTTGTCACCGCCACCACCTCGCGAATTTCGCTGTTCAGTGGCAAAGGCGAAAGGTTATCTGCCGAGCGGGTTTCCAGACGTTTTTGTAACTGGTTTAGCGGACGAATAATCCAGCTGATCGCCCAGAAGGAGAGCACCAGAGTAATGGTCATCATCAGCAAAGAAGGCGCAATCAGCGAGGCAATCGCTTCGGCAATTTCCTTCTCAACATGCGCATTGCGAACTTTGGCGGAAAGCGTGTCATTCACCAGCAAATTAATCTGCTCCTGACTTTCATGCCAGAGCCAGAAAATGCTGGTGAGTTGGGTGACAAAAAGAATCAACGCCAGCATGACCAGAAGACGGCGGCGCATACTGGTCACGGTGCTATCTCCAGCCGGTATCCAATGCCGCGCACTGTGCGGATGAGTTCCTTACCCAGTTTGCGTCGCAGGTTATGAACGTGAACTTCCAGCGTATTAGATCCTAAATCGTCCTGCCAGGTATAGAGATCTTGCTGAAGTAACTCTCGGTTGACCGTTTGCCCGGCGCGCATCATCAGCCGGGTTAAAATCGCAAATTCCTTCGGCGTGACTTCCACCTGAGCGTCACCCAGATAGGTTTGCTGCGACGAGAGGTTAATTTTCAAATTGCCAACGGAAATCTCGTTATCACTTTGTCCCTGATAGCGACGAATAAGCGCACGAACCCGCGCCTGGAGCTCGGCCAGGGCGAAAGGTTTGATCAGGTAATCATCGGCACCGGCGTCCAGGCCATCGACGCGGTCTTCAAGAGCATCACGGGCGGTCAAAATGAGGACGGGAAGGGAAATTCTTTGGCGACGCCATTGACGCAGAAGCGTCGCGCCATCTTTATCTGGCAACCCTAAATCAAGGATCACCAGACTGTATTGACTGGTCTGGATGAGGCTTTGCGCTTCTGCCGCGGTGGATGCGCAGTCGCACACATAATTATCGCTGGTTAATGCCAGCGATAAACCCTGCCGTAAAAGTTCATCATCTTCAACTATCAGCAGTTTCATCGTCTGGCACTTCTCCAGGGTTAATTATTTTGGTAGACGTCCTTATAGAGACGGCTCTCAAAGCGTACCAGCGGAGCGCGACGCGTACGCTGGTCTTCCGGAGGCACTGCGTATCCGGAGAGGAACTGAACAAACGCCATGCGTTGCCCGCTGGCGGTGGTGATAAAGCCTGCCAGGTTGTATACGCCAGACAGTGAGCCTGTTTTCGCAGACACTTTGCCATCCACACCGGCTTCGTGCAGACCACCGCGATACTGCAGCGTACCGTCATGACCGGCCAGTGGAAGCATTGAGATAAAGTCTAAATCCTTATCGTTCTGCGCGATGTATTGCAGTACCTGCATCATCGTCGCCGGTGACAGCAAATCGTGACGTGACAGGCCTGAGCCATCAACCTGAATAGAGTTGCCTAAATCGATGCCCGCTTTCTGGCGAAGGATTTGGCGCACAGCATCTGAACCGGCACGCCAGGTTCCCGGCACACCAAACCGCTGATGACCAATCGTACGAAATACCGTATCGGCAATCATGTTGTCGGATTTCTTCAGCATTATGCGCAGCAGATCATGCAACGGAGCAGACTGCGTTTGTGCAAGCACCGTCCCGGCAGGTGTCTGGCGCGTCTGACGTTTCAACGTGCCATCAATCTGAATATCTGCCTGCAAGAGTTCGTCTTTCAAAATTGCACCGGCATAGCTGGCACCATCCTGAATGGCGAAAGCCAGTGGCAAAGGTTCACTGCGTTGGGTGAGACAACCGGTCAATGTGTAGCGATTGAATTCTCCCGGCACAACATCCAGTTCACAATACTGCGCATCCGGAGAACCTTTTGCCAGCGTGCGGACCTCACTGAACATATGCACCGGATAATAGGAGGCTACGCGGATAAAGGCGTTTTCATCAGGTTTAGGCGCGCTGTAAAGGGACACCGAGAAACAGTTGCGATCGACAATCGCCGCGGCGGGCGGCGCACTGAAGCACTGTGTGATGTCATTCCATGGCCAGCCGGGGGCTTTGTCATGGCTGGCAAACACTGACGTGTTCACGACCACATCACCACTGATCTCTTTAATGCCCTGTTTTTTCAGCACCGCGACCATATTCCGAATATTCTGACGCTTCAGCGTCGGATCTCCGGAAAAACGCGCGACCAGATCCCCTTTTAAGACGCCATCGGAAACGGAGCCCGGGGTTTCCAGGGTGGTAGTGAATCGGAAATCTGGACCCAACTGAAGTAAGGCCGCCAGCGCGGTCAGGATCTTCATGGTACTGGCGGGCAACGCCATCTGGGAACCGTGATAGTCGATGGCAGGCGCGGGAGCGC
The DNA here is from genome assembly GCF_019049655.1 of Rahnella rivi. Classification (GTDB taxonomy): domain Bacteria; phylum Pseudomonadota; class Gammaproteobacteria; order Enterobacterales; family Enterobacteriaceae; genus Rahnella; species Rahnella rivi. The sequence goes on from NZ_JAFMOX010000056.1 coordinate 7,956, forward strand.
CTATTTTCTGTACCAGCACAGCCAGATTCGTACCGTCAGGCAGATATTCTGTGTAATTTTCGATCTGAGCCGCATTTGTATTCAGAACAAACGCGCATGCTAATCCACTGACTATTCGTATAAAACGCATTATTTTGAGTAAAGGCTCTGGGTAACAACAGGATAATGTGGTGCCATACTACGATGCTACGAACCCAGGCGCAACGTGGCTGAAAGTAAACGATGATCCTCAAGGAACTCTACGTTAAAATACGAATCATAATGCAAAATGAATCCTGGCCTGGTGGCAACTCCGGGTGAGGTTTTTTTTGTTTTTCGCCAGAGTGAGTAGGTCAAAAGAGCTGGCTTAATTTCTTACCTGATTCAATCAGGACGGTGTTTACCGAAAGGACCAAGTTAGAGGTAATGAATATATGAAACCGATTCCGATGACGTTGCGTGGCGCAGAAAGATTACGTGAAGAGCTGGATCATCTGAAGGGCGTACGTCGTCCAAAAATTATTGCTGATATTGCCACTGCGCGCGAACACGGCGATCTGAAAGAGAATGCTGAGTATCACGCTGCCCGCGAACAGCAGGGCTTCTGCGAAGGCCGTATTCAGGAGATCGAAGCCAAGCTTTCAAATGCTCAGGTGATCGACGTGACAAAAATGCCGGTGACGGGGCGTGTCATTTTTGGTGCCACGGTGAAATTGATGAACCTGGACAGCGAAGAAGAACAGACCTACCGCATCGTGGGTGACGACGAAGCTGACTTTAAGCAAAATCTGATTTCTGTGAACTCACCTATCGCACGCGGTTTGATTGGGAAAGAACAGGATGACGTGGTTGTGATCAGCACCCCAGGCGGGGATGTTGAGTTTGAAGTGCTGAAGGTCGAGTACCTCTAAAAATCTGCATTAAAAAGGGCGAAACGTAATGTTTCGCCCTATAAATCACCCATTCATGAAGTGAATGACTTCACATTAAATTGAAAACTAACGTAAAAAGGCCAGTTATAGCCTTTTCCTGAACGTGATTTCGTGGCACCTTTCCGAAAATCTAAAGCGTTTTTCGTTAAACTCTGACGAATTAACGCGGTAAGATAATTTTGCGGTCTTCGGTAGAAGGGCGATAAAGTACCAGCATATTGCCGATAACTTGCACATTACACGCCTTGGTTTCACGCACGATAGCGTCTACGATCAAGGTCTTCGTTTCGCGTTCTTCTGCCGCGACTTTAATCTTGATCAGTTCGTGATGCTTCAGTGCCTGTTCGATTTCGGCAAGCACGCCTTCTGTCAGGCCGTTGTTACCCAGCATGACAACCGGTTTCAGTGGATGTGCCAGACCTTTCAGGTACTGTTTTTGTTTATTGTTAAGATTCATCGTCTTTTTTGCTTAAGTTGGGATTGAAAACGGGTCATTCTACCGCCATCTCATGTATATGACCAACCCGCACTGCTTCGGGATGTGATTTATACTGACTTAGCCATAGACGTCATGACGCTAACAGCTTGTTCCAAAAGCTCTAACACAGGGTAGTTGGAAAACTATATGGTTACTAAATAATGTCTATTAAAAAGCGTTCTGCAAGTTCCACACGCTGGCTGCAGGAACACTTTAGCGATAAATACGTGATTCAGGCACAGAAAAAAGGGCTGCGTTCCCGCGCCTGGTTTAAGCTTGATGAGATACAGCAGGGCGATAAGCTGTTCAAACCCGGGATGACCGTTGTGGATTTAGGCGCAGCACCCGGCGGATGGTCGCAGTTTGCCGCCACGCAGATCGGTAGCAAAGGGCGCATCATTGCTCTTGACCTTTTACCTATGGATCCTATTGTTGGAGTCGATTTCCTTCAGGGGGATTTTCGTGATGAATTAGTTCTCAAAGCGCTGCTTGACCGCGTGGGAGAAAATAAGGTTCAGGTGGTCATGTCCGATATGGCCCCGAATATGAGCGGTACACCGGCAGTCGATATTCCAAAATCGATGTATTTGGTTGAGTTAGCGTTGGATATGTGTCGGGATGTATTAGCACCAGGCGGAAGTTTCCTGGTGAAGGTGTTCCAGGGAGATGGCTTTGATGAATACCTGCGGGAAATTCGCTCCCTGTTTACGAAGGTGAAGATTCGTAAGCCAGACGCTTCCCGAGCACGTTCGCGAGAAGTGTACATCGTAGCGACAGGGCGGAAACTGTAGTACCCTAACGCTGTTTGTTAACACAGTTGTAATATGAGGTTGATCCCTTGAGTGACATGGCGAAGAACCTGATTCTCTGGTTAGTCATCGCAGTAGTATTGATGTCTGTATTTCAGAGCTTTGGGCCCAGCGAGTCTAATGGCCGTAGGGTAGATTATTCTACCTTCATGTCCGAATTGACCCAAGACCAGATTCGCGAAGCGCGTATCAATGGACGTGAGATTAACGTTGTTAAAAAAGACAGCAACAAGTACACGACCTACATTCCAGTTGAAGACCCTAAGTTGCTGGATACGCTGCTGAGCAAAAATGTAACCGTAGTGGGTGAGCCACCAGAGCAACCAAGCTTACTGGCCTCTATCTTTATTTCCTGGTTCCCAATGTTGTTGTTGATTGGGGTCTGGATCTTCTTTATGCGGCAAATGCAGGGCGGCGGCGGCAAAGGGGCTATGTCCTTTGGCAAGAGCAAAGCGCGCATGCTGACAGAAGATCAAATTAAAACGACTTTTGCGGATGTTGCAGGTTGCGACGAAGCCAAGGAAGAGGTTAGCGAGCTGGTTGATTACCTGCGCGAACCTAGCCGTTTCCAGAAACTGGGCGGTAAAATTCCTAAAGGCGTCCTGATGGTCGGTCCTCCGGGTACCGGTAAAACCTTGCTGGCGAAAGCCATCGCAGGTGAAGCCAAGGTTCCTTTCTTTACTATTTCTGGTTCTGACTTCGTCGAAATGTTCGTGGGTGTCGGCGCATCCCGTGTGCGTGACATGTTCGAACAAGCGAAGAAAGCTGCTCCATGTATCATCTTCATCGATGAAATTGACGCCGTTGGCCGTCAGCGTGGTGCAGGTTTAGGCGGTGGTCACGATGAACGTGAGCAAACGCTGAACCAGATGTTGGTTGAGATGGACGGCTTTGAAGGTAACGAAGGCATTATCGTTATTGCTGCGACTAACCGTCCTGACGTTCTTGACCCGGCATTGCTGCGTCCGGGCCGTTTCGACCGTCAGGTTGTGGTTGGCTTGCCAGACGTGCGTGGCCGCGAACAGATCCTTAAAGTTCACATGCGCCGCGTTCCTCTGGCAACAGATGTTGATGCTTCTGTGATTGCACGTGGTACACCGGGTTTCTCCGGTGCTGATCTGGCAAACCTGGTCAACGAAGCCGCTCTGTTCTCTGCACGTGGTAATAAACGTGTGGTGTCTATGGTTGAGTTCGAAAAAGCCAAAGACAAAATCATGATGGGTGCGGAACGTCGCTCCATGGTGATGACTGAAGCGCAGAAAGAATCCACCGCGTATCATGAAGCGGGTCACGCCATCATTGGCCGCCTGGTTCCTGAACACGATCCTGTGCACAAAGTCACGATTATTCCTCGTGGCCGGGCATTGGGTGTGACGTTCTTCCTGCCAGTAGGTGATGCGATCAGTGCCAGCCGTCAGAAACTCGAAAGCCAGATTTCCACGCTCTACGGTGGTCGTCTTGCTGAAGAGATCATCTACGGTGTAGAAAAAGTCTCTACCGGTGCATCGAACGATATTAAAGTGGCGACATCCATTGCCCGTAACATGGTTACGCAGTGGGGCTTCTCAGACAAATTAGGTCCGTTGCTGTATGCGGAAGAAGAAGGCGAAGTCTTCCTCGGTCGTTCAGTAGCAAAAGCGAAACACATGTCTGATGAAACGGCGCGAATCATCGATCAGGAAGTGAAATCTCTGGTTGAACGTAACTATGCACGTGCGCGTACTTTGCTGATGGAAAACATGGATATCCTTCATTCAATGAAAGATGCCCTGATGAAATATGAAACCATCGATGCACCACAGATAGACGATCTGATGAACCGTACGGAAGTTCGCCCGCCAGCTGGCTGGGATGACGTCGGCGGTAAAAATGGTAATGGCAATTCTAACGACGGTGGTTCGCCAAAAGCGCCAACGCCGGTTGATGAGCCTCGTACGCCAAATCCTGGCAATACGATGTTTGAACAATTCAGCGGCAAATAAGTCGCTGGTTGGAAAAATGCTGATTACATACTACCCCGGGCTTGCCCGGGGTTTTTTATGCGTGCATTCTTTGCCCCGGAATTTAGATATTACGACCACTGACCGATCAAACGAGACATGACGTATGCAACTCACAGCCAGAGAATCGATTCTAAACCTCACTTTTCCTCAGATAATGGGGATCCTGAATGTTACGCCGGATTCATTTTCTGATGGAGGTAGGCATAACTCGCTGGATCTCGCACTCAGGCATGCTGAGGCGATGATCAATGCCGGGGCAACCCTTCTTGATATTGGCGGAGAGTCGACGCGTCCAGGTGCTGCTGAGGTCAGTGAAGATGAGGAACTGGCGCGTGTGGTGCCGGTTGTTGAGGCGATTGCCCGTCGCTTTGATGTCTGGATTTCAGTGGATACATCAAAAGCGATCGTTATCCGCGAAGCTGCCCGCGCAGGTATGCATCTGATCAATGACATTCGCTCTTTACAAGAGCCGGGCGCATTGCAGGCAGCCGCAGAAACAGGGTTGCCCGTTTGCCTGATGCACATGCAAGGGCAACCGAAAACAATGCAGCACTCCCCAAAATATGAGGATGTGGTTGCTGAAGTCGCGGAGTATTTTGTTGAACAAATTGCACGCTGTGAGAATGCAGGCATTCCGAAAAGCAAATTGTTACTCGACCCGGGCTTTGGTTTCGGTAAAAATCTGAACCACAATTACCAGTTGCTCGCCAGACTGGCTGAGTTTCATCATTTCGGCTTGCCTCTTCTTGTTGGCATGTCGAGGAAATCCATGGTCGGCCAACTGCTTCATGTCTCACCAGAACAACGTGTGACGGGAAGTGTTGCCTGTGCTGTTATCGCAGCCATGCAGGGCGCTCAGATCGTCCGTGTACATGATGTAAAAGAAACCGTCGAAGCGATGCGTGTCGTCGAAGCTACACTTTCTGCAAGGGATAAAAAATAACTATGAGCAACCGTAAATACTTTGGCACCGATGGCATTCGCGGAAAAGTAGGTGATAACCCAATCACGCCAGATTTCGTTCTCAAACTCGGCTGGGCAGCGGGAAAAGTTTTAGCGCGCCACGGCTCTCGTAAAGTGATTATTGGTAAAGACACACGCATCTCGGGCTATATGCTGGAATCTGCTCTTGAAGCAGGGCTGGCGGCAGCGGGCTTATCGGCATCCTTTACCGGACCGATGCCCACCCCTGCGGTGGCGTATCTGACGCGTACTTTCCGTGCAGAAGCAGGGATCGTGATTTCTGCTTCCCACAATCCTTATTACGATAACGGCATCAAATTTTTCACCATCGATGGGACAAAGCTGCCAGATGACGTGGAAGAAGCCATCGAAGCCGAACTGGAAAAACCGCTGACCTGCGTTGAATCGGCAGAGTTAGGCAAAGCCAGTCGTATAGTGGATGCTGCAGGTCGTTACATCGAATTTTGCAAAGGGACTTTCCCGAGCGAACTCAGCCTTAACGGTCTGAAAATTGTGGTCGATTGTGCTAACGGTGCAACTTATCACATTGCGCCAAGTGTCCTGCGCGAGCTGGGCGCGAAAGTCATCGCTATCGGCTGTGAACCAGACGGCATGAATATTAACGAAGAGTGCGGCGCAACGGACGTTCGTCAGTTGCAACAGCGCGTTCTGGCCGAAAAAGCTGACGTCGGTTTGGCATTTGATGGTGACGGCGATCGTCTGATAATGGTTGACCACGAAGGTAACAAAGTTGATGGCGACCAGATTCTTTATATCATCGCGCGTGAAGGTCTACGTCAGGGGCAACTTAAAGGCGGTGCGGTAGGCACGCTGATGAGTAATATGGGCCTCGAACTTGCGCTCAAGCAGCTCGGCATTCCTTTCACACGTGCGAAAGTGGGCGACCGCTACGTACTGGAAAAAATGCAGGAAAAAGGCTGGCGTATTGGTGCTGAAAACTCCGGTCATATCATCTTGCTGGACAAAACGACCACCGGAGACGGTATTGTTGCAGGTTTGCAAGTACTCACCGCAATGGTCCGTAACCACATGACTCTTCATGATTTGTGCAGCGGTATGAAATTATTGCCCCAAATTCTGATTAATGTGCGTTTCGCTGGTGAACATGATCCGCTGGAATCTGATGAAGTGAAGCAGGTAACCGCTGAAGTTGAAAAGCAACTTGCAGGCCGTGGCCGCGTTTTATTGCGTAAATCAGGCACAGAACCTTTGTTGCGTGTCATGGTGGAAGGTGAAGATGCGGAGCTGGTAGAAAAATTAGCCAATCGCATTGCCGATGCAGTGAAAGCGGTCAAGCCGTAACCTGATAAGAAATGGCGAATTTTTCTTCTCTGCGCCGTTGTCTCCTCATCAGATAACGGCGCAGATAATACCTGATGAAGGTTTTTTGGATGAATTTGCCGTTTTTTTCCGCAAACAAACATTCCATTGCAAATTGCTCTTGCGCGGCCATACGGCTTTGGTTAGTATTCACACCCGCTTCAGTGGGTCCTTAAATGGCCTGCTAAATTGGTGAGAAGCAATTGGCATGCGGTGAACCCGCGAGGATACAGGTACTACTATGTACGACGCTCTTCTGGTGATTTTCCTTATCGTAGCAATCGGCCTTGTGGCTTTGGTTATGCTGCAACAAGGTAAAGGCGCTGATATGGGAGCCTCTTTCGGAGCAGGTGCTTCTGGCACATTGTTCGGTTCGAGTGGTTCCGGTAACTTCATGACCCGTATGACCGGCGTGTTGGCCGCTTTGTTCTTTATCATTAGTTTGATTCTTGGGAACATGAGCACCAATAAAGGCCAAAAAGGCAGTGAGTGGGAAAACTTAAGTCAGCCAGCGCAAACTGAGCAGACAACTGCACCGGCAGCTCCAGCAGCGCCGAACAGTGATGTTCCTCACTAAGCAGTAACCTTCTTACCTAAAGAAGTGAAAAGTTTTAAACAGTGGCTTGAACTTGGACAGTACAAGCGATTGTGAAAAAAAAGAGTGCCGAGGTGGTGGAATTGGTAGACACGCTACCTTGAGGTGGTAGTGCCCGAATGGGCTTACGGGTTCAAGTCCCGTCCTCGGTACCAATCTTTGTGATAATTTGCTTTTTAGCGATTATCGGCGTAGTATTTGCCACGTTTTCGGACGCGGGGTGGAGCAGCCTGGTAGCTCGTCGGGCTCATAACCCGAAGGTCGTCGGTTCAAATCCGGCCCCCGCAACCACTTTCCCTAAGTGTTTATTTCAAATAGACTTTCAGTATCTTCCTGTGATGTTCTGCAGTTCCCATTTGAAAGCTTCAATTTGAAAATAACACTTCGAAAGTTGTACCGAAGCCGCTATGCGGCAAATAGGGTCCAGTTGCATAAAGCCCCGATTTATCGGGGTTTTTTGTTATTTGGCAACAGAATCACTGGGCTATTTAGCCCTTTTTTTATGTCTTGGGGGTGGGCTTGTCCACATTAGAACAAAAATTAACAGAGCTGATTACAGCACCAGTCGAGGCACTTGGCTTTGAGCTGGTGGGCATCGAGTTCGTTCGGGCTCGCCAATCGACGTTGCGCATCTATATTGATAGTGACGCCGGGATCAATGTTGATGATTGTGCTGATGTCAGCCACCAGGTGAGCGCTGTGCTGGACGTTGAAGATCCAGTCACCGTCGCCTATAACCTGGAAGTTTCCTCTCCAGGCCTTGATCGTCCTATGTTCACCGCTGAGCATTATCAACGTTTTATCGGTGACGAAGTCAGCATGGTACTGCGTATGGCGGTCCAGAATCGTCGCAAATGGCAGGGCATCATCAAAGCTGTCGAAGGCGAAATGATCACGGTGACTGTGGAAGGGAAAGACGAAGTGTTCGCACTGAGCAACATCCAGAAAGCGAACCTGGTACCCCACTTTTAAAGAGTTTGGAAGAGGCAACTAGGATGAACAAAGAGATTCTGGCTGTTGTAGAAGCAGTTTCTAATGAAAAATCCCTCCCGCGCGAGAAGATTTTTGAAGCGCTGGAAATTGCATTATCAACAGCGACCAAGAAAAAATACGAGCAGGAAATCGAAGTCCGCGTCAGCATTGACCGTAAAACAGGTGACTTCGATACCTTCCGTCGTTGGGTTGCAGTCGACGAAGTGACTCAGCCAACGCGTGAAATCACCCTCGAAGCAGCACAGTATGAAGAACCGTCTATCGAACTCGGCGGTTACATCGAAGATCAAATCGAGTCAGTCACATTCGACCGCATCACCACCCAAACCGCAAAACAAGTTATCGTACAGAAAGTACGCGAAGCTGAACGCGCGATGGTTGTTGAGCAGTTCCGTGAACAGCAGGGCGAAATCGTCACTGGCGTCGTGAAAAAAGTTAACCGCGACAGCATCGCCCTGGATTTAGGCAGCAATGCTGAAGCTGTGATCCTGCGTGAAGATATGCTTCCGCGTGAAAACTTCCGCTCTGGCGACCGTATTCGTGGCGTTCTGTATGATGTTCGTCCTGAAGCACGTGGCGCACAGCTGTTTGTCAGCCGTTCGCGCAACGAAATGCTGATCGAACTGTTCCGCATTGAAGTGCCAGAAATCGGTGAAGAGCTGATCGAAATTAAAGCGGCAGCCCGCGATCCTGGCTCCCGTGCAAAAATCGCAGTGAAAACCAACGACAAACGCATCGATCCTGTCGGTGCTTGTGTCGGTATGCGCGGTGCACGCGTTCAGGCCGTTTCCAGTGAACTGGGCGGCGAACGTATCGATATCATCCTTTGGGATGACAATCCTGCGCAATTCGTTATCAACGCTATGGCTCCGGCAGATGTTGCCTCCATCGTGGTTGATGAAGATAAATGCACCATGGATATCGCCGTTGAAGCCAGCAACCTGGCACAGGCGATTGGCCGTAATGGTCAGAACGTACGTTTGGCTTCCCAACTGTTGAAACAACATCGTGGTGATGACAGATGGGAACTGAACGTGATGACAGCAGACGACCTTCAGGCCAAACATCAGGCTGAGGCACACGCTGCGATTGAAACCTTTACTAAATACCTGGCCATTGATGAAGATTTCGCCACGGTTCTGGTAGAAGAAGGTTTCTCTACTCTCGAAGAACTGGCTTATGTGCCAGTGAACGAACTGCTTGAAATCGACGGCCTGGATGAAGACACCGTGAATGCGCTTCGCGAACGTGCGAAAGAAGCGCTGACGACGTTGGCTTTAGCCCAGGAAGAAAGTCTCGGTGACAACAAGCCTGCTGACGATCTGCTGAACCTGGCGGGTCTGGAACGTAGCATGGCGTTTAAACTGGCTGCACAAGGCGTTTGTACGCTGGAAGATCTTGCCGAGCAGGGTGTCGACGATCTGGCTGATATTGAAGGTCTTACTGACGAGCAGGCTGGTGAACTTATCATGGCCGCGCGCAATATCTGCTGGTTTGGCGACAACGCGTAATAAACTGTAGCAGGAAGGAACAGCATGACAGATGTAACTGTAAAATCGCTGGCGGCAGAGATTCAGACCCCGGTAGATCGCCTGGTACAGCAATTTGCTGATGCAGGGATCTCGAAGTCCGAATCTGACTCTGTGACCCAGCAGGAAAAAGAAACATTGTTGGCGCATCTGAATGGCGGAAACGCTGGTGCGACAAACAAACTGACGTTACAACGCAAAACGCGTAGTACACTGAATATTCCGAGCACCGGCGGGACGAGTAAATCGGTGCAAATCGAAGTCCGCAAGAAACGCACTTATGTTAAACGTGATATGACCGAAGCAGAACTTGCCCAGGCCGAAGCGGAAGAGCAGGCGAAGCGTGACGCGGAAGAACAGGCACAGCGTGCAGCAGCAGAGCAAGCCCAGCGCGAAGCTCAGGAAAAAGCCAAACGCGCCGCCGAAGAGCAAGCTAAACGTGAGGCCGCTGATAAAGCTAAGCGTGATGCAGCGGAAAAAGATAAAGTGACGAATCAACATACTGACGAAGTAACCAAACCAGCTCAGGCAGAGAAAGCACGCCGTGAAGCTGAAGCCGCAGAGCTGAAACGCAAAACGGAAGAAGAAGCCCAGCGTAAGCTTGAAGAAAACGCCAAGCGCATCGCAGAGGAAGCCCGTAAAATGGCTGACTCAGGTGTCTGGACTGAAACTGTCGCGCCAAGCGAATCAGAATCTGCTGACTATCATGTCACCACTTCTACCCACGCCCGTGCAGCTGAAGACGAAAACGACGCCAAAGTTGAAGGCGAACGTCGTAGCCGTACCCGCGGTGGCAAAGCGACCAAGCAGAAGAAAGGCAATAAACTGTCTGAATCTAAAGCGGATCGCGAAGAAGCACGTGCCGTTGGCCGTAATGGTAAAGGCAAGCGTAAGCCAAGCACACTGCAACAGAGCTTCAACAAGCCTGTCGCTGCTGTGAATCGTGACGTTGTTGTGGGTGAAACCATTACCGTTGCTGAGCTGGCGAACAAAATGGCAGTTAAAGGCTCTCAGGTCATCAAAACGATGATGAAACTGGGTGCGATGGCTACTATCAACCAGGTTATTGATCAGGAAACTGCTCAACTGGTTGCTGAAGAAATGGGCCATAAAGTTATCCTGCGTCGTGAGAACGAGCTGGAAGAAGCGCTGATGAGCGACCGTGATACCGGTGCTTCAGCTGCCGCTGAGCCACGTGCTCCGGTTGTGACCATCATGGGTCACGTTGACCACGGTAAAACCTCCCTGCTTGACTACATTCGCTCAACGAAAGTTGCTGCGGGCGAAGCCGGTGGTATTACTCAGCACATCGGTGCTTATCACGTTGAAACAGAAAACGGCATGATCACCTTCCTGGATACTCCGGGACACGCCGCGTTTACTTCAATGCGTGCACGTGGTGCCAAGGCAACTGACATCGTGGTTCTGGTTGTTTCAGCCGATGATGGCGTGATGCCACAGACCATTGAAGCAGTTCAGCATGCGAAAGCGGCTGGCGTGCCAATCGTGGTTGCAGTGAACAAAATTGATAAGCCAGATGCTGATCCAGATCGCGTTCGCACCGAGCTTTCTCAGTACGGCGTTATGCCGGAAGAGTGGGGCGGTGAATCTCAGTTCATCCATGTTTCTGCGAAAGTCGGTACGGGTATCGACGATCTGCTGCAAGCCATCTTGCTGCAAGCTGAAGTATTGGAACTGAAAGCGGTACGTACCGGTATGGCAAGTGGTGTTGTGATTGAGTCCTTCCTGGACAAAGGTCGCGGCCCGGTAGCAACAGTTCTGGTTCAGGAAGGTACGCTGAATAAAGGCGATATCATTCTGTGCGGCTTCGAATACGGCCGTGTTCGTGCGATGCGTGATGAACTGGGACGTGACATTCTGTCCGCAGGTCCTTCTATTCCTGTCGAAGTGTTGGGTCTATCCAGCGTTCCGGCTGCGGGTGATGAAGTGACTGTTGTTCGTGATGAGAAGAAAGCTCGTGAAGTTGCTCTGTATCGTCAGGGTAAATTCCGCGAAGTGAAACTGGCTCGTCAGCAGAAATCTAAACTGGAAAACATGTTTGCGAACATGACCGAAGGTGAAGTTTCTGAACTGAACATCGTTCTGAAATCTGACGTACAGGGTTCTTGCGAAGCGATTTCCGATGCACTGCAGAACTTGTCAACCGACGAAGTGAAAGTCAAAATCGTAGGTATGGGTGTCGGTGGTATTACCGAGACTGATGCAACGCTGGCAGCCGCTTCCCGTGCGATCATCCTGGGCTTCAACGTGCGTGCGGATGCTTCTGCCCGTCGCGTCGTAGAAAGCGAAAGCCTGGATCTGCGTTACTACTCCGTCATCTATAACCTGATTGATGAAGTCAAACAGGCGATGAGCGGTATGTTGGCGCCAGAGTACAAACAGCAAATCATCGGCCTGGCTGAAGTTCGTGACGTGTTCAAGTCACCGAAATTTGGCGCAATTGCAGGTTGTATGGTTACTGAAGGTATGATCAAACGTAACAACCCAATCCGTGTACTGCGTGACAACGTGGTGATCTACGAAGGCGAGCTGGAATCCCTGCGTCGCTTCAAAGATGACGTTGCTGAAGTTCGTAACGGCATGGAATGTGGTATCGGCGTTAAGAACTACAACGATGTGCGTACTGGTGATGTGATCGAAGTCTTCGAAATCATCGAGATCAAACGTACTATCGCTTAACGTTTGCGAAGTAGCTGATATCCAGATGGGGGCCTTGCGCCCCCTTATTTGTCTGGAGCAAGTGGAGAAAGAATCATGGCAAAAGAATTTAGCCGTACTCAACGTGTCTCTCAGGAGATGCAAAAAGAAATCGCGATTATTTTACAGCGCGAAGTCAAAGATCCACGCGTTGGCATGGCCACCGTGTCCGGCGTAGAAGTGTCACGTGACCTGGCTTATGCCAAAGTTTTCGTTACCTTCCTCGACGTGTTGACCACCGATAATCATGATCCCGATCGTGTGAAAAACGGCATCAGAGCCTTACAGGATGCATCAGGTTTCATTCGTACCCTGATCGGTAAAGCGATGCGTTTGCGTGTTGTTCCGGAACTGACCTTTGCTTACGATAACTCCCTGGTTGAAGGCATGCGTATGTCTAACCTGGTGACTAACGTCGTGAAGAATGATGCTGAACGTCGTTCAGCTGCAGGCGACGACGAGGAAGCATAATGAGCCGCCCACGTCGCCGCGGCCGTGATATTCACGGCGTTCTGCTACTGGACAAATCTTACGGCTTGTCTTCCAACGATGCCCTGCAAAAGGTGAAACGCCTTTACAACGCGAACCGCGCAGGACATACCGGTGCGCTCGATCCTCTGGCAACTGGCATGCTGCCATTGTGTTTAGGTGAAGCGACCAAGTTCTCGCGTTTTCTGCTGGATTCTGACAAGCGTTATCGGGTCATTGCCCGCCTCGGCCAACGCACTGATACGTCTGACGCTGAAGGTGAGATCGTTTCCGAACGTGAAATAACCTTTACGCCGCAGCAACTCGACGACGCACTCGATAGCTTCCGCGGGGAAACCCAGCAAATTCCTTCTATGTATTCTGCTTTAAAATACGAAGGCAAGAAGCTGTATGAATACGCACGCCAGGGTATCGAAGTTCCCCGTCAATCTCGCAGTATTACGGTGTATGAACTGAAGTTTATCCGCTGGGAAGGCGTTGAGGTTGAACTGGAAATCCATTGCTCAAAAGGCACTTACATTCGCACTATTGTGGATGATTTAGGTGAAAAATTGGGTTGTGGCGCACACGTCACTTATTTGCGTCGTTTGCAGGTGGCCACGTATCCCCTTGAGCGCATGGTCACAATGGAAAAAATCCATGAGTTGATTGCTCAGGCAGAAGAGCAGGGCATCGAGCCACGCTTGCTGTTGGATCCGTTGTTGCTGCCTATGGACAGCGCATGCGAAGACTTCCCGGAAGTGAATTTGCTGCCTGTGGTGGCCGGATACGTTAAACAGGGTCAACCTGTTCAGGCTTCGGGCGCACCGGCGAGTGGCATGGTTCGCATTACGGAAGGTGAAGAACATAAGTTTATCGGCATTGGCGAAATTGACGATGATGGCCGCATTGCGCCACGTCGTTTAGTCGTCGAATACGCCGAATAAGCGCTTTTTGCCCACCTTGCGATCATATATAGCAAAGGGTAGAATAGCGCAGCTTATGCATTGGGTAGCTGAATTAGAGATCGGCACCCGTTTAAACTATCTATAATATTTTGGAGTATAATTATGTCTCTAAGCGTTGAAGCTAAAGCTCAAATCGTTTCCGACTTTGGTCGCGGCACTAACGACAGTGGTTCTACCGAAGTTCAGGTTGCTCTGCTGACTGCTCAAATTAACCATCTGCAAGGTCACTTTGCAGAGCACAAAAAAGATCACCACAGCCGTCGTGGTCTGCTGCGTATGGTTTCTCAGCGTCGTAAACTGCTGGACTACCTGAAGGGTAAAGATGTAGCACGTTACACCAGCCTGATCGAACGTCTGGGTCTGCGTCGCTAATCAAGCGAGTTTCAGTGTAAAGGGGCCAATAGGCCCCTTTATTCTAGGAAGCAACACCAAATCAGGGTACTGTATGGCTGTTGTTTCTGCTGTTTTTCTAAGAACATGAACTTCCGTTACAGATGTTTTCGCGCGGCTAATGAGAGACTTTATTGCCACATTGTCAGGTCAATAAGGATTGTCATTAGTCGCGAGAATGTAGTGAGAAGCTCGGATATCTATCGGCGTGAACTGCTGTCATAACAGCTGCGTGCCACAATTAAGGACATTACATTGCTTAATCCGACTATTCGTAAATTCCAATACGGCCAGCACACCGTTACGCTGGAAACCGGCATGATGGCGCGTCAGGCGACTGCAGCCGTGATGGTTAGCATGGACGACACCGCGGTATTCGTTACCGTTGTTGGCCAGAAAAAAGCCAAACCAGGTCAGAGTTTCTTCCCACTGACGGTTAACTACCAGGAGCGTACTTATGCTGCTGGTCGTATCCCGGGTAGCTTCTTCCGCCGTGAAGGCCGTCCAAGCGAAGGCGAAACACTGACTTCACGTCTGATCGACCGTCCAATTCGCCCACTGTTCCCGGAAGGTTTCCTGAATGAAGTTCAGGTTATCGCGACCGTGGTTTCCCTGAACCCGCAAGTAAACCCTGACATCGTTGCGATGATCGGTGCGTCCGCTGCCCTGAGCCTGTCTGGTATTCCTTTCAGCGGCCCAATCGGTTCAGCACGCGTGGGTTACATTAACGATCAGTACGTTCTGAACCCAACCGCAGATGAATTGAAAACCAGTAGTCTTGACCTGGTCGTTGCCGGTACTAAAGGCGCGGTTCTGATGGTTGAGTCTGAAGCTGACGTTCTGAGCGAAGACCAGATGCTGGGCGCTGTGGTGTTCGGCCACGAGCAACAACAAATCGTTATCGATAACATCAACTCTCTGGTTGCTGAAGTCGGTAAAGCGAAATGGGATTGGCAGCCAGAAGTGGTTAACGCAGAGCTGCACGCTCGCGTTGCAGCGCTGGCAGAATCTCGTTTAGGTGATGCTTACCTGATCACTGATAAACAAGACCGTTACGCTCAGATCAACGTCATCAAAGCGGAAGTGGTTCAGACCCTGCAAGCAGAAGATGAAGCGCTGGACGCTGGCGAAATTTCTGACCTGCTGGGTAGCATTGAGAAGAATGTGGTGCGTAGCCGTGTTCTGCGTGGCGAGCCACGTATCGATGGTCGCGAAAAAGACATGATCCGCGGTCTGGACGTTCGTACTGGCGTTCTGCCACGTACTCACGGTTCAGCGCTGTTTACGCGTGGCGAAACTCAGGCACTGGTTACTGCAACTCTGGGTACTGCCCGTGACGCGCAAAACCTGGATGAACTGATGGGCGAGAAGTCTGACAGCTTCCTGTTCCACTACAACTTCCCTCCGTACTCCGTTGGTGAGACCGGGATGGTGGGTTCACCAAAACGTCGTGAAATTGGTCACGGCCGCCTGGCGAAACGCGGCGTGCTGGCGATGATGCCAAAACCAGAAGACTTCCCGTACACCGTACGTGTCGTGTCTGAAATTACTGAATCTAACGGTTCATCTTCTATGGCTTCTGTTTGTGGTGCATCTCTGGCCCTGATGGATGCAGGTGTGCCGATCAAAGCCGCTGTTGCAGGTATTGCAATGGGTCTGGTTAAAGAAGGCGAAAGCTTTGTTGTTCTGTCTGACATTCTGGGTGACGAAGATCACCTGGGCGACATGGACTTCAAAGTGGCCGGTAGCCGCGATGGTATCACCGCGCTGCAGATGGACATCAAAATCGAAGGTATCACCCGCGAAATCATGCAGGTGGCTCTGAACCAGGCTAAGGGTGCGCGTCTGCACATTCTGGGCGTAATGGAACAGGCGATCAGCACTCCGCGCGGCGATATCTCTCAGTTTGCTCCACGTATCCACACCATCAAGATCAGCCCGGACAAAATCAAGGACGTGATCGGTAAAGGTGGTTCTGTGATCCGTGCCCTGACTGAAGAAACGGGTACAACCATTGAAATCGAAGATGACGGTACTGTGAAGATCGCAGCAACCGACGGCGAGAAAGCAAAATACGCTATCCGTCGTATCGAAGAGATCACCGCAGAAATCGAAGTTGACCGTATCTATCAGGGTAAAGTGACCCGTATCGTAGACTTTGGTGCGTTTGTTGCCATCGGCGGTGGTAAAGAAGGTCTGGTTCACATTTCTCAAATCGCTGACAAGCGTGTAGAGAAAGTGACTGATTACCTGCAAATGGGTCAGGAAGTACCGGTTAAGGTACTGGAAGTTGACCGTCAGGGCCGTGTGCGTTTGAGCATCAAAGAAGCCACTGCACCGACTCAGGACGATACAACTAAGCAACCTGACGCAGAATAATCTGTAACAGAAGTTTTACAGCTCCTTTCCATCCGGAGAGGAGCTGTTCGTATCACGAGCGTAGGACGCGTTTGTGTTAAGCAAGCGGATGACAGGACGTCTATCCAATGTTTGTCTCCGGGAGTAGAAATGAAGCCTTTCTTGCGCTGGTGTTATGTTGCGACAGCACTTATGTTGGCAGGATGCAGCAACCATGATTGGCGTAAAAATGAAGTTCTGGCGATTCCTTTGCAGCCGACGTTGCAGCAGGAAGTCATCCTGGCACGCATGGAACAAATTCTTGCCAGCCGGTCATTAACCGATGATGAGAGAGCACAGCTATTATATGAGCGCGGTGTGCTGTATGATAGTCTCGGGCTAAGAGCACTGGCGCGTAATGATTTTTCACAAGCGCTGTCTGTTCGTCCTGATATGCCAGAAGTTTTTAACTACCTGGGGATTTACCTAACGCAGGCAGGCAATTTCGATGCTGCCTATGAAGCGTTTGATTCTGTACTAGAGCTTGATCCAACTTACAACTACGCGCGTTTGAACCGAGGTATCGCCCTGTATTACGGTGGCCGATTCTCGTTAGCGCAGGATGATCTGCAGGCGTTTTATCGAGACGATCCAAATGATCCCTTCCGTTCATTATGGCTTTATCTTGCGGAGCGAGAAATCAATCCGAAGGATGCCGACGTAGCGCTTCAACAGCGTTATGACAAAGCGGACAGAGGGCAATGGGGATGGAATATCGTCGAATTCTACCTGGGCAAAATCAGCGAATCTACGCTGATGGAACGTCTCAAGGCAGAAGCAACGGATAACACTTCGCTCGCTGAGCATCTCAGTGAAACTGACTTCTATTTAGGTAAGCACTACCTAAGTCTGGGGGACAAGAACAGCGCTGCGGCACTGTTCAAACTGACGGTAGCTAACAACGTTCACAACTTTGTTGAGCACCGCTATGCATTGTTGGAATTGGCGCTTTTGGGCCAAGAGCAAGACGACCTATCAGAATCGGACCAGCAATAGCTGACGACACCAATCAGCCTGATTAATCATGGTTTTTACCATTTTTAAGCGCCTTAACGGGCGAGGGTTGCTTTGTTCGTTTTATAATCTAATTTGAGCCGGTTCACACTTTTCAATGAAAATGACTGAAAATTTTCTCGACGAGTTATGTAGACTGGCTGCCATTATTAATGAGGCACGTGTACATGACTACTGAGCTTGAAACCTCTTTTGCTGACCTGGGGCTGTCTGCTCCGATCATTTCTGCCCTGACTGATTTGGGCTACGAAAAACCTTCACCAATCCAGGCTGAGTGTATTCCTCACCTGCTGAGTGGCCGCGACGTTCTGGGTATGGCGCAGACCGGTTCCGGTAAAACTGCTGCATTCTCTTTACCTTTGCTGCACAACATTGATGCTTCACTGAAAGCACCACAAATTCTTGTTCTGGCTCCGACCCGCGAACTGGCGGTTCAGGTTGCTGAAGCAATGACCGATTTCTCTAAACATATGCATGGCGTGAATGTGGTTGCCCTTTACGGCGGCCAGCGCTATGACGTTCAGCTGCGCGCACTGCGTCAAGGTCCACAAGTTGTTGTGGGTACCCCGGGCCGCCTGCTGGACCACCTGAAACGCGGCACCCTGAACCTCTCTAACCTGAGCGGTCTGGTGCTGGACGAAGCTGATGAAATGCTGCGTATGGGCTTCATCGAAGACGTTGAAACTATCATGGCGCAGATCCCGGCTGAACATCAGACCGCATTGTTCTCTGCAACCATGCCAGAAGCGATTCGTCGCATTACGCGTCGCTTCATGAAAGATCCACAGGAAGTGCGTATTCAGTCAAGCGTGACTACCCGTCCGGACATCAGCCAGAGCTACTGGACTGTGCACGGCCTGCGTAAAAACGAAGCACTGGTGCGTTTCCTGGAAGCAGAAGACTTTGATGCAGCCATCATCTTCGTTCGTACTAAGAGCGCGACCCTTGAAGTGGCCGAAGCTCTGGAACGTAGCGGCTACAGCAGCGCTGCACTGAACGGCGACATGAACCAGGCGCTGCGTGAGCAAACCCTGGAGCGTCTGAAAGATGGCCGTCTGGACATTCTTATCGCAACCGACGTGGCAGCACGTGGTCTGGATGTAGAACGTATCAGCCTGGTTGTTAACTATGACATCCCGATGGACTCTGAGTCTTACGTTCACCGTATCGGTCGTACCGGTCGTGCAGGCCGTGCTGGTCGCGCATTACTGTTCGTCGAAAACCGTGAACGTCGCCTGTTGCGTAACATTGAACGCACCATGAAGCTGACCATTCCAGAAGTTGAAATTCCTACTGCTGATGTCCTGGGCGAGCGTCGTCTTGCTAAGTTCGCAGCAAAAGTTCAGCAACAACTGGAAAGCAGCGATCTGGATCAGTACCGCGCATTGCTGGCTAAACTGCAACCTGCAGAAGAGCTGGACATCGAAACGCTGGCTGCTGCACTGCTGAAAATGGCACAGGGCGAACGTCCTCTGATTGTTGCTGCTGACCCAATCTTCAAAAGCCGTCCACCGCGTCGTGAATTTGAAGAACGTGGCGATCGCGGTGACCGTGGCGATCGTCGTGACCGTCCGGCTCGCAGCAACGACCGTCCTGCACGTGATGGCGACAGCCCACGTCGTGAGCGTCGTGACGCTGGCGAAATGGAACTGTATCGCATCGAAGTGGGTCGTGATGATGGTGTTGAAGTTCGTCACATCGTTGGCGCGATCGCTAACGAAGGCGACATCAGCAGCCGTTACATCGGTAACATCAAGCTGTTCGGTACGCACTCTACTATCGAACTGCCGAAAGGTATGCCGGGCGAGATTCTGTCTCATTTCACCCGTACTCGTATCCTGAACAAACCGATGAACATGCAGTTGCTGGGTGATGCTCAGCCACAGGCTGCGCGTCGCGAACGTCCAGCCGGTGCAGGTGGTGAGCGTCGTGGTAACGGTGCTCCGCGTCCTTTCAACGGTGACCGTCCTGCGGGTGCAGGTGGCGAACGTCGTGGTAACGGCGCTCCACGTTCTTTCAGCGGCGATCGTCGTGAAGGTTCTTCTGCTGCAGGCGAACGTCGTCCGCCAAGCCGCGCACCACGTCGCACGACTGACGCATAATTTATCGCACCTGGTTTTATTCGGGTGCAGATAATAAAAAACCAGCCTTAACCGGCTGGTTTTTTTTCGTCTTAAATTTGTGAACGCGATTAACTGATGCGCTGTTCTTTTACCAAATCATCCTGTAAACCGGCCACAATCTCGAAGGAATGCAAACGCGCCTGATGATCAAAAATCTGGCCGTTAATCATCAGTTCATCCGCTTGTGTCTCACGCAGAATGGACTGCAATCCCTGGCGCAGCGTGTCTTTATTGCCGACGACCGACATACGCAGTGCATTATCCACCCCAAATCGCTCTGATGCGGACCACAGACTTTCAATGTTATCCACGGGTGCTGGCAGTTTGCCCGGCATACCGCGACGCAAATTGATGAACTGCTGCTGATTTGAGGTAAACATCCGGCGCGCTTCTTCATCCGTATCCGCGCCAATCGCGTTAATACACACCATGGCATACGGCTTTTCAAACTGGGCAGAAGGCTGGAATTTACTGCGATAGATGGCTAATGCCTGATAGAGCATATCCGGCGCAAAATGCGAGGCGAAGGCAAAAGGCAATCCCAGTGCGGCGGCCAGCTGAGCGCTGTACAAGCTCGATCCCAGCAGCCAGATCGGCACATGCAATCCCTGACCCGGCACGGCCTGCACCGCCTGCTGTGGCTGAACTTCTCCGAAGTACAACTGTAATTCCTGCACATCTTTCGGGAAATTATCGACTTCACCGGAGAGATGGCGGCGCAGCGCAATCATTGTGCGCTGATCGGTACCCGGCGCACGGCCAAGACCAAGATCGACACGGTTCGGATACAGCGTCGCCAGTGTGCCGAACTGTTCGGCAATGACCAGCGGGGAATGGTTGGGCAGCATGACCCCGCCGGAACCGACGCGAATCGTTTTCGTGCCGCCCGCGATGTATCCCAGCAACACCGACGTCGCCGCACTGGCGATGCCGGTCATGTTGTGATGCTCAGCCATCCAGTAACGTTGATAGCCCCATTTTTCAGCATGTTGTGCCAAATCGAGGGAAGATTTAAAGGCCTGTGCAGCGTCGGCACCTTGTGGAACGGGTGCTAAATCCAGCACGGATAGGGGAACGGTGTGTTTATCAGACATAGTCACGGCTCACTCGTTGATGGGCGAAACACAAGCAGTTCGCCCGCTAAAAATGCTCATAATTAGAACGAGTATTACCCATTCACCGGGGATTGAATACTGCATTTGTGCCTTTCCTGATCCTCCAACTCATGCGTAACGACTATGAATTGCGTTTAATTTATCGTTTCAGTCAATATGTTGTTTTGTGTTAAAAACTCTCTGTCAGCGCCGCTATGATTGAACGCCTCCTGTGATGTATCGATCACTCCGAAAACAGAGCGCGGCGAAAGGACACTCAAGGAATGGAAAACCAATGCCTCTGAAGAACACTGGCGAGAAAAAAAGGATCAGGCAACACATGAGTAAACGAATTTTATTGACCCTTCTGCTGGTCTTCGTGGCGGTTTCTTTAGCCGTGTTGTTCCGTGCGAACAATCAGGACTTATTGCTGCAGGGCGAAGTCGATGCGCCGGAAGTCATTGTCGCGTCCAAAGCCAAAGGCCGCGTGATTGAACGTCACGTTGAACGCGGTGACGATGTCAAAGCCGGTCAGCTACTGATCACCCTCGACAGCCCGGAAATGATGGCGCAGTTGCGCGCCGCCGAAGCTGCCCGCGATCAGGCAAAAGCCCAGCTCGATCTCTCTGTTAACGGTACCCGCGAAGAGAGCATCCGCAATTTGAAAGCCACGCTGGCCCAGTCTCAGGCGGAATATGTTAACGCCCGCGACCTCTACAACCGCAATGCCAAAGTGGCGGCGAAAGGGTTTATTTCAGCGTCTGATTTAGAAGATTCCCGCCGCGCCCGCGATAGCGCATACGCACAAGTTCTCGTCGCCAAAGCCAATCTTGATGAAGGTATCAATGGCGACCGCGTGGAACAGCGCGAAAGCTATGCCGCGCAGCTGCGTCAGGCGGAAGAAGACTTACTGGAAATCAAAGCGCAAACCGATGACTTGCAGGTGAAAGCCCCGGTCGATGGTGAAGTGGGGCCGATCCCGGTGGAAGTCGGCGAACTGGAAAGTGCGAACAGCCCGTTGCTGACGTTAGTCCGTCTGCCTGACGCTTATTTCGTCTTTAATTTGCGCGAAGATATTCTGGCCGGCGTGCGCAAAGGCGACAAAGTGCAAATGCGCGTGCCTGCGCTGAACAACCAGATGATCGAAGCCGAAGTGCGCTACATCGCACCGCTCGGTGATTACGCAACCAAACGCGCCACGCGTGCGACAGGTGATTTCGATCTTAAAACCTTTGAAGTGCGTCTTTACCCAGCGAAACCGGTGCCCGGATTGCGGCAGGGCATGAGTGCGCTGTGGCAGTGGAAGGCGAAGTGAAGCGGGTCAAAGCGCCGCGCAGTGAAAGAATAAAAGCCGGATGGCGCTGTTTTAGCCGGGCATTTAACCGTGAAGTCAGCCATGCATTCCGCAAGCCGGTGATCCACTGGCTATGCTGGATTTTCCCGTTGCTGCTGTTTGGCCTCATCAGCAGCAATTTCTCTGAAGGCACTCTGCTGAATTTACCGGTGTCCGTCATCGACAACGATCACAGCAACTTGTCGAAGACCCTGACCCGCAAACTGGACGCCGGTTCCCATGCGCATGTGCAGGCCTTCAGTGGCGGATTGCAGGAAGCTGAGTATCGCCTGCGTACCGCGCAGGACTACGCGTTGCTGTATATTCCGGTTAATTTCGAAGCGGATGTGCTGGCCGGAAAACAGCCGAGTGCGGTGCTGTATTACAACGCTTTGTTCTACGGTGCCGGTCTGTATTCCACGCAGGATTTCAGCGGGCTGATCACTGAACTCAATACCCGTTACCGTTCGATTATTGCGACTGAAATCGGCAAAACGTTGCCGTCGCTGGCGAGCGTGGATTTGTCCTACGGCAGCCTGTTCAACGCCAGCGGCAGCTACATTTATTACCAGCAGTTCGCTGCGACCATTCACCTGCTGCAACTGTTTACCGTCACCTGCATGATTTACGTCATGGCGCGCAGTCAGGCGTTGATCAGCACGCCGTCGTTTACGCTGGCACTGCTGGGCAAACTCGCGCCTTACACGCTGTGTTTCACCACGTTACTGATGGTCGAGATCGCCATGCTGGTCGGCTTTTTTGACGCGCGGGTCAGCGGTAACCCGTTATATATGCTGCTCATCGGTTTCTTTTATGTGATTGCCGCCCAAAGCCTCGGGCTGTTGCTGTTCACCTTTACCAAAACCACGATTACGGCCTACACCATGATGGGGATTTTCGTCAGTATCGCGCTGACCTTCTCCGGTATGGCGGTCCCGGTGCTGTCGATGCCCTTGCCTGCGCGGATTATTTCCGGCATCGAACCGCTGAGCTACGCCCTGGCCGCGATGTTTGACGTCTTCCTGCGTGAAGTGTCCGTGCGCGGTATTTTAATGGTCTGCGCCATCCTGCTGATCTATCCGCTGGTCACCAGCCTTCTGGTGCGTAAACGCTTATATCTGCGGCTGAAACAACAGGAGCCAG
Organism: Rahnella rivi; assembly: GCF_019049655.1. Classification (GTDB taxonomy): domain Bacteria; phylum Pseudomonadota; class Gammaproteobacteria; order Enterobacterales; family Enterobacteriaceae; genus Rahnella; species Rahnella rivi. Next base: position 31,226 of record NZ_JAFMOX010000056.1, read on the forward strand.
GAAAATGACCCGTCGCGAATGGTTCAGGACCTGGTGGGGGACTTTCAGCAAAGTGCTGACGGGCCTGCTTGATAAACCGATGTGGATGATGCTGCTGATTTCCCTGTGCGTGATGAGCATGGTCTACGCCAACCGCACGGTGTGGGACTTGCCGGTCGCCGTCGTCGATCAGGATCACAGTACCGCCAGCCGGATGCTGACCCGCCAGCTCGACGCGACCTCGAAAGTCGCCACGGTGCACTATGAAAATCTGGCGGATGCCGAGCACGATCTTGCGCTGCGCAAACTGTTCGCCGTGATCATCATGCCGGTCGATCTGGAGAAGAAGATCCTCGCCGGTCAAAATATCGTTATTCCGGTGTACGGCGATGCCACCAACCGTCTGGCAAACGGGCAGATCCAGCAGGATGTGCTGGGGGCGTATCAGGCGATCCTCACCCAATACAACACTGATCTGTTGTTGAGCAACGGCTTCAGCGAGCGTCAGGCCAGCGTGGTGCTCTCGCCGATGGTGGGGCAGACGCTGGATCTGTTTAACCCCGGCATCAGCTTTGCGGCAATCATTTTCCCTGGCCTGCTGGTGATGTTGTTACAACACTCCCTGCTGATTGCCAGTGTGCGCGTCAGTATTGTGCTCAACAGCGCTCCCTCCGGAAAACCGACCATCCCGGCATTTCTTGGCGGGATTTCGGCGCTGATCCCGGTCTGGCTGTTTTTATCGATCGTGCTGTTTGTGCTTTGGCCGTGGATATTAGGCTACCGGCAAACGGCCAGCATTCCGGAAATTCTGCTGCTGACTTTCCCGTTCCTGTTGGCCGTTTTAGGGCTGGGCAAACTGGTTACGGAATGTCTGCGCAGCGTCGAGCTGATTTACCTGACGCTGGCTTTTCTGACCACGCCGGTGTTTTACATCTCCGGCACTATCTGGCCCTTACAGGCAATGCCGGCATGGGTTCGGGCAATCTCTTCTATGCTGCCTTCGACGTGGGCGACCAAAGCGATTGCCGGGGTGAATCAGATGGGGCTGCCGTTCAAAGACGTGGGCGGCGATATTCTGATGCTGCTGATCCTGTGCGCGTTTTACACCTTCACCGGTATTGCCGTGGGCATGCTGCGCGACGGTGTCCGCCTGCGGGCGATGTTCAGGCGCAAATATAAAAAAGCGTGATAAAAAAGGGATATCGCCGCAAAGCCATATCCCATTTCTTTTCCGCACGGGCTGAAATTACTGGCGCAGCTCCAGTCCGGCGACGCGCTGCCAGTAACCGTTACAGTCAGCCTTATCGGTCAGCGTCAGCGGCGCTAATCCGTGCTCATTGCGGCGAAACGCCTCCAGCGTGGCAAGTGCTTCGCTGCTTTCCGGCGACAGCCTGACGATATCCACCAGCCCCTGCATCGAGGTCAGTTCATTACCGAGATTGTAACAATAGCCACTTTGCGTCTGAATACCGTTGAGCACAAACACCTGCTGATTTTCCTGTGACAGCACCTTGCGGCCCTGCGGATACTCGATGCAGCAGGTTTCACACTCATCCTTGGCTTTGTTCTCTGAGCGCGCGGTAAAACAGCGTGCCGAATAAGCCAGCGGCAGATGCCCGTAAGACAGCACTTCCACTTCAAACTTATCGCGAATACCCAGATCCTGACACTGGTTCAGCAGGTTCGCCAGCCAGTCGCGGGAAAGCTCAACCGGCATACACCAGCGCACCATGCCTTGTTTTTGCAGGATTTTTAGCGTGACGGCGTTATAGCAGTTCAGCGCATGGCCAACCACAAACGGCAGATTGCGCTCAGCAGCCATATTCACTGCGCCAAAATCATTGGCTTCCAGCAGAAACTCGCCGTTCTCTACGTAGCGTTTCAGTTCATTCAGTTCAGACGGTGCCTGTAACAGGGCCAGCGTGGAGATCACCACCTGTTTGCCGGTCGCTGCCAGCTGGCGCGCGACCTCCAGCCAGTCGTTAACCTTCATTTCACGGCGTTTGGTACAGACATTTTCACCCAGATAAATGATGTCTGCGCTGCTTGCGGCGGCGGCCTGATAAAACTCTTCCACCTGCGCTTTCGGCCAGTAATAAAGGATGGCGCCTAAAGAATATTTCATCATTGTCTCTTCGGTTACTGCCATTTGCGGTGATAGGCACCGAGCGTCGTTTGTGTCCCTTCAGACATTGCGCCCAGCGTGCTCATCCAGGCGGCATCGGTTGTAAAGTGCGCCGGATCGGCCATGCAACGGTCTATCGCCGCACGCCAGACGCGGGCGACCTGGCTGACGTAGGCCGGGCTGCGCTGCCTGCCTTCAATTTTCACCGAGGCAATATTGGCGGCGAACAGCTCGGGCAGTAATTCCAGCGTATTCAGGCTGGTTGGCTCTTCCAGTGCATGATATTTCGCGCCATCCACCAGATAACGGCCTTTGCACAGCGTCGGATAACCGGCGTTTTCGCCTTCCTCGTAACGATCTATCAGCACATCGTTCAGGCGTGATTCCATGCCCTGCGCGGTTTGCTGCCAGCGCACGAACCGCGCCGGAGAACAGGCTCCGACGGTATTGGGTGATTCACCGGTCAGGTAGGAAGACAAATAGCAGCGGCCTTCGGCCATAATGCACAGGCTGCCGAAGGCGAACACTTCCAGCGGCACCACCGACGTGCGCGAGAGCTGACGCACCTGATGCATGGAAAGTACGCGCGGTAACACCACGCGGGCGACGTCGAAGTTACGTTTATAGAAACGGATCGCTTCATCGTTGGTGGCCGAAGCCTGCACCGAAACATGGCGCTCGACGTGAGGATATTTATTGGCCGCGTAATCCAGCATGGCGATATCGGCGAGGATCAGCGCATCCGCGCCGAGTTGTGCGGCCATATCCACGGCGCGCTCCCAGCGCTGATACCCGTCCGGATGTGCAAACGTATTGATGGCGATGTGCAGTTTACGTTGGCGGCTGTGCACGTAACTGACCGCTTCCTGGAGTTTTTTATCTGTGAAATTCAGACCCGCAAAATGGCGCGCGTTGGTGTCGTCTTTCAGGCCGATATAAACCGCATCGGCCCCGTTATCGATCGCCGCTTTCAGCGCAGGTAAATTCCCTGCCGGACAAAGTAGCTCCATGATCATTCCTTGCTGCAACCGGACAGCGTAGCTGAAGGGTTGATAGTGATGAGAAGCGATATGCCGACGTAATTCATTCATCAGCGAGGGCTTCGGTTGGCGAACTATTTTAGAGAAGCTATAGATGCAATATTTTGATTTGAGGCAGTTTCTGCGGTATTGAGCGGTGAGTTAGGGCCGGGGAGGTTGTACGTGAGGTTTTTCTGTAGCAGTATTTATTGATGCAGGCCGCTGAATGAGTCTGGCGATGTGGCAAAATAGACTGACGTGTTGCCCAAAAAGTTACCGAAAGGAGTAGTGCGAGTGTTGCAAAAACTACGTGCACGTATAGTTCGTCAGGGGCCATCCATGTTAAGTGTGCCTTTAAAATTCACCCCTTTCGCCGTGTCGCGTCAGGTTTTGCAGCAGGTGTTGAGCTGGCAGTTACGTCAGGCACTGGCCGACGGCGAACTGGATTTTCTGGAAAGCCGCTGGTTAAAAATTGAGGTTTCCGATCTCAACCTGAGCTGGCAGATGTCCGTCAGCGAAGGCAAACTGATCGTCCGCGAACAAGGCGAAGCCGACGTCAGTTTCAGCGGTCAAGCCAACGATCTGATCCTGATCGCGGCGCGTAAGGAAGATCCGGATACGCTGTTCTTCCAGCGTCGTCTGCGCATTGAAGGTGACACTGAACTCGGTCTGAACGTGAAGAATCTGATGGATTCTATCGACCTTGATACGATGCCTGCACTGCTGAAAAATGGTCTGCTGCGTCTGGCCGACTTTGTTGAAGCAGGTCTGCAAGAGGGCCGTGAGCCACAAGCTCCGGTAGCTGAACCATGTTAATTCGAACTGAAATTCCTGTAGATGCGGCGGGCATAGACCGCCTGTTGCGCTCTGCATTTCCGACCGGTGCCGAAGCCGATTTAGTCCAGGAACTGCGCGAAGACGGCCTGCTGACGCTGGGCGTTGTGGCAACGGATGATGAAGGTGGTGTCGTGGGTTACGTTGCGTTTTGCCCGGTTGATATTCAGGGTGAAGACCGTAACTGGGTGGGGCTGGCGCCGCTGGCGGTAGAAGCCTCTCTGCGCAAGCAGGGGCTGGGGCAAAAACTGGTGTACGAAGGGTTAGATTCCCTCAATGAGTTCGGCTATGCCGCCGTGGTGGTATTAGGTGAACCGGCGTATTACCGCCGTTTTGGCTTCAAACCCGCCGCGCCACACGACCTGCATTGCCGCTGGCCGGGCACGCAAGATGCTTTCCAGTTGTTTACCCTGTCAGACGATGCGCTCACTCATGCCAGCGGAGAAGTGGTTTTCCCGGCGGCATTTAACCGTTTCTGATTTCCAGCGGGCCTGTCATCAGGCCCGTCAGCACTCTTCCTGAACACCGCTCTCCGGCAAGCCAAAATACCTTTCCAGACACGGTGGCGCATTTTTTACCAGTAATTCCTTTTGCGCCTTGCTGAGCTTCTTCACTCTGATCTCCAGCTTCGATGCCAGCGAACGGTTGCCCGCAGGGCAATGGAACGCCAGCCGTAACTCGCCTTTTCCCCGCAGCGCTTTCGCCCCTTTTCCGGACTGATGCTCCGCCAGACGCCGCGTCACGTCGGTGGTGATCCCGGTGTAGAGCACGCCGGTCGGGGTTCTCAACATATACAAATACCAGTTTGGTGGGGCTGACATAGGCTCATGGCGTTTAATAAAGTTTGCGTAAGTTTACCCGAAGCGCACAAAGGAGTGACGTAAAACCTGTTGGCAGCGCGTTACACTGTGCGCAAAGAATGGAAAGGGCACCATTGATGAATAATCCCGACGATCTGAAACACATCCTGAAGTTTCTCAATAAAAACCACGTTCTGGCGCTGTGCGCCGCCGCTGATGGCGACATGTGGAGCGCCAACTGTTTTTACGTCACCGATTCAGAAAGCCTGTCGCTCTATTTCATGACTGAAATGAAAACGCTGCACGGCACGCTGATGGCGAAATCGCCGCAGGTGGTCGGCACCATCGCACCGCATCCGAAAACCATCGCCCTGATCCAGGGGATTCAGTTTCGCGCAGAGGCCACGCTGCTCAGTGGTGAAGAAGAGGGGCGCGCGCGCCATCTTTATTGCACGCATTTTCCCGTGGCCGTGGCGATGAAAGCGCCGGTGTGGCGGCTTAAACTCAATTACATCAAGATGACCGATAACATGCTCGGCTTTGGGAAAAAGCTGCTGTGGGATCGGGGGATGTCTGACATTCATCCGTAACAGGATATGTCTTATAGCGCTGCATTAACGATCAGGTAACACTGAAAAATCTGCTGATAAAAGCTATCTGAAACGCCGATGTTTAAAAGGAAGTGATATGGCAAAAGTTCTTCTTCTTGGTGGGAGTGGTCTGGTGGGGCGAGAGCTTCTGCGCCTGCTCCAGCTGGACCCGCGCGTCAGCCGCATTGTTGCGCCGAGCCGCCGTCCTTTGCCGCCGGGCAGTAAAGTGGTCAATCCGCTGGGAGCCAATCTGACCTCACTGGTGGTCGCGCTGGATGAACCCATCGATTTGCTGTTCTGTTGTCTGGGTACCACCCGCAAACAGGCTGGCAGTGCGTCGGCCTTCCGGGCCGTCGATTACGACCTGGTTGTCGACAGCGCCAAAGCCGCACGGGAACTGGGCGCACGCCATTGTCTTACCGTCAGTGCCCACGGTGCCGATGCGCGTTCGCGTTTTTTATATAACCGGACCAAAGGCGAAATGGAACAGGCGCTGATGCAACAGGGATGGCCGCTGCTGACGCTGGTCAGACCGTCATTGCTGGTGGGAAAACGCCATCCGCCGCGCCTGCTGGAACAACTGAGTGCGCCGTTGTTTAAATTATTGCCGGGAAAACTGAAAGCCATTGATGCCGATATCGTGGCCAGAGCGTTGCAGGAGCAGGCATTCAATGCCGGGCTGGGCGGAATAACGGTGCTGGAATCCGATCAGATTGCCGCCAGTATTGAAGATCTTTAATCCGCGTGATCCGCTCAGGCGGATCCTTGTGATAAGGTATCAGGCAAAAAACGTGAATTTTCTGCCTGTCTGACCTGACGCTTCCTCCCGGTCGATCTTTACAGATATTTTTCCGCAAATACCGCCAGATCCCTGAAGTCCGGCATCCTTTCTTTCAGCGTTTCATGATCCCAGTTCCACCACTGACTTTTTTCGATCCTGTCGATCATCTTATCGTCAAAGCGCATGCCGATCTTCTTCGCCGGGACGCCCGCGACGATGGAATAAGGCTCGACGTCTTTGGTGACCACTGCCGACGTGCCGATCACCGCGCCATTGCCGACGTTCACGCCCGGCATCAGCACCGCGTTATGGCCGATCCACACATCATTGCCCACGGTGACGTGATGCTCACGCCGCCAGTCGAAAAATGCCTGATCGTCTTCACCCAGCCCATACACCGAACTGCGGTAGGTGAAATGGTGCTGCGCCACACGCTGATAGGTCGGATGATTGCCGGGATTGATCCGCACGTAAGTGGCGATCGACACAAACTTGCCGATCGTCGCGTAGAAGATCTGGTTATTTCCGGCGGTGTAAGAGTAATCGCCGATCTGCGTTTCTTCGATGATCGCGTTATCCGCGATGTGCACATAGTGCCCGAGCTGCGATCCGTTGAGCTCAACCTGCTGACCAATTTGAGGCCGGGAAAAATCGTGTTCATCAGCCAGCGAAAAGGGAGAAATGATGTCTGTCATAGGATCCTTCATCGTAACGTCACGGGATAAGCCGGGGCACTGACCGGCAGCGAAAGCACCGCCAGCAGATGCTGTAATGTTTCCTGTAATGCGCCGTCATTGTTCAGCAGATGGCATTCGGCGGGCAGCGCGCTGGCGTACTCTCTGGCGCGCTGAAGCCGACAGGCAATCTGCGCCGCATCTTCGCGTCCGCGTTTCGTAAGACGTGCGGCCAGCACCTCGTCTGAAACCTGCAAACACACCGGCAGCAGCCGCTTGCCATAACGCTGACGGGCGATGTCCAGATGCGCGCGTGAGCCGTTGACCACCACATGACAGCCCAGTTGCATCCAGCTGTCGATTTCAATGCCCACGCCATAGCGGCACTGGTGTGCATGCCATTCAAGGGCAAATAAACCGAGCTGGCGGCGCTGAGAAAACTCGGTTTCACTCAGCGCAATGTGGTTCTCGGCGCCCGCATCGGCAGGGCGTGTAATGTAGCGGTGCGCCACGGCGACATCAGTGGGTAAATGCTGGCGCAACGCGTCCAGAAGACTGTCTTTGCCTGAACCCGACGCGCCCATCAGATAAAGTAAACGACTCATCTTTTCTCCCCTCAGAACACCTGAATGCCCTGACGCCAGACGTTTTGAACGTAGTGATGTTCGCCGTGCGCACGTGCCAGCACCAGGTCCGCGCGTTTGCCCTCGGCAATTTCCCCGCGATCCTGCAAGCCCAGCGCATTAGCCGGATTACGCGTCACCAGCTTCACCGCCTGCGGCAGACTGAAGGCATTATTTTCATCCGTCGCGATGCGGAAGACCGCGTCGAGCAGGCTGGCGGGATAGTAGTCGGAGGAGAGAATATCCAGCAGGCCGAGCGAGGCCAGCTGGTGCGCCGCGACGTTGCCGGAATGCGAGCCGCCACGCACGATATTGGGTGCCCCCATCAGCACCTGCAACCCGTTAGCATGAGAAGCGCGCGCCGCTTCTTCGGTGGTCGGAAATTCAGCGATCACGCTGCCGAGCGCCAGCGATTCTTCGACATGTGCGGCGGTGGCATCATCGTGGCTGGCCAGTGAAATCCTGCGCTCACGGCAGTGTGCAGCAATGGCTTCACGGTTTGGCTGCGCCCAGCGGCGCGACAGGGCGATTTGCTCTTCCTGATAGTCGTCCATCTGCTCATCGTTAAGGTTGTATTTGCCCTGATAATATTCGCGATATTTCTGCGGCGTGGCGAACTGGCGCTGGCCCGGCGAGTGGTCCATCAGCGATACCAGCGACAGCACTGATGTGTCCATCAGCTTCTCGAACAGCGGTAACGTGGTTTCATGCGGCAGTTCGCAGCGCAGATGCAAACGGTGTTCGGCGCGGTTCAGCCCGGCGTTCTGGCTGTTCACAATCGCATCGATCATTTTTTGCAGATTCTCCAGACGATGCCCGCCGTCGCGCACATCCCCGACCGCCACGGCATCCAGCACCGTGGTGATACCGCTGGCGACCATCAGCGCATCGTGGCTGCTCATTGCGGAATGTGCCGGCCAGTCAACTTTCGGGCGCGGCGTGAAAAATTTGTCCAGATTATCGGTGTGCAGCTCGATAAAACCGGGCATCAGCCAGCCACCCTGTGCATCCAGCGCCTGCGGTAACTGACTGCGGGTGTCAGCGAAGGCGCTGATCACGCCGTTTTGCATCTCAAGGGATCCTTCAACAACCTGATCGTCGAGCACCAGTCTGACGTTATTAATGATCATGCGGACATCTCCGGAGCCGTTTCCGGGCTCATTTCATATAAACGATCGGCAACGCGTTCGCGTACATCCGCATCATGGAAAATCCCGACCACCGCCGCGCCACGCGCTTTGGCCTGTTCAATCAGCGTGACGACCGCCGCGCGGTTGGTGGCGTCCAGCGAAGCCGTTGGCTCGTCGAGCAACAGCACCGGATAATCGACTACAAAACCGCGGGCGATGTTCACGCGCTGCTGTTCGCCGCCGGAAAACGTCGAAGGCGCGAGGTGCCACAGGCGTTCCGGTACGTTCAGATGGCGCAGCAAGGCGCTGGCGCGGGCTTCGCTTTGCGCTTTATCCACGCCCAGTTCCAGCAGCGGCTGCATCACCAGATTCAGTGCGCTGATGCGTGGGATAACCCGCAGAAACTGGCTGACCCAGCCGACCGTATGGCGGCGAACCGCCAGGATCTGCCGCGCTTCGGCGCTGACCATGTCAATCTGCTGGCCCTGATGTTCCACCCAGATTTTGCCGCTGTCCGGCAGATAGTTGCCGTATAAAGAGCGCAGAAGGGTAGATTTCCCGCTGCCGGAATGGCCGTGCAGCACCACGCACTCCCCGGCATTTACTGTCAGGCTGGCGTTGCTGAATACCGGCAATCTGGCGCTGTTCTGGTTATGCAGAACAAACGTTTTACTGAGATTTTCGACCCTGAGCTTCGTCGTCATTTTGGTCACTCTTTCTCTTAAATAAGGTTCAGGACAGCACGGAAGAAACGAGCAGCTGTGTATAAGGATGATGCGGATCGTCGAGCACGCGGTCGGTTAATCCACTTTCCACCACCTGACCCTGCTTCATCACCAGCAGACGGTGCGCAAGCAGGCGGGCGACGCCCAGATCGTGGGTGACAATCACCACCGCCAGCTGCATTTCCACCACCAGCGTGCGCAGCAGATCCAGCAGACGCGCCTGCACGGACACGTCGAGTCCGCCGGTTGGTTCGTCCATAAACACCAGACGCGGATGCGTCACCAGATTGCGGGCGATTTGCAGACGTTGCTGCATGCCGCCGGAAAACGTGGTCGGCAGGTCATCAATGCGCGACACCGGAATTTCGACATCCTCCAGCCACTGACCGGCTTTCTTGCGGATATCGCCGTAATGACGTTCGCCCACGGCCATCAGACGTTCGCCGATGTTGCCCCCGGCAGACACCTGACGGCGTAAACCGTCCATCGGATGCTGATGCACCACGCCCCAGTCGGTGCGCAGCAAACGGCGGCGGTCGCTTTCGGCCATGTCATACAACGACTGTGCGGCAACCTGGCCGTTGTTGTAGATGACCTGTCCTTGCTGTGGCGCGAGGCGGGCAGAAATCGACTGCAACAGCGTGGTTTTACCCGAGCCGGATTCACCGACAATGCCCAGCACTTCGCCCGGATACAGATTGAACGACACATCGCTGAAGCCTTTGCCCGGCGCATAAAGGTGAGTCAGGTTATTCACCGACAACAGGGGTTCGGCGGCGAGATTTAAGGGAGTGGTCATCAGCGGTTACCCTCGTTGGAAGCCTGTTGCTCAACCTGCTGAGCACAAAAATCGGTGTCGGAGCACACGAACATGCGGTTGCCCTGATCGTCGAGCACCACTTCATCGAGATAACTGTGGCGCGACCCGCAGAGGGCGCAGGGTTCATCCCATTGCTGGACGGTGAACGGATGATCGTCGAAATCCAGACTTTCCACTTTGGTGAACGGTGGCAGGGCGTAAATGCGTTTTTCACGGCCGGCACCGAACAGTTGCAAGGCGGGCATCATGTTCATTTTCGGGTTATCGAATTTTGGGATCGGCGACGGATCCATCACGTAGCGGTCATTCACCTTCACCGGATAGGCGTAGGTGGTGGCGATATGGCCGAAGCGCGCGATGTCCTCGTAAAGTTTCACCTGCATCACGCCGTACTCTTCCAGCGCGTGCATTTTTCGGGTTTCCGTTTCACGCGGTTCAATAAAGCGCAGCGGCTCCGGGATCGGCACCTGAAAAATCAGGATCTGATCTTCCTGCAACGGCGTCTCCGGGATGCGGTGACGGGTCTGGATCAGGCTGGCTTCCACGGTTTTCTCTGTGGTTTTCACCCCCGCGACACTCTGGAAGAATTTGCGGATCGACACGGCATTGGTGGTGTCGTCGGCGCCCTGGTCGATCACTTTCAGCACATCGTTTTCGCCGATCACGCTGGCGGTCAGCTGGATCCCGCCGGTGCCCCAGCCGTAAGGCATCGGCATTTCGCGTCCGGCGAACGGTACCTGATAACCGGGGATCGCCACGGCTTTGAGGATCCCACGGCGGATCATGCGTTTGGTCTGTTCATCAAGATAACCGTGGTTGTAGCCGGTCAGTGTGCGGGCGGTATTATTGTTCATTGGCAGGATCCTGTTCTTTCGCGGCGCGCAGGCGTTTTAGCAACTCCAGTTCGGCCTGGAAATCGACGTAGTGCGGCAGTTTGAGGTGCGAAACAAAACCGGCGGCTTCGACGTTATCGGCGTGCGACAACACGAATTCTTCATCCTGCGCCGGGCTGCTGATCTGCTCGTTGTATTCACGGGTTTGCAGTGCGCGATCCACCAGCGACATCGACATCGCCTTGCGCTCGGCACGGCCAAACACCAGCCCGTATCCACGGGTAAAGTGCGGCGGTTTGTCTTCGGGGGCGACAAAACCGTTCACCATCTCGCATTCGGTCAGCAGGATTTCGCCGATATCAATGGCAAAACCCAGCTCCTCCGGCACAATGTCAACGGTCAGCCAGCCGGTGCGGATTTCTCCGGCAAACGGATGCGTGCGACCGTAACCGCGCTGGGTGGAATAGCTCAGCGACAGCAGAAAACCTTCGTCGCCGCGCACCAGCTGTTGCAGACGCGCCGCGCGGGATGCCGGAAATACCGGCGGCGTGCGGGTGATATCTTCCGGCTCACTCCCGTCGTCTTCTTCACGAACGGCCAGCTGTTGCTGTGTCAGCAAATCAAATACGTGCCCGCAGTCTTCCGGTTGCGGTTCATCGGCAATCGGGGTAAACGGCGCTTCGCCTTCGGCCAGCAGGGCAAAATCCAGCAGACGGTGGGTGTAATCGTAGGTCGGCCCGAGCACCTGGCCGCCTGGCAAATCTTTGTAGATGGCGGAAATGCGGCGTTCAAGGCGCATCGCCTGAGTGTTCAGCGGCTCGCTGGTCGCCAGACGCGGCAACGTGGTGCGGTAAGCGCGTAGCAGGAAAATCGCTTCTACCAGATCACCGCCGGACTGTTTGATCGCCAGCGCCGCCAGCTCGCGGTCGTAGATCCCGCCTTCGCTCATCACACGGTCAACCGCCAGCCCCAGCTGTTGTTCAATCTGATCACAGCCCAGTTCATTCACATCGGCGTTGCCACGGCGTTCGTGCGCCAGCAACTGATGGGCGGCGGCAATCGCCTTCTCACCCCCTTTAACGGCGACGTACATCAGCACACCTCCACGCGCGTGGTGCGCGGTATGGCAATCAATTCTTCGCCGCAGGTGAACATAAAGTCCAGGCCCAGCGGGAAGCGGTGAGGGCGGTTGAGCAGATAATCGCGGACGGAATCGGGCAACTGCGGCGTGATCATCCGGCTGCTTTCGATGCCCGGCCCACTCAGACGCAGCGGCGTGCCGCCGGTGAGACTTTCCAGCTGAACAATCACGCTGGTCGCCAGCTCCGGTGACATTTCATCCCCGCACGGGAAAGCCAGCAGGGTGGCGCTGTCGAGCGCCGGATCGGCCAGCGCAAAACTGACGGCAGACGCATCGTCGGTCAGCACGGCACCGGTATGAAAACGCAGGTTTTTACGCAGGATTTCATCGTTGAGCGACGCGCTCAGCCACAGCGGCGTGTCTTTATCGATAAGCGTCAGCAGCACGCAGGCGCTGGCAGAGCCCAGCGCGCCAAAACCGGGCATGGCGGGCAACTGCACGCTGACGCCGGGCTCGCTTAACGCCTTGAGAATACGACGAAAGCTGTACTGCGCATCGGCAACGGGATGTTGAAAACTGGCAACAAGTGACATGAATTATTCTCCGCGAACCAGGGTAAAGAAATCGACGCGGCTGGAAGCCACTTCACGGGCGCGTTGCTGACGGCGCTCCTGTTGCAGCGCAGCCAGCGGGGCGATCACACGTTTATGCAGCAGTTCGTCCATGCCCTGCATTTGCAGTAAGGCGTCGATGACCGCGCACAGTTCGGCGTGCGGTTTATTGCGCCCGCTGACGTAGCTGTAGCCATAGACGCCGCCATCTAACTGAATGACCGCGCGGGTGATGGTCATGTCGCCCATCACGAAACGTTTTCCGGTGCCGCCCATGCGGCCCTGAAGCTGCGTCAGGCCGGTTTCGGCAGCGCGGATGCGTTCAAACTGCGGTGATAAATTTAACGTTTGCCAGTGCGCGAGCAGTTCGTCGGGGCGGCTGTGAGCCAGCACCGACATCCAGCGCTGGCGGGTTTGCAGGTGATCCATTCAGTGCTCCATGGTCAGTTCGATCATGTCGGCGCGCGTCAGGCTGACGGAGTATTCCGCCACCATGTCGCTGCCTTCACGAATGTTCAGGGTGCGCACACACAGCAGCGGTGCCTGCGGTACGATTTCGAGTAATTTGCTCTCTTTCGCCAGCGCGCGGCGGGCATTGATCCGGGTGGTGCGGCGGCTGAGTTTTTGCTTAATTTCTTCGCGGATAAAATCGTGCAGCGAGCCGCTGTGGAAGTTTTGCAGCGCAGGCCACCAGTCGAGATCCGGCAGGTAGTGGTCAATCACGCACACCGGCACACCGTTAACGCGGCGCAGTGTGCGCAAATGAATAATCGTGTCGCCTTCCTGGCGGGACAGCGCCGCCGCAACGTGATCGGTCGCCGGACGCAGCACCGCCAGCAGACGTTCGCTGGTCGGGTGACTGCCCTGATCCAGCAGGTTCTGGCTGAACCGCGCCTGCGAGTGCAGCGGATAATCGTAAGGCCGCATCAGCACCAGCGTGCCAATGCCCTGACGGCGTTGCAGCCAGCCGCGATCCACCAGCTCATCCACCGCACGGCGCAGCGTGTGGCGGTTCACCTGAAAACGTTCAGCAAGCTGTTGTTCCGGCGGCAGATAATCACCGCAGCGGTAACCGTTACGCAGTTCCTGTTCCAGTTCGGCAGCGATTTGCTGATACACCGTGGTGTGACTGGTCGGATGTCTAGATAAGTTCATCACAATGAATACCTCGCACGGGATAAACGGGCTATGGCAGGGGAAGTATGAAAGCGGTCTGAAAGGGTCATGATGCAAACCTCAGTGTGGCGTTGGCATCATGTTGGCGGAGCTTAATGACAGTTGGGTGAAGGTCTGATTGCAGGGAAATGAAGAGTTGGAAGACATCGCGCAGGAATGAAAGGCGGTGATTTACCCCGGATGCGCAGGCAATTACATTTCATCCGCACCATCGGCGGGAGGCAGCGTAAGGTGATTTTTCCTTCGGTTATATAAAATTTTGTATATTTCATCCGGGAAGGTAAGATGAAAAGGATTTTCTTTGTCGACAGCAGTTTGGCGGATTTACAGCGTTTTCCCTTACAGGCTCGTCGGGAAGCAGGACACCAGTTATATCGGGTGCAACATGGCGAGATGCCTTTTGACTGGAAACCCATGCCAAATGTGGGGATGGGTGTCCGCGAAATACGGATTAAAGACGCGGAGGGTATTTACCGGATTTTATATATCGCCAAATTTAAAGAAGCCATTTATGTGCTTCACTGCTTTCAGAAAAAATCTCAGGCCACGAATCATCATGATCTTGAGTTGGCTAAAAAACGCTATAAATCAGAAGTAAGCCGGAGGAAGAATGATTCAGAGTTTTGATAATGTCTGGGATGCCATCGAAGATACGCCGCAGCAAGCCGAGAATATGAAAATACGCTCCAGATTAATGATGGTTCTCACTGCACACATCGAGAAAAACAAAATGACCCAGGCCCAGGCTGCGCAGTTTTTTGGGGTAACTCAGCCACGGATATCGGATCTGATGCGCGGTAAAATCTCGGTATTCAGTATTGATATGCTGGTGAACATGCTGGCGAGTGCCGAGTTGCACATCACCCATATTGAAATCGGTGGGCAAGCCGTGGCGTGAAAACGAAGAGTTGGAAGGCGCCTCGCAGGAATTAACAGTGGTGATTTACGAGTTGAGGGTGAAGGAATACACTTTATTTTAGTTGATTGTTTTTCATACTAAAAACTGTAAAAGGAACTGTTATGTCAGTAGGAAATAAGAGGGATTTTAAAATGTCTGCGGAGCAACCCGTTCAGGAAACAGCAGTTGAGCAATGGCGACGTGAAAACCGGGCCGGGCTTGAGGCGCTCAAGAAATACGTGGAAAAGCATGGGACGCTGACTCATCCGCCACGGAAATTATAAATGGAGCATTACGCTATTTATAAAAATATGGGTGAGCGTAAAGCCGCTTACCCCTATCTGCTTAATGTTCTCCATCCTGCGGCGAGTGGCTTTGGTAATACCGTCATGGTGCCGCTGGTTCCCCTGGCGAGGATGACTACCTCTCCCCCTAAAAAACTGTGCCCGTTACTTAAAGTTCAGCACAAACATTATGTGCTGATGACACACATTCCAGGCGGGATCCCGCCTCAGGAAATTGGCGATCAGGTCAGACAGCTCGATGGCGAAATCTATGAAGTGAAAAATGCGTTTGATTTTTTACTGAATGGAATTTGAATCAGAGGAGAGGGGAATGATTTCCCCTCTGAATGGAATCTAACGTAAGTAATGGATCACCTGATTGCCGCTGCCGCGCCAGATAAGTGACGGGTCTTTCAGTTCCTGCACGAATTTCCCGTCGACCAGCACGTTGATTAATGCCGTCACTTCCTGCTGTTCAGCGCTCAGTTCACCCAGCGTATAACCGGTCCACATCCACACGTCTTTACCCGGACATTCTGCCTGCACGCGCAATAATAACTGGCGCACGGCGGAAAGATTCTGCGGATGCAGCGGGTCTCCGCCGGAGAGCGTCAGCCCCTGACGTGGAATGACGGTGTTTTGCAGGTCGGCGATGATGCGGTCTTCGTCTTCCTGCGTAAAGGGTTTGCCCGAGTCCAGCCGCCAGGTGCTTTTGTTATAGCACCCGCGGCATTCGTGGACGCAGCCGGAAACGAACAGCACGCAGCGCGTTCCCGGCCCGTTGACGACGTCTATCGGGTAATACTGATGGAATCTCAACGCATTAACCCAGCTGGCCGTTACCCAGATGTTTAATCCGGCGCTTCACTTCTTCCTGCTTACCGGCGTTAAACGGACGGGCATCCGGGCTGCCGAGATAACCGCACACGCGGCGGGTGACTGACACGCGGGAAGGTTCGTGATTGCCGCATTTCGGGCAGGTGAAACCTTTGCTGGTACATTCGAATTCGCCGGTGTAGCCACAGTCGTAACACTCATCGATGGGCGTGTTGGTGCCGTAATACGGCACGCGGGTGTAACTGTAATCCCACACGTCTTCCAGCGCTTTCAGGTTGTGCTGCAGGTTCGGGTATTCGCCATAGCAGATGAAACCACCGTTGCTCAGTGGCGGGTACGGCGCTTCGAAGTCGAGTTTTTCGTACGGATTCACTTTCTTCTCGACGTCCAGATGGAAGCTGTTGGTGTAATACCCTTTATCAGTGACCCCGGCCACCAGCCCGAACTCGGCTGCATCCAGACGGCAGAAGCGGTCGCACAGGTTCTCGCTCGGCGTGCTGTACAGGCTGAAACCGTAGCCGGTTTCATCTTTCCAGCTCTCGGTGGCTGCTTTCAGTCGGGCAACAATCGCCTCGGCTTTTTCGCGCAACTGGCTGGCGTCGAAGACATGAGTCTCGTCACCGAACAGCGCGTTGATGGTTTCATGCACGCCGATGTAACCCAGTGAAATCGATGCGCGGCCATTTTTGAAGATACCTGAGATATCGTCGTCGGCTTTCAGACGCACGCCGCACGCCCCTTCCATGTACAGGATCGGCGCCACGCGGGCTTTGATGCCTTCGAGGCGGGCGATGCGCGTCATCAGCGCTTTTTTCGCCAGCAGCAGACGCTCGTCGAGCAGCGCCCAGAACGCGGCTTCGTCGCGTTTCGCTTCCAGCGCGATGCGCGGCAGGTTCAGGCTTATC
The DNA here is from genome assembly GCF_019049655.1 of Rahnella rivi. Taxonomy (GTDB): domain Bacteria; phylum Pseudomonadota; class Gammaproteobacteria; order Enterobacterales; family Enterobacteriaceae; genus Rahnella; species Rahnella rivi. Next base: position 47,951 of record NZ_JAFMOX010000056.1, read on the forward strand.
ACGCCGATATTGTTGCGGCCTTCGTGGATCATCTCGCCATTTTCTTCATAAACGCCCAGGAAACTGCGGCAGCCCATCGGCGTTTTGAAGGATCCGGTGACTTTCACCACCTGATCGTAATTGAGGATATCCGGATACATGCGCTTGCTGGCGCATTCCAGCGCCAGTTGCTTGATGTCGTAATTGGCGTCACCGGCTTTATGGTTCAGGCCATCGCGGATGGCAAAGACCAGTTTCGGGAACACGGCGGTTTTGCGGTTTTTGCCAAGCCCCGCAATGCGGTTGCGCAGAATAGATTGCTGAATTAAACGTGATTCCCACGTGGTGCCGAGGCCAAAACCGAAGGTAACGAAAGGCGTCTGGCCGTTGGCGGTGTGCAGTGTGTTGACTTCATATTCCAGCGACTGGAAGGCGTCATAACACTCTTTCTCGGTGCGGTTGTGGGCAAAGGCTTCGACATCGGCAATCTGCCACTCTTCGGCGGTCTGGCGATGTTTGTTGAAGCTGGCGGTGACGAACGGTGCCAGCACTTCATCAATACGGTTAATGGTGGTGCCGCCGTAAATGTGGCTGGCGACCTGCGCGATAATCTGCGCGGTGACGGCGGTGGCGGTGGAAATCGACTTAGGCGTATCAATTTCCGCATTGCCCATTTTGAAACCGTGATTCAGCATGCCTTTCAGGTCAATCAGCATGCAGTTAAACATCGGGAAGAACGGCGAGTAATCGAGGTCATGATAGTGGATTTCGCCGCGCTCATGCGCCAGCACCACTTCACGTGGCAAAATATGTTGTTTGGCGTAGTGCTTCGCCACAATACCGGCCAGCAGATCGCGCTGGGTCGGGATGACTTTGCTGTCTTTGTTGGCGTTCTCGTTGAGCAGCGCCATATTGCTTTGCTCAACCAGACCGCGGATTTCCTGGTTCAGGCGTCCGCGCATTTCACGTTTCACGTCGCGGTCGTGGCGGTATTCAATATAAGCACGCGCCAGTTTTTTATACGGCCCCGCCATCAGCTGGTTTTCAACCGCATCCTGAATTTCGTGGATGTCGACGCGTGCCTGGTCTTGCAGATTTTCGGCAACAACGCGGGCGACCTGTTCGCAATAACCAATGCTGTCGATACCGGCAGCCGCTGCCGCGCGTTGCACCGCTTGTTTGATCAGAACTTCATCGAAAGGGACCTGACAACCATCCCGCTTAATCACGATGGGTTGCATTTTCTTCGTATTAGCGGGAACGGATTCCAGTCTGTCTGCCTTCACAATGACACTCCTTTTTTGCGCATCCCGCGCCCCACAAGGCCTGAAGGCCTGTTGTGTGGGTTTTACAGGTAAACGCTATATATTGGGTTGGGTGTGTACTATACACACTAGATGTAGGATTCGCGCGAGCGTTAATTCTCGTTTTATTGACCTGAAACAAAGAATTTTTTCAGCGGAAGAATTGATGACCAAATGTAAATTCTGGCCTCATTTTTGCCTGTTGTTTTTTAAGGAGATGCATAAAAAACAAACGGGTCAGCCACGAGTGTGACTGACCCGACAGAACAGAAAATTCAGACTATATGGCGAGTTGCCAGAGGGATTCGTAAGGACGAAGGATGCCGGAAGTGGCGGAGGTGTCGTAATTACTCAGCAGCGTCTCGCCGGTGAATTCCGTGAGATCCAGCGCCTGATCTTGCGCGCTCAGGTTGGCCACCACGCGCAGGGTTTTACCGCCTGCGGTACGCATATAACACCAGAGTTGCGGATGCTCCGGCAGCAAGTCCTGATAATCGCCGTCCGTCAGCACCGGCAAGGTTTTGCGCAGGCCGATCAGTTGCTGATAGAGATAAAACACCGAGTTTTTATCTGCCAGCGCCTGTTCGGTATTAATTTCCTGCGCGTTGTGGCTGACGGAAATCCACGGCGTGCCGGTGGTGAATCCGGCCTGTTCTCCGGCGTTCCACTGCATCGGCGTGCGGCTGTTATCCCGTGATTTCTTCGCCAGAATGCGCAGCAGTTCTTCGTTGCTGCGCCCGTCAGACTTCAGCTCGGCAAACATATTCAGGCTTTCCACATCGCGGTATTGCTCGAGATGTTTAAAGCCCGGATTGGTCATGCCGATTTCTTCGCCCTGATAAATGTAAGGCGTGCCCTGCAACCCGTGCAGCACCATCGCCAGCATTTTGGCGGACGTCGTGCGCAGTGCGCCTTCATCGCCAAAGCGCGACACGATGCGCGGCTGATCGTGATTACACCAGAACAGCGCATTCCAGGCGTGGCCGTGCATTCCCTGCTGCCATTCGCGGAAAATCTGTTTGAGCTGGATGAAATCCGGCGGCGCGTCGGTCCACTTCTCACCGTTCGGGTAATCGACTTTCAGGTGATGGAAATTAAAGGTCATCGACAGTTCGCTGCCGTCGTTGGCGGCGTAACGGCGGCAATGTTCGAGCTGAGTGGAAGACATTTCGCCGACCGTCATCAGCCCGAGCGGTTTGAACACGTCGCGGCTGAATTCCTGCAGGAACTCATGAATGCGCGGTCCGTCGGTGTAAAAACGGCGGCCATCGCCTGCGTCGTCAGCGGGGAAATCCTGCTGTTTCGAGACCAGATTAATCACGTCCAGCCGCAGTCCGTCGACGCCTTTATCCGCCCAGAAATGACAGACTTTTTTCAGTGCCTCGCGCACCGGCGGGTATTCCCAGTTGAGATCGGCCTGTTCGGTCGCGAACAGGTGCAGATAATACTGGCTGCTGTCTTCATGCCACTGCCAGGCGCCGCCACCGAATTTGGAGCGCCAGTTGTTCGGCGGCCCGCCTTCGGCAGCGCCGTCGCGCCAGACATAGAACGGGCGGAAGGTGCTGCCCGGATCCTGCGACTGGCGGAACCATTCGTGGTGGGTCGAGGTGTGGTTAAACACCATGTCCATCACGATGCGCATTCCGCGCTGATGTGCCTCTGCGGTCAGCCGCTCGAAATCTTCCAGTGTGCCGTAAGCCGGGTCAATCGCGCAGTAATCGGCCACGTCGTAGCCATTATCAATTTGCGGCGAGAGGTACATCGGCGTCAGCCACAGGGCATCAACGCCCAGCGTTTTCAGGTAATCCAGACGCCGGGTGATGCCATTGATATCACCGGTGCCGCTGCCCGTGGTGTCCTGAAAACTCTTTGGGTAAATCTGGTAAATCACGCCGTTTTTCCACCACGGCAATTCGCTATTCATTCCATTTTCCTTCTTGAAAGTCTTACACCACTGCCAGTTCGCCACGGCGGGCTTTACGCTGATAAACCAGCACGGTCAGGATAATCGGCACCACAATCGCCACCAGCGTCGCCAGTGCATAGATGCTCCAGAACTGCGGTTTGATGGACAAAATGCCCGGCAACCCGCCGACGCCAATGCCATTGGCGGTGACGTGGAACAGGCCGCAGATCAGGCCAGCTAAGGCCGAGCCGATCATCGCGCACAGCATCGGGAAGCGGTATTTCAGGTTGATGCCGTACATTGCCGGTTCGGTCACGCCGAGGAAGGCGGAAATCGCCGCCGGTACGGAAATCTCACGCTCGTTATGTTTACGGCTGACGATAATCACGCCGACGACCGCAGCAGCTTGCGCAATGTTGGAGAGGGCGATCAGCGGCCAGACCGGGGTGCCGCCGGTGCTTTGCACCATCTGCATGTCGATGGCGAGCGTGGTCTGATGCACGCCGGTAATGACCAGCGGTGCGTAGAGGAAACCAAACAGTGCGGCACCTATTGGCGCGAGGCTGCCGGTCATGACGAATTTCACCGCGAAGGCCACGCCGTCGCCGATCATGCGGCCAAACGGCCCGATCAGCGTGTGCGCCAGGAACACGGCAATAATCAGTGAAGTGACGGGCACAATCACCAGATACAGGTAATTCGGGATGATGCGCTTGAGGCCATTTTCGATCATCGCCAGCGCCATACTGGCGAGAACGGAAGGAATCACCTGCGCCTGATAACCGACTTTTTCGATGGTGAACCAGCCGAAATTCCACACTTCAGGGATTTGCTGCCCGAGGTTGTAGGAGTTCATTAACTGCGGCGACACCAGCGTGATGCCGAGTACGATACCGAGGATTTCCGTCCCGCCCATTTTTTTGACCGTTGACCAGCACACCGCCACCGGCAGGAACATAAACACCGCTTCGCCGAGCAGCCACAGGAAGTCATAAATCGACTGCCACAGCGGATGCATCTGCGCCAGCGTCTGGCCGCCGCTCATCGGGATTTCACCGATAACGTTGCGGAAACCGAGGATCAAACCGCCGCTGATCAGCGCCGGTAACAGCGGGAAGAAGATTTCCGCGAAGTGAGAAATGCTGCGCTCAAACCAGCTCATATTCTGGCGGGCGGCGACTTTCGCCTGTTCTTTTCCCGCCGCACTTTTCCCGGTGCTGGCGATCAGGACTTTATAGTAATCATCCACTTCCGGCCCGATCACTACCTGGAACTGACCGGCGTTGGTGAAGCAACCTTTCACCATCGGCAGGGCTTCGAGGCCTTTCGGGTCGGCTTTGGACGGATCATTGAGGACAAAACGAAGACGCGTAATGCAGTGAGTCACCATCGCGATATTGTCGCTGCCGCCAACGAGGGCGATCAGCTGATCAACATCCTGTTGCTTAACTTTGCTCATGAGATGTGGCCTGTGATTTAGCGTAAGGGTGTAGGGTAAGGTTCAAGCATAGCGAAGGCGGTGGGAACTTGTCCGGGAACGTTCCCGGTTTTGCCGGGACGATCACAAAGTTTCTGTTTTTATCAGGCGGGAAGGCCGGTCAGGCGGAGAGTTTTCCGGGAATAATCAGCTGCTGCACGGTCGCGGAACCGCCAAGCTGAGCCAGCAGTTGCGTTGCCGCCGCTTCACCGCCCGCGCCGTAACCGAGTTCTACCGAATAAGATTCAGGGAACAGGAAGTGCAGCAGCGGGTTGTTACCGATCCCGCAGACCTGCACGTCGCGGATTTGCTGCTGTTGCAGGTATTTCTGTGCGCCGATGGCGATAGTGTCCGAGGCACATACCACGGCCTGAATGTCATTTTCCAGCAACTGCGGGATCAGGTCGAAGCCGCTCTGATAGGTGAGCTCGCCCAGCGCCACGTGCGGCGTCAGGCCGTGCGCCTGACAAAATGCCTGATAGGCCGCGCTGCGCCGCTGGCCGGTGGTGGTGTCCTTCGGGGAGACGCCGATAAAGCCGATCCGGCGCAGGTTCTGTGCCAGCAACTTTTGCATCAAAAGCTGTACCGCGCCGGCATCGTCATAACAGACAGAGGACAGCCCCGGCATATCGCGCGCCAGTATCACCATTTTGTCCTGCCACGGCGTCAGCATCTGCGCGGATAAGCCGGTGAAACCAAACAGCACCACGCCGTCGATGTTGCGCTGTTTCAGCACCTGCAAATGTTCTTTAACGCGTTCGGCGCTGAACTGACTTTCCAGCACGATCGGATCGTACCCCTGCTGATAAAACAGCGGCAGCATGGCGCGCACCGCCAGGTTTTCTGACGGCGAATCGAGACGCGACACGATGATCGCCACAATTTTATCGCTGAACCCGCGCATGGCCCGCGCCGATTTCGACGGGCTGAAATGCTGCTGTTCAATCACCTGTAATACCCGTTCACGGGTTTGCGGGCTGACGTTGCCTTCGTTATTTAAAACGCGGGAAACCGTGGATTTTCCGACGCCGCTCAGGCGGGCAATATCATTAATGGTCAGGCGATTTTGCATGGTGATTTTTTTAGCTAAAAATGCTCAGGTTTAAAAACGGTTGTAGTTGGTGAGCGTATGATCCGCTCAAATATCGACGCTTCGCAATATCGAATCGATACCCTAACGGATTTTCCTGCCTGATGCGTATGAATTTCCAGACCGTTCCTTATCGGAGGTGAAAACCCATGGAACCCGACCCCAATTCAGTAGGTCCGTTGTGATCCGGTAAGCACCCGCATTTTCGCTGCTGCTTGCCGTGACGTTACCTGGCAGGCAGCGGCGCACGTCTTTTCGTTCGCCCTGTTTTTAACAACCCTTTTGCCACGCTCATGGCGGCTTTGCCGTGGGTGCAACAAAGGTGCGAATGATGTTCAAAAATCTCACTTCCCGGCTGCTCAATGCGCTCAGCCGTAATTTACCGCGCCGTTTAGTCCGCCGCGATCCGATGCTGGAAAACGTGCCAGCCCGTGCGTCGCAGGCGATCCCTGCGGCGATGTCCGCCCATTGTCAGGCCTGTGCCCGCGCAACGGAAGATCAGCTCTACCTGCAATTTGCCAGCCATCCGGAAGGGCTGACCGCGCAGGAGGCCGAAGCTATCCGCGACGTTTCCGGCCTCAATCAGACCGGCGATCAGCAACCGGCGCCGTGGTGGCTGCACCTGTGGCACTGCTACCGCAATCCGTTCAACCTGCTGCTGACCGTGCTCGGGCTGGTGTCGTACGCCACCGACGATCTGACGGCAGCGCTGGTGATCGGCGCGATGGTGTTTATTTCCACCTTCATGCATTTCATTCAGGAAGCCCGCTCCAATAAAGCCGCCGATGCGCTGAAAGCCATGGTCAGCAACACCGCCACGGTGCTGCGCAGTGACGCGCAAACCGGGCGCAGTGAAACGGTGGAAATCGCGATCAGCCAGCTGGTGCCGGGCGATCTGATCAAGCTTTCTGCGGGGGATATGATCCCGGCAGATTTGCGTATTCTCTCCGCCAAAGATTTGTTTATCAGCCAGGCAGCGCTGACCGGTGAATCCCTGCCGGTGGAAAAACATGCCTGCGAGAAAACCCCGGTTGCCGCCGATCCGCTCGAACTGAACACCCTGTGCTTTATGGGCACCAACGTGGTCAGCGGCACGGCGATTGCGATGGTCATTGCCACCGGCAGCAAAACCTGGTTCGGCCAGCTCGCCGAGCGCGTGGTGCAGGAAGACACCCAGCCTAACGCCTTCCAGGCCGGGATCAGCAAAGTCAGCTGGCTGCTGATCCGCTTTATGATGGTGATGACGCCGGTGGTGCTGGTGATCAACGGCTACACCAAAGGCGACTGGTGGGAAGCGGCGCTGTTTGCGCTTTCGGTGGCGGTCGGTCTGACGCCGGAAATGCTGCCGATGATTGTCACCTCGACGCTGGCGAAAGGCGCGGTCAAACTTTCGCGCCAGAAAGTGATCGTCAAACGTCTGGACGCCATCCAGAACTTCGGCGCGATGGACATTCTCTGCACCGATAAAACCGGCACGCTGACGCAGGATAAAATCGTGCTCGAGCGCCACACCGACGTGCTCGGCGTGACCAGCGACGACGTGCTGCATCTGGCGTGGCTGAACAGCCATTATCAGACCGGCCTGAAAAATCTGCTGGACGTGGCGGTGCTGGACGCCGGCGATCCGCATCAGGGCCATAGCTCGCTGAAAGTGGACGAAATTCCGTTCGATTTCGACCGCCGCCGTATGTCTGTGGTGGTGGCTGAAAACGACCAGAATCATCGCCTGATCTGCAAAGGCGCGCTGGAAGAGATGCTGTCGATTTGTACGCTGGTGCAGCTCAACGGTGAGATTGTGCCGCTGACCGATGTGCTGCTGGCGCGCATCCGCCGCATTACGGATGACCTCAATCAGCAGGGGCTGCGCGTGGTCGCCGTGGCGCATAAAGTGATGCCTGCCCGCACGCAGGGTTACGCGGTGCCGGATGAATCCAGCCTGATTCTCGCCGGTTACATTGCGTTCCTCGATCCGCCAAAAGAGAGCACCGCACCGGCGCTGGACGCCCTGCAACGTAAAGGCGTGACGGTGAAAATCCTCACCGGCGATAACCCGCTGGTAGCACGCAAAGTCTGCAAAGATGTCGGTTTACAGGCCGATAACGTGGTGATCGGCAGCGATATCGACGCTCTTGATGATGCAGAGCTTCTGCGCGTTGCCCGCGAAACCACGGTATTTGCCAAACTGACGCCGATGCATAAAGAACGCATTGTGCGCGTGCTGCGCGGCGAAGGGCACGTGGTCGGGTTTATGGGCGACGGCATTAACGATGCCCCGGCGCTGCGTGCGGCGGACATCGGGATTTCCGTGGATTCCGCGGTGGATATCGCCAAAGAGGCGGCTGATATTATCCTGCTGGAAAAAAGCCTGATGGTGCTGGAGCAGGGCGTGACGGAAGGGCGCAGAACTTTCGCCAACATGCTGAAATACATCAAAATGACCGCCAGTTCCAACTTCGGTAACGTGTTCAGCGTGCTGGTGGCCAGCGCCTTCCTGCCGTTCCTGCCGATGTTGCCGCTGCATCTGCTGATTCAGAACCTGATTTACGATGTGTCACAGGTGGCGATCCCGTTTGATAACGTGGACGAAGAACAGCTGGCTAAGCCACAGCGCTGGAACGCCGGGGATATTGGCCGCTTTATGGTGTTCTTCGGTCCGATCAGCTCCGTATTCGACATCCTGACCTTCAGCCTGATGTGGTGGGTGTTTAAAGCCAATACGGTGGAAGCGCAGACGCTGTTCCAGTCAGGCTGGTTCATCGAAGGGTTGCTGTCGCAGACGCTGATTGTGCATATGATCCGCACCCGCAAAGTGCCGTTTATTCAGAGCCGTGCTTCCTGGCCGCTGTGCATCATGACGCTGATGGTGGTGGTCACCGGTATCGCGCTGATCTACTCGCCGGTCGCCGGGTTCCTGCAATTGCAGGCGCTGCCGCTGAGTTACTTCCCGTGGCTTATCGCGATTCTGGCGGGCTACATGGTGCTGACGCAGTGCGTGAAAGGCTGGTTCGTGCGCCGTTACGGCTGGCAATAATCGCAGTGCATTCATCATAAAGGCGGTGATTGTTAACGCAGTCACCGCTTTTTTTTTATCCAGAGACTATAGTTATTCCTTTAGATTCAGCGGGCTAAGATGGCGCGCTTTTTTACTCTGAGGAATTTCACCGATGCGAGTGCCTTTCCGCCGTACCTTTCTGGCTTCATCCCTGCTGCTTTGTGTTTCCGCTTATGCCGCGCCGGCCGGTAATTTACCGCTGATGCCGTGGCCGCAGCAGGTGGATGTCACCTCACCTGCGGGTAAATTTGTTCTCAATGATGCGTTGCAGATTCAGGTCAAAGGCGATGCGCTGATGCCTGAAGTGAACCGCTGGCGAGAGCGTCTGGCGCAGCAAACCGGCTGGTATCTGTTGCCGCAAAACAGCGAAACGGCCAGCGGTCCGGCGGCGATCACTGTCATCATTAAACAGAAAACCGGTGCGCAGCCGATGCCGGACAGCGACGAAAGTTATCAGCTGGATGTCACGCCGCAGGGCGCGGTGCTGACCGCCAACACCCGTTTTGGCGCGTTACGCGGCATGGAAACGCTGCTGCAACTGGTGCAGAACGACGGCGAAAATACCGTTATTCCGCTGGTCAGTATTCACGACCAGCCGCGTTTTGCCTGGCGCGGCGTGCTGCTCGATTCCGCCCGTCATTTCCTGCCGGTGCCCGATATTAAACGTCAGCTCGACGGCATGGCGGCGGCAAAACTCAACGTGCTGCACTGGCATCTGAGTGACGATCAGGGCTGGCGCTTTGCATCGCAAAAGTATCCAAAACTAAAGGAACTCGCCAGCGACGGGCAGTTTTACACCGTCGCGCAAATGAAAGACGTGGTGGCTTACGCCACGGAGCGGGGGATCCGCGTGGTGCCGGAAATCGATATGCCGGGTCACGCGTCGGCGATTGCGGTCGCGTATCCCGAACTGCTGAGCGCGCCGGGGCCGTACAAAATGGAACGATCCTGGGGTGTGCACGCCCCGACCCTCGATCCCACCAATGAAAAAGTCTATGCCTTTGCGGAGGCCATCGTCGGTGAACTGACGCAGATCTTCCCCGATCCCTACCTGCATATTGGCGGTGACGAAGTGGACGCCACCCAGTGGAAAGCGTCGAAGCCGATCCAGGCATTTATGAAAGAGAAGGGCATCGCCGACACGCACGCCTTACAGGCTTACTTCAACACCCGTCTGCAAAAGATCCTGCATCAGTACCAGCGCAAAATGGTCGGCTGGGACGAGATTTTCCACCCGGATCTGCCGCATGACATCGTGATCCAGTCCTGGCAGGGGCCGGATTCGCTCGGCGCCAGCGCGCAGCAAGGTTATCAGGGCATTTTGTCCACCGGCTTCTATCTCGATCAGCCGCACAGCGCGGCCTATCATTACCGCAACGAAATTCTGCCGCAGCCTTCAGGTGTGGATCAGAACGTGGCGGAAGGGGAAAAAGCACAAAGCTGGTCATTCACTATGCCGCGTCTGAAAGGCAAACCGGTGGACGGCAGCTTTACGCTGATTGAGGGAAAAGACGGCTGGCGCGGATTTATTGATTTCACCGGCAAAACGCGCCGCGCGGTGCGTGACATTGTCTGGCGCAGCGATGGGCCGGTCAGTTTTGCGGTCGATACCTGGATGGGCGATACGCGGCCTGTGTTGCGCCTCAAAGACGGCGCATTGTCGGGCTATTTCATCATCGGCAACGCGCGATATCCGGTGACCGGCGCGCCGCTGAGTCAGGTGCCGGACGGCCTTCCGCCGGTGGTGCCTGACGCGCAAGGCATGAAAAATATTCTCGGCGGCGAAGCGGCGCTGTGGCAGGAAAATATCACGGCGCAGATCCTGGATCTGAAACTGTGGCCGCGCGGCTTTGTGGTGGCGGAACGGTTGTGGTCGGCGCAGGACGTCAAAGACACCGGCAATATGTACCAGCGGCTGGCGAAAATCGACGCCTGGTCGGTGGTGTCAGTCGGGCTGCAACAGCATGTGGAAACCGCACGCCTGATGACGCGTCTGGCGAACAGCACCGACATCGCGCCGCTGCTCAGCTTCTCCACCGCGCTGGAACCGGCGCAGTATTACACCCGTCAGCACATCAAATTCCAGGCGGGGCATTACACGCAATCTGAACCGCTGAACCGGCTGGCGGATGCGCTACCGGCAGAAAGCAACGCGGTGCGCGAGTTTGCAGCCCTAATTACTGGGCTGGTGAAGGATCCGAAAAACGCGCAGGTCGCGCAATCCGTGCGTGAACAGCTGGAAAGCTGGCAGCGCAGCGCGGATTTGGTAAAACCGGTGCTGGCCCAAAATAGCGTGCTGAAACCGTTGCAGCCGGTGGCGGAAAAGTTAGGCGATTTGTCTTCACAAGGGCTGATATGGGTGGAGAAACTGCAAAAAGGCGAAACGCTGACAGCGCAGGAACGCCAGCAGGCGCAGGCGAAGCTGGACGACGCGGCAAAAGTGCAGGACGAACTGGTGATCGCCGTGGTGTATCCGCTGGAGGTATTGCTTAACGGCGTAGCGGGGCAGCAGCAGGGCCAGTAATAAATAAAGCGCGACCGGTGAAGTGGCCGCGCTTTGCATTAATCTGTCGAAAATATTAAGACTGTGCGTTGTTCCTGCGATCGTTACGACGGTTCACCCAGGTGTTAATCAGCAGGGTGATGATCAGAATCGAAGCAATCACGCCCAGCGAAACGCCGACCGGAATATGGAACACGTCGAGCAACAGCATCTTGATACCGATGAAAATCAGGATCACCGCCAGACCGTATTTCAGCATCGAGAAACGTTCCGCCACGCCCGCCAGCAGGAAGTACATCGCACGCAGGCCGAGGATGGCAAACAGGTTAGACGTCAGCACGATGAACGGGTCGGTCGTCACGGCGAAGATGGCCGGAATACTGTCGACCGCGAAAATCACGTCGCTCAGTTCCACCATAATCAGCACCAGCAGCAGCGGTGTGGCGAACAGAATGCCGTTGCGGCGTATAAAGAATTTCTCACCGTGCAATTCGTCGGTCATGCGCATTTTGCTGCGCAGCCAGCGGATCACCGGCTTCTCTCCCACCTCGCCGTCATCTTCTTTGGTCAGCGCCATTTTAATCCCGGTGAACAGCAGAAACGCACCGAACACGTACAAAATCCAGCTGAACTGACCCACCAGCCAGCTGCCCGCGAAAATCATGCCGGTACGCAGCACGATCGCACCCAGAACGCCGTAGATCAGCACGCGGCGCTGCAGGTTGGCCGGAATGGAGAAGTAGCTGAACAGGATCAACCAGACGAAGACGTTATCCACCGCCAGCGCTTTTTCCAGCAGATAGCCGGTCAGGAACATCGTGGCCTGGGCGTCTGCGACTTCGCGTCCAAACTCGCCGTTGAGATACCACCAGAAGCCGACGTTAAATAACAACGACAGGCCAATCCACACCAGCGACCAGACCGCGGCACTTTTCATGGTCATGACCTGCGCGCCTTTGCGGCCCTGCAACAGCAGATCGAACGCGAGCATAATCACCACAACAACGGCAAATGCGCCCCATAACATCGGGTTGCCTACTGAATTCATCATTACGTTGTCCTCCGAAAAACATCAAAAAAAAACGGCCAGCGTCGGAAGACGTTAGCCGCTCTCTCTGAGCTGTAAGCAAACCTCGCCATCCGGCAAGGTCTCACTTACAACGAGATGTATTCATCCAAAGAATACGATTCTGGTTGCCCCGGTAACCGGGTGACTGAGACAGCGCTGCTGTGAGCGCGGGTCCAGACACCGTAATGACGATTATCCGACGAAGAAGTTACTCCCCTTTGCGATCCAAAAACTAATTCAAAGTGTAACTGCTGTCAACATTTTGACATATCTTTGCACTTTATCCCGCCAGTGCCTGTCGCTTACCCAAGGCACCCACGAACGCCCGCAGCAAACCCTGACTGAGCGGTGTTTCGCTAAGTTGCTGAGCCTGATGGGCAAAGTCTACACGGTCGTCCTCGGCGATCGAACTCAGCCAGGTCAGATAGGTCTTCATCACCGCCAGACTGAATTCCGGATGGAACTGCGTGCTGATGGCGTTCGGGCCGTAGCGCAAAATCTGATGCGGATCGTGCTGCGTTTTCGCCAGCACCGTTGCCGTCGCGGGCGGAGTGATCACGGTTTGCAGGTGGATCAGGTTCGCCGCGAACTGCGCCGGAAGCTGCGATACCAGCGGATCAAGATGTCCGGCAGGCGTCAGCGTGACTTCATGCGTGCCGAGTTCAATGCCCTGCGGATGGTAATCCACCTCGCCGCCCAGCGCGTAAGCCATCAGCTGATGACCGTAGCAGGCACCAAACATCGGCAATTCCTGCAACATCCCGAGGCGTACCCAGTCCGCCGCTTCTTCGCTCCACGCCAGATGCTCCGTCACCATGCTGCGCGAACCGGTAATGATCGCTCCGCAATAATGTTCCGGCGGCAGCGGGCGCTCACCGGCCTGTAAATCCACAATCACCACCTGCTGCGCGTCGATATTGCCCTGACGAATAAACATCTGCGGGAAATTATCGTGCGCCCGACGGACAGGCTCCGGCGCGTGGCCGGTTTGCAAAATCAACAACGGCTTCAGACTGGGTGCGGTCATCTGTGACTCCCGAATGGGTGATAATCGTTAAGGCTGATGGTCGGCAGGGAACACCACCCCGGTCTGACGGCGGATTTCCGTCAGCACTTTGGCAGTGATGCGCGAGACTTCCAGCCCCGGATGCGCGACAAACTGGTTATCCACCAGAATCGCAAACGTCTCTGCTTCATACAGCATGGTGTTGATGTGCTGTGGCTGCGTCAGATCCAGCTTCTGGCTGCCTCGCGGCGTCAGGCTCAGCGTCTGGCATTCGGAAATTTTTTCCATTTGCAGCGTCCCTTCCTCACCCTGAATCTCGCTTGGCAGATGAGAGTCGCTGATTTTGGAATGGTTAATGACCACGACGAAGTCATCGGCATAAGACAAGATCACCGTCCCCTGGCCGTCGACACCGCTTTCCAGCAAGGTGGCGGTGGCATTGATGGACAACGGTTCGCCAAACAGCGCCACGGCACTGGCCAGGCAGTAATAGCCGATATCCATGATCGAGCCGTTGGAAAAGGCCGGGTTAAAGGTGTTTGGATTTTCACCCGCCAGATAACGCGGATAACGCGATGAATACTGGCAGTAATTCAAAATGGCTTTACGCAATTTACCGATGCGGTTCAGCGCCCCTTTCATGTGCAGGAAGTTCGGCAGGTACGCGGTTTTAAACGCTTCGAACAGCACCACGTTGTTCTCTTTCGCACAGGCCATCAGGCTTTCAACCTCACGCAGATTAGAGGCCAGCGGCTTTTCACACATCACGTGTTTTTTATGGCTGAGGAACAGCAGAGACTGGGCGTAATGCAAGGAATTCGGGCTGGCGATGTAGACCGCATCAATCAGGTCAGACGCCGCCATTTCTTCAAGAGAATCAAAATAGTGCCCGACCGGATAATCCTCGCCCAGCTTTTTGGCACCTTCCAGCGTGCGTGAATAAATCGCCGTGAGCTTCATTTTTCCGCTCTCGTGCGCGGCATCAATAAAACGTTGGGTGATCCAGTTGGTGCCGACGACAGCAAAGCGAATCATGCGTGTTCCCTATTGGTAGGTTAATTATTGATACAACTTGCCGAATATTTCCAGATGCGTCAGATACATGCGCGTGTCGAATTCTAACTGATGATAGTCGGGCGTCATATGACAGCACAGGCTATAGAAGGCTTTGTTGTGATCTTTCTCTTTAAGATGCGCCAGCTCGTGCACCACGATCATTTTCAGAAAAGCTTCCGGCGCGCTTTTAAACACCGTCGCCACGCGGATTTCCGCTTTGGCTTTCAGCTTGCCGCCCTGAATACGCGAAATCGCCGTATGCAGGCCGAGCGCGTGCTTCATCACGTGGATTTTATTGTCGTAGGCCACTTTGCTTAACGGTGATGAACTGCGCAAAAACTGATTTTTCAGGTCCAGCGTATACTGATAGAGCGATTTATCGGTGGTCAGCTCGTGCGGTTGCGGATACCGCGTCAGCAAGACTTTACCTAAACGTTCCTGGTCGATTAACTGACGCACCTGAGCCTGAAGGTGCTCGGGATAGCCTTGCAGATAGGTCAATTCAGGCATAACTGTTTGCTTTGTCTCTTATTGACGGGGAAAAGATGCCGTAACGATAAACGTGGATTTTAGCGCGATCGCAGGGATCCGGCAGATAAACCCCTTTTTAACTGAAAAAACATTTTACTGATAGCCCAATTTAGGGGATAAACAGCGCAAATTGAATATTGAGGAGGGCCAATGAGCCAATTCGAAACCGAAGTAGGTGGGCAGTTACTGCAACTGGATCTGGAACGTTATCCGCAGGACGAAGCGGCAACGCAGTTGCAGGCATGGGAAGCTGCTGATGAATATCTGCTGCAAACCCTGAACACCGGTGAGCTCAATGGCCGTCCGCTGCTGATTTTCAACGATGCTTTTGGCACGCTGGCGTGCGCATTGCAGGCGTTCAGTCCGACCAGCATCAATGACTCTTTCATGAGCCAGCTGGCCACGCGCCACAACTTGCGTCTGAACGGTTTTGACGAAGATGCCGTGGTAGCGCAAAGCAGCCTGGTGCCGTTGCCGATCAATCCGGGTCTGGTCATCATCAAGGTGCCAAAAACGCTGGCGCTGCTGGAACAGCAACTGCTGGCGCTGCGCGAAGTCGTGACGCCCGACACCCAGATTATCGCCGGGGCGAAAGCCCGTGATATCCACACCTCCACGCTGCAACTGTTTGAAAAAATCCTCGGCCCGACCAAAACCAGTCTGGCGTGGAAAAAAGCGCGTCTGATCCATTGCGAAGCCACCTTGCCAGCGCAGGCCGCCGAACCGGTGATCGCCGAATGGGCGCTGGACGACAGTGAGTTCCGTATCTCCAACCACGCGAACGTATTCTCGCGCGGCGGTCTGGACATCGGTGCGCGTTTCTTCATGCAACATTTGCCGGAAGGCATTGAAGGACGCATGGTGGATTTAGGCTGCGGTAACGGCGTCATCGGCATGACAGCCCTGGCACTGAACCCGGACGCGGAAATGCTGTTCGTCGATGAATCTTATATGGCGGTGGAATCGAGCCGTATCAACGTCGAAAACAATTTGCCGCAGGATGTCAGCCGCTGTCATTTCGAAGTGAACAACATGCTGGCCGGTGTTGAACGCGAAACCCTGGACGCGGTGCTGTGTAACCCGCCATTCCATCAGGGCACGGTCGTCAGCGATGACACCGCCTGGCGCATGTTCTGCGATGCCAAACGTTGCCTGCAAACCGGCGGCGAACTGCGCATCGTCGGCAACCGTCATCTCGATTACTACCAGAAACTGCGTCGCCTGTTCGGTAACTGCACGACTATCGCCACCAACCAGAAATTCGTCATTCTGCGCGCGGTGAAAACGGCGTCGCATCACTGATTGATGCCTTAGCCTGAAGTCCTGAAGTAAAAAAGCCGCTCACGCGGCTTTTTTTTCGTCTGTGATTCTCCAGGGCGGTTGTCTAAATATTCAGTGCCAGCCGCGTGCCCTGATCGATTGCCCGACGTGCATCCAGCTCGACGGCGATGTCTGCGCCGCCAATCAGATGCACGGTTTTACCCGCCGCCTGTAATGGCTGATACAGCGCCCGCTGCGGCTCCTGTCCGGCGCAGATAATCACGTTATCCACTTCCAGACATACCGGCTGACCGTTCATGACAAGGTGCAAACCTGCGTCGTCGATGCGCTCGTAACTCACGCCGCTTTGCATTTTCACGCCACGCTGCAGCAGGCTGGCGCGGTGGATCCAGCCGGTGGTTTTGCCCAGTCCTGCGCCGACTTTAGTGGTTTTGCGTTGCAGCAACACGATATCCCGCGCGGCGGGTTCCGGCTGCGGGCCAGACGGCGCCAGCCCGCCACGGTGCGTCAGGCTCTGGTCGATCCCCCATTCGTGGTTGAAGGCCTGAGCGCTCAGGCTCGACGACGGGCCGTTATGTATCAGGTATTCGGCAGTATCAAAACCAATGCCGCCTGCGCCGATAATGGCGACGCGCTGGCCGACCGGTTTTTTATCCCGCAACACGTCGAGATAGGTCAGCACGCACGGATGATCTATGCCCGCGATGTCCGGCAGGCGCGGTGAAATACCGCAGGCGAGGATCACTTCGTCATAGCCGGTCAGCTGGCTGGCGCCGACGGTTTCGCCGAGGCGCAGCGTCACGCCAAGCAGCGTCAGCTGGCGCGAGTAATAGCGTAACGTCTGATAAAACTCTTCTTTGCCGGGGATCTGTTTGGCGACATTAAATTGCCCGCCGATTTCATTGTGTGCGTCGAACAGGGTGACGTGATGCCCGCGGCTGGCGGCAGTGGTGGCAAAGGCCAGCCCGGCGGGGCCCGAACCGACGACGGCCAGGCGTTTGGGGACCTGCGCGCGGATCACCGGCAACTGCGTTTCCCGGCAGGCGCGCGGATTCACCAGACAGGACGTCACTTCGCCAGCGAAAATCTGATCCAGACAGGCCTGATTGCAGCCGATGCAGGTATTGATTTCATCAGCCCGGCCCTGTGCGGCTTTTTCGACAAACGCCGGATCGGCGAGGAACGGACGCGCCATTGACACCATGTCCGCGCAGCCTTCTGCGAGAATTTTCTCAGCCACGTCGGGGTCATTAATGCGGTTGGTGGTGATGAGCGGAATGCCGACTTTGCCCATCAGTTTTTGCGTCACCCAGCTGAACGCAGCGCGCGGCACCATGGTGGCGATGGTCGGGATCCGCGCTTCGTGCCAGCCGATACCGGTATTGATGATGCTCGCGCCCGCCTGTTCAATGCGCTGCGCCAGCGTTTCGACTTCCTGCCAGTCCGAGCCTTCTTCGACCAGATCCAGCATGGACAAGCGATAAATAATGATGAATGCCTGCCCGCAGGTTTCACGCACGCGGCGCACGGCTTCGATAGCAAAACGCATCCGGTTTTCAGCCGAACCGCCCCAGCGGTCGCTGCGCTGATTGGTTCTGGCGGCCAGAAACTGATTAATCAGATAGCCTTCCGAGCCCATAATTTCCACGCCGTCGTAACCTGACTCCTTCGCCAGCGCTGCGCAGCGCGCGAAGTCTTCCAGCGTTGCCTCGATCTCTTCTTCGCTCAACGCATGGGGCGTAAAACGGTTAATCGGTGCCTGCAGGGCAGAAGGCGCGACCGGATTTGGCTGATAGCTGTAGCGTCCGGCGTGCAGAATTTGCAGCGCGATTTTCCCCCCGGCGGCGTGCACCGCACGGGTTACCACGCGGTGGTGGGTGATGTGTTGCTGTTCGGCAAGGATCGAACCGCCCTGATAAACCACGCCCTGCGCATTGGGCGAAATACCGCCGGTCACAATAAGCCCGACGCCCGCTGCGGCACGCTCGGCATAAAAAGCCGCCAGCCGTTCCGGCCCGTCTTCCAGCTCTTCAAGACCGGTGTGCATGGATCCCATCAGCACGCGGTTTTTCAGCTGCGTAAAGCCTAAATCCAGCGGCGCCAGCAGGTGCGGATAAAACAGCGAAGCGCGTTCAGTCATGGAATTCTCTTAAGTGGTCGGAGGAGATGAATTCAATTTAGCGGGTGGCAGAAGAATTGGAAAGCGGGCGCGCCATGATTGTGACGTGTATCACTGTGGCAAAACGGAAAGGTTTTATTAACTCTTCCTCATATTATTAATCGGGTTTATTTAATTAACAGATTATTACTGAGGAGGCGAACGAATGCTTTTTTGCGGGGGAAATCATTATTTCACTGTTTTTACACAACATTGATTGATTGCAGGTTGTTTATTTTTAACATTTTTTTATTGAATTTCGTGTATTAGGAATATTCTTATAAAAACACCTCGAATCGATTCAGTTCGGGTTAGAGCTGGACTAGGCTGGAGCTGCTTCACCCTAAAATTCAATTCTAACCTGGATATATACTATGAATCTTATTGACCATACAGCCTGCCGTCCGTTTACCGAAGCCGGGCATTTGTCGCAAATTGCTGCCTATTATGAAGAAGGCCGTAATGTCATGTGGATGATGCTCAGGTCTTATCCACGTCCTTGTTTTAATCAGGAGCTTATCGAAGACATCATGACGCTGACCTACGCCGCGAAAGCGTCGGGGCTGCGTTTCGACTTTTGGGTCACCGGCTCGCTGGTCCCCAATATGTACAACGTCGGCGGTGATCTCAGCTTCTTCGTCGATTCCATCGTAAACAACAAGCGCGAAGCATTGCGCGCTTACGCCAGAGCCTGTGTGGACTGCGTACACGCCGCCGCGCGCGGGTTTGATGTCGGTGCCATCAGTTTATCGATGATTGAAGGAACGGCGCTGGGAGGCGGGTTTGAAGCGGCACTGGCGCACCATTACGTGCTGGCGCAGAACACGGCCAGGATGGGTTTTCCTGAAATCGCGTTTAACCTGTTCCCCGGCATGGGGGGATATTCGCTGGTATCACGTAAAGCCGGGATGCGGCTCGCGGAGGAACTGATCACTACCGGCGAATCGCATACGGCGGAATGGTTCGAAAGCCGGGGCCTGGTGGATGTCCTGTTCCAGCCCGGTGAGGCGTTTAACGCCACGCGTACCTTTATGGATACGTTGCGGCCAAAACTTAACGGGATACGTGCGATGCTCCGCGCACGCCAGCGTGTATTGCAGCTGTCGCGTTCGGAACTGATGGATATCACGGAAGATTGGGTGGATGCGGCATTTACGCTGGAGGAGAAAGATCTGAGTTACATGGAGCGGCTGGTCATGCTGCAAAACCGGCATACGGCGTCATTGCGTAAAACCGGCTAGCAGCAAACAGAAAAGCCCGTCACTGGTGCTATTTCTGTTTGGCTTTATGTTTAAAAACATTGGGTGAAGCAACGTTTTTATCATCAAGCCAGTGCTCGAGTTCCGTTGCGGGCATTGGCTTGGCGTAAAGAAAACCTTGTTTGCTGTCCACGCCAATTTCGTCGATCAGCTTTTCTTCTTCCGCCGTTTCAACCCCTTCGGCTACCACCGTCAGTTGCAACGTTTTTGCCACTGCAACAATGGCCCGCACCAGCGCCTGAGACACCGGATTGTCATTGATTCCCCGCACAAAACTTTGGTCGAGCTTGATGCAGTCCAGCGGGATGCGCGCCAGTTGTGACAACGAAGAATACCCGGTGCCGAAGTCATCCAGATGCACCTGGGCGCCCAGCTTATGTAACTGATTAATCATGGTGACCGCTGCGCCTTCGTCTTCCACCAGGCAGCTTTCTGTCAGCTCAAAATCCAGCAAACAGCCTTTCATGCCTGACGTTTTCATGGCCTCTGCCAGCGTGGTGATGAACGACCCGTTATTCAGCTGACGCCCGGAAAGATTGACCGCCACGCGCAGGTTGAGGCCTTTTTTCTGCCATTCTGTCGCCTGACGGGTGGCGGTTTCGATGACCCATTTTCCAAGCGGCGTGATAAGCCCGGACTCTTCAGCGTAGGGAATGAAACTTTGCGGCTGAATCAGCCCGCGCTCCGGGGACTGCCAGCGCAGCAGCGCCTCGACGCTGTTGACCGCGCCGTACAGCGACACCTTCGGCTGGTAATACAGCACCAGCTGATCTTTTTCCGCCAGCGCTTTACGCAGATGGGTGTCCAGCCACATGTATTCCGCCGCTTTCTGATTCATTTCCACAGAGAATACGCAGTGCGAGTTTTTGCCCTTTTCCTTCGCCACGTACATGGCGGTATCGGCATTTTGCAGCAGGGTATCGCCGTCGGTGCCATGTTCAGGGCAAATGGCAATCCCGCCGGAACAGCCGGTGTAGACTTCAATCAGCCCGATACGAAACGGCATACTCAGACGGTGTAAAACACGCTGACTCAGCGCTTCCATCGTTTTGATTTCAGCATTTGAGCTGAGAATGATGAATTCATCGCCGCCAAGACGGGCCAGTTTATCGTTGGCTGAAAGGCAATCCTGAATCGCATCTGACACTGCGCGCAGCAGGTGGTCGCCGAACATATGCCCGTAGGCGTCGTTAACTTTTTTGAAGTTGTCGAGATCGAGGTAAATCAGCCCGACTTTCGTGTCACCCCGGTCTTTCAGCGCCGTCGCCAGAGATTCCTGCAACGCGTTACGATTCGCGAAACCGGTAACAAGATCGGTGTTTGCCAGCACGCGTAAACGCTCCTGCGCTTTACGTTCGTCGGTGATGTCTGAGCCTGAGCAGATCAGAAATTTTTGCTGCTTGCCGCTGCCGCTGTGAACGAATTTATTGCGAAACAGGAACAGCCGCTGGCCTTTGACGGTATTGATCCAGCGTTCGACTTCGTAGGATTGCTGGTTCTGAAAGAAACTGCTGATGTTCTGACGTGAGGCCAGACCTTCTTCCATCGACATGAATAAATCGTAGGCGCTGCGCCCGATAACATCCTCTTCACGCAGGCCGGTGTACTCTTCGCTCAGCCGGTTAAAACGGTGGATTTTGCCTTCCTGATCGATAATGACGATCACGGAATTGGCTTCGGAAACGACCTGCTCTGCAAAGGTCAGTCCGACCTCTAAATCGTGAGCGACTGACTCGGTGTCCTGATAGGCCGACGCAGTGCCGGCCCAGACCTGACCATCAATTTTTCGACCCACCAGAAACAGGCGCACCTGTGATCCGAACAGCGTGATGTCCAGCGTAAAACTTGAGGTAATCCCGGTCAGTTGCCTGATCTTTCCTGCCTGCCATTGGGTCAGGGAGATCGCCACGTTGACGATGCCTTTCTCAGCAGATAACTCCAGCGCGTTGCTGTCTGAACCCAGTCGCCAGTATGGGCGGGGCGTACCAAAATGCAGGTACAGGATGGAGGCATCTTGTGAGTCGACCATGGAATGTTTCTCCGCAAAGAACGCAAAACGCCGTCTGCGCAGTGACCTGGCGACAGTCAGCACAGACGGAGCTTACTCTGTTGAGCCCACTCGCAACGCTCCGCATCCGGCGGATAAAGGCAAAAGGGCATAACACATTGAAATTAAGGTTAGCAACTGTCCGTTATATATCCAGTTTACGGGCAGAAATTGCCGCCCAGTGCTGACGACACACATTGCCGGATGCCGTCAGCACTGAGGGGCTTTTGACCGATCTCCGGGCGAGCATGCCGCCCGGAGATCGCTTTCGAGATTACTTCAGCAGGAAGCTGGTTTGTTTGACGTTTTCTGAATCCAGCCCAACGAAGACGTTGAACTTGCCAGGCTCGGAAGCCCATTTCAGCTGATCATTGTAGAAACGCAGATCCTGTTCGTTCAATGTAAAGGTGACGACTTTTTGCTCACCCGGCTGCAACTCGATTTTCTCGAAGTTTTTCAGCTGCTTGACCGGACGGCTGATGGACGCGGTGACGTCCTGCAAATACAGCTGCACGATGGTCGCGCCACTGCGTTTACCGGTATTTTTCACCGTCACGCTGGCGGTCAGCGGGTGTTTGGCATCCATGGTGGTGGAAGACAGGCTGACGTCAGAGACGCTGAAGTCGGTATAGCTCAGACCATAACCGAACGGGAACAGCGGGCCGTTAGTGATATCAAAATAGCGGGTGGTGTATTTATCCGGATGCTGCGGATTAAACGGACGTCCGGTATTAAGGAAGCTGTAATACAGCGGGATCTGGCCTACTGCGCGCGGGAAGGTCATCGGCAATTTGCCTGACGGGTTGTAATCGCCAAACAGCACGTCAGCAATCGCATGACCGCCTTCGGTGCCGCTGAACCAGGTTTCCAGCATCGCGTCGGAGATTTCATTTTCCCATGACAGCGTCAGCGGACGGCCATTCATCAGAACAATGACCAGCGGTTTGCCGGTCGCTTTCAGGGCTTTCAGTAAGTCGCGCTGGCTTTGCGGGATGTTCAGTTCAGAACGGCTGGACGCCTCGTGCGCCATACCTTGCGCTTCACCAACGACCGCGACCACAACGTCAGATTTTTCAGCGGTTTTCACGGCTTCATCAATCATTTCCTGCGGTTTACGTGTGTCGTTGATCACCTGCTTGTCGTAAGAGTTGAGGAAATCCACCATGGCCTGATCGTCAGTGACGTTAGCGCCGCGTGCATAAAGAACGTTGCCTTTATCGCCGAGCACATCCTTCATGCCCTGCAGGACGGTTACCGCCTGAGCCGCTTTACCGGCGGCAGACCAGCTGCCCATGACGTCACGTTTGCTGTCAGCCAGCGGTCCGATCACGGCGATGGTGCCCGCTTTCTGCAACGGTAATGTCTGATTGCTGTTTTTCAGCAGCACCAGCGAGGTTCGCGCCACTTCGCGCGCTTCGTTGCGGTGCAGGCGGCTTTCGGCGTTGGTATCCGCCGGGTCACTCGACTGCGGCCCTAAATGACGGTACTCATCCACAAACAGGCCCATGTCCCATTTTGCGGCCAGTACGTCACGCACCGCGCGGTCGATATCATTCTGGCTGACCATGCCGTCGGCGAGCAGGCCTTTCAGATACTTGCCGTACATGTTATCCGCCATGTCCATATCGACACCGGCTTTCAATGCCATGGCCGCCGCCTGACGATCGTCTTCGGCTACGCCGTGTTTGACCAGGCCGCCGATAGCGCCGTGGTCGCTGACGGTCAGGCCTTTGAATTGCCAGTCGTCACGCAGAATGTCTTTTAAAAGCCAGGTGTTGGAGGTGGCAGGCGTGCCGTTGATACTGTTCAGCGCCACCATCACACCGCCCGCACCCGCATCGACAGCGGCTTTGTACGGTGGCATGTAGTCGTTGAACATACGCGTCAGACTCATATCCACGGTGTTGTATTCCCGGCCGCCTTCGACAGCGCCGTACAACGCGTAGTGTTTGACGTTTGCCATCACCGCGTCAGGGGCAGACGGGTCTTTGCCCTGATAACCGGTAACCATTTCATGCGCGAGGCGTGAAGTGAGATAGGTGTCTTCACCGAAACCTTCGGAAACACGGCCCCAGCGTGGATCGCGGGTCACATCTACCATCGGCGAGAACGTCATGTTCAGGCCATCGGCTGCGGTTTCTTTTGCAGAAATGCGTGCGCTGGTGGCCACGGCCTGCATGTCCCAGCTGGCTGCCAGACCGAGGCTGATCGGGAAAATAGTGCGCTGGCCGTGTACCACGTCATACGCATAGAAAGGAGGGATTTTCAGGCGGCTGTTTTTCACCTCATCCTGAAGGCGGCGGATATCGGGTTTGGTCACGGTATTAAATACGCCACCGACTTTGCCGTCGCGAATATCGGCCATGATCGCTTCTTTCGGATAATCAGTCCCGACGGTCACCAGATTCAACTGACCAATTTTTTCATCAAGGGTCATTTTTTTCATCAGATCAGCAATGAACGCGTTGCGCTCTTTTACCTGATTCTGAGGTATACCCGCCGTTTCTACTGCCAGAGCAGAAGCAGAACTTACCAGTAGCACAAACGCGCCGAGCATGTGATGCGTATTCATCGGAATTCCTTCAGCCATAAGCAGGGATGCCAAAACAGAGAAAATTCAGCAGCCTGAAGCAAACAAATCAATGATCATTCTAAGAAAAGTATAGTGTGAGAATCTAATACGACCCTTCAACTATTAGCAATCAATAGTTTTATCGTGCGGCACATTATCTTTTACCTGTGGAGACAGATCGCAATTTACAGGTAATCGGGCAGATGGCTACTAAAAGACGTTCGATATACCCCGCAATTTCAGACAATTAGGATTAGATGACAAATCGGTTCAGTAATGAGCGATGAAATAGCGCGGGAAGGGAGATTTTTGCACAATGAGCCGGGCAGAGCGTGATGCTCAGCCCGGAAAAAGCCGATCAATCTGTCAGGCAGGAATCAATAATAAAACGGTATTAATAATAGAAGGGCATATCGGTGGGGGTTTTACTCATCACATCGAAGAAAACGTCTTTGGTCATTGACCAGAATTGTGCAATGGCAGCGGCGTTGTAAGTCATGCCCATCAGGCTCATGACAAAGAAACAGGTCACCGTCAGGCCAAGACCGCTACAGACGAAAGCCATGGTGTTGCGGCTCGACTGGCGGCACAGAATATTGAGCTGGCTGGTGCAGAACATCAAAAAAGCGCTCAGCAATTCCCAGCGCATCATGACTATTCCGGCAGTTAACGTTCCCATTGATAAAATCCTTACTCACTACAGCCGGTTGCACGATGCCAAAATCAGCCGCAAAGGCTGTTTAAACAAGGTGGGCAATGGGCTTACTGAAGAAATGAAGAAACACAATAATGTGATGTATGTCACATTATATCATCAGATTTTCGTCATGAGCAGGGGCGATGAGCAAAAATTGCTCGCTAATGCATTTTATGTATAACGCACAGCTGATTCATGGCCGTGCGTTATTAAAGGCGGGAATGAGGTAAAGGAATTACGCGCCGTAGCCCATCACCTGCAACAGATGCTGAGCCTGCTGCACTGCTTCCTGGCGGTGTGCGACGCCGAGTTTTTGATACAGGTTACGGATATGCGTTTTGATGGTGGTGGACGCCACATCCAGCTCGCCGGCGATCTGATCATTGCTGTAACCGGAATAGATCAGCCCCAGTACCTGCCACTCGCGCTGGGTCAGCGGGCTGGTGCGAATGAGTTCCGGCACCTGCGGGTGGGTCAGCAGCTTATTAACGAAGCCTTCGTCGAAATGCGCAAACTTGTGGCGGTGATGCTGGTTAATCTCGCGCAGGATTTGCTGGGCGCGGCGCTGTTCCAGCTCGGGCAGCAAATTAAGCTGAATCAGCTGACGAAGTTGCTGCGCCATCATTTCGCCTTCGATGACGAAGTGGCTGACAAAGCCGGTGCGGTTCGCCAGCCCGAGCGCTTCGATCAGGACTTTCTGCGCGTCGCTTTTGCGCCCGGTATGCCAGTACAGCAGATTACTCAGCAGCAGATTGCGGTTCAGATCGCTGGTCAGACGCAGCTGGCGGGCGTTCTGATTCAGTTCATCCAGCACCACTTCGGCTTCATCAAACTTCTCCAGCAAAATCTGCACGCGGGCAATATTGCGCCACTGCCCCTGCTGGAAATGGTTGTCCGCCATGTCCGGTTTTCTGGCCTGTTGCAGCCATTGTCGCGCGGCGGCTTTATCGCCGATCATCTGCCAGTAAATCACCCGTGGCTTGTCGGTGTTGGTCAGCCAGTCAATATGGTACTGACCGGTTTTAAGCAGGGCCTCGCAGCGCTGTAAATGGTGGTGCGCGTTGTCGAGCTGGCCGCGCGCCAGCGAGCACTTCGCCAGCATCGCCAGACATTGCAACTGCTGCTGCGGCTGGAAATTGGTCAGCACGTTGAGCCCTTCACGGGCGGCCTCTTCGGCATCGTCAAGCCGCGACCACGACCACAATAACTGTGAACGCAGACGCAGCAGGAATTCATGCATCGGTAGCTGTTCGAGATGTTGCTCGCGCACCAGTTCAAACGCGCGATCCTGCATTTCATAGGCCGCCTGCAAATAGCCCTGAGCAATCAGGATTTCACTCTGTTGCAGCAGCGCCCATAACGCGTAGTGATAAGCTTCGTACCGGCGGGCGATCTGTTCAGTTTGCTGCATCAGCGGCAGCGCGCGGGTGAGATCACCTTTGCAGTGCTGAATCTCACCGGTGACTGAGGTGGCGACGATGCGGCTGTAATAGCTTTCATACGGCAGGAAACGCAGGGCATCGGCGGCCAGTTTTTCCGCCTCATCCTGACGGCCATCGTTGATCGCCACCTGCGCGCGCAGGGCGTCGAACTCGGCGGTCATGTCCTGCTCCATCACAATGCTGCGCTGTTGCATTTCACTTTCCGCGCGCACCAGCAGGGTTTCCACTTCGGCATAACGATGCTGACTCTGCGCCAGCCAGGCCTGCAACAGGACCAGCTTGGGATTTTGGATCAGGCGCTCATACGGCAGCGCGTTCAGACACTCTTCCAGCAAGGCCAGTTCGCTTTGATTAAACAGCGCCCAGGCGTGTTGCAGCAGAATATCCCGCAGCATATCGGTGTCTTCGGCTCCCAGCGCGTGATGAATGGCTTCGGCGGGGAAGCCTTGCGCCAGCCAGCCTTCGGCAGCCGCACGATGAATGGCGGGCAGTTCAGCCGCCAGTTCCCACTGGCAGCGCTGACGCAGGAAGGTGGCAAACAAAGGGTGGAAGTTAAACCATTCGCCCGTGTCATCCATGCGATGGATGAATAATCCCTGGCGCTCTAATTCTTCCAGACGCTGCTGGCCGTTGTCTCCGCCGGTCAGACGCACAATCAGCGCGTCATTCATTGAGCGCAGCAGCGAGCAGCGCAGCAGGAAATCACGCGTCGGCGCATCCACGCGATCCAGCACTTCATCCACCAGATACTCGGATAAATGGCTGGCATTCAGCCCGGCAAGTTTACGGGCGGATTGCTGAGTTGACTGCTGGGCAGGCGTGGTGGACTGGCGCGCTGAGAGCGCAATCAGTTGCAGCGCGGTGGCCCAGCCCGCGACGTCATCACACAGACGGCTGCTGTCAGCCTGATCGATCGGATCCCTGAGACGGCAGTCGAAGAATTGTTGTGTTTCGGGGTGGGTAAAGGCCAGATGGGAAGCGTTCAGCTCGAGCAACTGGTCGCGCACGCGCAGATTGGCGATGCCCAGCGGTGGCAGGGTACGCGAGAGCACCACCAGCGACATATTCTCCGGCTGATGGCGCAGGAAAAAGCGCATGCCTTCATGAATGGCATCGTTAGAAATCAGATGGTAGTCGTCGATCACCAGCAACAGCGGGCGGTGCCAGTCGGAAAGCTCCACGAACAGTTGCCCGAACAACGCGGACAAACTGGCGTACTGATGCTTCTGGCTCAAGGCTTCGCTCTTCACGCAATGACCGCCGCAGGCCTGCTGAACGGCGGCGATCAGGTAGCTGGCAAAACGCTCCGGCTGATTGTCGCTTTCATCCAGAGAATACCAGCCCAGATCGCTTTTACCCGCCGCCCAGTGTGCCACCAGCGTCGTTTTCCCATAGCCCGCCGGGCTGGCGACCAGGGTCAGACGATAATTAGGCGCAGTCGAGAGTTTCGTCAGCAGACGATCGCGAACCACAGTATTTTGCTGCCGCACCGGGCGGCTCAGTTTTGACGGGATCAGCATTTTTTTCGATTCTTTTGACGATAATCTGGGGGGCGGCTTAATTATTTCACAGCGTGTAATTAATCACTTTTCCTAAAGTCCTCCTTTGAAACATTGATTGCAAGAATGTTACGTCTTTACATGCCGTTAAGTTGCTCTGCATCACACTTCTTAATACAAATTTTCCGCCGTTCGCCCTGACCCCCTGTCTCCTCCGGCTACGCCCCGTTTCTCCTCCCCGCCTAATCTGTGACGGGATGATGCCGCTCACCGACACAAGCGTCAGCATAGTGATAATCAACATCAGACTTCCCTACAAATTCCCGGATAAAGAGGCATGTGATGCAGGTGACTTTGGATAAAACGCAGTTTTTAGCCGCGCTGAAACGCCAGTGGCAGGGGTTCGGTTTACAACAGGCGCAGGACATGACGCCGCATCAGTGGTGGCAGGCCACCAGTGCCGCGTTATCCGAACAACTCAGTGCGCAGCCGGTGCCCGCAGCGACAAAGCAGCCGCAGCGGCACGTGAACTATATTTCGATGGAATTCCTGATCGGGCGCCTGACCGCGAATAACCTGATCAACCTCGGCTGGTATGACACCGTGCAGCAGGCGCTGAAAGAGCAGGGCGTTGAGCTGGCCGATGTGCTGGAGCAGGAAACCGATCCGGCGCTGGGCAATGGCGGATTAGGCCGTCTGGCGGCCTGTTTCCTCGATTCAATGGCGACCGTCGGGCAACCGGCGACCGGCTACGGCCTGAATTATCAGTACGGGTTATTCCGCCAGTCGTTCAGCGAAGGCAAACAGCAGGAAGCGCCGGACAACTGGCACCGGGAAAGTTATCCGTGGTTCAGCCACAACAGCTCACTGTCGGTTGATGTCGCCTTTGGCGGCAAGCTGACCAAGAACGAAAAGGGCGAAGAACAATGGCATCCGGCGTTTACCCTGCGCGGTGAAGCCTGGGATCTGCCGGTGGTCGGTTACAAAAATGGCGTCACCCAGCCGCTGCGTTTGTGGCAGGCGACTGACGTACATCCGTTTGATCTGACCCTGTTCAACGACGGTGAATTTCTGAAAGCGGAGCAAAAAGGCATTGATGCCGCGAAGCTCACCAAAGTGCTGTATCCGAATGATAACCACGACGCCGGTAAACGCCTGCGCCTGATGCAGCAGTATTTCCAGTGCGCCTGTTCCGTCGCCGACATCCTGCGCCGCCATCATTTCCTGGGACGCAAAATTCAGGATCTGCCGAAATTCGAAGTCATCCAGCTCAACGACACGCACCCGACCATCGCCATCCCTGAGCTGCTACGTATTTTGCTCGATGAACACCAGCTGGACTGGGACGCCGCCTGGGCGATCACCAGCCAGACTTTTGCCTACACCAACCACACGCTGATGCCGGAAGCGCTGGAATGCTGGGATGAAAAACTGGTCCGCAGCCTGCTGCCGCGCCACTTCTCGCTGATCAAAGCCATCAACGCCCGCTTCAAAAAAGTGGTCGAAAAACAGTGGCCGGGCGATAAATCCGTCTGGGAAAAACTGTCTGTTCACCAGAACAAACAAGTGCGCATGGCGAACCTGTGCGTGGTCAGCGGTTTTGCGGTGAACGGCGTGGCGGCGCTGCATTCTGAACTGGTGGTTAAAGACCTGTTCCCGGAATATCACCAGCTGTGGCCGAACAAATTCCACAATGTCACCAACGGCATCACGCCGCGCCGCTGGCTGAAACAGTGTAACCCGGCGCTGTCATCGCTGATTGATGAGACGCTGAAAACCGAGTGGGTGAACGATCTCGATGCCCTGAAAGGGCTGGAAGGTTTCGCCGATGATAAAAAATTCCGCCAGCGTTATCAGGATATTAAACGCCAGAACAAAATCAAACTGGCGGATTACGTGAAGAACGTCATGGGGCTGACGCTCAACCCTGACGCGATTTTCGACGTGCAGATCAAACGCCTGCACGAATACAAACGCCAGCATCTGAACCTGCTGCACATTCTGTCGCTGTACCGCCAGCTGCGCGATAACCCGGAAATGGACATGGTGCCACGTGTGTTCCTGTTCGGCGCGAAAGCGGCACCGGGTTATTACCTGGCGAAAAACATCATTTACGCCATCAATAAAGTGGCGGAAAAAGTGAATAACGATCCGCTGGTGCGTGATCGCATCAAAGTGGTGTTTATCCCGGATTACCGCGTCTCCGTGGCTGAACTGATGATCCCGGCCGCCGATGTTTCCGAGCAAATATCTACTGCCGGGAAAGAAGCCTCCGGCACCGGCAACATGAAGCTGGCGCTGAACGGCGCACTGACCGTCGGTACGCTCGACGGCGCGAACGTCGAGATTGCCGAAGAAGTCGGCGAAGACAATATCTTCATCTTCGGGAATACCGTTGATCAGGTCAAAGCACTGCAGGCAAAAGGCTACGATCCGCTGAAGATCCGCAAGAAAGACAAGCATCTGGATAAGATCCTCAAAGAACTGGAAAACGGCTTCTTCAGCGACGGCGACAAACAGGCGTTCAGCCTGATGCTCGACAGTTTGCTCGGCGGCGGCGATCCTTATCTGGTGCTGGCCGATTTCGCGGATTACTGCGCGGCGCAGCAAAAAATCGATGCCCTGTATCGCGATCAGCAGGAATGGACGCGTAAAACCATTCTCAACACAGCCCGCGTAGGGATGTTCAGTTCCGACCGCTCGATCCGAGATTATCAGCAGCGGATCTGGCAGGCGAAGCGATAAGGAGCCCGCATGGAGAACAAAGCACTGGAGCAGGCCGCCAGGGAGGCGGGAATTTCCTCTGGCTTTATTAACGCGCACGGCAAGCAGCAGGCGATTGCCGCTGAAACCAAGCGCGAGCTGTTATCGGCAATGGGCTGGGTGGCAGAACGCCACCCGGCAGTCACGCCGGTGCCGTTGGTGAAAGTGTTCGTCACCGGCAGCCGTCTGGCGTTGCCGGTGGGGGGCGACGGCGAATACGGCTGGACGCTGCGCCTGGAAAGCGGAGCCACTTCTCACGGGCGCGTGAGCGGAAAAATGACGCTGGCGCTGCCGGGGAAAATTCCCACCGGTTATCACCAGCTGACGCTGACCCAGGACGCACAGCAGTGGGATTGCCGGGTCATTGTTGCGCCGAAACGCTGTTACGAACCGGACGCTTTGCTGGCCGGTAAAAAACTGTGGGGCGCCTGCGTGCAGCTTTATACGCTGCGTTCGGAAAATAACTGGGGTATCGGCGATTTCGGCGATCTTAACGTCTTACTGAAAAACGTCGCTGAACGCGGCGGGGCGTTTGTCGGCCTGAACCCGATCCACGCGCTGTATCCGGCCAATCCGGTGGCGGCCAGCCCGTACAGCCCGTCGTCCCGCCGCTGGCTGAACGTCATTTATATCGACGTCGGCGCAGTGGACGATTTCAGGCTGAGCGACGCCGCGCAGCAGTGGTGGCATCAGCCGCTGACGCAGCAACGTTTGCAGGCCGTTCGCGCCAATGACTGGGTCGATTATGCCGGCGTGATGCCGCTGAAACTGGAAGGTTTACGGCTGGCGTACGCCCATTTTCTTGGCCGGAAAACGCAGGATCCGCAGGTGAAATCCCTGGCGAATTTCGTCAAACAGGGCGGTGAAAGTCTGTACCTTCAGGCGGCGTTTGATGCGCTGTACGAGCATCTGGCGAAAGAAACCGATGTGGCGCTGGGCTGGAACCGCTGGCCGGAGAAATATCACAATGCACGCGGGCCAGCCGTGCGGGCATTTTGCGAGCAACATGCGCAAGATGTGGAGTTTTATCTGTGGCTGCAATGGCTGGCGGAAACCCAGTTCGCCCGTTGTTATCACACCAGCCAGCAGCAGGATATGCCGATGGGGTTGTACCGCGATCTGGCGGTCGGCGTCGTCGAAGGCGGATCCGAAACCTGGGGAGATGGCGAACTCTATTGCCTGAAAGCCTCGGTCGGCGCACCGCCGGATATTCTCGGTCCGCTCGGTCAGAACTGGGATCTGCGCCCGATGGATCCGCACGTGATGGTCAGGCGCGGCTATCAGCCGTTTATCGATCTGCTGCGTTCCAACATGACCAGCTGCGGCGCATTGCGTATCGATCATGTGATGACGTTGCTGCGCCTGTGGTGGATCCCGGCCGGTGAAACGGCGGATAAAGGCGCGTACGTGCAATATCCGGTGGACGATTTGCTGGCGATTTTAGCGCTGGAAAGCCAGCGTCACCGCTGCATGGTGATCGGCGAAGATCTGGGCACGGTACCGGTGGAGATCGTCAGTAAGCTGCGTGAAAGCGGCGTCTATTCCTACAAAGTGCTGTATTTCGAGCGCGATGAGGAAAACAACTTCCGCGCGCCGCAGTCGTATCCGGTGCAGGCGATGGCGACCATCACCACGCATGACCTGCCGACGCTGCGCGGTTACTGGCAAAGCGATGATCTGGCGCTGGGCAAAACCCTGGGTTTGTACCGCGACGACGCAGTTTTAGAAGAGCTGTACGCCGACCGCGCCCGTGCGCGTCAGGGTCTGCTCGACGGGCTGCATCATTACGACTGCATCCCGAAGAAAACCGGGCGTAAAGCCGCGCTGATGGAGATGACCCCGGTGCTTAACCGCGGCCTGCAACGCTACGTCGCCGACAGCGCCTGTGCCCTGCTCGGCCTGCAACCGGAAGACTGGCTGGACATGGACGCACCGGTCAACGTACCCGGCACCAGCGACGAATACCCGAACTGGCGTCGCAAGCTTTCCCACACGCTCGAAGAGATGTTTGCCGATGAGCAGGTGAATAAGCTGATCAAGGACCTCGATAAACGCCGCCGAAAAGTGTCGGTGAGCTGAAGTTGAGAGAAGGATCAAGAAAGCCCCGCAAGGGGCTTTTTTACGTGTGGTCTAACAGGAAGAATGCGTTGCTGTTTCTTCGCCTTGAGCAAGAATGCCCACCAGAATGTCGCAGGGATCGAGGATGGTAAACATCATGTCGCCAACGATGCGCCGTTGCTCTTTATTTCTATGATAATTAGCCACTATTTCAGGGGGTAACGTTTTTAAAATCTCATCAATTGTTCTCATAACTCTTCCTTAAGTGTGATTTTTGAACACTCTACTGTTTTAATAATGCATTTCCTATACCGGTTCAGCTAAGCCCCGCGTCAGGCCACTCAAAATCATGCACTCCACCTCGCTGACCTAAATGGCGTAATTTATTTAACAAGTGCGATTTGTTAACTTTCATATCCCCATGCTCGTCATAAATAAATCCCCAGTACTGGTAAAAAGAAGCCAGCCCCGGAACAGGTCTGCTTATTTTCAGGACTTTTACATCAACGATATCTGCAAACATAAAAAAAAGGCGGCTTATTCAGCCGCCCAAGACACAGGGAATCTTACAAGTGGAACAAGCGCATTAGCCTTACGTTAACCTTTCACCCCGCCTGCCGTTAAGCCGCCGACCAGCCAGCGTTGGGCAATCAGGAACACTGCCGTAATCGGGATGGCGGACAATATGGCTGCCGCCGCGAAATCGCCCCACAGGTAGTTTTGCGGGTTCAGGTATTGCTGCATCCCGACCGCCAGGGTGTAGCTGTTGACGTCACGCAGCAGTAACGACGCCACCGGCACTTCGGTGATGGCCGCGATGAACGACAGAATAAAGACCACTGCCAGAATCGGTACCGACAGCGGCAGCAGCACCAGACGGAAAGCCTGCCACGGGGTGGCGCCGTCCAGCGCGGCGGCTTCTTCCAGCGAGCCGTCGATGGTTTCGAAATAGCCTTTGATGGTCCAGACGTGCAGGGCGATGCCGCCCATGTACGCGAAAATGACGCCGCCGTGGGTGTTCAGGCCGAGGAACGGCACGTACACGCCGAGGCGGTCGAACAGGGCGTATAACGCCACCAGCGACAGCACCGCCGGGAACATCTGGAAGATCAACATTCCTTTGAGCAACGAACTTTTACCGCGGAATTTCATGCGGGCAAAGGCGTAGGCGCAGGTGGTGGAAAGGGCGACGATCCCGATCGCGGTAATCACGGCGATTTTGATCGAGTTCCACAGCCACAGCATTACCGGGAACGGCGGCGGCGTGATGCTGCCGTCGCTGTTAGTGACGGCGATACCGAGCGCCAGTTTCCAGTGATCCCACGACACCTGATCCGGGATCAGGCTGCCGGTGGCGAAGTTACCCGGCCGCAGCGAGATGGCGAACACCATCAGCAGCGGGAACAGGATCAGCGCCAGAAAGCACAGCAGCAAAAGATGCGTCACCAGCAATCTGACTTTCTGCGACTTAGGTTTAACCATGGGCATTGTCTGTTTCTCCTTAGTCGAATTTCATGCGTGAGGCTTTCAGGTTCACGATAGCCAGCGCACCGACCAGCAGGAAGATCAGCGTGGCAATCGCCGCCGCCAGCCCGAAGTCCTGCCCGCCGCCGCCTTCGAAGGCGATGCGATAGGTGTAACTGACCAGCAAATCGGTATGGCCCGCTGGCGTGGTGGTGCCTAGCATGTCCGGTCCGCCGTTGGTCAGTAACTGAATCAGCACGAAGTTATTAAAGTTAAAGGCAAAGCTGGCAATCATCAGCGGCGTCAGCGGTTTGATGAGCAAAGGCAGCGTGATGCGGAAGAAGTTCTGCATCGGCGTCGCGCCGTCCATCGCCGAGGCTTCGTAAAGATCGTCGGGAATGGCTTTCAGCAGGCCCATACACAGGATCATCATGTACGGATAACCGAGCCAGGTGTTGACGATAATGATCATGCTTTTGGCGGTCCACGGGTCGCTGAACCATGCCGGTTTGATGCCAAACAGCGCGCTGAGCATCAGGTTGATCTCACCAAAACTCTGGTTGAATAACCCTTTGAAAATCAGAATTGAGATGAACGCGGGAACGGCGTAAGGCAGGATCAGCAGGATGCGGTACGCCGCTTTGCCTTTCAGCTCTTCCCACTGCACCACGCAGGCCAGCACCATGCCGACAGCCACGGTCAGCACCACGGTCAGCAGGGCAAACACCACGGTCCAGACGAAAATCGACAGGAAGGGTTTCTGGATCCCTTCGTCATGCAATACGCGCAGGAAGTTGCCCCAGCCGATGCCGACGGTAAAGCCGGGGCTGAGTTTTTCTGCCTGCCATTCACCCTGAGCGTTCACTGCCTGATAGAAACCGGTGTCCATGTTCGGACGGTAAATGGTGCCGGTTTGAACGTTGGTCAGTTCTTTCCCATCGTCACCCCGTTTGTACAACGACTGCGTGCCGGAGAACTGGCGCAGGGAACTCATGCGCAGCGTTTCTCCGTCGGGTAATTTCGCCAAAATCTGGCCCAGCGCCAGGCGGTTTTGCGTCACCACCCGCAGCCCGGCTTTTTCAGCGGAAGGGGCGGTCTGCGGCAGCATCTCCAGCGTTTGCGGCGCGGAGGCGTTAAAGGCAAAAGGCGGAGAAACCAGCGTCTCGCTGTTATCTGCCAAAGTCAGTGCCAGCTGCCATTTGTCACCGGCAGGGTAGAGCGCAAAGTTCAGTGCTTTTCCGCCCTGGAATTCACGGCCCATCAGCACCGACTGCGCGCGCTCAAAGGTCAGCTGGTTGGTACTGCTGTAGTTGGTGAAGGCAATCGCGATGGTGCAAACCAGCGGGAACAGCACAAATAACGACATCCCGGCCAGGCCGGGGTAGACGTAGCGCCACGAGTAGGCGCGGCGGTTGCCATAAATATACAGGCCGAGGCTGGAGAGAATCAGCGCCAGAACGGCAAAAAGGGTTTCGCCCTGCGCATACATCAGCACGATCAGATAACCGGATAAGCAGGCGAGCAGGGCGATGACCAGCCACTTGAACGCATTGCCCAACGGTCTTTTTTTGGCTACTGGCATAAGGACAATCCTTGTGGTGGCGGTGCGCAACCCGAAAGCTGCGCACCGTTCATTGAGCTAATGCTTTGGCATTACTTGGTAATGCGTGTTTCTACGTCTTTCAGCGCTTGCGGAACGGTCTGACGGCCATTCACCGCGTTGATGATTGCGCTGCGTTCTGCATACCAGAAGGCGCTCATCTGCGGGATGTTCGGCATGATTTCGCCGTTCTGCGAGTTAGCCATGGTGGCGGCAATGCGCGGGTCTTTTTCCAGCTGTTCCTGATAAGACTTCAGCGCCACGGCACCCAGTGGTTTGTCCTTGTTCACCACCGCCAGACCTTCGTCGGTGATCAGGTAGTTTTCCAGGAACTCTTTCGCCAGTTCTTTGTTCGGACTGGCGGCGTTGATACCGGCCGTCAGCACGCCGACGAACGGTTTAGACGGCTTGCCGTGGAAGGTTGGCAAGAGCGTCACGCCGTAGTTGATTTTGCTCTTGTCGAGGTTTGACCACGCCCACGGGCCGTCGATGGTCATCGCGGTCTGGCCTTTGTTGAAGGCAGCTTCGGCGATGGAATAATCGGTATCGGCGTTGATGTGTTTGTTTTTCACCAGATCGATGATGAATTGCAGGCCAGCCTGCGAACCTGCGTTATTCACGCCGGTATCTTTAATGTTGTATTTGCCGTTTTCATACTTGAACGCATAACCGCCGTCAGCCGCGATAATTGGCCAGGTAAAGTACGGCTCCTGCAGGTTCCACATGATGGCGCTCTTGCCTTTGGCGCGCAGCTCTTTGTCCAGCGCCGGGATCTCTTCCCAGGTTTTTGGCGCTTCTTTAATGATGTCTTTGTTGTAAATCAGTGACAGCGCTTCCACCGCGACCGGGTAGCCGATCAGCTTGCCGTTGAAGGTAACAGCATCCCAGGTGAACGGGAACAGTTTGTCTTTGAAGGTTTGGTCCGGGCTGATTTCAGCCAGCAGGCCGGACTGTGCGTAGCCGCCAAAACGGTCATGCGCCCAGAAGATGATGTCAGGGCCGCCGCCGGTCGCCGCGACTTGCGGGTATTTCTCTTCCAGCTTGTCCGGATGTTCTACCGTGACCTTAATGCCGGTGTCTTTTTCGAATTTCTTACCGACTTCCGCCAGGCCGTTATAGCCCTTGTCACCGTTGATCCAGATGACCAGCTTCCCTTCTTCTATTTTAGCGAAGGCGGAAGATGACAGCACCAGCGTAGCCAGCGCCGAGAGTGCCAGTGTGTGTTTCACGACTTTCTTGATGAAAGGAGCCTTAATGCTGAGGGTCATAATCCAATCCTTTTGTAGTCGGTTTTTTTAACGTCTTAGACGGAAAATTCAGGGTACGCCGCCAGTGTGGATTCAACCCGGCAGCGCTTCATCATCCCCCCGTCTACGCCCCCGGCTCTCAGAATGTGATCCCGCCGACACTCTCAGGCGTTATGTGGTTCATCACTCAAAAATATGCTTCGTTTTTTGCCATTCAGATCACGAATTTGATTTTTGCTGTGAACTTTCATCCGGTTGCGCGAAAGCGTCATCCTCCCTGCTCCTCCCCCATGAAAAACTTTGTTACGGATGATTACGCTTAGCCGCTATTCCTTCACTCTTCGTTGCATTGAGTTTCATCGCTGGCAGCAAGTACAGGAGTTCAGGATGGCGAGCGTTTCCCTTAACAGCGTGTACAAAGCCTTTGGCGACACCGTGATTTCCAGCGACATCAATCTGGAAATAGAAGAAGGCGAGTTTGTGGTGTTTGTCGGGCCGTCCGGCTGTGGCAAATCAACCCTCCTGCGCATGATTGCCGGTCTGGAAGACATTACGTCCGGCGAACTGAAGATTGGCGATAAACGCATGAACGAAGTGCCCCCTGCCGAACGCGGCATTGGCATGGTGTTTCAGTCTTATGCGCTTTATCCGCATCTGTCGGTGGCAGAAAACATGTCTTTCGGCCTGAAGCTGGCCGGGACGAAAAAAGCAGAGATCACTCAGCGGGTGAATCAGGTGTCCGAAGTGTTGCAGCTGGCGCACCTGCTTGACCGGCGTCCTAAAGCCCTTTCCGGCGGACAACGTCAGCGCGTGGCGATTGGCCGTACGCTGGTGGCTGAACCGACCGTATTCCTGCTCGATGAGCCACTTTCCAACTTAGATGCCGCGCTGCGTGTGCAAATGCGTATTGAGATTTCACGCCTGCATAAGCGCCTGAAACGCACCATGATTTACGTGACTCACGATCAGGTCGAAGCGATGACGCTCGCCGATAAAATCGTGGTGCTCGACGCCGGACATATCGCGCAGGTCGGTAAACCGCTCGAGCTGTATCACTATCCTGCCAACCGTTTTGTCGCCGGTTTTATCGGCTCCCCAAAAATGAATTTCCTGCCGGTGAAAGTCACCGGTACTGAGCCTGCGCGCGTGCAGGTCGAGTTGCCAAACCGCCAGCAAGTCTGGCTGCCCGTCGAAGGCACCGACGTGAAAGTCGGCAGCAATCTGTCACTGGGTATCCGTCCTGAACATCTTCTGCCAAGCGACGTCGCTGAAGTGACGCTTTCCGGCGAAGTGCAGGTCGTCGAGCAACTGGGTAACGAAACACAGATCCACATCCAAATTCCGGCAATTCGTCAGAACCTGGTGTACCGCCAGAACGACGTGGTGCTGGTAGAAGAAGGTGCAACATTCGCCATCGGTTTGCCGCCACACCGCTGCCATCTGTTCCGCGAAGACGGAACAGCCTGTCGCCGGTTACACCCCGAACCTGGTGTTTGAAAGCACGCGATCCCCTACAGGAGAAAATGATGATCACAATGCGTAGTTCTTCCCTGGCGCTGGCAGTGGCTGCTGGCATCCTTTCTACACAAGCAATGGCGGTTGATTTCACCGGTTATGCCCGTTCGGGTATTGGCTGGACCGGCAGCGGTGGCGAGCAGCAATGTTTTAAAGCGACAGGCGCAGACAGCAAATATCGTCTCGGTAACGAATGTGAGACGTACGCAGAGTTAAAACTCGGCCAGGAAGTCTGGAAAGAAGGGGATAAGAGCTTCTACTTCGACACCAACGTGGCGTATTCCGTATCACAGCAGAACGACTGGGAGTCAACCGATCCGGCTTTCCGCGAAGCCAACGTGAAGGGTAAGAACCTGATCGAATGGCTGCCGGGTTCCACCATCTGGGCCGGTAAGCGTTTCTACCAACGTCATGACGTTCACATGATCGACTTCTACTACTGGGATATTTCAGGTCCTGGTGCGGGTCTGGAAGATGTGGATCTGGGCTTCGGTAAACTGTCTCTGGCAGCCACCCGTAACACCGAAAGCGGCGGCTCCTACGGCTATATCGCCGATCAGCGCAACGAAGTGCCAACGTCCAACGACGTGTTCGACGTTCGTCTGGCAGGCCTGCAAACTAACCCAGGCGGCGTGCTGGAGTTAGGTGTGGATTACGGTCGTGCCAATGCGCGTGACGGTTATTCCTTTGCTGACAATGCCACCAAAGACGGCTTCCTGGTGACTGCGGAACACACGCAGAGCATCTATAACGGCTACAACAAATTCGTCCTGCAATACGCCTCTGATTCCATGACTGATCCGGGCCAGGGCGCAGCGAACGGCCACTCTAACGGTGCGGCCATCGACAACAACGGCAGCATGATCCGCGTTCTCGACCACGGTGCTATCGACTTCAACGACACCTGGAGCCTGATGTATGTGGCGATGTATCAGGACGTTGACCGCGATAACAACAACGGCACCACCTGGTATACCGTCGGTGTTCGTCCGATGTACAAATGGACCCCGATCATGAGCACCTTGCTGGAAGTCGGTTACGACAACGTGAAGTCTCAGCGTACCAGCGATCGCAACGGTCAGTACAAAGTCACCCTCGCGCAACAGTGGCAGGCTGGCGACAGCATCTGGTCACGTCCGGCCATCCGTGTGTTTGCAACCTATGCAAACTGGGATGAAAAATGGGGCTACGACACCGACAGCGGTTCAAACAATGGCTTAGCCATGAACGACACCAGCACCCGTACCTTCAGCCGTGGTAATGACGATGAAGTGACATTCGGCGCCCAGATGGAAATCTGGTGGTAATTTTTTCCTTCCTCCTTCGCGCTGCCGATGCGTTGGCTGCGCGTCCTCGCCCCGGTCACGTAGTGGTCTACGCTCCCGGGGACTTGGACGCTTGCCGCCTTCCGGCAACCCGAAAGAGTTTGGAAAAATGGCAATGTAAGCTTTAAAAAAAATCGCAGTAAAGAAGATGTGCTGGCTGGCGGATTATCGCTGATGACCGCCAGCCTTCATGGTGATTTCAAAGGAAACAATAATGAAAAAGAATCTGCTGTCACTGTGTCTGTCGCTGAGCCTGCTGGCTGCTGCCCCTGCGGTGGTGAATGCCGCGCAGAATGATGCGAATACCGCTCCGGCGATTTCCAGCCAGACCTTACGCAACCTTTCATGGACGCCGCTGGTGCCGCCAGTGACGCAGGATGTGACGCTCGGGACGACCAGCGTACAGATTAATCAGGGGCAAATTCAGGGCGCCGTCGGGGCATTCGCATTGCCTGCCGACCGTGGCTCGCTGGAGATCACGCTGACCAGTATCGCGACAGGTAAAACCCTGTATGCGCCAAATGTTCTGGTGCTGGATGAGCAGATGCGTCCGGCGGCCTTTTATCCTTCCAGCTATTTCCCGTATCAGAAACCGGGGATCGTCTCCAGCGACCGTCTGGAAGGCACGCTGAAACTGACGCCAGCCCTGGGTCAGAAACAAATTTATCTGCTGGTGTACACCACCCGTCAGGATCTGGCAGCGACCACGCAGATGGTCAACCCGGCCAAAGCCTTTGCCGCTGGCGTGGGTAACGCGGTACCGGATATCCCGGATCCGATTGCCCGTCATACACCGACCGGTACGCTGAGCCTGAAAGTTACCGCCGAGCAGAAAACCGGTAACGTGATGATTGGTCAGATCTTCCCGTCTTCCGCCCCTGCGGCGGCCGCGCCGGTGGTTGTCGGGAGCACACAAGCTCCGGCACCTGCGCCAGCCCCGGCCAAACCGTCGGAGCCAATGCTCAGCGATTCAGAAACCTACTTCAACGACGCGATCAGGAAAGCGGTGAAAGCAGGGGACGTCGATAAAGCCCTGAAACTGCTCGATGAAGCCGAACGCCTGGGTTCAAAAACCGCCCGTAAAACCTTTATTGAAAGCGTGAAGCACTGAGTTTTTCAGCGCCTCCCCCTGTGAAAGGAGAGGCGCTACATCTCTCCCTTTCTCTTTCCCCCACCTGTTTGTTACCCTGTTGTTAATTCAATCAGCGGGGGATTTATGGCGTCTGCAAACTGGGTCGATTTATCGAAAGATAAAGACAGCGGGATCGAGACGATCCACGCCCATTTCGAAGGCCATGCGTACGATCCTCACTGGCATGACAGCTATTTAGTCGGCGTGACCCAATACGGATTGCAGCAGTTCAGCTGCCGTCGTCAGAAACATCAGAGCCTGCCGGGGAAAGTCTTTATGCTCGAGCCGGGCGAAATCCACGATGGCGATGCCGTGCAGCCCGACGGTTTTACTTATCAGATGTTATATCTCGATCCGCAATGGCTGAGCCGCGAACTGGCAGCACGACGCGATTTCCTTTCATCTGCCGGTGATCCGAGTTTTGAAAATACCTTAGCGCAGGATCCGCAGCTGGCGCAGGCGATCTCGCTGGCGTTTCAGGCGTTGCACGGCAAGGAACTGCGCATTGTGCGTCAGACCGCGCTCGACGGATTAATTAGCGCGCTGGGCGGGCATCTCACCTGGCAGCCGCCGCGTTTGCAGGGCGAAGCGCCGTGGTCACGCGTGGCGCATCAGGCGCGCGATTATCTGCATGCGCATCTGCATGAAGACATTGGCCTTGAGCAACTGGCGGCGGCGACCGGTGAAAGCCGTTTTGTGGTCAGCCGTGCGTTTAAAGCTGAATTCGGTTTACCGCCGCACGCCTATCTTATTCAGCTGAAACTGACCCGCGCGCGGGAAGGGCTGGCGCTCGGGCGTACGCCAGCAGCCGTCGCAGCCGATTTAGGGTTTGCCGATCAAAGTCATCTCGGGCGCTGGTTCCGCCGCGCCTATCAGCTCACGCCGGCACATTACCGGCGTCTGTGCACAAATCTTCCAGATTGAGAAAAAGTGACGGGTTAAGCTCAGATTTCAACTGAAACGGAGCCTGTCATAATGAATACGCCTGCCACCCTTTTACCTTCGCTGCCTGAACGCTGCGTGATTGTCATCAACCAGCAACTGGCCGCCGGACACGCCGCCAATGCCGCAGCAGTACTGGCGCTGACGCTCGGACAACGCCATCCGTCGCTGGTGGGCGCGCCGCTGATTGATGCCGATAACCGCGAGCATCCGGGTCTGATCCCGATCGGTATCAGCGTGTTAGTGGCCGATGCTGAACAACTGACTCAACTGCATCAGCATCTGCTCAATGACGATGAAATGGACGGCATTATTTTCCCGGTCGAAGGGCAGCAAACCACCGACTACGCAGCCTTTCGTGAGGCGGTTTCAGTGGTGCCGACAGAAAGCC
Source organism: Rahnella rivi (assembly GCF_019049655.1). Classification (GTDB taxonomy): domain Bacteria; phylum Pseudomonadota; class Gammaproteobacteria; order Enterobacterales; family Enterobacteriaceae; genus Rahnella; species Rahnella rivi. The sequence continues at coordinate 90,316 of NZ_JAFMOX010000056.1, forward strand.
TGCAACTGCTGGGGATCGCGCTGGCCGGAAATAAAAAAGGGGTCCGCAAGCTGACCGGCAAACTGGGATTACTGGGCTGATGCCTGTCATTTAACCGTCACATTCCTTCTCTACTCTCCTGATATTCACACTACTATCAGGAGTTTCACCGTGCGTAAGTCCCTCATTGCTCTGCTGCTTTTCACCCTCGGTTCCACCTTTGCCGTTCAGGCTGCTGACGAAGCCAAACCCTTTATCACGGCTCAGGAACTGGATCTGACCAAATATCTGCCTGCGCCGCCGGCGGATGATTCGGCAAAGACCAAAGCGGAACTGAAAGAATTGCTGGAGATTCAGGCCACCCGCACGCCGGAGCAGGAAAAAGCGGCGATTGCCGATGCTGAAGAAAACGTCTGGCGTTTTGCCGATGTGATGGGGCCGGATTTTGACGCCGCGAAACTGCCGAAAACTGCCGCGCTGTTTGACCGGGTTATCGCGACCGAAGACGTGGTGGACGATCACGCCAAGAAAGCCTTCAACCGCCCGCGCCCGTACATGCTCGATGAACAAATCCATCCGCTGCTGAAAAAATCCAAATCCGGTTCATGGCCTTCCGGTCATTCAACGGTAGGGTATCTGATGGCGACGGTGCTGGGCGAAATGGTGCCGGAAAAACGCAACGCGCTGTTTACCCGTGCGGCCGGTTACGCGGAAAACCGTCTGGTGGCCGGTTTCCATTACCGTTCTGATACCGTCATGAGCCGCACCGGTGCTGCGTTGATCGCACAAAAAATGGAAGAGCAGCCGGATTTCAAAACGGAATTCGATGCGGCAAAAACAGAACTTCGCACCCAGCTGGGCCTGAAATAATTTTCGTCAGTTCCTGCCTTTCCGGTAAAGTGTGGGGCGTAAAACTCGCAGAGGAAGGGACTGATGGAATACAGATTCAAGCGAATGGCGTCACCGGTCGGGTTGCTGACCCTGGCGGCGAAAGGCGACAAACTGACGGCTATTTTGTGGGAATGTGAAATCGACGGACGCGTGCCTCTGGGTGAGATGACCGAAGACCCGGCGTTTCCCATCCTGCTGAAAACCGAGCAACAGCTGAACGAATATTTCGCCGGCGAACGCACGCGTTTTGAGCTGGAGCTCGATTTTACCGGCACCGCATTCCAGAAAGAAGTCTGGGCGGCGTTGCTGGAAATCCCGTTTGGCGAGACGCGCAGTTATAGCGATATTGCCCGGCGTATCGGCCGCCCTAAAGCGGTTCGCGCCGTCGGTGCCGCCAATGGCCGCAATCCCATTTCTATTGTGGCGCCTTGCCACCGTGTGATTGGTGCTTCCGGTAAGTTAAGCGGCTTTGCAGGCGGGCTGGATAACAAGGCATTGTTATTAAAACTAGAAGGTCGTAAATCGTAGGGTTTTTATCGGGAAATAAATTGCTTGAAGTCCGCTTGTCAGTCGATGCATAGTCAAAAAATAAGCAGTAAATAAAAAAGACAACATCACTTACAGACGGAGTTCTACATTAATGGATCAGATTCAATCCCTCGAACAGTTCTTATCCTCAGTCCAGCAACGCGACCCGCATCAGGTCGAATTCTCCCAGGCCGTACGCGAAGTCATGACTACGCTGTGGCCTTTCCTCGAACAACATCCGCAATACCGCCGTTCTGCTTTACTGGAGCGTCTGGTGGAGCCGGAGCGTGTCATTCAGTTTCGCATCGCGTGGGTGGATGACAAAAATCAGGTGCAGGTGAACCGTGGCTGGCGCGTGCAGTTCAGCTCGGCCATCGGCCCGTACAAAGGCGGAATGCGTTTCCATCCGTCGGTTAATTTATCGATTCTCAAATTCCTCGGCTTTGAACAGACTTTCAAAAATGCGCTGACCACGTTGCCGATGGGCGGCGGGAAGGGCGGCAGTGATTTCAACCCGAAAGGCAAAAGCGAAGGCGAGATCATGCGTTTTTGTCAGGCGCTGATGCTTGAACTGTATCGTCATCTTGGTCCTGATACCGATGTGCCTGCGGGCGATATCGGCGTCGGCGGGCGTGAGGTCGGGTATATGGCGGGGATGATGAAAAAGCTCTCCAACAATACGGCCAGCGTGTTCACCGGCAAAGGCTTGTCGTTCGGTGGCAGTCTGATCCGCCCGGAAGCCACCGGTTACGGCCTGATTTATTTCACTGAATCGATGCTTAAACGCCACGGTCTGGATTTTGAAGGCATGCGCGTAGCGGTATCCGGCTCCGGTAACGTCGCGCAATATGCGATTGAAAAAGCCATGTCACTGGGTGCGCGGGTGATCACCGCATCTGATTCTAACGGCACCGTGGTCGATGAAGCCGGTTTCACCCCTGAAAAACTGGCGCTGCTGACGGAAATCAAAGCCAGCCGCGATGGCCGCGTAGCCGATTACGCACAAAAACTCGGGCTGACGTATCTCGAAGGCCAGCAACCGTGGAATGTGCCGGTGGATATCGCGCTGCCATGTGCCACGCAAAATGAACTGGATGCCGCAGCGGCGCGCGTGCTGATTGCCAATGGCGTGAAAGCGGTAGCCGAAGGCGCGAACATGCCGACCACCATTGAAGCGACCGACTTGTTCACCGACGCGGGCGTTTTGTTCGCGCCGGGCAAAGCGGCGAACGCCGGCGGCGTGGCGACGTCCGGGCTGGAGATGGCACAGAACGCCGCGCGTCTGAGCTGGAAAGCCGAAGAAGTGGATGCGCGTTTGCGTCACATCATGCTGGATATTCATCAGTCGTGCGTCGAGTACGGCGGCGAAGGCCGGCAGACGCAGTATGTGCGTGGCGCAAATATCGCAGGCTTCGTCAAAGTGGCGGACGCGATGCTGGCGCAGGGCGTGCTCTGATTTTAGGGCGTCACTTTTGGGGCAATGAATTTAGCTAACAAAAAAGCCACTTCGCGAGAAGTGGCTTAATTATATGATTTTAAAGCTAAAATTTGGTGGCCCTTGCTGGACTTGAACCAGCGACCAAGCGATTATGAGTCGCGTGCTCTAACCAACTGAGCTAAAGGGCCGAGGTGCGGGATTATACGGTAAACTTTGCTCAGAGGTCTATATGTGTTCGGTGTGTATGCGCGTTTTGTGCGCAGTTGCAGCATATTGTGATCGTTAACTATTTTATCGATAATCACTGCAAATACGTTTCAGGGCAAGATTATGATTACTGATATTATTGATAAGGATCTGACCGTGGTTTTTTGCGGTATCAATCCTGGTCTGTCGACAGCGCACCACGGTTATCATTTTGCTAACGCCAATAACCGGTTCTGGAAAGTTATCCATCAGGCCGGGTTTACTGAGCGTCTTCTTAAGCCTGAAGAAGAGCAGCATCTGCTGGATACCGGTTGTGGTATCACCATGCTGGTAGAGCGCCCTACAGTGGAAGCGACTGAACTGGTGCGCGATGAGCTGCGGGAAGGCGGGGCGGCACTGACAGAGAAGATTGAACGCTATCAGCCGCGGGCGCTGGCGGTGCTGGGCAAGCAGGCTTTCAGTAAAGCGTTTGGTATCAGCAAGGTGAACTGGGGGCGTCAGGCTCTGAAAATCGGTGACACAGAGGTCTGGGTGCTGCCTAATCCCAGCGGGCTGAATCGTGCGACACTCGACAGCCTGGTCGCGTCTTACAAAGAATTGTATGACGCTCTGAACGCCTGAGACGTCAGATAGACAGAATAAAAAAGCCCCGCCACTTCAACAGAAGGGCGGGGCTTTTTAATGGCTGTCAGCCTGGGGACGACTAGTCGTCCAGGAAGCTGCGCAGCACTTCAGAGCGGCTTGGGTGACGCAGTTTACGCAACGCTTTCGCTTCGATCTGACGGATACGCTCACGGGTTACGTCGAACTGTTTGCCCACTTCTTCAAGCGTGTGGTCAGTGTTCATATCGATACCGAAACGCATACGCAGAACTTTCGCTTCACGTGCGGTCAGGCCAGCCAGTACGTCGTGCGTTGCAGAACGCAGGCTTTCAGACGTGGCAGAATCCAGTGGCAGCTCAAGGGTGGTATCCTCGATGAAATCACCCAGATGCGAATCTTCATCGTCGCCGATTGGCGTTTCCATGGAAATTGGCTCTTTCGCAATTTTCAGCACTTTGCGGATTTTGTCTTCCGGCATCAGCATACGTTCAGCCAGCTCTTCCGGCGTCGGCTCACGGCCCATCTCTTGCAGCATCTGGCGGGAGATACGGTTGAGTTTGTTGATCGTCTCAATCATATGCACCGGGATACGGATGGTACGCGCCTGGTCGGCGATGGAGCGGGTGATAGCCTGACGGATCCACCAGGTCGCATAAGTTGAGAACTTATAACCACGGCGATATTCAAACTTATCAACGGCTTTCATCAGGCCGATGTTACCTTCCTGAATCAGATCAAGGAACTGCAGACCACGGTTGGTATATTTCTTCGCGATAGAAATAACCAGACGTAAGTTTGCTTCAACCATCTCTTTCTTGGCGCGACGGGCTTTCGCTTCGCCGATCGACATGCGACGGTTAATGTCTTTGACCTGTTCAATCGTCAGGCCCGTTTCTTCTTCGATCTGACGCAGTTTCATCAGGCCGCGTTGCACGTCTTCGGTGACTTCTTTCAGCTTCTCAGACCATGGTTTACCCATTGCCAGAGCCGCATCAAACCAGGTATCGCTGGTTTCGTTACCGGCGAACAGATTGACGAAGTTTTTCTTCGGCATTTTGCACTGTTCAACGCACACCTTCATGATCAGACGTTCCTGAGTACGGACGCGATCCATCATGGAACGCATGCTGTTGACCAGGAAATCGAACTGTTTAGGCACCAGACGGAACTGTTTAAACACATCGGACAGCTTCAGAATTTCTTCAGCAGCGCTTTTGTGGTTACGGCCATTTTTCTTGATAACGGCACGGGTCGCTTCGTGTTGTTCACGCAGATCGGTGAACTTCTGGCGCGCCAGTTCAGGATCGATGCTGTTGTCGTCTTCAGCATCGTCGTCATCTTCTTCATCGTCGTCGTTGTCGTTCTGCTCTTCGGTGGTCAGTTCAGAACCCACGTGAGTGGCGGTCGGCGCGATTTCTTCTTCAGCGTTAGGATCAACAAAACCGGTGATCAGATCAGACAGACGAGCTTCACCTGCTTCCACACGGTCATATTGTTCTAACAAATAGGTGATAGCTTCAGGGTATTCAGCAACGGAGCACTGCACCTGATTGATACCGTCTTCGATACGTTTGGCGATGTCGATTTCGCCTTCACGGGTCAGAAGTTCAACGGTACCCATTTCGCGCATGTACATACGCACAGGATCGGTAGTACGACCAATTTCGGATTCAACGCTTGAAAGTACCTGTGCCGCGGCTTCTGCAGCATCTTCATCGGTATCAGGGCGGTTTTCGGCCAGCATCAAATCATCGGCGTCCGGCGCTTCTTCAAGAACCTGGATGCCCATGTCGTTAATCATCTGGATGATGTCTTCGATCTGATCGGAGTCGACGATATCTTCCGGCAGATGGTCATTGACCTCAGCAAAGGTCAGATAGCCTTGCTCCTTACCACGGGTGACAAGTAGCTTAAGCTGTGACTGCGGGTTTTGCTCCATAAGACGGTATCCACACTTCAGAGTATTTGGGTTCGTGTCGGTCGGGTGATATCGCCAACAATAACGTTAGGGGCGTTTATTGTGCCGCGGCCCACCAGGGCGGCTCTGCGCAGGGCCATGCCCCGCTTTTAATCGGCACTTAAGCCGTGTTCTGAGATAGCGCCTCACGCGCTACCGATATGTTCTAATTTTTAGTTCTTTCTCGCTAATACCTGATTCAGGGAACTGACTTCTGTGCGTTCCTCCGGGCTCAGGCCGTGCGTCCTGGCTTTTGCTATCAAGGTTTCAAGCCGTTGCTCTAAAATTGAGTCATACAGGCTGGCGAGCGTGGCACGAAATTCTTCTTCGACCATGTCCTCTACGATCATGTGGTTCCATGTCGCCAGAGTTTCAAGCTGTTGGTAGAACTTATTGTCGCGATAAAGTTCCAGTAACTGGCCGGTTGTCAGCCCCGGTTGGGCTAAGCAAGTGCTGACTAACTCGCTGAACAAATCCAGTCCAGGTTGCTTCGCTTGTTCCAAACCTTGCAGCGAGGGTATAAGTGTAGCCAGTTGTGGATTTTGTACCAGTAACCCTATAAGTATACGCATGGTTGTGCGTTTTAGCTGGGGCGCCTGATAGCTATTGCCATTCTCGGCCTGTTTGGGCATCAGCTTTTCGAGCTGACTGTCATCCAAAATGCCGAGCTTGTTCCCTAACTGCTGACGCAAATACATGCGCAATGTTTCACCGGGTACCTGACGGATCAGCGGCAATGCCAGCATACTCAATTTGGTCCGCCCGTCAGGGCTGCTCAAATCGACCTGCGGCATCAGCGAATCAAACAGGAATGTGGACAGCGGCATTGCCTGTTCCATTCGTTGTTCGAACGCGTCTTTACCTTCTTTGCGCACCAGAGTGTCCGGATCTTCGCCGTCGGGTAAAAACATAAACCGCAGCTGACGCCCATCATTGAGATACGGCAACGCTGTTTCCAGCGCACGCCACGCGGCTTCGCGCCCTGCACGGTCACCGTCATAACAGCAAACGACGGTATCCGTACTGCGGAACATCAGCTGAATATGGTCGGCCGTGGTGGATGTTCCCAGTGATGCGACGGCATAATCAATGCCGAACTGCGCCAGTGCCACGACGTCCATATACCCTTCAACCACCAGCAAACGCGTCGGAGTCGGGTGTTTCAATTGCGCTTCATAAAGGCCATAGAGCTGGCGGCCTTTATGGAAAATTTCAGTTTCCGGTGAGTTGAGGTATTTCGGGGTACCGTCACCCAAAACCCTGCCACCAAATGCAATCACGCGGCCACGCTTATCGCGGATCGGGAACATGACCCGTTCGCGGAAGCGATCATAGCTGCGTCCGTTGTCATTGGTGACCAACATACCGGCGTCAATCAGTGATGCTTTGTCATCGGCATTTTTACCAAAACGCTTTAGGGCGTTGTCCCAACCCGGCGGGGCGAAACCGATGGCAAAATGTTGGATGACGTCTGCACTTAAACCACGCTGGGCAAGATATTCCCTCGCGGGTGCACCTGCAGGTTGTTTAAGCGACTGTTGATAGAACTCGCTGAGCGGGGTCATCAACTGGTAGAGGCTTTGACGCTGGTGGCGTTCCATCTGGCTTGGACCCGTGCCTGCTTCATACGGCACTTCCAAACCTTGCATTGTCGCCAGTTCCTCAATGCTTTCGACAAACTCAAGTCTGTCATAGTTCATCAGGAAATCGACGGCATTGCCGTGGGCACCACAGCCGAAACAGTGATAAAACTGCTTATCGCCATTTACGGTAAATGAGGGTGTTTTCTCATGGTGGAAAGGGCAGCACGCGTGATAGTTTTTACCCTGTTTCTTGAGCTTTACTCGGGCGTCGATCAAATCGACGATATCGATGCGGGCCAGCAAGTCATTGATAAATACGCGCGGAATTCTCCCAGCCATAAGCCCCTTACTCACTAGCCTATAAACGAGAACAAGCCGCGCATCCCTTTCGGAAAGCACGGCCTTCGTATGCTACTACGCAGTCTGCGCGTTCTTAATATTGCAAATCACGCGATTGGGGTTACCCCCGAAGATTAATACAGACGAGTGCGACGTGCGTTTTCGCGAGCCAGTTTCTTGGCGTGGCGTTTTACTGCAGATGCTTTAGCGCGTTTACGTTCAGTAGTCGGTTTTTCATAGAACTCACGACGACGAACTTCGGCTAATACACCTGCTTTTTCGCAGGAACGTTTGAAGCGACGCAGAGCTACGTCGAACGGCTCGTTTTCACGTACTTTAATTACAGGCATGTGCCTCTCACCTCGATAAAATCGGTTTGTTTGCTGATGTTGTACCAGCACATTTCAAAATGGTGCGGAATTTTACTCCAATTCGCGTCGCCTTGTAAAGCATAACGGCAAATTGAAACGGGTGCTTTCTGCAACCCTTCTGCAACATTGTGCGCTCGCTTTTGCGTCGGGCGCCGATTATATACCAATCAACCCAAATTGCTCGACATTAATTGGCCGTAACGATGATTGATACTGAGGGGGGAAGTAACTGGCAGGAATGACTACGCGGATGCAGCGCCCGCAGGTGCTTGTGTGCTAAACTGCGCGCCGCAAGTTAGCCTGAAACTATGACGGAAAGAGTGATGCGAGTACTGGGTATTGAAACGTCCTGCGATGAAACCGGAATTGCAGTTTATGACAGCGAAACCGGTTTGTTAGCTAACCAATTGTATAGTCAGGTAAAACTGCATGCAGATTACGGCGGCGTCGTGCCAGAGCTGGCCTCGCGAGATCACGTCCGTAAAACAATACCTCTGATTCAGGCTGCGCTCAAAGAAGCCGGGCTGACCGCACAGGATATTGATGGTGTCGCGTATACCGCAGGCCCTGGCCTGGTCGGCGCGTTGCTGGTGGGGGCGACCATTGGCCGCTCTCTGGCATTCGCCTGGAATGTGCCCGCAGTGCCCGTCCATCACATGGAAGGCCATCTGCTGGCGCCGATGCTTGAAGATAATCCCCCTGACTTTCCGTTCGTTGCGCTCTTGGTGTCTGGCGGTCATACGCAGTTAATCAGCGTCACGGGGATCGGTGAATACACCTTGCTGGGCGAATCCATTGATGATGCCGCAGGCGAAGCATTTGATAAAACGGCAAAATTGTTAGGTCTGGATTATCCCGGCGGCCCGCTTTTGTCGAAAATGGCCTCCGAAGGCGTGGCTGGGCGATTTACGTTCCCGCGTCCGATGACCGATCGTCCCGGACTGGATTTCAGCTTCTCGGGCCTGAAAACTTTTGCGGCGAATACTATTCGCGGCAATGACAGCGATGCGCAAACGCATGCGGATGTCGCGCGTGCTTTCGAAGATGCCGTCGTGGATACGCTGGCGATTAAGTGTAAACGCGCGCTGGAACAGACCGGTTTTAAACGGCTGGTCATGGCCGGGGGTGTCAGTGCGAACCGTACGCTGCGCGCGAAATTAGCCGAGATGATGACCAAACGCGGTGGCGAAGTTTTCTATGCCCGCCCTGAATTTTGTACCGATAACGGCGCGATGATCGCCTATGCGGGTATGGTTCGGTTGAAAACCGGTGCAACGCCAGACCTGGGCGTAACGGTTCGCCCGCGCTGGCCTTTGGCTGAATTACCGCCAGTCTGAGCAAACCGATGCTGTCAAATTCAGGCGTTACAGGGGTATAAACCCATAAAAAAACGACCCACATGAGGTCGTTTTTTTATGTATGAAACGCGAGGTTATTCGTCTTTATTGTCTTTCGCCGCTTTACGTTTCTTTTTCAGCTTATCCCAGATTTTCCCTTCCTGACCACGCCACAGGCGCTGAATATTGTCGTGATGGCGCAACAGAATCAGACATGAAAGCATGGCCACCGGGAAGGTGAATTCGGGTTTAAACCACCAGACATAAAACGGTGCAATCAGCGCGCTCACGATGGCGCCAAGTGACGAGTAACCACTCAGCAGCACTGTCAGCAGCCATGTACCGGTCATCAGGCCGGTCAGGTCCCAGCCGATAGGGGCGATAGCACCGAAGGCTGTCGCTACGCCCTTGCCACCTTTAAAGCGGAAGAAGACCGGGTAAATGTGACCGAGGCAGGCCGCAATGGCCGTCAGGCCAAGATACATCGGTGGAATGTGGAAACTGTAGGCAAGCCAGACGGGAAGCATACCCTTGAGCACATCGAAGATCAGGACGGCAGCGGCAGCCAGGCGTCCGCCCAGCCGCAACACATTTGTCGCGCCGGGATTACAGGATCCTGCGGTGCGTGGATCAGGCAAACGGGCTACCCGGCAGACCAGAATCGCACTGGAAATCGAGCCGCAAAGGTAGGCGAAAATAATCATTCCAAGCGCGGTAGCACTCATAAAGCCGTTCCGTCTAATAAGGGTCGTTTTAATCGCAACATCCATGGATAATACGCATTTTCTGCTGGAAGTGGTATCCGGCTTGGCTAAAAACAGAGAAACGCGTGATGGATATCGTATTTATTGAGCAACTAAATGTAATCACTACTATTGGTGCCTACGATTGGGAACAGACCATTAAACAGAAACTAGTGTTCGATATCGAAATGGCGTGGGATAACCGCAAGTCGGCTTCCAGCGATGATGTGAATGACTGTTTAAGCTACGCGGATGTCAGTGACGCCGTGATCGCGCATGTTTCCTCGCAAAACTTTGCTCTGGTGGAACGTGTCGCAGAAGAAGTGGCGACGCTGCTTCTGCAACGATTTAATTCTCCGTGGGTGCGGATCAAACTCAGCAAGCCCGGCGCAGTGGCGCAGGCGGCGAACGTCGGGGTGATCATCGAGCGCGGCCAACGTTTTTAATTCCGGTGATGGATAGAAATCAGAAACTGCTTGTCTATTGATTGTCATAAAGAAGCGTTAAAAGTAGATGCCGGTTCACAGGCCTCTGCTGATTGAAGCGGCTCAGTACGATGTCGCTTTTTTATTGTCTGCTGTGCAGCATATTTTCCCGCAAGCGGGTATCTGATGGGGTTGGGTAAGCTAATGATTGCTGAAAGTCATTCTTTGCTGGTTGCCGTTATTATGGGAGTGGTGGAAGGGCTGACCGAGTTTTTACCGGTTTCCTCCACCGGGCATATGATCATTGTGGGTAATCTTTTAGGGTTCACCGGGGATAAAGCGAAATCATTCGAAGTGATCATCCAGCTGGGTTCTATTCTGGCCGTGGTGGTGATGTTCTGGCGTCGCCTGTTCGGCATGATTGGTCTGCACTTTGGTAAGCCACCGGTTCACGAAGGCACAGGAACCCGCCGTCTGAATCTGCTGCATATCCTTCTGGGCATGATCCCGGCGACAGTGCTGGGGTTGTTGTTGCACTCGCAGATCAAATCGTTGTTTGAACCTAAAAATGTGATGTATGCGCTGGTCGTCGGCGGCTTTTTACTGATTGCCGCCGAACTGTTCAAGCCGAAGAAGCCGCGTGCTGAAGGGCTGGATGACATGACTTACGCACAGGCATTTTTGATCGGTGTGTTCCAGTGTCTGGCGTTGTGGCCGGGGTTCTCCCGTTCGGGAGCGACCATTGGTGGCGGGATGTTACTCGGCGTCAGCCGTTTTGCCGCGTCCGAATTCTCCTTCCTGTTGGCCGTGCCGATGATGCTGGGCGCCACGGTGCTGGATGTGTATAAAAGCTATGGTTTCCTGAGCATGGCCGATTTGCCGATGTTCGCCACCGGCTTTGTGACAGCGTTTATCGTCGCGCTGTTTGCGATCAAAACCTTCCTGGCCGTGATCAAGCGCATCTCGTTTATTCCGTTCGCAATCTACCGCTTCTTCGTGGCACTGGCGGTTTACTTCGTCTTTATTGCCTGATTTCAGCGAATATAAAAAAGCCCCGTGACAATGTCCGGGGCTTTTTTTCATGCGTTTTCCGCCGCACCGGATGATCAGATTGCGGGTTCCTGCGCGGCTTTCCATTGTGCCAGAATCTGCGTCCGTCGCTTTTTCAGCTCATCACGGATTTCTATCCCCTGAAAACCGTCATCGAGCACTTCTTTATTCGAAATACTGCTCGCGATGTTAAAGGCTTCACGCAGGTAATCTCCCTGCGGATAGGGATTGTTTTCAAAGGTTGTACGCCCGCGAGCATCGGCTTCACTGGTCATGATCATTTGCTCAAGACGCTGCGGTTTACGCCAGACATCGATGGTATCAAACAGTTTTAACAGGGTTTCCGGGCGCAATTTATTCACGGTATGGATGAGATCGTGGAACTCTGCCACCAGCTTGGCCAGATCACGAATATGCGTCGGGATTTTCAGCCGCTGGCAGAGGTTCTCCACCAGTTTCACGCCCGCCGGGCCGTGGCCGTGATGGGCTGGCCAGAATTGCGGCGGTGTCAGGGCTTTGCCCAAATCATGGCAAAGCGCCGAAAAACGCACATCAACATCTGGCGTCAGCTGGCTGGCTATTTTCAGCGTCATCAGGGTGTGTATGCCGGTATCGATTTCCGGGTGCCATTTCTCCGGCGCGGGTACGCCAAACAGCGCGTCAATTTCCGGGAACAGGACTTTCAGGGCGCCACAGTCGCGCAGCACCTGGAAAAACACCTGCGGATCCTGCGTCTGCAACGCTTTCTCCGTCTCCTTCCACACACGTTCAGGCGTCAGGGCTTCCAGTTCACCGCTTTCTGCCATCTGCTGCATCAGCGTGCGGGTTTCCGGGGCAACCGTAAAACCTAAATGCGCAAAGCGCGCGGCAAAGCGGGCAACGCGCAGAACACGCAGCGGATCTTCGCCGAAAGCGTCGGAAACGTGGCGCAACAGGCGCAGCCCGATATCACGCTGGCCGTGGTAAGGATCGATAAGTTCGCCTTCTTTGCTTTTGGCGATGGCATTGATGGTCAGATCCCGACGCATCAGATCCTGTTCCAGCGTCACGTCCGGCGCGGCGTAACAGGTAAATCCGTTGTAACCGGCACCTGATTTACGTTCCGTTCTCGCCAGCGCGTATTCATCGCGGCTGACCGGATGCAGGAAGACCGGAAAATCTTTACCGACCTGCTGATAACCGTTTTCCAGCATGTATTCAGGCGTAGCGCCTACGACCACCCAATCGTGTTCAGACACAGGCAGGTTTAATAAACTGTCTCGGACTGCGCCGCCAACCAGGTAAATCTCCACGCGATAACTCCTGAAGTAAGGTCAATTCAGCACATCTCGGCGCTGAAAATAAAGAATGGACTCTGACGTTATCATAGCAAACCTGGTCTTCATCATCGCCGGTAAGTGCTGTTTGTTTACCGGATAATGGAAACAAGAAAAGGCACCGAAGTGCCTTAGCGTTAACTCTGAACAGGAACCCGTGAAGGCGTTAGCCTGTCAGCTCATCCAGCGATCTTTTTTCTTGCGGCGCGGGATCAGGTGCGGTAACAGCAGACCCAGAACCAAACCTACGCCCGCCACACCGCCACCGTACATAAACCACTGTAAAATAATAGTGCGTTGCTTGTCGTCGAGCTGAACATTCACCGCGTTAACCTTCTTCTCGGCGATGATCTTCTGGTTTTTCAACTCCTGATTTTCTTTCTTCAGGGCGTTGATAATGCTGTCACTGGAAGCCACTTTGCTCTGCATTTCCGCAGTACGCTGGTTCCAGCTGGAATCGATATTCGTCAGCTTGTCCGTCAGCGTTTTTACCTGATTTTCAAGATCAGGCACGCGGGTACGGATGCTCGGCAGATTGCTTAACTGATCGAGAGGGATCCAGGCGGTTTTCCCTTTTGAGTCAATGATTTCACCGTACTTAGTGCTGTCATTGACGCTGCGTAAGGTGACTTCATCACCGGCATTCAGCGTGCCAACAATGCGATACTGATTACCCGGACCACTGTGGATATACGTAATCAAATCGTCGGAAATGTAGCGCTTCTCATCGGCATGAGCGCCCCAAGTGATGCTTAAGCCAAGCAAAGCGAAACCAATCAGGCGTAATTTATGCATTATTTCATCGTTTCTTTGTGAATTTAGGGAACGTGAAGTGTGGATCCGTCTTATCAGGATACGTCTTCTGGCAACCGCAGTTATTAGCGATCGCATTAATTTGGTGACCGATAGTAAGGGCAACAGTGTGACGACGCAATGCATAAACCGGAATGAGAACTATCTTACAATCCCGCAACATGCGGCTTGCGCGCAGTGCTTATGGTAGAATTGGACAGACGCATTTATCCCTTTTGGCAGCAAAGAATCGGTGTGAAGACCCTTATGACCGTAGAAATAGAATTAAAATTTATCGCCACCCCGGCCACCATTGCCGAGTTACCCGCGCAACTTGCTCGTTTTACCACTGAGCACACCGCGCCTACGAAACTCACCAACATCTATTTTGAGACTGCGGAAAACTATTTACGTTCGCACGACATTGGCTTACGTATCCGCGGTTTCGACGATCAGTATGAAATGACCCTTAAAACCGCCGGCAAAGTGGTGGGCGGTTTACACCAGCGGCCGGAGTATAATGTTGAGCTAAAAAAGCCGGTGCTTAAGCTCAGCGCATTCCCGAAAGATATCTGGCCGGAAGGCTGCAAGGTAGCGGCGCTGCAAAAAGCGCTGGCACCGTTATTCCGCACGGATTTCACCCGTGAGAAGTGGGTGATCACTTACGGCGAAAGCGAGATCGAACTGGGTCTTGATTTGGGCGAGGTGGTGGTGGGTGAATTGTCTGAGCCGCTGTCTGAAATCGAACTCGAGCTGAAAAAAGGTAACACCGCAGATTTACTGGCGCTGGCCGCAGAAATCGCTGAGCACGGCGGTTTACGTCAGGGTGGGTTCAGCAAAGCAGCGCGCGGTTACCATCTGGCGAAAGGCAATCCGGTACGTGAAATCAAACCTTTGCCGGTTTTCCAGGCCAAACCGAAAGCCACCGTGGAACAGGCGATGGCAGGGATGTTCGAGCTGGCGCTTGATCACTGGCAGTATCACGAAGAACTGTGGGTGCGCGGCGATAAACTGGCGCGTCCGGCAGTGTTGCAGGCCGTAGAGACTGTGCGTCAGATTCTGGTGCTGTTTGGCGGGCTGGTGCCGCGTAAGGCTTCTGCTGAGCTGCGCACCTTGCTGACAGACCTGGTGCCGGTGCTGGAACAGAAATCCGCCGATGCGCAGGAAGTCTGCTTCAGCGCTGCCTATCTGAAATGTAAGTTAGTGCTCACCTCATGGCTGACAACGTCGGGCTGGACGCCGTTTATCGATGATAAATCAGCGAAGAAGCTCGAAGGTTCTTTCAAACGCTTCTCCGACATCATGCTTGGCCGTACCGCTGCCGATCTGAAAGAAGCCTTTGCACAACCGCTGACCGAAGAAGGTTACCGCGACCAGCTGGCACGCCTGAAGCGTCAGATCATCACCTTCCATTTGCTGTCAGGTGCCTACCCTGAGCGTGACGTTGCCGCGTATCTGGCGGGCTGGACCGAGCTGCAACAGGCGATTATCCAGAAGCAACTGGCGCTGGAGGATTCTGCCCGTTCGCAGGCGTTGATGATGGATGCCTTCTGGCTAAACGGCCAGCCACGTTAATTGACTGATAAGCCTGGGCTCATTGCCCGGGCTTTTTTTTTGCAAGGAATCTGATTTCATGTTGCCACTTTCCCCTGTTTTGCAAAGCCACGCCCGGAGTTTGCTTGAGCAATGGCGTGAACATCCTGAACATCTGCCCCTTCCCGACGAGGCTGCGCTGGCGGTGCTGGCCAGCAGTCAGTTCGTGACGGACAGCCTGCTGGCGTTTCCGCAGTGGTGGCATGAAATCGAACAAAATCCGCCGCAGTCGCAGGAATGGCAGTTTTACCGCCAGTGGCTGGAAGCCTCGCTAACCGGCGTCAGTGATGAAGCCGGTTTAATGAAGGCGCTGCGCCTGTTTCGCCGGCGAATTCTCTCCCGCATTGCCTGGTCACAGGCGGCACAAACCAGCGAAGCGAAAGACACGCTGCAACAGCTGAGCGAGCTTGCGGAGTTACTGATCGTCAGCGCCCGCGACTGGCTGTATGACGCCTGTTGCCGTGAGTTTGGTACGCCGGTGAATGCGGCGGGTGAACCGCAGCGAATGCTGATCCTCGGCATGGGGAAACTGGGTGGCGGTGAGCTGAATTTCTCTTCGGATATCGATTTGATTTTTGCATATCCGGAAAACGGCCAGACGCGCGGTGGTCGCCGTGAGCTGGAAAATTCGCAGTTTTTTGTGCGTCTCGGGCAGCGCCTGATTAAAGCGCTGGATCAGCCAACCATCGACGGTTTTGTGTACCGGGTCGACATGCGCCTGCGTCCGTTTGGTGAAAGCGGGCCGCTGGTGATGAGTTTTTCTGCACTGGAAGATTACTACCAGGAACAAGGACGTGACTGGGAGCGGTACGCGATGGTCAAAGCGCGTCTGATGGGCGGCGCGGAGGACAGCAGCAGCCAGGAACTGCGCAAGATGCTGAAGCCGTTCGTGTTCCGCCGTTATATCGACTTCAGCGTGATCCAGTCCCTGCGCAACATGAAAGGGATGATCGCCCGCGAAGTACGTCGCCGTGGTCTGAAAGATAATATTAAGCTGGGCGCCGGAGGTATCCGCGAAATCGAATTTATCGTGCAGGTTTTCCAGCTGATCCGTGGCGGGCGCGAACCGGCCCTGCAACAACGTGCCCTGCTGCCGACCTTGCAGGCGCTGGAAAAACTTGGACTGCTGCCCGTTGAGCAGGTTCTGCAACTGCGCGGCAGCTATTTGTTCCTGCGTCGTCTGGAAAACCTTTTACAGGCGATCGCCGACGAACAAACCCAGACTCTGCCCGCGGATGAACTGAATCAGGCGCGTCTGGCCTGGGGAATGAATTATCCGGACTGGCCGCAGCTTCTTGATGCCGTAAATGCTCACATGCAGGCCGTGCGGGCGGTATTTAATGATCTGATTGGTGATGACACACCGGACGTCGACGACGATCAGCAGCAGTCGCAATTCAGCAGTTTGTGGATCGATACGCTGGAGCCTTCCGAGCTGGCGCCGTGGGTGCCGCTGCTGGACGACAATGCTCAACGTCATATCCTGCAGCAGATTGCCGAATTCCGTCGTGATGTCGATAAAAGGACCATCGGACCGCGTGGACGAGATCAGCTTGATTTGCTGATGCCGCGTCTACTGGCGCAGGTGTGTACCTATAAAAATGCCGATGTCACCCTGCAACGTCTGATGCAATTGCTGCTGAACATCGTCACGCGCACGACCTATATAGAACTGCTGGTGGAGTATCCCGGCGCACTCAAACAGCTGATCCGGCTGTGCGCCGCCTCACCGATGGTCGCCTCACAGCTGGCGCGACACCCGCTGTTGCTCGATGAACTGCTCGATTCCCGCACCCTTTATCATCCGATTGAGCCCGGCGCGTACCGTGATGAATTGCGTCAGTACCTGATGCGTGTGCCGACGGAAGACGAAGAGCAACAGCTGGAAGCTGTCCGGCAGTTCAAGCAGGCACAACATCTGCGCATTGCCGCCGGTGATATTTCCGGCGCACTGCCGGTGATGAAAGTGAGCGACCATTTAACCTATCTTGCCGAAGCCATTCTGGACGTGGTTGTGCAGCAGGCATGGGATCAGATGGTCGTCAAATACGGCCAGCCGGCGCACCTTCAGCAGCGCGAAGGGCGCGGTTTTGCCGTGGTCGGGTATGGAAAACTGGGCGGCTGGGAGCTGGGTTACAGCTCAGATTTGGATCTGGTCTTCCTGCTCGATTGCGCGCCAGAAGTGATGACTGACGGCGAACGTAGCATCGACGGACGTCAGTTTTACCTGCGTCTGGCGCAACGCATTATGCATTTATTCAGCACGCGTACCGCCTCCGGCATTCTCTATGAAGTCGATCCGCGGCTGCGTCCTTCCGGTGCTTCCGGCATGCTGGTCAGCACCATCGAAGCGTTTGCCGATTATCAGGCCAGTGAAGCCTGGACCTGGGAACATCAGGCGCTGGTGCGCGCGCGGGTGGTGTACGGCGATCCGCAGCTGGCGCAGCAGTTCAACGCCACGCGTCACGACATTCTCTGCCGCGAGCGTGAGGGGGAGGGGCTGCGAAAAGAAGTCCGCGAGATGCGGGAAAAAATGTATGCCCACCTCGGCAGTAAAAAGTCCGCTGAATTTGATCTGAAAGCCGATCCGGGTGGCATCACCGATATTGAATTCATTGCACAATATCTGGTCTTACGCTTTGCACATGAGAAGCCGAAATTGACACGCTGGTCGGATAACGTCCGTATTTTCGAACTGATGGCGCAAAATGACATCATGCCTGAAGACGAAGCGCGAAATCTGACGCAGGCTTACGTCACGCTGCGCGATGAAATCCATCACCTCGCGCTGCAGGAACACGGCAGCAAAGTCGCCGCAGGCAGTTTTGCGACAGAACGTGAGCAAATCCGCGCCAGCTGGGCGAAATGGCTCGGCTGAGGGTTTTTAGTGGGGGAATAGGTGCTTGTGATATTATCCGGCGCACTATTTTTCTCTGTTTGGTTTTACCTGTTTTGGAGTCTTGGGATGAAAGTGACTTTGCCTGATTTTCACCGTGCCGGTGTGCTGGTGGTCGGTGATGTAATGTTAGACCGCTACTGGTATGGCCCGACCAACCGAATCTCACCGGAAGCGCCGGTACCGGTCGTGAAGGTGAATACCATCGAAGAACGTCCCGGCGGCGCGGCTAACGTGGCGATGAACATCTCATCCCTGGGTGCCTCTTCGCGTCTGATCGGCCTGACCGGTGTGGACGATGCGGCGCGCGCCTTGGGCGAGCGTCTGGCAGAAGTGAAGGTTCACTGCGATTTTGTCGCCTTACCGACGCACCCGACCATTACCAAACTGCGTATTTTGTCGCGCAACCAGCAACTGATCCGCCTCGACTTTGAAGAAGGTTTTGAAGGCGTCGATCTGCAACCGATGCTGACTAAAATCGAACAGGCTTTGCCGGAAAGCGGCGCGCTGGTGCTGTCAGATTATGCCAAAGGCGCACTGACAGAAGTGCAGAAGATGATTCAGCTGGCGCGAAAAGCCGGTGTGCCGGTACTGGTCGATCCTAAAGGATCTGATTTTGAGCGTTATCGCGGTGCCACGCTGCTGACGCCAAACCTGTCCGAATTTGAAGCGGTCGTCGGTCGCTGCAAAAACGAAGAAGAAATCGTCTCGCGCGGTATGCAACTTATTGCCAGTTTCGAGCTTTCCGCATTACTGGTCACGCGGTCTGAGCACGGTATGACGTTGTTACAGCCGGGCAAAGCACCTTTCCATATGCCTACGCAGGCGCAGGAAGTGTATGACGTGACCGGCGCCGGTGACACCGTCATTGGTACGCTGGCGGCGGCGCTGGCGGCAGGCAATACGCTGGAAGAATCCTGTTTCCTGGCTAACGCCGCGGCGGGCGTGGTGGTGGGTAAACTCGGAACATCAACTGTATCTCCGGTCGAACTGGAAAATGCTATCGGTGGCCGTTCTGACGTCGGTTTCGGCGTGATGACTGAAGAGCAACTGAAAGCCGCTGTGGCCATGGCGCGTCAGCGCGGTGAGAAAGTGGTGATGACCAACGGCATTTTTGACATCCTGCATGCCGGCCACGTTTCCTATCTGGCGAACGCGCGCAAGCTGGGCGATCGTCTGATTGTCGCGGTGAACAGCGATGCGTCCACCAAACGTCTGAAAGGGGAAACCCGTCCGGTGAATGCGCTGCAAAACCGCATGATCGTGCTGGGCGCGCTGGGCGCAGTGGACTGGGTTGTGGCGTTTGAAGAAGACACCCCACAGCGTTTGATCGCCGGGATCTTGCCGGATCTGCTGGTCAAAGGCGGCGATTATAAACCGGAGCAGATTGCCGGCAGTGAAGAAGTCTGGGCTAACGGCGGTGAAGTCCGCGTGCTGAATTTTGAAGACGGATTATCGACCACCAAAATCATCAATCAGATCAAATCACAGGAGTGATCCTGTCATCCACACGCTGACCGAAGGGCTTATCTGATAAGCCCTTTTTTTTAGCTTTTGAATTACAGACGCCAAAAGGAAATGACTCAGTTGTGAGCGGATTAAAACAGGAATTAAGTCTGGCGCAGGGCGTCGGATTGCTTTCCACCTCGTTACTCGGTACCGGTGTTTTCGCCGTGCCCGCGCTGGCGGCACAGCTGGCGCAAAACGACAGCCTGTGGGCATGGCCGGTGCTGATCCTGCTGGTGTTTCCCATTGCCATTGGTTTTGCCGCGCTCGGACGACATTTCCCCAGCGCAGGCGGTGCGGCACATTTCGTTGGGAAAGCCTTTGGCCCGCACATGGCGAGGGTCACCGGCTGGCTCTTTTTGTCGGTGATCCCGGTCGGTTTGCCTGCCGCGCTGCACATCGCCGCTGGCTTCTGGCAGGCAGCATTTGGCTGGAGCAGTGAAAATCTGCTGCTTGTCCAGCTTGGCACACTGCTGGTCATCTGGTTCCTCGGCACGCGCAGCGCCGGTTCCAGCGCCAATATTCAGACGCTGATTGCAGCGCTGGTGATTGCACTGGTTGTTGCGATCTGGTGGAAAGGGGATATTTCATTGCCGCAAATTCCGCTGCCCGCCATTCACGATATCTCGCCATCGAACCTGTTTGACGCGCTGGCCGTGATGTTCTGGTGCTTCGTCGGCCTGGAAGCTTTTGCCCATCTGGCGACGGAGTTTCGTCATCCGGAACGCGATTTTCCGCGCGCGTTACTCATCGGTATGCTGGTCGCAGGTGCGGTCTACTGGGGATGTACCGTGGCGGTGCTGAAATTCCAAGCCTGGGGTGAGGGGCGGGAAGCGGGCGCGTCGTTGCCAGGCATCGTGGTGCAATTGTTCGGGCAGAAAGCGTTGTGGGTGGCCTGCATTATTGGCTATCTGGCGTGCTTCGCCAGCGTCAATATTTATACTCAAAGCTTCGCCCGGCTGGTGTGGTCACAGGCGCAACTGAAACCGCAGAGCAAGCTGGCACAACTTTCGGCTCAGCGCGTGCCGGTGGCGGCACTCAATCTGGTGGTCGGTTGCTGCGTGTTGTTTACTCTGCTGA
Source organism: Rahnella rivi (assembly GCF_019049655.1). Lineage (GTDB taxonomy): Bacteria > Pseudomonadota > Gammaproteobacteria > Enterobacterales > Enterobacteriaceae > Rahnella > Rahnella rivi. The sequence goes on from NZ_JAFMOX010000056.1 coordinate 110,950, forward strand.
TTTACTGGCTACATTTGCCGCTCGATGCGCTGATCACTTATGCCAACGGGATCTTCATCCTGATCTATTTATTATGCATGCTGGCGGGCTCGCGGATCCTGAAAGGGCGTTCGATCTGGATGGCGCGGCTTGGCGCGGTGCTGTGTTGCGGATTGCTGGCGATGGTGGGCTGGAAAGCCTCGTATGCGTTGATCATATTTGCTGCGCTGTGGCTGCTGCTGCCCCGCGCGAAAACCGTGCTTCACACGCGATAATTTCTGAGTGTGATAAAAGCAAAAGGCCTGCTGTGCAGGCCTTGGTCATTTCTGGGGTACTGAAAAATCAAACCGGATCTTGTGGTTTTTCTGCGTCAGCCAGTTTCGTTTCCAGCGCGGCCAGACGTTGCTCCAGCACGGCCAGTTTTTCGCGGGTGCGCAGCAGAACCTGCGTCTGTACGTCAAACTCTTCGCGATTGACTAAATCCATGCGGCTGAACTGTGCCTGCAATACCTGGCGGATTTTCTTTTCGGCATCCTCACCAAACTCGCGGAACCCTTTTGGCAGGGATTCGTGAACCTGGCGGGCGATTTGTTCAATTTTTTTCGGGTCAATCATATTATTTCCTTTTCTCGAAGGAGATGCTTTTGACTAGTGTAATCGCTGATGACGTTTCTATAAACCTTTCGGGGCACTAATTGGCCAAACCGCAGGATTGCTCTGGTCATTTATTGGCGTTATAGTTGGTTTGCTTATTCTCAGGGCGGGGTGAAAGTCCCCACCGGCGGTAAACCACAGCGTACCGGAAGGCCATAAATCCTTCCACGTGGAAGCCCGCGAGCGCTCAATCCTTCGGGGTTAGAGGTCAGCAGATCCGGTGTAATTCCGGGGCCGACGGTTAAAGTCCGGATGGGAGAGAGTAACGATTCAAGCCGGACAAGCTTTGTCCGCTGCGTTATTTTTTATAACTGTAGCACGCCATCAGGCCGCTGCAGCTAGCCTCCTCAAGACGCCCTGATTCTGGTAATCCACATACAGAACATGAGGTTATTTTTACCATGAATCAGACCCTACTTTCCGAATTCGGTACACCCGCTGAACGCGTTGAGCGTGCTATTGACGCTATTCGTAACGGCGTTGGTGTGATGGTACTGGATGACGAAGATCGTGAAAACGAAGGCGATTTAATCTTTGCCGCTGAAAACATGACCGTTGCACAAATGGCGCTGACCATTCGTCACGGCAGCGGGATTGTGTGCCTCACCATGAACGAAGACAGCCGTAAAAAGCTCGATCTGCCGATGATGGTGGAGAACAACTCCAGCCAGTTCCAGACACCTTTTACCGTGACCATTGAAGCAGCTGAAGGCGTGACGACCGGTGTTTCTGCCGCTGACCGCATCACCACCATTCGCACCGCCATCAAAGATGGCGCGAAACCTTCCGACCTGAGCCGCCCGGGGCATATCTTCCCGCTGCGCGCGCAGGCTGGCGGTGTGCTGACCCGTGGCGGCCATACCGAAGCGTCTATCGATCTGGTGACACTGGCCGGGCTTAAACCTTTCGGCGTGCTGTGTGAGCTGACCAACGATGACGGCAGCATGGCGCATGCGCCTGAAGCCATTGTCTTTGCGAAACAACATAATATGCCCGTTGTTACGATCGCGGACCTGGTGGAATATCGTCAGGCGCAGACCCGTCAGGCAAGCTGACAGAGCGTTATTCCCGTTCGAAGGCCGCTTATGCGGCCTTTTTGCTTTTTATTCCCGAATTTTGTCTTTACCGCCTTTTTTAACATCATGTCTGCGCATCACCTTTGATTTTTCCCTTCAAATTTATTGAACATCTCCTTCACCGTTATCCGGCTGTCACCGCCAGTCAAAAAGAGTACCGTATTGGCATTACGCGGAAGGTGGTTCACCACCCGCTCTCTTTCATTTGCGGTAAGGAATTCATGATGACGACTCAACGTATGCCCGCACTTTTCTTAGGTCACGGCAGCCCGATGAACGTGCTGGAAGATAATACGTATACCCGTGCCTGGCATGCGCTGGGCGAATCACTACCGAAACCAAAGGCGATTCTGGCGGTATCTGCACACTGGTTTACCCGTGGAACCGCCGTGACGGCAATGGAAAACCCGCGCACCATTCACGATTTTGGTGGTTTTCCGCAGGCGCTGTTCGACAAACGTTATCCTGCTCCGGGCTCACCGGCACTGGCAAAACGCGTCCAGGAATTGCTCAGCCCGATACATGTTCTGTCTGATACCAGTGAATGGGGCTTCGACCACGGAACCTGGGGTGTGTTGATCAAGATGTATCCGCAGGCCGATATTCCGGTGATCCAGTTGAGTATCGACGGAACCCAACCGCCGGAATATCACTATGAGCTGGGTAAAAAACTTGCGGTTCTGCGTGACGAAGGGGTGATGATCGTCGCCAGCGGAAACGTGGTCCATAACCTGCGCATGGTGAAATGGGACGGAAAGGGCGAGCCTTATCCGTGGGCGATTTCTTTCGAGAACTTTGTGAAAGATAATCTGAGCTGGAAGGGTGAGGCGAAGGATCATCCTCTGGTGAACTTTATGGATCATGAAGGGGGGGCGTTATCGAATCCGTCACCGGATCACTATTTGCCATTGTTATATATTTTAGGGGCATGGAACGGTGAAGAGCCGATCACGCAGCCAACCGACGGGATCGTCATGGGATCGTTGTCGATGTTGTCCGTTCAGGCAGGTTAATTCGGTGAATAAAAGGGATAATGAAAGATCACATTATCCCTTTTTAGTTTTTTTATCCGACGATGGTATGCGGATAGAAACGTGACAGATCCTGTGTGATCAGCGCTTTATCTTCACGGATGCCGATCCCGCAAGGCTGATCGTTAACCAGCCAGCTGCCGATCAATGTGTAACTGCCTTCAAACACCGGCAGCGGGTGGAACTGCTGCACAATCATCCCTTCCGCGCCATACGGCCCCTCGACACGGGCCACTTCCTGACCTTTCTCGATGACCTTGATATTAGCCCCTTCGCGTGAAAACAGCGGTTTCACCACGTAGTGATCCAGTTCAGGATGCGGGTCTTCGGCAAAATACGCCGGTAACAGATTCGGGTGATCCGGGAACATTTCCCACAGCAACGGCAGTAATGCTTTGTTGGAAAGAATGGCTTTCCAGGCGGGTTCCAGCCAGCGTACACCGGCATCTTCCAGCTTGGTGGCGAAGATCTCGCGGAACATAAATTCCCACGGATAAAGCTTAAACAGATTGGAAATTACCTGATCCTGCGGATCGGTAAATTGCCCGCGCTCGCCCAGGCCGATCTCTTCGATATACAGAAACTCGCTCGCCAGTTCCGCTTCCAGCGCACAATCCTGCAGATATTGCACCGTGCCGCGATCTTCTTCCGTTTCCTGACAGCAGGCAATGTGTAAGAGTGAGAAACCATGCTGATTTTTCAGCTCGGCAAACCGTGCGATCAGTTTTTCCTGCAGACTGTTGTACTGATCCGCGTCCTGCGGCAAATTGCCTGCCGCGATCTGATCTTCAAGCCAAAGCCACTGAAAGAACGCTGCCTCATACAAGGACGTTGGCGTATCGGCGTTATTTTCCAGGAGCTTAGGCGGATTGATGCCGTCATAGGCCAGATCCAGACGCGAATACAGCGAAGGCTGATGGGTCCGCCAGGAATGGCGAACAAATTCCCAGACGTGTTTTGGGATCTGAAACTTCGCCATCAGCGCATCGTCGCCCACCACGCGTTCGACCACCTTCAAACACATCTGATGAATGTCAGCGGTGGCATCTTCAATCTCTTCGATTTGCGCCAGCGTGAACTGATAATAGGCATCTTCACACCAGTAAGGTTCGCCATACATGGTGTGAAAATTGAAGCCAAACTCGGTGGCTTTTTCGCGCCAGTCCGGGCGCTCGGTAACAGGTAAACGTTTCATCTATGCCTTAGCCACCCATGCTGCGCCCAGCGCTGCGCGGAGCGGCGGTTGAGCTACGTTGCATCGATGTCTGTTTTGCTACGCTTTCACCAAAACCGCCACGGGTGATGGTTTTAGTCACGGCTGGTTTCGGCGCCATCGCGGTTTTAGGCACGTTCATGGTTCGGCCACCGGCCGTTGCAGGACCGTAGTTTTTACCGGTTGCATCAACGAATTTGCCGTTCGCCGGGCTTGCCGGATTTTTAGAACTGAAGAGTGGCTGCTGTGCATACGCGCCGCCACTCATCATACGGCCCATCATGTAGCCAGCCATCAGTGGCATCCACATGCTGCCACTGCTCTGGCCTTCGGCGGAAGCCACACCGGCCTGAGCCGGCGTTTGTGTGCACTGACCTTCGCCGAATTCGGCAATACAGTCTTCGCGGCTGGCGTATTTCGGGGCGGTTTTTTCGGCGTCTTTTTTCGCGGCATCATAAGCTGCGACACACTGCGCGCTGCCGGACGGATTCGCTTTAGAGCAGTCATCCGCGTTCTGATACAAAGAAACCGTTTCGTCGGTTTTTTCACAGCCAGACAGCATAAATACGGCGCTGACCGCCAGTGCGACAGGCGTCATTCGAGAGCTGCGCCAGGATTTTCGGAAGGTTGCCAGGTTGACGTGTTGTGTCCGTTTCATCGTTCTTATCCCATTCACAGGGCTTTTTCGCCCTTTCCCAGTAGGGTTTAAGGATAGGGGAAAGCGGGTTATTGTTAAAGCAGCGAAAGCCAATTGTTACCAGACTTTACAGAGGGACGTGACGGAGACAAAAAAAAGCAGCCTTTTCAGGCTGCCTCAGGGGATTTCGCTCTACAAAACGGTGTCATTCAGACTCAGTTTTGGAAAGGATTTCTGCTTTTCTGCGCAACTGGCGCTGTGGTGGTTGCGCTGGCTCTTTCAGTGCGCGGTGCAGTTGCCTGCGTGCCGTCACTGTTATAGCCGTCAGCCGCCGCATCCTGATTTGGCGTTTCAGGCGCAACCTGATCCGGCGCCGTAGGTACCGGTTTACCCAGCGCACCATTAAGTGCCAGCAGGTCACTTTCGTTCAGTGTACCCAGCGCTGACTTGATGTTCAGCTGGTTAATCAGATAGGTATAACGCGCGCTGGAAAGCTGTTGCTTGGCGTTGTACAGCGTGGTGGTGGCATCGAGCACATCAACGATAGTTCGGGTACCGACCTGGTAACCGGCTTCCATTGCATCTAAAGAACTCTGAGCAGAAACAACGGCTTGTTTATAAGCGTTGATGCTGCTGATAGAGGCAGAGATGTTGTTGAAGGAGGAACGAACGGTTTGAACCACGCTGCGGTGTGCGCTTTCAAGCTGTTCGCTTGCACCCACGAAGTTGTACTGAGCCTGTTTCACCTGAGACGTGACAGAACCGCCGCTGTACAGAGGCAGAGAGAAGCTTAGGCCAATTTTATTCTGGCCAGCATCGGCATCCTGATAGCTTGAAGCGCCACCGGTTTTGTCGCCGTTGTATTTGGTGTTGCTGATGCCGGTAGAGGCAGTCAGATCTACCGTTGGCATATGACCGGTTTCAGCATAACGGATTTGCTCGCGAGCCAGATCTTGTGACAGACGTGCTGACAGCAAGCTCAGGTTACGGCTTTCGGCTTCTTTCAACAGCGTGGCGACCGGTTGCGGGCGCGTGGTGTTGAAATTGTCAACGTTGAGAGAAGACAGTTGCGGATAATAAGTCCCGGTCACCTGACGCAGGGATTCCAGCGCATTATCCAGGTTGTTGCGTGCGGTAACTTCATTCGCCAGCACGGTGTCGTATTGTGAACGGGCGTTCTGCACGTCAGTGATGGCAACCAGACCCACGTTAAAACGCTGAGTGGTTTGATCTAACTGACGGTAAATAGCCTGTTTCTGCGCTTCGGTATAAGAGAGTGAATCGATCGCACTCAATACATTAAAATAGGCCGTCGCAGAATTAAGGATCAAAGATTGTTGATCCGTCTGATAAGACACATCCTGAATACCGGCACTTTTTTCCTGCAACGTTAGGGCGCGCCATTTTGACATATCAAAAAGGGTCTGCGTTAATTGCAGGCTGGCGCTGCCAACATTGCTGTTTACGCCATTCGCATCGCGGTAACCATTGGTATAACCATAATCCGCACCCAAACCGAGTTGCGGTAATAAAGGACTGCGGCTTTCGTTAATTTTTTCGAATGCGGCATCCCGGTCAGCAGCTGATTTACGCAGGTCGGGGTTACTCGTCCTGGCCTGCTGATAGACCTGCATCAGGTTTTCGGCCTGGCTTATCGTACTAAAGCCGCCCAGGCTGAGTCCGATGAGAAGGGGGAGCAGTTTCTTCATTTGCATTCCTTGTTGTGCAGCAATGTTGTTATGTATGGTGACGCAGTCAAATAATCGAATAGACGCGGATTCTAGCAGAGACAGGCTAGCGGGTAGGTTGGCTTAACGTGCCTTACCCGCGGAATGAGCCTAAATCTATCACAAACAACCTTGATTATTATTAACGCATTTTCATCAAATTGACCTCAAAAGGCGATAAATTACCTTTATGAGGCATTAAAGGAGAACGCTCCATGTCTTCATTTAAAAGTTCACCGGTAAGTTTCGGCAAAGATGATGTAGAAATTATTGCACGTGAGCCACGATATAAAGGTTTTTTTTCTATTATTGCATATCGGTTTCGCCATCGTTTGTTTAATGGCGAGATGAGTGGCGAGGTTGTACGTGAGGTTTTTGAACGCGGGCATGCCGCGGTGTTATTACCTTATGATCCGTCACGCGATGAGGTGGTGTTGATCGAGCAGATCCGCATACCATGTATTGATTCCAGTGATACACCATGGCTTCTGGAGATGGTCGCCGGTATCATTGAAGAGGGCGAAACGGTAGAAGAAGTCGCCCGCCGTGAAGCGCTGGAAGAAGCGAACATCGTGGTGAAGCGTTGCAAACCGGTGCTGAATTATTTAGCCAGCCCCGGCGGTACCAGCGAACGTCTTTCCATTATGGTCGGTGAAGTCGACGCCACAACGGCAGAAGGAATTCACGGTCTGGAAGCAGAGAATGAAGACATCCGGGTACACGTCGTCAGCCGCGAGCAGGCTTACCGCTGGGTGGAAGAAGGAGCGATAGACAATGCGGCATCAGTGATTGCTCTGCAATGGCTGCAACTGCACTATGAATCCCTGAGAAAAGAGTGGGCCAACGAATGATTAAGCGCTATACCCCTGATTTCCCTGAAATGATGAGATTGTGTGAAACCAATTTCGCACAATTGCGACGTTTAATGCCGCGCACCGATGAGCCCGGCGAAACAGTGACATATCAGGTAAGTAGCGCCAAGTATCGTCTGACGATCCTCGAATCGACACGCTATACGTCTCTGGTGGAGATAAAACAAACGGCACCTGCGGTCAGTTACTGGAGTCTGCCGTCGCTGACGGTTCGGCTTTATCATGATGCGATGGTGGCTGAAGTGTGTGCAAGTCAGCAGATTTTCCGCTTCAAAGCACGTTATGATTATCCTAATAAAAAGTTGCATCAGCGTGATGAAAAGCATCAAATTAACCAGTTTCTTGCGGACTGGCTGCGTTATTGCCTTGCGCACGGAGCGATGGCAATTCCGGTTTGTTAGACAGACTTCAATAACAAGGGAAACGATTTGGAAAGCCTGTTTAAACTGCCTTTGGTAAATGGGGCCAAAGTCAGAGTTCTACAGATTACAGATACCCATCTTTTTGCCGGTGAAGATGAAACGTTGTTGGGCGTGAATACGTTTAACAGCTATCGCGCGGTGCTGGACGCTATAAAGGCGCAGCAGCGTGAAGTCGATATCATCGCCGCGACGGGGGATTTGGCTCAGGATCAGTCGGTGGCGGCATACCAGCAGTTTTGCCGTGGCATCAGTGAACTGCCTGCGCCTTGTGTCTGGCTTCCGGGAAACCATGATTTCCAGCCAGCGATGTTTGAAACCCTGCGCGAAGCCGGGATCATCCCGTCGAAGCACGTGCTGGTTGGCGAACACTGGCAAATCATTCTGCTTGATACTCAGGTATTTGGCGTGCCTCACGGCGAGCTGAGCGAATATCAGCTGGAGTGGATGGAGCGCTGCCTGCAGGCCTGGCCTGACCGCTACACCCTGCTGATGTTGCATCATCATCCGTTGCCCTCCGGGTGTACCTGGCTCGATCAGCACAGCCTGCGCAACGCGCACATGCTGGCCAATACGCTGGTGAACTACCCGAAAGTGAATACGCTGCTGTGCGGGCATATTCATCAGGAACTGGATCTCGACTGGTATGGCCGTCGCTTGTACGCCACGCCATCAACCTGCGTACAGTTCAAACCTCACTGCACCAATTTTACGATTGATACCGTTGCACCGGGCTGGCGTTATCTGGATTTGTATCCGGATGGTCGCGTTGAGACGCAGGTATTTCGTCTCGAATCCACAGAGTTTCATCCCGATACGGAATCGGACGGCTACGAATGAATACCCTTTTGTATCTGCACGGGTTTAACAGTTCGCCTAATTCCGCCAAAGCCACGTTAATGAAAAACTGGCTGGCGGAAAATCATCCGGCCATCGAGATGGTGATCCCCCAGCTTCCGCCGTATCCGTCCGAAGCGGCAGAACAACTGGAAACACTGGTGATTCAACATGCCGGTAAAAAACTGGGCATTGTCGGCTCCTCGCTCGGCGGCTATTACGCGACCTGGTTGTCGCAGTGTTTTGCCGTCCCCGCGGTGGTGGTGAACCCGGCGGTGAAGCCTTATGAGCTGCTGATCGACTTTCTCGGGCAAAATGAGAACCCCTACACCGGCCAACAATATGTGTTAGAGTCACGCCACGTTTACGATCTGAAAGTGATGCAGATCGAACCGCTGGAGTCACCGGATTTACTCTGGTTATTACAGCAAACGGGCGATGAAGTTCTCGATTACCGTCAGGCTGTGGCCTATTACACCACCTGTCGCCAGACGGTCGAACCCGAGGGAAATCATGCATTTGTCGGCTTTGAACGCTATTTTTCGCCGATTGTCGATTTCCTCGAACTGGCCGCAGACTAATATCGCAGGGTGACGTTTCCCCCGGATTTTTGGCGTCTGCGCGCTGCCAGTGCTTTCCTCCCGCCCACATACTGTATCGTTAGCCCACAAACCTATGAGCCACGAATAATCAACGATGAGCCAATCTACTTATAACGCGGATTCCATAGAGGTCCTCAGCGGACTCGAACCGGTGCGCCGCCGTCCGGGCATGTACACTGATACCACCCGGCCAAACCACCTCGGCCAGGAAGTTATTGATAACAGCGTGGATGAGGCATTAGCCGGCCACGCCAAACGCATCGAAGTGATCCTTCATGAAGACCAGTCTCTGGAAGTCATCGATGATGGCCGCGGCATGCCGGTGGATATCCACGCCGAAGAGGGCGTGCCCGCAGTCGAACTGATTTTCTGCCGTCTGCACGCAGGCGGTAAATTCTCCAACAAAAACTACCAGTTCTCCGGCGGCCTGCATGGCGTGGGGATCTCAGTGGTTAACGCCTTATCTAAACGTGTCGAAGTGGCGGTAAAACGCGGCGGCGAAGTGTATGAGATGGCGTTCGAAAATGGCGATAAAGTGCAGGATTTGCACGTTACCGGTACCTGCGGCAAGCGCAATACCGGCACCAGCGTACATTTCTGGCCAGACGTCAGTTTCTTCGACAGCCCGCGTTTTTCGGTCAGCCGCCTCAGCCATTTGCTGAAAGCCAAAGCCGTACTGTGCCCTGGCGTTGAAATCATTTTCAAAGACAAGGTGAATAACACCGAGCAACGCTGGTGTTACGAAGACGGGCTGACCGACTACCTGATGGAAGCGGTAAACGGCCTGATCACGTTGCCTGAAAAAGCCTTTGTCGGGGCCTTTGCCGGTGATATCGAAGCGGTAGACTGGGCTCTGCTGTGGCTGCCTGAAGGCGGCGAGCTGCTGACGGAAAGCTACGTTAACCTGATCCCCACGATGCAGGGCGGGACGCATGTTAACGGATTGCGTCAGGGCCTGCTGGATGCAATGCGTGAGTTTTGCGAATTCCGCAATATTTTGCCGCGCGGCGTCAAACTCTCGGCGGAAGATATCTGGGAGCGCTGTGCCTATGTGCTGTCGGTAAAAATGCAGGATCCGCAATTCGCCGGTCAGACCAAAGAGCGTCTCTCCTCGCGCCAGTGCGCAGCATTCGTTTCCGGTGTGGTGAAAGATGCTTTCAGCCTGTGGCTGAATCAGAACGTGCATGCAGCAGAACAGCTGGCGGAACTGTGTATTTCCAGTGCGCAGCGTCGTTTGCGTGCCGCGAAAAAAGTGGTGCGTAAGAAACTCACCAGTGGCCCTGCGCTGCCGGGCAAACTGGCGGACTGTACGTCGCAAGATCTGAACATGACCGAACTGTTCCTGGTGGAAGGGGATTCCGCAGGCGGTTCTGCCAAACAGGCGCGCGATCGCGAATACCAGGCGATCATGCCGCTCAAAGGTAAGATCTTAAATACATGGGAAGTCTCTTCTGACGAAGTGCTGGCGTCTCAGGAAGTGCACGATATTTCCGTGGCGATCGGTATTGATCCCGACAGTGAAGACCTCTCACAACTGCGCTACGGCAAAGTCTGTATTCTTGCGGATGCGGACTCCGACGGTTTACACATCGCCACGCTGCTTTGTGCGCTGTTTGTCCGCCATTTCCGTTCACTGGTTCGCGGCGGTCACGTGTATGTCGCTATGCCGCCTCTTTATCGTATCGATCTGGGCAAAGAAGTGTTCTATGCGCTGGACGAGCAGGAAAAAGAGGGTGTGCTGGATCAGCTGAAACGCAAAAAAGGCAAACCGAACGTACAGCGCTTTAAAGGGCTGGGTGAGATGAACCCGTTGCAGTTGCGCGAAACCACGCTCGATCCGAATACCCGTCGTCTGGTTCAGCTGACCATCGACGAAAATGATATCGACCAGACGCTGCGCATGATGGATATGCTGCTGGCGAAAAAACGGTCGGAAGATCGCCGTAACTGGTTGCAGGAAAAAGGTGATACAGCCGAACTGGACGTCTGATCCCTCAGCATGTTCCAAAAAAAATGCCGGACGCTTTGCAGCTCCGGCATTTTTGTTTTCTGATCCGCGCAGATCTTACGATTACGCTTTTTCGATAATATGGATCACTACATCCAGCACGTCGGCTTTAATGTTTTCGCGGTGTTTGTCCATGTGCGCTGCCTGCTGATGCGCTTCAAGATGCGCCAGGCTTTCCCAGTCTTCCAGCATGAAAATGGAATCAGGTACGGTTTTACGCCATGGGATCTGGCCGTTGAAATCAATGTAAGGCTCATAGCGATGGCAGCCTTTCTCTTCGAGAACGCTGGGCAACAGCGCGGTAATCTTTTCCATAACCGACTCACGACGGCCCGGTTTTACTTTGATTTCGGCGATAACAGTGATCATAACTACCTCATTACACGAATGACTTTTTACCTTAGGCCTGACCGAACACATTTTCAAGGTGTGCACGATAACGGGCGAAATCACCTTCGACGTCAGGTTGCTTGATCACATCGTTACACATGAACGTCGGCAGGGTGTCCAGGCCGATGAACTGGTTGGCTTTATGCTGCGCAAGGTACACGCCGTCAACGCCCACGCCGTGGAAGAACTGTTCTTTATCTTCGAACGCTTCCAGCGGTGCGTTCCAGGTGACGGAAAGCATGTAGCATTTGCCCTGTAACAGGCCGCCGGAACCGTATTTTTTCGCGGCATCAGAACGGGTACGGCCATCGCTGGCGTACAGTTTACCGTGGCCTTCGGTGAAGACTTCATCGATGTATTTTTTCAGCGTCCACGGCATGCCCATCCACCAGCCCGGTTGCTGATAAATGATGGCGTCGGCCCACAGATAGCTTTCGATTTCGGTTTGCACGTCGTAACCCTCTTCCAGCACAGTGACGCGTACGTCATGGCCTTTATCGCGAAGAAAGCTGGTGGCGACGTCGGTCAGGCTGTTGTTCAGCGCGCCTTTCGAGTGGGCAAAGGTTTTACCGGCATTGATGATCAGGATGTTGCTCATGGAGTTTTCCTTAAATTGAATTCTGGGCGTCAGGCTGTTACCACACAGTGTACCCAACCCGGTATCGCGAAAAAATGTGATATTGCGCACAAGACTATTGACGCAGATGCAATAATTGACCGTTTTAGCTGACAAATGAGCGCGATGCCTGACCGGTAATTGCTTAAAAACAACGCATAAACACAGCAACTGTGACAGCAATACGGCAGATGATGTACTATCGCGGACATCATTGCCTCGCGGCGGGTGCCTTTGCGTGCCCGCGCGGCAAGCTTCCTTAATTTCCAAAACGATAACGCCACGGGTCTGAGGATTAAACATCAATGAGCGAAATGACTCATGACGGAACAGAGCGTTTAGCACTGCACACGTTTACTGAGAACGCCTATCTCAACTATTCCATGTACGTCATCATGGACCGCGCGCTGCCGTTTATCGGTGACGGCCTCAAGCCGGTGCAACGCCGTATTATTTACGCGATGTCCGAGCTGGGCCTGAGTAATAACGCCAAATTTAAAAAATCCGCCCGTACGGTGGGTGACGTGCTGGGTAAATACCATCCGCACGGCGACAGCGCCTGTTATGAAGCGATGGTGCTGATGGCTCAGCCGTTCTCCTACCGTTATCCGCTGGTTGACGGGCAGGGTAACTGGGGTGCGCCGGATGACCCGAAATCCTTCGCGGCGATGCGTTATACCGAATCACGTCTGTCTAAATATGCAGAAGTGCTGCTGCGTGAGCTGGGTCAGGGTACGGTGGATTATGTCCCGAACTTTGACGGCACCATGCAGGAGCCGAAAATGCTGCCTGCGCGTCTGCCGAACATTTTGCTGAACGGCACCACCGGCATTGCCGTGGGGATGGCGACGGACATTCCGCCGCACAACATTCGGGAAGTGGCGGCCGCGGCAGTGGCGCTGCTGGAAAAACCGGGCAGCTCGCTGGATGACCTGCTGGAATTTGTGCAGGGTCCGGATTTCCCGACCGAAGCCGAAATCATTACGCCGCGCAGCGAAATCCGCAAAATGTACGAATCGGGCAAAGGCTCGGTGCGCATGCGTGCGGTCTGGCATAAAGAAGACGGCAGTGCGGTGATCACCGCGTTGCCGCATCAGGTGTCTGGCGCGAAAGTGCTGGAGCAAATCGCCAGCCAGATGCGGGCTAAAAAACTGCCGATGGTCGAAGATCTTCGTGACGAATCCGATCACGAAAACCCGACCCGCCTGGTGGTGGTGCCGCGTTCCAACCGTATCGATCTCGATCAGGTCATGAATCACCTGTTCGCCACCACCGATCTGGAACGCAGTTACCGCATTAACATGAATATGATCGGTCTGGATCATCGTCCGCAAGTGAAAGGACTGGTGGAAATTCTGACCGAATGGCTGGCCTACCGCCGTGATACCGTGCGCCGCCGCCTGAACTTCCGTCTGGATAAGGTGCTTAAGCGCCTGCATATCCTTGAAGGTTTACTGACGGCGTTCCTGAATATTGATGAAGTTATTCACATCATCCGTACCGAAGACGAACCCAAACCGGTGTTGATGCAGCGTTTCGAACTGTCAGATACGCAGGCTGAAGCCATCCTTGAGCTGAAATTACGCCACCTGGCAAAACTCGAAGAAACCAAAATTCGGGGTGAGCAGGACGAGCTGGCGAAAGAACGCGATCAGCTGCAGGCGCTTCTGGGCTCTGAACGCAAACTCAGCACGCTGATCCGCAAAGAAATTCAGGCTGATGCCGAATCCTTTGGTGATGAACGCCGCTCACCAATAACGGAACGCGAAGAAGCTAAAGCGATGAGCGAGCACGACATCCTGCCGTCAGAGCCGGTGACTATCGTCTTGTCTGAATCGGGTTGGGTACGCAGCGCCAAAGGCCACGACATTGACGCCGCCGGGCTGAGCTACAAAGCCGGTGACAGCTTCCGCGCTGCCGCCAGAGGCAAGACCAATCAGCCGGTGGTGTTTATCGACTCCACCGGGCGCAGCTATGCACTCGATCCAATGACGCTGCCTTCCGCTCGAGGGCAGGGTGAGCCGCTGACCGGGAAGCTGACACCGCCGCCGGGCGCCACCATCGAACACGTTCTGATGGCGCAAGACGATCAGAAACTGCTGATGGCCTCCGATGCGGGCTACGGCTTCGTCTGTACTTTCAACGATTTAGTGGCGCGTAACCGTGCCGGTAAAGCGATGATTACTCTGCCGGACAACGCCAAAGCCTTTGCGCCAATCGAACTCAATGGCGCCGACGACATGCTGCTGTCCGTGACGGCGGCGGGGCGCATGCTGTTATTCCCGGTGGCTGATTTGCCGCAGTTGTCGAAGGGCAAGGGTAACAAAATTGTTTCAATCCCATCGGCGCAGGCCGCTTCCGGCGAAGACAAACTCGCCTGGTTGCTGGTGTTGCCACCGCAGACGTCGATCACGTTGCACGTCGGAAAACGCAAACTGGTGCTGCGTCCTGAAGATTTGCAGAAATTCCGCGCTGAACGCGGGCGCAAGGGAACCCTTCTGCCACGTGGCCTGCAACGAATCGATCGCGTCGAAGTGGATGCGCCGGTTCGCAGCAAAGGTGGCGACAGCGAAGAATAACGCGCGGGCTTCATGGCACTGACAGGGCACATTTGTGCCCTGTCTACGTTGTAGAGTTCAGCTATTGTTTGAGACTGTTGTGCAGTGCAAAGATTTTACATTTGTATAAACAAAACCGTTGTATAGCGTTGAATCAGGCTTGAGAATAGCTCAGCGCACGGGATCTGAACTGCAAAGGTTTCTTACCGGCTTCGGCTGTAGTTTTAAGAGGATGTTATGTTATTTATTTTACGACTGATAATCGTGGTGATTTACTCGATCCTGGTGAGTATTTTTGGCTGTATTTATTGTCTGTTCAGCCCGCGTAATCCGAAGCATGTGGCGACGTTTGGTAAGTTATTTGGTCATCTGGCCCCCGTTTTCGGCCTGACCGTTGAAAAGCGTATTCCCGCACAAGCGCTGAATAACGGTAAATGTATTTATATCGCCAACCATCAAAACAATTACGACATGGTGACCGCGTCATCGGTTGTGATGCCGGGCACCGTGACCGTGGGCAAAAAAAGCCTGGTCTGGATCCCTTTCTTTGGCCAGCTGTACTGGCTTACCGGCAACCTGCTGATTGACCGTAATAACCGCGCGAAAGCCCACGGAACGATTTCGCAGGTTGTGAATCAGATTAAGAAAAAAGATCTGTCGATCTGGATGTTCCCGGAAGGGACACGCAGCCGTGGACGCGGCCTGATGCCGTTCAAAACCGGTGCATTCCATGCCGCGATTTCCGCCGGTGTGCCGATCGTGCCGATTTGTGTGTCGAACACCAATGGCAAGGTCAAACTCAACCGCTGGTACAACGGCCACGTCATTGTTGAAATGCTGCCGCCTGTCGATACTACCGGTTATACGAAAGACCGTTTGCGCGAGTTGTCTGAGCACTGCCACAAGCTGATGGCGGATAAAATCGCCGAGCTGGACGCCGAAGTGGCGCAACGCGAAGCCGCAGATAAGAAATAAAATTCACTACCTACCACACCCGCTGCCATTGATGGCGACGGGGCTTACTTATGTTTTCATGGAGAAGATATGTCACTCAGTCGTCGCTCGTTCCTGCAAGCCTCCGGCGTGGCACTTGCCGCAGGTGCTCTGCCATTTAAAGCAGAAGCGAGTGGTTCGCAACCGGCCCTGCCCGTTCCGCCGCTGCTTGAATCGCGTCGTGGACAACCCCTGTTTCTCACTTTGCAGTCAGCCCACTGGTCGTTTCTGGGCGGTGCCAAAGCCCCGGTCTGGGGGATTAACGGCATGTATCTCGGGCCGACGGTGAAAGTGCACAGTGGTGATGACGTTAAGCTGATTTACAGCAACCGTCTGGCAGAACCGGTGTCGATGACCATCAGCGGTTTGCTCGAACCGGGTACGCTCACCGGTGGCGGCGCACGCATGATGTCGCCGGGCGTTGACTGGTCGCCGGTATTGCCTATCCGCCAGCCCGCTGCGACCTGCTGGTATCACGCCAACACCCCCAACCGCATGGCACCGCATGTCTATAACGGACTGGCGGGAATGTGGATTGTCGAAGACGAAATCAGTAAAAATTTGCCGCTGCCGAATCATTACGGTGTGGATGATTTCCCGCTGATCATTCAGGACAAACGCCTGGACAGTTTTGGCGTGCCGCAGTACGACACGCCCGCTTCCGGCGGATTCTTCGGCGATACCATGCTGGTGAATGGCGTGCAAAGTCCGTTCGTGGAAGTTTCACGCGGCTGGGTGCGTCTACGTTTACTCAATGCCTCAAATGCCCGCCGTTACGAACTGAACATGAGTGATGGCCGCCCGTTCCACGTGGTCGCCTCGGATCTCGGGTTCCTGCCTGCACCGATGACCGTGCAGCGTTTATCGCTGGCGCCGGGTGAACGCCGCGAAGTGCTGGTGGACATGTCGCAGGGTGAAGAAGTGTCGATTACCGCCGGTGAAGCCGCGGGCGTGATGGAGCGTTTACGCGGGTTGTTTGAACCGTCGAGCATTCTGGTTTCCACGCTGGTGCTGACGCTCAAGCCGACCGGCCTGCTGCCGCTGGTGACAGATAATCTGCCGATGCGCTTGCTGGCGGATCAAATCCTTTCCGGCAACGTGATCCGCACCCGCGACCTGCGCCTCGGCGACAGTCAGCCGGGTGTGAACGGTGCGACCTGGGATATTAACCGAATTGACCTCACGGCCCAGCAGGGGACGTGGGAGCGCTGGACAATCCATGCGGATATGCCGCAATCGTTCCATGCCGAAGGGGTGTCTTTCCTGGTGAAAAGCGTCAACGGCGCTGCGCCGCTGGTGGAAGACGCCGGCTTTAAAGATACGGTGTGGGTCGATGGCGATGTGGAGCTGCTGGTGTATTTCAACCAGCCGTCGTACGAGCATTTCCCGTTTGTGTATCGCAGCGGGGCGCTGGAACTGGCCGACCGGGGTTCCGCCGGAAATATGCTGGTTCAGCCGTCGATGTAACGGCGTGTTGCCCGATAAAAAACCCGCCGCGGCGGGTTTTTGTTTTATGACGTTAAGCGACTGGCTTACAGATCGTTTTTCGGATCAGGCCCAAGACGCTGGCTCTTGTCGAGCTTGGTCACTTCCGCCAGCTCTTCCTTCTCCAGCTTAAAATCAAACACGTCGAAGTTTTCACGGATGCGTTTTGGCGTCACGGATTTAGGGATCACAATCAGCCCGTTATCCAGATGCCAGCGGATCACGATCTGCGCCGGCGTTTTGTCGTACTTCTCCGCCAGTTTTTGAATCAGGGGTTGATCAAATACGCCTTCACCGCCCTGTGCCAGCGGGCTCCAGGATTCGGTCGCAATATTGTGCGTTGCGTTCCACGCATGCAGCTGACGCTGTTGCATCAGCGGGTGCAGCTCAATCTGGTTAACGACCGGGAAAATACCGGTTTCATCTTTCAGTTTCTGCAAATGCTCGAGAGGGAAGTTACACACGCCAACGCTCTTCGCCAGACCTTGTTCTTTGAGCTTGAGCAGCGCTTTCCAGGCTTCCACATAGTGGCCTTGTTGCGGTTGCGGCCAGTGAATCAGATACAGATCAACGTAATCTGTTTGCAGTTTTTTGAGGCTGGTTTCCAGCGCTTCAGGTGCGTTCAGCTGATCGTCATTCCACAGTTTGGTGGTGATGAACAGCTCTTCACGAGGAACGAGACGGGCGGCAAGGGCTTCGCCGACGCCTTCCTCATTCTTATAAATGGCGGCGGTATCGATGTGGCGATAGCCGGTTTCAATGGCGGTTTTCACCGCGGCACTGGCTTCCTGATTACTGGCTTTCCATACGCCAAGTCCTAACTGAGGCATCAGGTTGCCATCGTGAAGTTTTATGATGGGTTGCGTTGCCATGAGTTTCTCCTTAATGGGCAGAGTGCCCGCAAAATGCGCGGGCACAGAGAGGGATGGGGCTTTAGCCTGTGACTAAGTCTAGTTAACGAAACAGCATCTTGCTGAGCAAGCTACTGATTTTATTTTCAACGCAAAGCCAGCCGGACCGTTTTTACTGTAAGGCCAAATTGTCGCGCGTAAGATGCTCATTCCTGCTTAAGACTTGCCTGTTTCTGCTTGTCTCTGTAGAAACCGGGGGGAATATGGCACTATTGATGCCGGTTTATCGAAGGCGGAGAGCAGGAATTATGGAAAATGTGGACAGCTTATGTGCCCGCATGTCAGCACGCGTTGCGCAGCTCAGCGGGGATAAAATACTCAGTAAATCTGCGGTACCGCAGGTCACGCTGATGTACACCACGCAGTACCATGCAAGGCAGCCGGTGCTCTATAACCCTGGCGTGGTGATCCTGTTTCAGGGGCGCAAAGTCGGTTATCTCGGTAAGAAAACCTTCTCCTACGATCCGCATAATTATCTGATGCTGACGGTGCCGCTGCCGTTCGAATGCGAAACCTTTGGCAGCCCGGATCAGCCAATGGCCGGTATACAAATCAGCATCGATAACACGATGTTGCAGGACTTGCTGATGGACATGGGTGATGAAGCGATGGCCAGCCAGCGGGAGTCTTCCACCGGGATCAACTCCGGTATTCTTGATGACGATATCCTGTGTGCAACAGAACGTCTTCTGGATGTGATGGATAAGCCGTTGCACGCCCGCGTGCTGGGGCCGAAGATTATCCGCGAAATCCTGTTCTTCATCCTTACCAGCGAGAATGGCGGGGCATTGCAGGCGCTGGTCAACCGTCACACGCATTTCAGTCAGATCACCAAATCCCTGCGCCGCATTGAGGCTCAGTACGCAGATAATCTCAGCGTGGAAATTCTGGCGAGTGAAGTGAACATGAGCGTGTCGGCGTTTCATCACAACTTTAAAGCGGTCACCAGCACGTCACCGCTGCAATATCTGAAAACCTATCGTTTGCATAAAGCGCGCATGATGATGATTTACGACGGATTAAAGGCAAGCTCAGCGGCGCTGCAGGTGGGGTACGAAAGTGCGTCGCAGTTCAGCCGGGAGTTTAAGCGTTATTTTGGGGTGACACCAAGCGACGAGATTGCGCGCCTGAGGGAAAGTACGTTTGGTGCATCGGCCAGCGCCGATGCCTCCTTTAAAGCCGTATTCTGACCGGGCGATCCGGCGATCAGGCGTGGGCTTTGCGGTTTTTCCACAGCACCACGACGCCGCCCGCAAGGCCAATGACCAGCAACACCACCGGTAAAATCATCAGCCCGGCCATGACCTGATCTTCATGACGTTTAACCAGCGGAATGTGGCTCATGGCGAATCCCAGTGTGATCACCGCGCCTACCCACAGAATAGCGCTCAGCCAGTTAAAGAACTGGAAACGGGCGTTATTCAGGCCGGAAATCCCCGCCATCGTCGGCAGCAGAGTGCGCACGAAAGCCAGAAAACGGCCTACCAGCAGCGCCATTAATCCGTGCTGAGTGAACATCCGGTGGGCGCGCTGATGATAATGCGCCGGAAGCTGCAGCAGCCAGCCCCTGACCACGCGGGTATGTCCAAGCCAGCGGCCCTGTATATAACTCAGCCAGCAGCCGAGGCTGGCGGCAATCACCAGAATAATCAGCGTCGGGAAAAAGCTCATCACCCCTTTGGCGATAAGCGCGCCGGTCAGCAGCAGCAGGCTGTCGCCGGGCAGGAAGGAAGCAGGAAGCAATCCATTTTCAAGAAATAGCGTGGTGAACAGGACAGCATAAATGACCCAAAGGAGATTGGGGTCGGCGAGCATAGTAAAATCATGCCGCCAGAGTGCATGAAAAATGTCGCAAATCACTGCCATATTCTTTCCTGTTGCTGTCGTGTGCTTTTCGTAACAATCGCTGTCACTTGCCAGTGTACCGCGGATCCCGCCCGGAGACGTTGATCTGAGATCACTTCAAAAAAGATCGCCTGCCCCGGTAGTGTTCACCGGTACAGGGAGAGCTTACAGATTATTCTCATTTTGCGAATGAAAATCCGACAGATACCTTAACGATCTGCGCGGTACGTCGCAATCCCTGAGGCTCAGGCAGCGCCGATTCGTTCAAACGCCAGGGTCAGATCGGCGATCAAATCATCACAATGCTCCAGCCCGATGTGCAGCCGCACCAGCGTACCGGTGAAATCCACGGTTTCAGCCGGACGGATCGCCTGAATTTCTTCCGGCTGATTGGCTAACACCAGCGATTCAAATCCGCCCCAGGAGTAGGCCATGCTGAAGTGTTCAAAGTGATCGAGATAATCGGAAAGCTGTTGTGTGCTCAGGCGCTGTTTCAGCACGAACGAGAACAAACCGCAGCTGCCGGTGAAATCGCGTTTCCAGAATTCATGACCTTTACTGCCAGGCAGGGCAGGATGGTTGACTACCGCCACTTCCGGACGCTCTGCCAGCCACTGCGCGATACGAAGGCTGCTTTCCTCATGTTGCCTGAGGCGGATGCCCATGGTGCGCAACCCCCGGCTGGCGACGTAGGCCGTATCGGCATCGACCATCTGCCCCATCAGATAAGAATGCTCGCGCAACTGTTCCCAGCAGCGGGCATTGGAAACGGCCGTGCCTATCATCGCATCGGAATGCCCGACGATATATTTGGTACCCGCCTGAATCGAAATATCGATGTCAAACTCCAGCGCCTTAAACAGAATGCCCGCCGCCCAGGTATTGTCGATCATGATGACAACATCAGGGTTCACCGCGCGCACGGACGCCACCATGGCCGGGATATCGGGCACTTCCATCGTGATAGAGCCGGGTGATTCGAGAAACACGACCTGGGTGTTCGGTTGCATCAGAGAACCGAGATCTGCGCCGATATCGGACGGGAAATAGGTGGTGGAAACGCCGAGTTTTTTCAGCACTTTTTCGCAGAAATCTTGCGTCGGTTCATAAGAGGAACCGGCCACCAGAATGTGGTCGCCGGTGCTGACAAATGACAATACCGCATTACTGACCGCCGCGGCGCCGCAGGGATAAAGCGCGCAGCCCGCGCCGCCTTCCAGTTCGACCATCGCTTCCTGCAGCGAGAAATGCGTCAGGGTGCCACGACGACCGTAAAACAATTCTCCGTTAGCGCGGTTGGCGGTGGCGTGTTTTTTATCCGCCACGGTGTTAAACACCAGCGAGGAGGCGCGCTGAATGACGGCATTGACCGAACCTTGCGTGAACTTCTTGTCCCGTCCGGCGCTTATCAGCGCGGTTTCGATTTTCTTCGACGACATAATCCGTGTTTCACCCTGTTTTGTAGAGCGATGCTCTCTGGCATCCGCTGATATCTCATTAACTTAACATGATGAAATCACAGGATCAGGTTTTTGCCGGTTGAATGAGAAAATTTCAGCCAATCGTTTATACAAGGAAAGGCCCGTCAGAAATGACGGGCCTGGCAGAGAAGTTTTATCCGGTGTAGACGCCGAACAGTTTGGGGAGGAACAGCGAAATCGCAGGAATATAGGTCACCAGCATCAGCACCAGGAACAACACGCAATAGAACGGCAGCATGGCTTTGACGACTTTCTCAATGCTCTGTTTACTGACCGCGCTGGCGACAAACAGCACCGACCCGACCGGCGGGGTGATAAGCCCGATCCCCAGATTCACCAGCATGATCATGCCAAAATGAACAGGATCGATGCCCAGTGATAACACCACCGGCAGCAGGACCGGCGTCAGGATCAGAATGATCGGCGCCATGTCCATCAGCGTACCGATCAGCAACAGCATGATGTTGATCCACATGAGGATCACGTACTTGTTGTCGGAGATCGAAGTGAAGAATTCGGTGATGCGCATCGGCAATTGCATGTAGGTCATCACGGCGCCAAAGCTGGCCGCGAAGCCAATCAGGATCATGACGATACTGACGGTTTTCACCGTGCGGTACATCAGTTTCGGCAGTTCACTCCATTTGTAATCGCGGTAAATGAACATCGTGACGAAAAATGACCACAGGCAGGCGATGGCGGCAGATTCTGTGGCGGTGAAAATCCCGCTGAGAATTCCGCCCATGATGATGACGACGGTCATCAGGCCCCACAGCGTATCGATGAAAATCTTCAGTGCCTGACGAAACGGCACGCGTTCACCTTTCGGATAACCGCGCTGATGCGCAAAGACGACGCACATCACCATCAGGGTCAGGCTGAGCAGCAAACCGGGCAAAATACCGGCGATGAACAGTGCGGCGATCGACACCGTACCGCCCGTGGCGAGCGAGTAAATGACCGAGTTATGACTCGGCGGCGTGAGGATCGCCTGCACCGAGCCGCTGGCCGTGACCGCAGCGGCAAAATCGCGCGGATAACCTTTCTTCTCCATTTCCGGGATCATCACCGAACCAATCGACGCAGTATCCGCCACCGATGAGCCGGAGATCGCGCCGAAAAAGGTTGAGGCGACAATGTTCACCAGCGACAGACCGCCGCGAATGAACCCGACAAAGATATAGGCAAAACTCACCAGCCGGCGGGCAATGCCTCCTTCAGCCATGATCGCGCCGGCCAGAATAAAGAACGGGATCGCCAGCAGTGAAAACTTATTCACGCCGTTGGTCAGCTGGATCATCAGTGCTTCAAGCGGCAGATCGATCCACCAGGCACCGGCCAGCGCGCTGAGGCCAACGGCGTAAGCCACCGGCACGCCGATCGCCAGCATCACCCCCAGCGTTAACAGTAAAATGAGTGCATCCATAAGTCTCTCCGGGTCAGGCGTCGGAATTTCCCAGCATCACGACAGGGCGCTGATGCTGCGGCCCGGCAATGATCTGCTCAATGATGAATAAGATCGTCAGGGCAGAGCCCACGGGCAGCGGTAAATAGGTTTCTCCGGCGGTCAGCAGCGGGAATTCCGCCACCGGCTGGAGCCACAGTTCGCTGCACAAATGCAGGCTGTACCAGAAAATGAAGATGCTGATCGCCAGCATCATCAGATCTGACAGCAGCGCCGAGAACTTTTTCAGGGCAGGAGGCAGACGGTCGGTGACCATCGCCACCACGATGTGAGAACCCGCGCGATAACTCACGGCCGCGCCGATAAAGGTGAACGTCACCATACACATGATGGCAACCGGCTCAGGCCATGACAGTGCGCTGTTCATGACGTAGCGGGCGAATATCCCGATGGGGATCACCCCGACCATCAGCAATAATGCAATCCCGGCAAGCCACATTGCGGCACGGTAAAGAATGTCCATCAGGGTGTGATATCCGGAAATCATAAAGTCTCCCCCGGTGAGTGTCGGAAAAGGGCAGCAGGAGCTGCCCGTGTCAGAGACAGTGGTTACTGAACGTCAGCGATTTGCTGCATCAGATCTTTATGGTCTTTACCGAACTCATCGCGAACGGACTGGGTGGCCTGAACATAGGTCGCCGGATCGATGTCGTAAAATTTCACGCCGCCCGCTTTCATGGTGGCGAGGGCTTTCTCGTTATAGGCTTTCCACAGTTCACGCTGCTCATCCTGGGCTTCTTTTGACAGTTTCAGGATTAATTGCTGATCTTCCGGTTTCAGCTTGTCCCATTTCACTTTTGAGTACAGGAACAGCTCAGGAATAATGAAATGACGGCTGTAAGTGTAGTTTTTCACCACCGGCAGGTAGTTGTGCGCGACGAAGGTCGGCGGATTGTTTTCCGTGCCGTCGATAACCCCGGTTTGCATACCGCTGAACACTTCACTGACGCCCATAGCGACCGGGTTTGCTCCCATGGCTTTCAGCGTTGCCAGCGCAATCGGGCTGCCCTGAACGCGGATCTTCATGCCTTTCAAATCTTCCGGTTTGACGACCGGTTCTTTGGTGATCAGATTGCGGGTCCCGCCGTCCATCCAGCCGAGAAATACCAGCCGGGAGTTCGGGTTATTGGTAATTTTATCGCCGATCTCTTTGCCAATCTGACCGTCGAGCACTTTGTGCATGTGATCTTCATCGCGGAAAATATAGGGCAGGGTGAACACGTTGATTTCGGGCAGGATTGACGCCACCGGGGTCATTGATACGCGAATAATATCCAGCGCACCGAGCTGCGCCTGTTCAATTTCCTGCTTTTCGTCGCCCAGCACACCGCCGGGGAAGGTTTTGATTTCAAGGCGTCCGTCTGTTTGTTTTTGCAACTTTTCGCCCATATGCTGGACGGCAACGACGTTCGGGTAACCTTGCGGATGCACGTCGGCGGCTTTCAACGTTTGTGCTGACAGGCCGGAAGTGAATAACAGGGTCGCGGAACTCAGGCAAAGGCTGAGAAGTGCTTTTTGCATTTTCATCAGTTTGTCTCCAGGGGAATTCAGTAAGGGAATGAAAAGTTACAGCGAAAATGAACCGGTCTGGCGCGAAGTGCGCTGACGGAACCTCATGCGAATCTTGTAAATTGTCTTATAAATTAAATGGATACAGGAAATTCCGGTGTGTGGTCTTTCCCGGTACATAGACCTTACCTTATTTATAACTGCCGGGTATTTGAGCGTTATCACAAATTAATAACAAATGTAAAATGCTGTTACTTAATATTTAAAACATTGTTTTGTCTTTGATAATTATGTTCAGGCGATTGATTTACTGCGGTATTTTTTGCAAAAGTGTGACCCGTGTATAACTGTTGAAGTATTGACCAAAGACTCAAAACCTTGTCATCCGTCAAGGACACCCGCGTCAGCAGGCGGGACAATGTAAATAATAATGAGAACGACTATCAATTAGGTCTTTTTATTTGATACAATTCGGCGTTATTTAACCCATATACACTGATTCTGGCTGGAGGCGACGTGTGAAAACGGCTCGCAATAAGATGAAAAAAACGACCTCAGTATTGATGTCGTTAATGTTGGTGGTTGGCCTGAGCGGTAACGCAATGGCTGCACCTGCGACGCCGGCGGCGAATGCTGTCACTTCTGAAACCACGCAACCGGCACCTGCTGCGGCAGACACCGCGCCCGCGCCGGTTATGCAATCCTCACCAGCGGAAGCTCCCGTCATCCCTACCGATCTGTCTGTGTTAGGCATGTACCATCATGCTGACGTGGTGGTGAAAACTGTCATGATCGGCCTGCTGCTGGCGTCCGTTGTCACCTGGGCTTTGCTGTTCAGCAAAGGCTCGGAAGTGTTCAGCGCTAAACGCCGTATGCGCCGTGAATTTGATGCGTTGTCTTCCGTGCGTACGCTGGACGAAGCTGCCGAGCAGGCTGAGAGTTTCGCCGCCAGCAGCATCAGCGCACAAATGATCCGCGATGCGCAAAATGAACTCGAGCTGTCTGCCGGTTCCACCGACAACAACGGCATTAAAGAACGTACCGGTTTCCGTCTGGAGCGTCGTGTGGGTGCTGCCGGGCGTCACATGGGCCGGGGCAATGGGATCCTCGCCACTATCGGGGCGATCTCTCCGTTCGTCGGTCTGTTTGGTACCGTGTGGGGCATCATGAACAGTTTCATTGGTATCGCCCAAACCCAGACCACTAACCTTGCCGTTGTGGCGCCAGGTATTGCAGAAGCCCTGCTGGCGACCGCGGTGGGTCTGGTTGCTGCAATCCCTGCGGTGGTTATCTACAACATTTTCGCCCGTACCATCACTTCCTATCGTCATCAGGTTGGCGACGTGGCGGCGCAGATTATCCTGTTACAGGGCCGTGATTTGGATCTGGCTGCCAGCGAAGGCGATGCGCCGCGCGGTCAGACAGGTCAGTTACGCGTAGGATAAGAACAGATTATGGCTATTCGGTTAAACGACGATATCGACGAAAGCGGTGAAATGCATGACATCAACGTCACGCCTTTCATCGACGTTATGTTGGTTCTGCTGATCATCTTCATGGTCGCCGCGCCACTGGCCACCGTAGATGTGCGGGTAGATTTACCGGCTTCCACGGCGAAAGCGCAGCCGCGTCCTGAGAAACCGATCTTCCTGACGGTGAAATCGGACAAACAGCTGTTCCTCGGCGACAGCCCGGTAAATAGCGACAACCTGACCGCCATGCTCGATCAGCGTACTCAGGGAAATAAGCAGAGTACGATTTTCTTCCGTGCAGATAAGACGGTGGACTACGAAACGCTGATGAATGTGATGGATAACCTGCGTAAAGCCGGTTATCTGAAAGTCGGGCTGGTAGGTGCAGAACAGACGGGCGCAGCAGCGGCTCAGTAAGTTATCCTTCGGATCCGAAGCATAAAAAAGGCCAGCATTGCTGGCCTTTTGCTTTGGTGATGTGGCAGATCAGGTCACCGGCGCCGGGTTAAACACCGCCAGCGCATTGTGAATACCCCAGGTATCGGACCAGGTTTTTTTACGACCGCTGGCGATGTCCAGAATAAAGTGGAACAGCTCCCAGCCGACGTCTTCGATGGTGGCGTCCCCGGTGGCGATCGTACCGGCGTTGATGTCCATCAGGTCATGCCAGCGGTTCGCCAGCGTGGTGCGGGTAGCCATTTTTATCACCGGCACCGCCAGCAGGCCGTACGGCGTACCGCGCCCGGTGGTAAAGACCTGCACAGTGATGCCCGAGGCCAGTTGCTGCGTTCCACAGACGAAATCACTGGCTGGCGTCGCAGCGAAAATCAGGCCTTTTTTGGTCGGACGTTGCCCCGGAGACAATACTTCTGAAATTGCGCTGGTGCCCGATTTCGCAATCGAACCGAGTGCTTTTTCCACCACGTTAGCCAGTCCGCCTTTCTTGTTGCCCGGCGACGGGTTGGCGCTGCGGTCGGTTTGTCCGAGGGACAGATAATTATCGTACCAGGCCATCTCTTCCAGCAGGCGTTTACCGACGCTGACGTCAGCAGCACGCGGAGTCAGCAGGTGGATCGCATCGCGCACTTCCGTCACTTCAGAGAACATCACCGTGCCGCCGCAGCGAACCAGCAGATCCGAGGCAAAGCCCACGGCAGGATTGGCAGTCACGCCGGAGAAAGCGTCGCTGCCGCCACACTGCATGCCGACCACCAGGTCAGAGGCCGGACAGGTTTCGCGCTGACGACGGTTCAGCCGTTCCAGATGGAACTGCGCGACGGTCAGGATATCGTCAACCATTGACTGGAAACCGACGTGCTGCTCATCCTGCAAACGGACGATGTGGGTGTCGTCGAGGGAAATGGCCTGCACGTCCGGCGTGCCTTCCAGCAGGCGTTCAGGTTGTAATTTCTCACAACCTAAGCCGACCACCATGACTTCGCCGCCAAAGTTCGGATTCAGTGCCAGATTGTGAATGGTGCGGATCGGGACGACCGCTGCCGGTGCGTTGATCGCCACGCCACATCCGTACAGATGATTCAGCGCCACCACGCCATCGACGTTAGGGAATTTGGGCAGTAAATCACGCTCGATGATTTTTACTACGTAATCCACCACCCCCGCCACACAGTGAACGCTGGTGGTAATGCCGAGCAGATTTTTAGTGCCTACGCTGCCGTCTTCGTTGCGGTAGCCTTCAAACGTGAAGCCTTCCAGCGGCGGCAACGCAGGGGGAACCCGGGTAGCCAGCGGCAGGCTGTTCAGTTCCGGAGCGACGGGCAGTTCGACCAGGGATTCGTCTATCCAGCCGCCCTGGGCGATTTCCCGCACGGCATAACCAATCACTTCACCATAACGAATAATATCGCCGCCTTTGGCAATGGTTTGTAAAGCAACTTTATGGCCCTGAGGAATATGCTCAATTAATTCCAGACCATTTGAAAATCGGGTGCCGGCTTTTAAGCCGTTATCATTCACAATAATGGCAACGTTATCGTTTTCATGAACTTTAATGAAAAGTGCGTCGGTTGCATGCTCTTTATCTTTATTACGTGACATAACTGTCTCCGCGTTTATTAAACATCCCGAAAAAAGAACCTTCGGTTAATTCTCTGAATTCGTAGCGTACAAATGTTGCGTTTTGTCTTTTCGGCAATACAGGGTATGCATCCATTATAAAACAGCTGTCCGGGAACCTCATTGTGCAACTGACCAGCTTTTCACCCGCTGAACGTCATTCTGTGTGGCAGGTGACAGAATAAATGTGATGAATATCACCCTTTGATCTGTGCGGCTTCAGCCGCCGCGTGAACTGTGATTATCCTCCCACAATGATGTGTGAATGCAAAAGAATAGTCGTTTTCAACCGGCGTATTCTTGTGCGAATGCACAGTGTTATTTGAGGCATCGTTTTTTATACTGTGTTGGCCCTCTGAAGGTAGCGTTCAAAGCAATACAGGTAAATTTCAGACATAAATAAATAATTATGAAATGTCTGTCTCATATAAAGGAAAACCGCAGGCGAAAAGTAAAAACGTTATTTCGATAACTTTGATTTCTCTGCGAATGATTCCGTAATAGTAAAATGAGGGTCACCATGAGCGTTCAATCCCAGTCCCGAGTGCTGGCGCAAAGTAAGACGCGAACACATATTCGCTATTATATTTTGCTGATTATATTTCTTATCACGGCGGTGAATTATGCCGACCGTGCAACGCTTTCCATTGCCGGTACCGAGGTCGCGCGTGAGCTGGGCCTGGATGCCGCTGATATGGGGCAAATCTTCGCGGCGTTTGGCTGGGCATATCTGATCATGCAGTTGCCTGGTGGCTGGCTGCTGGACAAATTCGGTTCCAAAAAAGTCTACACCTACAGCCTGTTTTTCTGGTCACTGTTCACGCTGTTACAAGGTTTTGTGGGCTGGTTCCCGCTGGCGTACGGCGCGCTGACGCTGTTCATCCTGCGCTTTATGCTCGGTTTCTCCGAAGCGCCTTCCTTCCCGGCCAACGCCCGTATCGTGGCGGCCTGGTTCCCGACGAAAGAACGCGGAACGGCTTCGGCGATTTTTAACTCCGCTCAGTATTTCTCGCTCGCGCTGTTCTCTCCGCTGCTCGGCTGGCTGACCTACGCCTGGGGCTGGGAACATGTCTTTATCGTGATGGGGGTGATTGGTTTTGTGCTGACGCTGGTGTGGATCAAATTTATCCACAACCCGCCGGAACACCCTGGCATATCGAAAAGCGAGCTGGAATTTATTAAAGAAGGCGGCGCGGTGGTCGACATCGACCACAAGAAAGCCGACGGCGCGAAAAGTGGCCCGAAATGGAGCTATGTGCGCCAGATGCTGAGCAACCGCATGATGCTTGGGATCTTCTTCGGCCAATACTTTATTAACAGTATTACGTGGTTCTTCCTGACCTGGTTCCCGATTTATCTGGTTCAGGAAAAGGGCATGTCTATCCTCAAAGTGGGGATGATTGCGGCCATTCCGGCGCTGTGCGGCTTTGCCGGTGGCGTACTCGGCGGCGTGTTCTCCGATTACCTGCTCAAACGCGGTTTCTCCCTGACCGTGGCGCGTAAAATTCCGATTGTGCTGGGCATGCTGTTAGCCACCAGCATCATTTTATGTAACTACACCGATAACAATACCCTGGTCGTTACCCTGATGGCCCTGGCGTTCTTCGGTAAAGGCTTCGGTGCGCTGGGCTGGCCGGTGATTGCAGATACCGCACCGAAAGAAGTGATTGGCCTGTGCGGCGGTATCTTCAACGTCTTTGGCAACGTCGCGTCAATCGTTACTCCGCTGGTCATCGGCTATATCGTTAAAGGGTTGCATTCTTTCAACATGGCTCTGATTTTCGTCGGCTGTTCCGCCCTGATGGCGATGCTGTGTTACCTGCTGGTCGTCGGTGAAATCAAACGTCTCGAACTAAAGAAACAGTAAATTGCGATGGCGGGCAGACGGGAACTCCCGCGCCCGCCCTATAACGAGGTCAACTATGAGTAATCCAATGATTCCAAACCGGTTCCGTCAGGACTTACTGCAAGGCAAAACGCTGATCGGATGCTGGGCCGCATTGTGCAACCCGATTGCCACAGAAGTGTTGGGTGTCGCAGGATTTGACTGGCTGTTGCTCGACGGCGAACACGCACCCAATGACATCAGCACTTTTGTTCCACAGCTGATGGCGCTTAAAGGCAGCAAAAGCGCGCCGGTCGTGCGACCGCCATTCAACGAGCCGGTGGTGATTAAACGTCTGCTCGATATCGGTTTCTACAATTTCCTGATCCCGTTTGTTGAGACGCAGGAGCAGGCCGAACGTGCCGTCGCCTCCACGCGCTATCCGCCGGCAGGGATCCGCGGCGTATCCGTTTCGCATCGCAGCAACATGTTTGGCACGGTGCCGGACTACTTCACCAGCATTAACGACAACATCACGGTGATGGTGCAAATCGAGAGCCAGCAGGGCGTTGATAACCTCGATGCGATTGCCGCTACCGACGGCATTGACGGCATATTTGTCGGGCCAAGCGATCTGGCCGCTGGCATGGGGCACCTCGGCAACGCCGGTCATCCGGAAGTACAGGCTGCCATTCGTCACATTTTTGAACGCGCAAAAGCCCACGGAAAATCCAGCGGCATTCTGGCGCCGGTCGAAGCCGATGCGCGCCGCTACATGGAATGGGGCGCGACCTTTGTGGCCGTTGGCAGCGACTTGGGTATTTATCGCGCAGGAACGCAGGCGCTGTGTGATCGCTTCACTAAGTGATCTCATCACATCAATAATCAGAGGATATTCGAATGAAAATTGGCTTTATTGGTTTAGGCATCATGGGCAAGCCTATGAGTAAAAACCTGCTCAAAGCAGGGTATGAACTGGTGGTCATGGACCGCAATCTTGATACCGTGGGCGAAATTGTTGCGCTGGGTGCCACTGCTGCTGACACACCGAAAGCGGTCGCTGAACAGTCTGACGTGATCATTACTATGCTGCCAAATTCGCCTCAGGTGAAAGACGTGGCGTTGGGCGAAAACGGCCTGATCGAAGGCGCGCGTCCTGGGACGATTTTCATCGACATGAGTTCCATCGCACCGCTGGCCAGCCGTGAAATCAGCGAAGCGCTGGCAGCGAAACAAATTGCGATGCTGGATGCACCTGTCTCCGGCGGCGAACCAAAAGCCATCGACGGCACCATGTCGGTGATGGTTGGCGGTGATAAAGCCGTGTTCGATCATTGCTATGACATCATGAAGTCGATGGCGGGATCTGTGGTGCATACCGGCGACATCGGCGCGGGTAACGTCACTAAGCTGGCAAACCAGGTCATTGTTGCGCTGAACATTGCGGCAATGTCAGAAGCACTGGTGCTGGCCACCAAAGCGGGCGTCGATCCTAACCTGGTATTCCAGGCCATCCGGGGTGGACTGGCAGGCAGCACCGTTCTGGAAGCGAAAGCGCCGATGGTGATGGATCGCAATTTCAAACCGGGCTTCCGTATAGATTTGCACATCAAAGATTTAGCCAATGCACTCGACACCTCTCATGGCGTAGGTGCGCAACTGCCTCTGACCTCGCTGGTCATGGAAATGATGCAGGCTCTGAAAGCGGATGGTCACGGGCAATCTGACCATAGCGCCATTGCACGCTATTATGAAAACTTAGCGAAGGTTGAAGTTACCCGTTAGTCAGAGGTGGCCGCGCGGCCAGATGTACGTGAATCGTGCCGCGTTGCCCTTCCGGCAGAAAGCAAAACTGACAGGACGCTATTCCACAACGGCGCGTGCAGTTATGAAGGTAATGACTTTATGAAAATAGTGATCGCACCGGATTCATACAAAGAAAGTTTGTCTGCATTGGATGTGGCGAAGGCCATCGAAAGCGGATTTCGTGAGATTTTTCCTGAGGCGGAATACATTAAATTGCCGGTGGCCGACGGCGGTGAGGGAACGGTAGAAGCCATGGTCGCGGCGACCGGCGGACGCATCGTAAAAGTGAATGTCACCGGCCCGCTGGGCACACCGCTCGACGCGTTCTTCGGGCTTTCCGGCGACGAGAAAATCGCCTTTATCGAAATGGCGGCCGCCAGCGGGCTGGAAAGTGTCCCGGCGGCGCAGCGCAATCCCCTTAAAACCACCTCTTATGGCACAGGCGAACTGATCCATTCGGCACTCGACCATGGCGTCAAACACTGCATCATCGGTATCGGCGGCAGCGCCACCAATGACGGCGGGGCAGGCATGATGCAGGCGCTGGGCGCGAAGTTACTGACTCAGGAGGGTAAACCGATCGGCCAGGGCGGCGGTGAGCTGGAGAAACTGCATCACATTGATATCAGCGGGCTGGATCCGCGGATCAAAAAATGCCGCTTTGAAGTGGCGTGTGACGTGACCAATCCGCTGACCGGCAAAGACGGTGCGTCTGCCATCTTTGGCCCGCAAAAAGGCGCAACGCCTGAGATGATCGAGCAGCTCGACGGTTATCTGCATCATTACGCCAGCGTGATCAAACAGGATTTGGGTATCGATGTTGAGCACGTTCCCGGCGCAGGCGCGGCCGGCGGTATGGGCGCAGCACTGTACGGATTCTGCGGCGCGGAATTGCGTCAGGGTATCGAGATCGTCACCGATGCGCTGGGGCTGGATGCGTTAGTGAAAGATGCCACGCTTGTGATCACCGGTGAAGGACGAATCGACAGCCAGAGCATCAACGGCAAAGTGCCGATCGGCGTGGCGCGGGTCGCCAAGCGTTATAACAAACCTGTGATCGGCATTGCGGGCAGCCTGACGAAAGATGTTGATGTGGTGTATGCACACGGGCTGGATGCGGTTTTCAGCGTGCTCTATAGTGTGTGTACGCTGGAAGATGCGCTGAAAAATGCCGCTGATAATCTGCGTAAATCAGCACGCAATATTGCCGCGACCATTAAGTTATCGCAAAAGCTCTGAAAGCTTATTTACAGTAAAAAATCAGCAACAAGGCGTCATTAAAAAACCGGTGTTCAGGCCCAGCCTGCGCCGGTTTTTGTGTTTTATTCCCGACGATTTTACGTTAGTTTTTAGAATCAAATCGCAACGGGAACGTAGCCATGTCAGAGATTGATTTTTCGAAGCAACCGGTCAATACACACACTAAAGGTTTAGGGCCACTCAGCGCGGATGCCTGCATGGGCGATATTCGCCAGCAAGGCTGGAATATCCTGCGCGAGGACGTCAGCCTGCCGGTGGCAGTGCTGCTCGAGGAGAGAATCGAACACAATCTTTCGTGGATGCGTGAATTTATTCAGCGTTATCAGTTAAAACTCGCGCCACACGGCAAAACCACCATGAGCCCGGAGCTGTATAAGATGCAGCTGGAGTTTGGTGCGTGGGGCATCACGCTGGCGACCGCGCCGCAGGTTAATGCCGCTTTTAAGCACGGCGTGCGCAAAGTCATCATGGCGAACCAACTGATTGGCAAAGGCAATATGGCGATAATTGCCGGATTGCTGTGTGAGGATCCTGATTTCGAATTTTCCTGCGTGGTGGATTCTGCCGACAACGTTGATGCCCTCGGCCATTATTTCGCCAGCCAGCAACTGACGTTACGCATGATGTTTGAGTACGGTATTCAGGGCGGGCGTACCGGTATCCGTACCGCAGAACAGGAAGCAGACGTGCTGGCCGCGGTCAAACGCTGGCCGCAGTCTCTGGCGCTGATCGGTGTCGAGCTGTATGAAGGTGTCAGCAACGACGAAGCGGCGATCCGTGCATTTCTGCGCCACGTCGTCACGCGTACTGAAGCGCTGGCGCAGGCAGGCGAATTCGCCGAACAACAGGTGATATTAACCGGTGCAGGTTCCGCCTGGTTTGATGTGGTGGCGGAGGAGTTAACGCGTGAGAGCCGCTATCTGGACTGCGATAAACGGTATCAGCTGGATGTGATTTTGCGTTCAGGTTGTTACGTCACGCATGACGTCGGTACCTATCAGGCTGCACTGGAAAGAATGCAAACCAGTAATCCGGTGGCACGTGAAATGAACAGCAGCTTACAGCCTGCTTTGCAGGTCTGGGCGGCCGTGCAGTCATTGCCGGAGCCGGGCCGGGCGATTATCGCTTTCGGCAAACGTGACGCCGGCTACGACGCCGGATACCCGAAAGCCGCCGGTCATTTCCGTCCCCGCAGTGCAACACAGTCAGGCTATACCACCGTCGTACCAGCACCGGAAGACTGGAAGGTTTATGCGATGATGGATCAGCATGCGTTTATGTCGATCCCTGAAAATGCCGATCTGAAAGTCGGTGACATGCTGGTGTTCGACATTTGTCACCCCTGTCTGACATTCGACAAATGGCGTCAGCTGTTGCTGGTGAATGAACAGTGGGACGTGACCGGCGCAGTGACGACCTGGTTTTGACAGACGTTCACGACCTGTAAAAACGCCCGGACATTGCCGGGCGTTTTGTATGAAACGTTTAACTCTTTACCTCCACCTACCTCGGTAAATACGCCACCGCAGCCCGTTTCACATTCTCAATCTCATCAAGCAGTTCAAACCATTCCGGTTCCAGAGTTTCCACGCCGACGCCCTGACGCAGTTGCTGTTCGATGTAATAGCACAGCTGTTTCAGGCGCGGGACGCCGCTGTAGCTGCAACTGCCGTGCAGTTTATGGATGAGCGCGAGGATATCGTCGTCGGTTTCACCTCTGGCGACGGCATCCACACGCACGGCGACCTGTGGCAGGAATTCCACCAGCATTTGCAGTAAATCCTGCGCCAGTGCAACTTTATTGGCGGACTGGCTTAACGCCAGTTGCCAGTCGAGCGTGTTGTTTGGCGCGAGATCTTCCTGCGTTTGCAGCGGAGAATCCTGCTGATTCTGATGAGAGTAATGGCGCGACAGGACGTTTTTCAACATGCCTTCGTCGATAGGTTTCGCCAGATAATCGTCCATCCCCAGTTTGAGAAGCTGTTCACGTTCGCCGCTCAGTGAGTGGGCGGTGACCGCCACTACCGGCGTGCTGGCGTGGCGCGCCATCTGATGAATGATTTCGCTGGCACGAATGCCATCTATATCCGGCATCTGGATATCCATCAAAATGATGTCCAGATCAGTGTGACGGGCCACTTCAATCGCTTCTTCGCCGCTGTGACACAGCACGGTGGTTTCCACCAGCTCTTCCAGCAGCGCACCAATCAGTTTGAGGTTGGCCGGATTATCATCCACCGCCATTGCCGTGAGCGGCAGTCGTGCGGCTTTAGTCTCATCTGAACCGAGGATCCTCACTGCCGGTTGTTGCTCTTTTAACAACAATGGCAGCAGGCGGATGCTGGACATCGGTTTGATCAGGCACGCCTGCACTCCGCGGCGTTTGAGCTCTTCAGCCTCAACCTGGAACTGACTTGGCAGCGCCAGCAGCAGATGCCGCGTCATGCTCAGCACGCGTTTTAACCGGTCGTCATAATCCGCCAGCGTCTGTTCTGGTTTGACCGGAATGCTGCACAGCATCATGTCGTAGTAGTTGTCCGGCAGTGCGGCAAGCGAGGTGCGATGCGTGACCTCAAGCGGTGTCGCCTGCAGAATTTCCATCGTAGCCTTGGCGGCCGCCGGGTTGGCTTCCACATAGGCCAGACGTTTACCTTCGAGGGAACTCATGGAAACTGGCGTCACATGACGGTTTTCATTCAGCTCGAGCGTCACGTGGAACCAGAAAGTTGAACCGCGGTTGATCTGGCTGTAGAAGCTGATGTCGCCGCCCATCTCTTTGACCAGACGCTGGGTGATCACCAGGCCTAATCCGGTGCCGCCGTGGCGGCGCGAAATGCTGGCATCGGCCTGACGGAAAGCCTGGAAAAGTTGCGACTGCTGCCGCTCTGAAATCCCGATACCGGTGTCGTGGATCTGCACCTCCAGCTCGACCTGCAAATTGTTCTGCGAACGCAATTCGACATTGATGTCGATGTTGCCGGATTCAGTGAACTTAATCGCATTTCCCAGCAAGTTAGTGACAACTTGCTGCATTCGCATCGGATCGCCCAGCACGTTTTCCGGCACGTTGTTGTGCACGTTGAGCGTCAGTTCGAGGCCTTTGTCGTGCGCGGTATGTGCCAGCAGGATCACCACTTCATCGAGCATTTCATGCAGCGAGAAAGGAATGTGCTCCAGCACCAGTTTACCGGCTTCCAGCTTAGAGAAGTCCAGAACGTCATTGATGATGGTCAGCAGGTTATTCGCTGAACGTTCAATGGTTTGCAGATAATCAGCCTGCGTCGGCGACAGCGGAGTTTTAAGCGTCTGGCGGGTGAAACCAATCACGCCGTTGAGCGGGGTACGCAGCTCATGAGACATGTTGGCGAGGAATTCAGATTTGATACGCGCCGCTTCCTGGGCGCGCTTTTTCGCCAGATCCAGTTCGACGTTCTGGATTTCCATCTGCTCAAGCGTTTCCCGCAGATCGGACGTGGCCTGATCGATATTCTGCTGCACTTCTTCGTGGTACGCCGTCAGCGACATCGCCATCGAGTTAATGCCGTTTTTTAGCATACTCAGTTCACCGGGCATGTTGCCTTCCACACGGCTGTCGAGTTGCCCGCGGCGGATGCGGTCAACGGTGTTGACCATGTTTCGGATAGGCCCGGTGACGTCGCGCATCAGGCGATAAGCGAACAGTGTGGCAATGCCCAGACACAGCAATAACAGCATGGTCGAGACAAAGGCCTCCTGATATTGCGCCAGCCGGACCGAGCTGAGATCTAACTCAACGGCGATATAACCCAGGGTATGCTCAGGAGACGAACTGAACGAGTCATCATCCGCCTCGGTATGATTCTCCGCCTGAACCGGGGTGCGCAGGATCAGCGAATCCCCGAAACGTGCCTGGGTCAGTTCGCGAGGGATATCTTTTACGCTTTTGACCTGCAGCGGGCTGCCTTCATGCAGGGAATTAGAGCTGGCGAACAGCTTATTGTCGCCATCAAAAACGCTGATGCTGCGGACAATGTCTGAATGATTGCGGTGCAGACGGCTGATAAGGCGCTTCACCGGTTCACGCTCCCGGAACGTCATTCCGTATTCGCTCGCGACGGCCAGGGGTTCAATAATACTGGCTCCGGCGTCGATCAGCTGATTCTGCAACTCGTTGTATCGGTGAACCACAAAGAAGGTGCTGAGCAGCAAACCGATCATTAATGTCGGTGCCAGAATCAGGATCATCATCCGTGCGCGAAGGCTATATTTGGTCATGAGGTTCCAATGTGGGAGAATTACCTAAAGTAAGCTTAATAAACCAGCGTGCAATCGACAATAATGGCTCAATTCTACTCTCCGAACCGCCGTGTGACGACCCGGCAAACGATAACTGTGACCGCCACCGATCTTGATGCTTTCGGGCAAGGTGTTGCGCGTCATAACGGTAAAGCCGTGTTTGTCAGTGGCGTATTGCCCGGCGAGCAGGCGGAAGTGATTTTAACAGAAGATAAAAGTAAGTACGCCAAAGGGCGACTGAAACGTTTGCTGACCACCAGCGCCGACCGGGTAAAACCGGCGTGTCCGCACTATTCTGTCTGCGGGGGATGCCAGCAACAGCACGCCAGTGAAGCATTACAGCAGCGCAGCAAATCCGCCTCGCTGTTAAGGCTGATCTCCCTGGAAACCGGTATTCAGCCCGAAGAGCAACCGGTGATCGCCGGTCCGCAATACGGTTACCGGCGCCGTGCGCGTCTCGGATTACAAATTGCCGGTGCGAAGCCAGGGCGAAAACCGGGAAACGGACCGCTGGTGATGGGTTTTCGTCAGGAAGGATCAAACGATCTGGTGGCGATCACCCGCTGTCCTGTACTGCGCCCGGAGCTTGAGCAACTGCTGGTGCCGGTGCAGGAATGTCTGGCGTCACTGACGGCGGCTAAGCGGCTGGGGCATCTGGAAATGGTGCTGGCCGATAACGGCGCGCTGCTGGTGCTGCGCCATCTGGATCCGCTCAGCGAGGCGGATCGCGCGCGTCTTACCGCGTTTGCACAGCACCATCAGTTAACGCTGTTTCTGGCACCTGACAGCGAGACGCTGGAGCGTTTGCACGGCGAGGCGCCAACGTATCAGATTGATGGTCTTAACCTGACCTTCGGCCCGCGTGATTTTATTCAGGTTAATGACGCCGTGAACCAGCAAATGGTGGCACAGGCACTGGAGTGGCTGGCGCTGACGCCAGAAGATCGCGTGCTGGATTTGTTTTGCGGCATGGGAAATTTCACCCTTCCGCTGGCAAAAAGAGCTAAGCGGGTTGTCGGAGTTGAAGGTGTTGCTACACTGGTGGCGAATGGGCAAGATAATGCCCGAAATAACGGATTAGAAAATGCGTCATTCTTCCACGAAAATCTGGAGGACGACGTCAGTCAGCAACCCTGGGCGGCGCAAGGCTTCAATAAAGTCTTGCTGGATCCTGCACGGGGTGGTGCGGCGGGCGTGATGGCGCATATCGTAAAGCTTGCTCCGCAGCGCGTGGTGTATGTGTCCTGTAATCCCACGACATTGGCTCGGGACAGTAAAATTTTGTTGGAGGCGGGTTATCGGTTGGCTCAGGTTCGTATGCTGGATATGTTTCCGCACACCGGGCACCTTGAATCGATGGCTCTGTTTATCAACCCATCTGACACCGGGGTTGTGTCAGACACGTAGGGAGAGGGTATGGTTGCGGTAAGAAGTGCACATCTGAACACGGCTGGCGAGTTTGCGCTCGACGACTGGATTAACAGTTTGGGGCTGTCCAGCCAGCAGTCATGTGACCGTTTAGCCGAAACCTGGCGCTACTGCGAGCAGCAAACGCAGGGCCATCCGGACGCGTCGCTCTTATTGTGGCGCGGTCTTGAGATGGTGGAAATCCTCTCGACCCTCAGTATGGACAACGACAGTATGCGCGCCGCGCTGCTGTTCCCGCTGGTCGATGATGGCATCATTGATGAAAACACGCTGACGGAGCAGTTCGGTAAAGGCATTACCGATCTGGTGCACGGCGTGCGTGATATGGATGCCATCCGCCAGCTGAAAGCCACGCAAAATGACTCCATGGCCTCCGAGCAGGTGGACAACGTCCGCCGTATGCTGCTGGCGATGGTGGAAGATTTCCGCTGCGTGGTGCTGAAACTTGCCGAACGTATCGCGCATCTGCGTGAAGTGAAAGACGCGCCGGAAGAAGAGCGCGTACTGGCGGCAAAAGAATGTACCAACATCTATGCGCCGCTGGCTAACCGCCTCGGTATCGGCCAGCTCAAATGGGAGCTGGAAGATTTCTGTTTCCGCTATCTGCATCCTGATGAATACAAACGCATTGCCAAACTGTTGCATGAGCGTCGTATCGACCGTGAACAGTACATCGATGATTTTGTGTCCACCGTGAAAAATGCGATGGGCGAAGAAGGCATCAAAGTTGATGTCTATGGCCGGCCAAAACACATCTACAGCATCTGGCGCAAGATGCAGAAAAAATCTCTGTCCTTTGACGAGCTGTTCGACGTGCGCGCCGTGCGCATCGTGGTGGAACGTTTACAGGATTGCTACGCCGCGTTAGGGATTGTGCACACCCATTTCCGCCATCTGCCGGATGAGTTTGACGATTACGTCGCTAACCCGAAACCGAACGGTTATCAGTCAATTCACACCGTGGTGTTAGGGCCGCGTGGTAAAACGCTGGAAGTGCAAATCCGTACCCGCCAGATGCATGAAGATGCCGAACTGGGCGTCGCGGCGCACTGGAAATACAAAGAAGGTACCGCCGTGGTGGGTGGTCGCAGCGGTGGCTACGAAGGCCGCATTGCGTGGCTGCGTAAACTTATCGCGTGGCAGGAAGAGATGGCTGATTCGGGCGAAATGCTCGACGAAGTTCGCAGTCAGGTCTTTGATGATCGCGTTTACGTGTTTACGCCAAAAGGCGATGTCATCGACCTGCCAATGGGCTCCACGCCGCTCGATTTTGCGTATCACATCCACAGTGATGTCGGGCACCGCTGTATCGGGGCAAAAATCGGCGGGCGCATTGTGCCGTTTACCTATCAGTTGCAGATGGGCGATCAGATTGAAATCATCACCCAGAAGCATGCGAACCCAAGCCGTGACTGGCTGAACCCGAGCCTCGGTTACGTGACGACCAGCCGCGGGCGGTCGAAGATCCAAAACTGGTTCCGTAAACAGGATCGCGACAAAAATATTATTGCCGGTAAGCAGATCCTCGACGACGAACTGGATCGTATGGATATCAGCATCAAAGATGCCGAGAAACTGCTGCTACCGCGCTATAACGTCAATTCGCTGGACGAAGTGCTGGCCGCCATTGGCAACGGTGATATCCGCATCAACCAGATGGTCAACTTCCTGCAATCGCAGCTGAAAAAGCCGAGTGCGGAAGAGCTGGATAAAGAGGCGATGCGTCAGCTGACGCAGAAAACCACGCCGGCTCCACAGCGTAATGGCAGTAAAGATAACGGACGCGTGGTGGTGGAAGGCGTGGGCAATCTGATGCACCACATTGCGCGCTGCTGCCAGCCGATTCCGGGCGACGAAATCGTCGGCTACATCACGCAGGGACGGGGGATTTCTATCCACCGCGCCGATTGTGATCAGCTGGAAGATTTGCGTCTGAACGCCCCTGAGCGCGTGGTTGACGCCGTCTGGGGCGAAAGCTACTCCAGCGGCTATTCTCTGGTTGTGCGTGTCGTGGCCAACGATCGCAGCGGCCTGCTGCGTGACATCACCACCATTCTTGCCAACGAGAAGGTGAACGTGCTCGGCGTCGCCAGCCGCAGTGATACCAAACAGCAACTGGCGACCATCGATATGGATATCGAGATCTACAATCCGCAGGTTCTGGGGCGCGTGATCGCCAAACTGAACCAGCTGCCGGATGTCATCGACGCCAAACGCCTGCACGGCAACTGATCGTATAAACGTTAAGGCCCGCCCGTCGGGCCTTTTTCATTCCTGCTTTGGCATACCCCTTTTTAAACGGACAGATCTCATGACCGAATCACCCCTGCAACGCTTACTCACCATCATGAAAACCCTGCGCGATCCGGCGGCAGGTTGCCCGTGGGATAAAGAACAAACCTTCGAGACTATCGCCCCGTATACGCTGGAAGAAACTTACGAAGTGCTGGATGCCATCGCGCGTAAAGATTATGACGAGGTGCGTGATGAACTGGGCGATTTGCTGTTTCAGGTGGTGTTTTACGCCCAGATGGGCAGCGAGCAGGGGCTGTTTGGCTTCGACGATATCTGCAACGCAATCTCGGATAAACTCGAGCGCCGTCATCCGCAAATCTTTGGTGATGAGGCTGCATGGTCAAAAGACGCCAGCAGCAAAGACGTTCTGGTGAAATGGGAAGCGCGCAAGGCGCTGGAGCGGGCGGACAAATCACTGCATTCGGCGCTCGACGATATTCCATCCGCACTGCCTGCGCTGATGAAAGCGCACAAAATTCAGAAGCGTTGCTCAAACGTCGGCTTCGACTGGACCACGCTCGGCCCGGTGCTGGATAAAGTCTATGAAGAAATCGATGAAGTGATGTTTGAAGCGCGTCAGGCGGTGATCGACGAAGAAAAACTCGGTGAGGAAATCGGCGATTTGCTGTTCGCCACGGTTAACCTTTCCCGCCATTTAGGTCACAAAGCAGAAGATGCGCTGCAAGCCGCTAACCGTAAGTTCGAGCGTCGTTTCCGTCAGGTTGAAAACATCATCCGCGAGCAGGGGCTGAGCATGGAAGACGCGACCTTAGAGCAGATGGAAGCCGCGTGGCAGCAGGTAAAGCAGGGTGAAGCGGTAAAACCTGTGCTCTGACTTTGATCGGCGACAAGATCTGCCGTTGCTGAAACGGTTAAGCTCAACGGCATTCGGCAGATAAAAGCCTGATCTGAGAGCATTAAAGTACAACAAACTGAAATCTAAGATGTTTTACGGATGGATGAGAGTCACCACACAATTTTAATCGCTAACTGGTTGTTTTTGAAAGACTGAGAGAATGTGACCTGCAGGATTAACTCTTCTGAACTGACGCTGAGGAAAACGATGATGGGCAGCAAAACGTTTATTTGTGGCGCACACAAGGTTCCGGTATACTGTTTTCCCGTCTTGGTTACTCCATCATCTTTAAACCTAACCTCTCAGGTTCAGCATGACAACTAATTATATTTTTGTGACCGGCGGGGTCGTATCCTCTCTGGGTAAAGGCATTGCCGCAGCCTCTCTGGCGGCTATTCTCGAAGCCCGTGGCCTCAACGTGACTATGATGAAACTGGACCCGTATATCAACGTGGATCCCGGTACCATGAGCCCGACCCAACACGGCGAAGTCTTCGTTACCGAAGATGGCGCTGAAACGGATCTGGACCTTGGTCACTACGAGCGCTTCATTCGTACCAAAATGACCCGTCGTAACAACTTCACCACTGGCCGTATTTATTCCGACGTGCTGCGCAAAGAGCGCCGCGGCGACTATCTCGGCGCGACCATTCAGGTTATCCCGCACATTACCAATAACATCAAAGAACGCATCATCGAAGGCGGCGAAGGCCATGATGTGGTGCTGGTGGAAATCGGCGGTACCGTGGGTGATATCGAATCCCTGCCGTTCCTGGAAGCGATTCGTCAGATGGCCGTTGACGTGGGCCGTGAGCACACGCTGTATATGCACCTGACGCTGGTGCCGTACATGGCGGCTGCCGGTGAAGTCAAAACCAAACCGACTCAGCACTCCGTCAAAGAGCTGCTGTCCATCGGGATCCAGCCTGACGTGCTGATTTGCCGTTCCGATCGCGCAGTACCTGCGAACGAACGTGCGAAAATCGCTCTGTTCTGTAACGTGCCAGAAAAAGCGGTTATTTCTCTTAAAGATGTTGATTCCATTTATAAAATCCCGGCCCTCTTGAAATCTCAGGGTCTGGACGACTATATTTGTAAGCGTTTTAACCTGAATGCGCCGGAAGCGAATCTTTCCGAGTGGGAGCAGGTGGTTTACGAAGAAGCGAATCCGGGTGGTGAAGTCACCATCGGGATGGTCGGTAAGTATATTGAGCTGCCAGACGCCTATAAGTCTGTGATTGAAGCGCTCAAACACGGCGGCCTGAAAAATCGTCTCACCGTGAACATTAAACTTATCGACTCTCAGGATGTCGAAACCCGTGGTGTTGAAGTGCTCAAAGGCCTGGACGCTATCCTTATCCCGGGTGGCTTCGGTTACCGTGGTGTTGAAGGCAAAGTGGCCACCGCCCGTTATGCGCGTGAAAACAACATTCCTTATCTGGGCATTTGTCTGGGTATGCAGGTGGCACTGATGGAGTTCGCCCGCAATGTGGTGGGTATGGAAAATGCCAACTCCACTGAATTTGTGCCAGACTGTAAATTCCCTGTGGTGGCGCTGATCACCGAATGGCGAGATGAAGACGGTAACGTTGAAGTACGTACCGAAGACAGTGATTTAGGCGGCACCATGCGCGTTGGCGGGCAGCAATGTCACCTGAGCGATGGTAGCCTGGTTCGTGAGATGTACGGCGAACCGACAATAGTTGAACGTCATCGTCACCGTTACGAAGTAAACAATATGCTGCTCAAACCTATCGAAGCCGCAGGTTTACGCGTAGCCGGTCGCTCTGGCGATAAGCAACTGGTGGAAATCATCGAGCTGCCAAATCATCCTTGGTTTGTGGCTTGC
This sequence comes from Rahnella rivi, assembly GCF_019049655.1. Lineage (GTDB taxonomy): Bacteria > Pseudomonadota > Gammaproteobacteria > Enterobacterales > Enterobacteriaceae > Rahnella > Rahnella rivi. The sequence goes on from NZ_JAFMOX010000056.1 coordinate 154,400, forward strand.
CAGTTCCATCCAGAATTTACGTCTACGCCGCGTGATGGTCATCCGCTGTTTGCAGGCTTCGTGAAGGCTGCCGGTGAGTATCAGAAGCGTCAGGTAAAATAAAATACCGGGGAAGTGGTGCGGGGCAGACTGCCTGGGATCACTTGTCCGAAGCTTTAGTTAACTTGTACTGAGGAAATCCTAATGTCCAAAATCGTTAAAGTCATCGGTCGTGAAATCATCGACTCCCGTGGTAACCCGACCGTAGAAGCTGAAGTTCATCTGGAAGGCGGTTTCGTTGGTCTGGCTGCTGCACCATCTGGTGCTTCTACTGGTTCCCGCGAAGCGCTGGAACTGCGTGACGGTGACAAATCCCGTTTCCTGGGCAAAGGCGTACTGAAAGCCGTTGCTGCTGTTAACGGTCCAATTGCTCAGGCAGTAATGGGTAAAGACGCGAAAGACCAGGCTAACATCGACAAGATCATGATCGATCTTGACGGTACTGAGAACAAATCTCAGTTCGGTGCTAACGCGATTCTGGCTGTTTCCCTGGCTGCTGCTAAAGCGGCGGCTGCCTCTAAAGGTCTGCCACTGTACGCTCACATCGCAGAACTGAACGGCACCCCAGGCAAATATTCTATGCCACTGCCTATGATGAACATCATCAACGGCGGCGAACACGCTGATAACAACGTTGATATTCAAGAGTTCATGATCCAGCCTGTTGGCGCGAAAACGCTGAAAGAAGCCATCCGTATGGGTTCTGAAGTTTTCCACACCCTGGCTAAAGTTCTGAAATCTAAAGGCATGGGTACTGCTGTTGGTGACGAAGGTGGCTATGCGCCAAACCTGGGTTCTAACGCAGAAGCACTGTCTGTGATCGCGGAAGCGGTTAAAGCAGCAGGCTACGAACTGGGCAAAGACATCACTCTGGCGATGGACTGCGCAGCATCTGAATTCTACAAAGATGGCAAATACGTTCTGGCTGGCGAAGGCAACAAAGCCTTCACTTCTGAAGAGTTCACTCACTTCCTGGAAGACCTGACCAAACAATACCCAATCGTTTCTATCGAAGACGGTCTGGACGAATCTGACTGGGATGGTTTCGCATACCAGACTAAAGTGCTGGGCGACAAAATCCAGCTGGTGGGCGACGACCTGTTCGTTACCAACACCAAGATCCTGAAAGAAGGTATCGATAAAGGCATCGTTAACTCCATTCTGATCAAATTCAACCAGATTGGTTCACTGACCGAAACTCTGGCTGCGATCAAAATGGCGAAAGACGCGGGCTACACTGCCGTTATCTCTCACCGTTCAGGCGAAACTGAAGATGCAACCATCGCTGACCTGGCTGTGGGTACTGCTGCCGGCCAGATCAAAACAGGTTCTATGAGCCGTTCTGACCGTGTTGCTAAATACAACCAGCTGATCCGTATCGAAGAAGCGCTGGCTGCACAAGGCACACCTGCACCGTTCAACGGTCTGAAAGAAGTGAAAGGCCAGTAATTACTGCGCTGTAAACTCTTTCTAAAAACCCGCTTCGGCGGGTTTTTTTATGCCTGAAAGGTCCCGCAACAGAAATCTGCCATACTCATTTACAGCTCAGGTTTGGTCTCACAGGTCTTATCTGTGATAATGCGCGCTGATTTTTTAGAGATGACTGAGAAAAAGATGCAGTACCCGATAAATGAGATGTTCGAAACCCTGCAAGGGGAAGGTTATTTTACCGGCGTGCCGGCGATTTTTGTACGCCTGCAAGGCTGTCCGGTGGGGTGCAGCTGGTGCGACACCAAACACACCTGGGATAAAATTGCCGATCGGGAAGTCGATATGCAGCGCATTCTGGTCAAAACGGAAGAGAGCGATGCATGGGGCAATGCGACCTCCGAGCAGTTGCTGGACATCATTGTGCAGCAAGGCTACACCGCCCGTCATATCGTGATCACCGGCGGCGAGCCGTGTATTTATGATCTGATGCCATTGACGATGCTGCTGGAGAAGAACGGGTTCAGCTGCCAGATTGAAACCAGCGGTACGCATGAAGTGCGTTGTTCGGTGAACACCTGGGTAACCGTTTCGCCAAAAGTGAATATGCGCGGAGGCTATGACATTCTGCCGCAGGCACTGAAACGTGCTGATGAAGTGAAACATCCGGTGGCGCGTCAGCGGGATATCGACGCCCTGGATACGTTGCTGGAAACACTGACTGACAGCAAAGCGCGAATTATCGCCCTGCAACCGATCAGCCAAAAAGAAGAAGCCACCAGACTTTGCATCGCGACCTGCATTGCAAGGAACTGGCGGCTGTCGATGCAGACGCACAAATACTTAAACATCGCATAACGTGCGATGTTTATTCGCCGCGATAAACGCAGCCCGCAGTGCAGGTTTCTTTCACTCGCACGGCGCTGAGCAAAGGTAACTTCGGTTTCATCTCGTTCCAGATCCACGCGGCCAGCACTTCGCTGGTCGGGTTTTCTAATCCCGGAATATCGTTCAGATTGTAGTGATCGAGACGTTCCAGCGTTGGATTGAACGCGGCTTTCAGATCGGCGAAATCCATTACCCAGCCGGTATACGGATCCACTTCACCGGTGATTTCTAAACGCACGGTGAAAGAGTGGCCGTGCAACCGTCCGCATTTATGTCCGGCAGGCACATGCGGCAAATGGTGGGCGGCTTCGAACTGAAAATCTTTAAATAATGTGGTGGTCATGAGGCAGTCTCGTTGCTCGAAAAAACGCGGCATAGTACCGGAATACCGCCCTGCGTGCCATGACTTCACTGCGCTTTTCTTCACCAAATCCTGACTTTTACTGCCTTTACACTGCCAGCGTTACTGGCATACAGTGAGCCGGTAGAAACTAACCTGTTGAGATAGTGAATGATTACTGTGCTTCGTTGCGCTGTCCTGGCGCTGTTTATCTCTGCTGGCGTTCAGGCACAAACCGCCTCGCCCGAACAGGTTCCTGCGCCCGCGGTGGCGAAAACCGTTCACCCCGAGGTGAAAGCGCCGGTGGCGGCGAAAGTGTCAGTGACGTTTCCGCCGGGCGCTGGCGTGATGCATATTCCTCTGGCGCAAAGCAAAAAGACGCTGGAAGTTTTCACCTATCAGCCCGCCGGTGCAGACGAAACCACGCCTGTCGTGATGGTCATGACCGGTGTCGATCGCAATGCGGCCACGTATCGTAATGACTGGATGACCGTGGCCGATCAGTATCATTTGCGGGTTGTGGTGCCGCATTTCAGCGAGCTGGATTTCCCCGGTGCAGCGGGTTATAACCTCGGTAATCTGGTGGACAGCAAAACTCACCACCGCCAGCCGAAATCCCAGTGGGCATTCAGTATTGTTGACAACATTTTTACCACGCTGCAAAAGCAGGGTGTGACCAGCCAGAAGCAATACTATTTGTTTGGCAACAGTGCGGGCTGCCAGTTTGTACACCGTATGCTGACGTTGTTACCGCAACCCAATGTCAAAGCGGCGGTGTGCGCGGCGGCAGGGTGGTGGACTCTGCCCGATACCGATCAGCGCTGGCCCTACGGCCTGCGTGAGGCACCGGTCGCGGTCAGTCAGCAACAACTGGACGATTACTTCGCCAAACCGGTGCTGATTGCTGTGGGTGCAGAAGATGACGATCCGGAAAATCATCTGTTGCGTAAATCCAAGCAGGCCATGGCGCAGGGTGCCAACCGTCTTGATCGCGCCGAGAGCTATTTCACGACTTCGCAGCAACGGGCTGAGCAAAATAACACGCCATTTAACTGGCACTTTGTTGATCTCTCTGACGTCGGGCACAGCGGCAGTAAGATGTCGGTTTTCGCCGCCGGACAGTTTGCCTGGTTCGAGCAGCACAACGCCTTCCATCTCTGATGTGTGGTTAATGAGAAAAATTCATCACCCCGCTTTGGCGGGGTTTTTCTTTATCTATCCGGCACTTTGCTGAGGGCCTGAAAAGTGTGCGGGAATTTTTTTAGCGATTTCAGTGCGATAAAAATCTTCACTTACCAGTTTTTCCGCTAGAACTTACCTCTAAATGCTCTTAGTCCTTTTGGTTATTTATTATTTCCATCACTTCTTTAATTGTTATCATCCGCCTCGTTAACCTTACAAACAATAAAGGTCTTTCCTGCGCGCTCGTTGAACCGCAAAGGGCGCGAAAAGCGTAAAAGGCCGGATTGATGACTGGCTTCTGCATAAGGGAATTCGTACCGCGATGACGACTCAGGCTCCTCCAAATTCACTGCTCCCGCTGACCCCCGAGCAAATGACCCGCCTTCAATCGGCGACGGGTGACTTCTCGCCCACTCAGATGGCCTGGCTCTCCGGTTATTTCTGGGGAAGGGTAAACCAGCAACCTGACGTGGTTTCTGCGCCGGTTTCCGCCCCGGCAGCGGCGTCGATCACCTTGATCTCCGCATCGCAAACCGGCAATGCCCGCCGCGTTGCCGAGCAACTGCGTGACGATTTGATCGCCGCGAAGCTGAATGTCAATCTGGTGAACGCCGGTGACTACAAATTCAAGCAAATTGGACAGGAAAAACTGCTCCTGATCGTGGCCTCCACGCAAGGCGAAGGCGAGCAGGCGGAAGAAGCCGTCGCGCTGCATAAATTCCTGCAATCCAAAAAAGCGCCGCAAATGAAAGATACCGCCTTTGCGGTATTTGCACTGGGCGATACGTCTTACGAATTCTTCTGTCAGGCCGGTAAAGACTTTGATACCCGCCTGGGGGAGCTGGGCGCGGAGCGGTTGTTAGACCGCGTGGATGCCGACGTTGAGTACAAAGACGTGGCGCAGGCGTGGCGCAAGCGCATAGTCGATGTGCTGAAACAGCGCGTACCGGCTGACGTTTCTGCACAGCCTGCACCGACGCTGGCGGGCAGTGTGAATCAGGTCGACAGCAGCCCTTACACCAAAGAATTGCCGCTGACGGCGACCCTCGCGGTAAACCAGAAAATTACCGGTCGGGATTCTGATAAAGACGTTCGTCATCTGGAAATTGATCTGGGTGATTCCGGTTTGCGCTACCAGCCAGGCGATGCGCTGGGCATCTGGTTTGAAAACGATCCGCAGCTGGTGCAGGAAATCGTCGAGCTGTTATGGCTGAAAGGCGATGAAACCGTTGAAGTGAATGATAAAAAACTGTCGCTTTCAGACGCCCTGCAACACCACATTGAACTGACCCAGAACACTACGCCTATCATTGAGAAATACGCCGGTCTGTGTCGTGATGAACAGCTGACCGGTTTACTGGCGGACAAATCTGCGCTTCAGCACTACGCGCAGACCGTGCCTTTCGTCGATATGGTGCGCCGCGCGCCGACTGAGCTGGATGCTCAACAGCTGGTGGATTTACTGCGTCCGCTGACGCCGCGCCTCTATTCGATTGCCTCTTCGCAGGCGGAAACCGAATCTGAAGTCCATATTACCGTTGGCGTGGTGCGTTACGATATCGATGGCCGTCCGCGTTCTGGCGGTGCATCCGGTTACCTGGCGGATCGTCTGGAAGAAGATGGTGAACTGAAAGTGTTTATCGAGCACAACGACAACTTCCGCCTGCCAGCCAATCCTGAAACGCCGGTCATTATGATTGGTCCGGGTACCGGCATCGCGCCGTTCCGCGCCTTTATTCAGCAGCGTGATAACGATGGCGCAACTGGCAAAAACTGGCTGTTCTTCGGCAACCCGCACTTTACTGACGATTTTCTCTATCAGGTGGAATGGCAGCGTTACGTGAAAGACGGCCTGCTGACCCATATCTCTCTGGCATGGTCACGCGATCAGGCTGAAAAAGTTTACGTACAGGACAAACTGCGCGAGCAAGGTGCGGAAGTCTGGCAATGGTTGCAGGAAGGCGCGCACGTGTATGTCTGCGGTGACGCTAACCGTATGGCGAAGGACGTCGAGCAGGCGTTGCTGGAGATCATCGCTGAATATGGCGTGATGGATCTGGAAACTGCCGACGAATACCTCAGTGAGCTGCGCCTGGATCGCCGTTATCAGCGCGACGTGTATTAACGAATTTGAGCAATGAGCGAAAACCTTATGAGCAATAAGTTGTGGAGTGAACTCAATCCCGGTCCGGGCCCGTTAATCGTGGCCGCCCCGCTGGCTGACGCCGAGCGCCTGAAAAAGGAAAGCAATTTCCTGCGCGGAACCATCACAGAAGATTTAAAAGACGGCCTGACTGGCGGTTTTAACGGTGACAACTTCCTGTTAATCCGTTTCCACGGCATGTATCAGCAGGATGACCGTGATATCCGTGCCGAACGTGCCGAGCAAAAACTGGAGCCGCGTCATGCCATGATGCTGCGCTGCCGTTTGCCGGGCGGTGTGATGACGCCTGCGCAGTGGCTGGGCATCGACAAATTCGCCGATGACAGCACGATTTACGGCAGCATCCGTATCACGAACCGTCAGACATTCCAGTTCCACGGCATTCTTAAGCCGAACGTCAAACCCGTGCATCAGCTGCTGAACAAGCTGGGTCTGGATGCGCTGGCGACCGCCAACGACGTTAACCGTAACGTGTTGTGTACGTCGAATCCGGTGGAGTCAGAACTGCATCAGGAAGCGTATCAGTGGGCGAAGAAAATCTCCGAACACCTGCTGCCGCGCACGCGGGCTTACGCCGAAGTGTGGCTGGATCAGGAAAAAGTCGAAACTACCGACGAAGAGCCGATCCTCGGCGCAACGTATTTACCGCGTAAGTTCAAAACCACCGTGGTGATCCCGCCGCAAAATGATGTGGATCTTCACGCTAACGATCTGAACTTCGTGGCAATTGCCGACAACGGCAAACTGGTCGGCTTCAACGTGCTGGTCGGCGGCGGGCTTTCTATCGCACACGGCGATAAAGCCACGTACGCGCGCACCGCGAGCGAGCTGGGCTTTATTCCGCTGGAGAATACGCTGGCCGTGGCCGAAGCGGTGGTCACCACGCAGCGCGACTGGGGTAACCGTACTAACCGTAAAAACGCCAAAACTAAATACACCCTGGAACGCGTGGGTGTGCCGGTATTCAAAGCCGAAGTTGAAAAACGCGCCGGGATTCAGTTTGCGGATATCCGCCCTTATGAATTCACCGGTCGCGGCGATCGCATCGGTTGGGTTAAAGGCATCGACAAACAATGGCACCTGACGCTGTTTATCGAAAATGGCCGTATTCTCGATTATCCGGGCAAGCCGCTGAAAACCGGTCTGGCAGAAATTGCTAAGATCCATAAAGGCGATTTCAGGCTTACTGCTAACCAGAACCTGATCGTGGCGGGTGTTTCGGAAAAAGACAAAGACGCGATCGAAACGCTGGCGCGTAATCACGGCCTGATCGACGACGGCGTCACCGAGCAGCGCAAAAACTCGATGGCCTGCGTGTCTTATCCGACCTGTCCGCTGGCGATGGCAGAAGCAGAACGCTTCCTGCCGGAATTTGTGACCAAAGTCGAAGATATCATGCATGGCCACGGCGTAGGCGATGAACATATCGTTCTGCGCGTCACCGGGTGCCCTAACGGCTGCGGGCGTGCATTGCTGGCTGAGATCGGTTTAGTCGGCAAAGCGATGAACCGCTACAACCTGCATCTTGGCGGCAACCGTGCGGGTACGCGCATTCCGCGTATGTACCGCGAAAATATTTCTGATACAGAGATCCTGAGCATCATCGATGAGCTGGTGGGTCGCTGGGCAAAAGAGCGCGAAACAAACGAAGGCTTCGGTGACTTTGTGATCCGCGCAGGCATCATCAGGCCGGTGCTCGATCCGGCTCGTGATTTTTACGACTAAGCACGACGACTTATCGGAGACGCTATGAGTTTACTCAGTCTTGCGCAATTGAATGAGTTACCGAAATCCGGGCAGGCGATGGCGCTGGCGGAAATTAACGTCAGCCTCGAAAAGCTGTCGGCACAGGAGCGTGTGCAATGGGCGCTGGAAAACATGCCCGGCGAATTCGCGCTTTCCTCCAGTTTCGGCATTCAGGCGGCAGTTTGTCTGCATCTGGTGACTCAGCAGAAATCCGATATTCCGGTGATCCTTACCGATACCGGTTATCTGTTTCCGGAAACTTATCAGTTCATCGATACGCTCACTGAACAGCTGAATCTGAATCTGCAGGTGTTTCGCGCAGAACAGTCACCCGCGTGGCAGGAAGCGCGCTACGGTAAGCTTTGGGAACAGGGCGTAGAAGGGATCGAACAGTACAATCAGATCAACAAAGTTGAGCCGATGAACCGTGCGATTGAGCAACTCGGCGTGCAGACCTGGTTCGCTGGTCTGCGCCGTGAGCAGTCTGGCAGCCGTGCGCATCTGCCGGTGCTGGCCGTTCAGCGCGGGGTGTTTAAGCTCCTGCCGATTATCGACTGGGACAATCGTCAGATTTTCCAATATCTGAAAGACAACGGTCTGAGTTATCACCCGCTCTGGGATCAGGGCTATCTTTCCGTGGGTGACACCCATACCACGAAAAAGTGGGAAGAAGGGATGAAGGAAGAAGACACGCGCTTCTTTGGTCTGAAACGTGAATGCGGCCTGCACGAATAATCTTTCGCTGCATCTTTCCCAATAAAAAAACGGACGCTTATGGCGTCCGTTTTCAATTGCACGGCCAGTAAAAAGTCAGGCGTGTTTGGCCGGTTTCGCCAGCGCTTTCAGCAGCGGGAACAATACTTTCACACTGTCTCTGGCGCGCTTGTCGATGCGCCCAGGTAACACGCTGTCGAGATATTGCAGATTATCAAACTGGCTCTGATACCGTGCAGTGCCCAGCGGGAAATGGCTGCTGATCGCCCGTTGCTGGACGCCGTCTTTTTTACCCAGCGCGTAATTGGTGGCAGTGACATTCAGCAGTGGCAGACGCGCATCGTCCAGCGCCTGTAAACCTTCACAACAATGTGCCCCTGCATGACTTTCCGCCGGGATCCCCAGACTGTGGGCAATATTAATTGCCCGCACGCGGGTCAGTTTAGCCACCGCCGCCGAGGTGTTCACCCCGCTGTTGAAATACAACTTATCGCCGGTGATCAGTGAATCCAGATTGATCACCAGCAGCGTATTTTTCTTCTCTTCGGCACTCATCCGCTTAATAAAGTCTTCTGCGCCTTTCGCCCCGGTTTCTTCGGCACTCAGCGCGACAAAACGCAGGCTGTAATGCGTCGGGATGGCTTCCATCCGCTCGGCCAGCTCCATCATCACGCCGATGCCGGACGCATTGTCATCGACACCCTGCAATGTCAGGCCGCCAAGGTTGTGATTGGTGTCGGCGTCACTTTGCGGCATATAGGTGTCGAAATGGGCCATCACAATGATTTGCTGTGGCACTTCACCGGCGCGCGCGGCGATCACCGATGTGGCATGAAGGGTATGCCAGTCCTGCTTGCCATCGTTGCTGGTGTAGAGATAACGGGTATCGAAACCGCGCAGATTGCTCTGGTAACCGAATTTAGTAAATTGCTGATTCAGATATTCGGCGGCGATCAGCTCCGCCGGACTGCCTGCCATCCGCCCCGGAAAATAGGTGGCGATATGACGAATTTGCTGACTGGCAATTTTGCCCATCGGGGGAAGCGGCGCAGTGGCCGCCAGCGCATGGCCCATACCGGCGCAGCTCAGGCCTAAAGCCAGCAGCGACAGCTTCATGCGTAAGAAAGAAAACATAGCCAAAAATCCTTGTAAATTGGTCAGGGTGACCGGAAGGCAATCAAAGCAGCAGGCCGCGTGTGGCGGTCTTACAGGGCGGATAGTATGCGATTGTGTGAGCCAATAGACAATTTCCCAAATTCGAAATCGCTCTTTTTGTCGCGACCGCCATAGGCGAAAGGGTCATGAAAAATATTCAGGCAGAGAAAAATCCCGCAAGACCGAGCGCCGCCTTGCGCTCTATATTCCATTTAGTAATGCAGCTAACTCAGCCATTGCAGCTTTAAGTAACACATCAACTATGCTTCCTAAATTACAACTTGCATTTATCGGCTCGAAATCAGACGCCGGGGCCGTTCGCTCGGTAGTTGAAGCTAAAGGCGGTAAATTCTTGCACTCCACACCAAATGGCTCCTAAATAGCGACAAGGCCGCTGGCTTGACCGGCGACAGTCGGCCATAGCTGTCGGTCGTGACAAGCAGAAATCGGCCAAGAGCGGACGTTGTCGCTATAGGTGATGAATTACGGGATCAGGCTGTGCAGAGAAAAAGCAATTAGCAACATCCCGCCCGCAATGTTGACGTATTTTTTGAGCATTAATGGGTTGGCTTTTTTTACTGAAAAGATCAGTGTTTGGCTAACAGCGTAAAGCCAAACGCTCATAACGACTATATGTACTGATGCCAGTGTCAGATAGTTGCAAACACCTCCCTGTACCCCTGCGAACTGCGAAACGACTGTCAGATAGAAAATGATGGCTTTAGGATTCAAAACATTCGCTATCCAGGCCTCTCTTAAAGTCACCGAATGCTTCGTATCAGCAAATCCTTCTGGGTTTGCCCTTATGCCGTTGCGTATAAGCATCGCTCCTAACCAGAGCAGATAGGCAGTTCCGAAAAATTTCAACACAGCAAAAATTGCTGGAGAAGATATGAGCACAGCGGTAATACCAAACCCTATGAGAACTGCGTGGGTATAAATGCCCAAAGCTGTTCCGGCAAGAGTCCTGAACAGCCCTTTGTGACCGCCTGCCAGAGCACCGCTCATAACAAGAGTGAAGCTTGCTCCGGGGGACAGTGCAACAGGGAGTAGTGCTGGCATAAACCCAAGAAGGTTTAGATCCATAGATTTTTGATAGTCATTGACGCTCTACTGTATTGCCAGTCAAGGCGCTTCGAGAATGTTGTATTTAACACAATGAAAACATATAGCCGCCATGAATGAAAGGTCGGCTCCTCGCTCTCAGCAGACCTTCAGCGTCAGGTGTTTTGTCTGCTGTGTGCCAGAAGCGGACATTGATATGGGTTGCAATAAGCAAAATGCTAAGATAATTTTCTCATCTGAGATGCAGAAACTTTGTCCGATTCACAGAACCTCAACAACTTCAAACTCTTCTGCGACCAGCTCCATATCATCACAAAAAACGCACCAGTCGCTTCGAAGCCAATCTGATAAGGGGGTCGTGGGCAAACCGTGAGAAAAATCATGTTAACGAGATAATTCATTGCTTTTCCTAGAATTTACCCCAGCTAAATTTTGTACCTGTGAACGGTTGAAGATATTCCCACTTCGGCTCTTGTTGTGCCATGGTTAGCACGATTGGCATCTGTTGATACAACTCCCTTTCGAGAACACAGTCTGATTACTGTATTTAAATACAGTTTTTATTTTACTTTCTATGAGGGATTAATATGTCAGATACAGATCCGAATTCAGGCCCAGGCTGGAATGATCATGATACGCCTTATGGCACTATTCATAGTTATGATGCCCCTGGCTCCTTGGGTACCGGCGGGAATGCTGGTTCACACACCAACATAGGCCCAACAACAAGGTTAAGCATACCTTCAACTAAAACGTACGATGGTATCTATATGACCATGTGCGCAAATAACCTGATGGCACATGAGGGGTTTGTAAATGCTATTTATGCTGACTCAAAAGGGAACCCAACAGTTGGAATAGGTCATTTACTTGCCAATATTGATGCGGCTTTAGGCATGCGATTTTTGAAAACGTATCATCAGTCATTAGGCCACGGGGACAGCAGCAATATTGAAGTAGCTGCTACATCCACGGATGTCCGAAATGGTTATAATCAGGTTTTGAATCATCCAGGCTCCCGTGCTGCCGTGCATCTCAGCAATGATGATGCGATACAAGCCTGTATTGCGGATGTACAAGAAACTGAGAAAGGGTTGCGGGGATTGTATGCAAACTATGATCATTTTACCGATAACGCTAAAACTGGACTTGTAGATATGGGATTTAACTTGGGTATTCCACGCTTACGCAATGAATTCCCAAAATTTAATGCTGCGGTGAATCGGGGAGATTGGGGGACTGCAGCGACTGAATCGCATCGTACGGGAATTGGTGATAAGAGAAACGCCGATACTGCACACAATTTCCAACAGGCACTTGCTGGTCATTAATAAGAAAAAGGCGCTAATCAGCGCCTTTCTTCATCAAAGTGGGGAGTTTTCATTAATCTCCTGAATTTTCCACACCGGGTTGCTTTTGGAAAGAATCTCGTAAGTCGTGGACTCCCCCCATGTACCTTG
>NZ_JAFMOX010000055.1 GCF_019049655.1 Rahnella rivi
TAATTTGTTTGAATCTAAACAAACCCATCTCAGAGTTATCTGCAGGCCGTTTTTTGATTATCTGCGTCTTAACTTAATCTTTAAGAATACTGACAAATGCTCACGGATTATGCCATAAATCCCGCTACCCGGCGATTATTGCGCATCCTCCGATTGTTTGTTTTGTTCGCGAATAAACTCGGTGATTTGAAAGCAAAAAACGCTGCCAGGGCAGCGTTGAGATTTTTGGTTTTTTGGAAGCGAGGGCGGTTACACGTCACCTTCGTTGTCTTTTTCCACCGCTTCATGAAGGCGATCCAGCATATCGGGAAACGCCGACTGCACGCGACTCCAGCTTGGGATAAAAGGTTTTTCACTCGGCGTATCCACAAACGCCTGACCGGCTTCAATAATGGCGCCGGAGAACAACTCCACGGCGGATTCCTCGCTGTGCCGGTCGAAAGACAAACCATTCATACGCGCGTCATTCTCAAACCCGTCAATCATATCCAGCGCATTGCGATAGTAGGTGGCTTTCAGAATGCGGAAAGACTCGCTGGTGATATTCACGCCCAGGATCGCCATCTTACGATACAGCGCTTTAGTGATGTCGATGCTCATACGCTGCAAACCGTTAGTGGCATCATCTTCTGACATCGGCTGATGTTTATGGTCGTAATTATCGGCGATATCCACCTGGCAGATGCGTCGGGTCGCCGTATTGCGGTGCAGTTCGGAAAGCACGCCAATCTCCAGCCCCCAGTCACTCGGGATACGCAGGTCATTAAGAACGTGAGTACGCATAGCGAATTCGCCGGAAAGCGGATAACGGAAAGTGCGCAGATACTCGAGGAAATCGGAGTGGCCGTAGACAATCTGCAGGGATTTCAGCAGCGGAAACACCAGCAAGCGGCCAACGCGGCCATTGAATTTCCCGTCCGCCACACGGGCGTAATAGCCTTTACAGAAATCATAATGGAAATTAGGGTTTGCCACCGGGTACATCAGGCGCGCCAGCATATCTCGGCTGTAGGTGACAATGTCACAATCATGCAGCCCGACGACCGAGGTGCGCCGCGAGGCCAGCGTATACCCGACGCAAAACCAGACGTTGCGGCCTTTACCCGGTTCCATTGGTGAAAGATTTTCTTTTTTAAGCTCTTCATCCAGCGCTTTCAGACGCGGGCCATCGTTCCATAAAATACGGTGGCGCTGTGGCAGGCGGGAGAAAAATTCGCGGGCAAATAAAAATTGATCGCGGTCTGCGCGATCCAGACCAATAACAATTTCTTCCAGATAGGGGACTTTTGTCAGCTCATCGACAATTTTGGTCAGCGCCGGACCTTCAAGTTCTGAAAATAATGAAGGCAATATTAACCCCATTGAGCGGCGTCCCGAAAAAACCTGCAAATCGTATTCCAGTTCTTCCACTTTTCGGTTGGTCAAATTATGGAAATTAGTAATCACACCATCCTGATAAAAATCACTCATTCGATATTCTCCAATTTTAGAATTGATAAAATTATTGGAAACAAACAATTATCTGAAACGCACTCCCGCGACACTCTTTCCCTTATTTTTCATTTAGCATTTCCCGCTGGCGGGACGAAATAAAATGATCTAAACCCTGAACCCAGCCGTGCGGGCCAAATTCCGTGGTGCGATAAACCTGCGCGGGGTGATGACGGCTCAGCGGCATCTCGTGGTGGTGATGGCCTTTAATGACCACGGCGTGATCGACCACTTCCAGCATCGAGAGATCGTTAGGCCCGTCCCCCAGTCCGATACTGATCGCCGGTTTACCGCGCTGGCGCTGATACTCAGCGGAAAGCCATTGCACCGCCGGGCCTTTCCCCGCATCAACGCCCATCACATGCCAGAAACGTCCGCCACGCGTCAGCGCCAGCCCTTCACGGGTGAGGCATTTTTTGAAATGTGCGAAATCCAGATCGTTACCAAACCAGATCAGGGGTTCGGAAGCTTCGCGCAGCATCGCCAGCGCAGCATCCGCTTCGGAAAGTCCGGTCCAGAGGGCGACCTGCTTTGGCGTAACATCCCCGAAACCGCGAAATTCAAAATCGTAGCGGTGGCGTAATTCCTCCAGAGTGCGGCGGATATCCGCATAGCGCGCACCCATCATCGGACCCTGACCACGCCAGTCTGGCGGAAGATGGATCATGGCACCGTTTTCAGCAATAAAAGGGAGATGCGTCAGCTTGAGATCTGACTGCAATGCCGCCACTTCGGCGGACGTTTTACTGGTGGTCAGGATCAGCGGTATCTGCGCTGCGGCAAGCCTGTCCAGCCAGGGCTTCGCCGGTTGCCAGCTGTAATCATGGTGGTCGAGCAGCGAACCATCGAGGTCAGTAAAAATAATTAAGGGATCATCAAGGTACGGCATTCTTTCTCCTCAATTTTGTGGCAGAACAGACGTGCATTTTTGTTAACCCACTTCTGCTCCAGCAGCTAAGTATAGATTCAAAAATGATTTTTATGACCGGGCTAACCATTTCAGGATTATTTACCGGCAACGGTAACGGGCAAGATCGGAGCCGCAGACGGCTTTACCCGCAGGCGGTTTATGCGGATAATTTACGTCAGTTCCACTGCGGTTTAGATGTCATCCTTTACCATTGCGTTTTCTTTTTTTGCCCGGTTTCGGGCAGTCAGACGAGTCTTTCCTCATGTCTTTAACACCGGTTTTAACGCGCACTGCCTTTGTACTTTGCGCCGTCAGTTTGTTATCTGCCTGCGATGGCAGCTCCACCGCGCAGGAGAGTGCGCTGGTCATTGAAGGTAAAACCATGGGCACGTTTTATCGTGTCAGTCTGGCAGGCGTGGATAAAAACCGGGAAACGGCGCTGCGGGAGCAAATTGAAGCGCAGCTCAAAGAGGACGACCATCAGTTATCGACTTACAAAGAGGATTCGGTGCTTTCGCGTTTCAATCAGTATCAGGGCAACGTGCCCCAGCCGATCAGTGCCGGGATGGCTGACGCGATCGTCACCTCAATGCGTATCGGCACCTTAACCGGTGGTGCGATGGACATCACCGTCGGCCCGCTGGTCAATTTGTGGGGATTTGGCCCGGACAAACAGCCGGTGAAAACGCCGACGCCGGAACAGATCGCCGCAGCGCGTCAGCGTATCGGGTTACAGCATCTGAAAGTAATCCAGCAAAATGACGGGCAGTATCTGCAAAAAGACTTGCCGGGCATGTACGTTGATCTCTCCACGGTCGGGGAAGGTTACGCGACCGATCACCTGGCGCGGCTGGTTGAGGGCAACGGCATCAGTAATTATCTGGTGTCGGTGGGCGGCGCGGTAGTTTCCCGCGGGCACAATGCGCAGGGAAATCCGTGGCAGGTGGCAATTCAGAAACCAACGGACAAAGAAACCGCGGTGCAGGCGATTGTTGATTTGCAGGGCATGGGCATCAGTACCTCCGGCAGTTATCGCAATTATTACGAACTGAACGGCAAACGTCTTTCACACATCATCGATCCGGCCACCGGTTCGCCAATCACCCATAAGCTGGTATCGGCGACGGTGATCGCCCCGACCGCGCTGGAAGCAGACGGCTGGGACACCGGTCTGATGGTGCTTGGCACGAAGAAAGCGCTGGCGCTGGCAGAACAGCAACATCTGGCGGTGTATCTGATCACCAAAGAGGGCGACACCTTCAAAAGCTATATGTCGCCGCAGTTCAAAGCCTATCTGAAAGATCCGCAGTAAGCGTTATCGTCTTAAAGCGTGCCGTCATTTTTTCACTGAGATAAGCGAGAAATGCACGCAGCGCGGGAAACGCTGCTTCAGATCCTCAATGCCTGAAGCAGCGCCGTGGTTCAGTGTTTCGCGGTACTGATAAGTTCAAACAGCACCACCGTGCGCGAAGTACAGATGTACTCGCGTCCGAAATCGAAATTATGCTCGTTCACATCATCAGGCTGGAAGGTATCGAAAATATGCCGCCAGCTCTCGCCGTGCGCCACCGAAGGCAACACAAACATCACGTCTTTGTGAGACGCGTTAAACAGCAGCAGCACGGTACTCAGGGAACCGTGACGCAGCAGGCCGGTGGGCTGGGCGCGGCCATCGAGCAGCATGGCGATGCATTTTGCGTGCGGATCTTTCCAGGCGGCATCAGTCATTTCCGGCCCCTGCGGCTGGAACCAGCTCACGTCTTTGACGTCGAGCTTTTCATGGATCGCGCCGGTCAGAAAGCGCCCGCGATGTAAAATCGGGAATCGCTTGCGCAGGGCGATCAGCCGGTAGGTGAACAGCAGCAGGGACTGGCCTTTATCGCCGATGTTCCAGTTAACCCAGGCAATCTCGGTGTCCTGACAATAGGCATTGTTATTGCCGTTTTGCGAACGGGCAAACTCATCACCGGCCAGCAGCATCGGTGTACCTTGTGAGAACAGCAGCGTCGCCAGCATATTGCGCATCTGGCGCAGGCGAAGTTCGCTGATCTCCGGATCGTCGGTCGGGCCTTCCACGCCATAGTTGGCTGAAATGTTGTTATCGCTGCCGTCTTTGCCGTTTTCCCCGTTGGCTTCGTTGTGTTTCTTCTCGTACGACACCCAGTCGTTGAGCGTGAAGCCATCGTGCGCGGTAATAAAGTTGACGGAGGCGTAAGGCTTACGGCCGCGATGATTGAACAGATCGGCAGAACCGGAAAGCCGCGTGGCGAACTGCGCCAGCTGGCCTTCGTCACCGCGCCAGAATTTGCGCACCGTATCGCGGAAACGGTCATTCCACTCCATCCAGCCTGGCGGGAAACCGCCGACCTGATAACCGCCGGGGCCGCAATCCCAGGGTTCAGCAATCAGTTTACACTGGCTGAGGATCGGGTCCTGACGGCAGGTATCGAGAAAACCGCAGCCTTCATCAAAACCATAGCTTTCACGCCCTAGAATGGTCGCCAGGTCGAAGCGGAACCCATCCACCTGCATTTCTGTCGCCCAGTAGCGCAGTGAATCCGTGACCATCTGCAACACACGCGGGTGGCTGAGATTGAGCGTATTACCGGTGCCGGTATCATTGATGTAATAGCGTTTATTGTCCGGCATCAGCCGGTAATAACTGGCGTTGTCGATGCCCTTGAAGGACAGCGTCGGGCCGAGCTCATTGCCTTCTGCCGTATGGTTGTAGACCACGTCCAGAATCACTTCGATGCCCGCCGCGTGGAAAGTGGCGATCATCTGCTTGAATTCATTGACGGTGTGCGTCGCCATATATTGCGGATGCGGGGCAAAGAAGCTCAGCGTGTTATAGCCCCAGAAGTTATGCAGACCTTTATCCTGCAGGTGCCGGTCATCGGTGAAGGCGTGGATCGGCATCAGTTCAACGGACGTTACCCCCAGCGAGCGGATGTACTCGACGATGTGCGGGGTGCTCATCCCGGAAAATGTGCCGCGCAGATGCTCCGGCACCGCCGGATGGCGCATGGTGTAACCGCGCAAATGCGTTTCATAAATCAGCGTTTTTTCCCACGGAATATGCTTTTTGCGCGAGCGCGCCCAGGAGAATGCCGGGTCAATCACCCGGCATTTTGGCAGGAAAGGGGCGCTGTCCGTATTGTCGAGGTGTAAATCCTTCTTGTCGCTTTGCATGTCATAGGCGAACAGGGCGTCATCCCATTTCAGGTCGCCGACAATTTGTTTGGCATACGGGTCGAGCAGAAGTTTGGCCGGATTAAACCGGTGGCCGTCGTGTGGCGCATAGGGCCCATGCACGCGATAGGCGTAAAGCAGGCCGGGGCGGGCATCCGGCAGATAGCCATGCCAGACTTCATCGGTATATTCCGGCAGTTCAATGACGTCGTATTGCTCTCCTTCATCATTAAACAGGCACAGCTCCACTTTGGTGGCATTGGCGGAGAACAAGGCGAAGTTCACGCCCAGGCCGTCCCAGGTTGCGCCGAGCGGAACCGGTAATCCTTCGCGCACGCGGGTGGTATGGCCGGAATCAAAGCTTCGGACGATTTCACCGTCACTGTAAGGATGCATGATGCGCACGCCCAGCTCATCAACAGCGATGTTGACCTGAGCATTGGAGGGTACGCTGCGGACTTCTTCCGTGGTGGCCGTCGGTTGGGTGACTTTGCCGGATCGAGGTTTTGCCATTCGTTTCACACTCCTGAGCAGGTCAGTCAGAATAAATCCTGAAAAATTGAGCGAAAAATATCCGCAGCTCAAGGGGCTGCTTGTCTGTTGCTACCAAACCAGTGTAGTTGCACTTGCGCCATTTCCCCCACCGGTAGCCGATTAACCGCAAAATCAGTGACCGCGGCGTGACAAAAAAGAGGGGTATCACGTCCTGCGCACAAGCATCAGCGTGCGGCAAACATTCCTGAATGAGGTTTTTTTGCCTCTCACCGGCAATCACTCACAGAGGCTTTACTGACTGATATTAAAGCCTTCATTCCTCACGAAAATTTTTGATGAAGTGTGATTTTCTCTTTTGAAATCAGGCTCCGATACTGGCCTCAGAGAAAGCAGCGGTGAGCGATGAGACAACGAATTTTACCCCGCGCCTGCCGTTTGCTTTCCGTCACTTACCCCCATCTTCATTACTAATCGGAGTTATGATTTATGAGCACCACCAAACAAAAATATATGGTTTCTGCTGCATGGGAAAATGCAGATGATGTCTGGTCATCGGCGTGTTTCATTGACGTATTTAATATGACGGACACCGATCTGGCGTCCGGAAAAGTAGAATTCACCATCGACAATACCCAGAGCGCTTCGGCAAACCAAAATTTCGAATTTGAAACCTGGAGCAGCCCGATCAAAGGCAAGCTGATTGACGATTGCAGCGTGATCCCGGCGGGCGGCAAAGGCCGTTTTGCTATCATGATTGGCTGTAATACCGGTGTCAGCATCGGTAATCTGCCGCGCAGCTTTAAAGTGAACGGCGAAGCCGCCGATCTGGTAGCGGATACTCAGGCGCCGACGGTGCCGGCTGACGTAAAAGCCGTTGCCGCCGGGGCCGTGACCCTCAGCCTGGTCTGGACGCCTTCAACGGATAACGTGATGGTCAGCGGTTACGAAGTCACTTATACCGATACCAAAACCAAAGTCGCCAAAACGCAAAAAACCACCAGCAGCTCCATCACCCTGGGTGGCCTGACCGCGCAAACGGCTTACAGTGTTCAGGTTCGTGCTTACGATCTGGCCGGTAACTTCTCGGCGAAATCCTCTGTACTGAATGTCACCACGGATAAAACGCTGCCGGATGCGGGAGATTACTCCTTCAACCATGCTCCGTTTATGGATTTCACCGGCTGGCCAACGCCGCGTCCGAGCGTTTTCGGCAAAGACTCCGGCCTGAAAGCTTACACGCTGGGCTTTATCACGGCTGCCGACATGAATGCCGGTGAGGGGACGCCAAATTACCGTCCTTGCTGGGGCGGCCTGGTTACCATCACCGATGGTAATGTTTCTGATTACGGTCAGGAATTTACCGGTGATGCCACTGTGTCTGATTACGGCAAAGCAGATATCGCTGCATTCCGCGCCGCAGGTGGCGATGTGGCGATTTCCTTCGGCGGGGCGAACTCCAACTTCCTCGAAGAGCACATCACGGATGTCGGCGCACTGGCTGAACTCTATCAGGGCGTGCTGGATAACTATGCCGTGACGCATATCGATTTCGATATCGAAGGCGGCGCGTTGCAGCAGACTGAAATGCTCAAACGCCTGCTGGCAACCATGGCGGTGGTGCAGAAAAACAATCCGCAGTTGCAGATTGCGTTCACGCTGCCGGTAGACGGGCAAACGTCTGATGATTCACAGGGCCTGACGTCGTTCGGTATTGATTTCGTCCGGATGGTGCATGAAAACGGGATTTCTCCGTCCCTGTTCAACGCCATGTCGATGGACTTCGGCGACGTGGCACCGCCACCGGATATGTATACCGGCGTGGAAATGTCGATGCTGGCGATGCACCGTCAGATCAAAACCGTGTTCACCGAATGGTCGGATGCCAAACTGTGGCGTCGCATTGGTGTCACCCCGATGTTTGGCATTAACGACACCGGCCCGAGCTTCACTGTCGAACACATGAAAAAGCTGATCACGCTGGCGAAGAAATACAACTTCGGCACCATCTCCGGCTGGGATGCGACCCGCGATTACAACCAGGGGCTGGAAATGTGCCATACCAGCGATCACAACAACCTGTATCAATGTACTTATGAAGGCACCGAGTCTTACGCCTACAGCAAGATCATTGCCACGTATCAACATAAGGCGGTCTGAACCGCCAGTCAGGTCAGAGGTCAGTCATTTTTTCTGTGCAGTGTAACTTCGCCGGTGTGAACTCTTCACACCGGCTTTTTTTTGTCTGCATCATTCTGCAAAGCTTAACTGCTGTACATGGCCGCAGCATTGGCTGATATTCATGCTGACCCGCCGCCAACAGGGCGGGCGCTGACACTTTTTGTCGTCTTTGCCGCAGAGAAAGGAGCCTTAATGACTATCGCGTTGCTCAGCCACGTCCCGCTGGATGCTGGTTATCCTGAACGATTTGAAGCTGCCGGTTTTACCCTGCATTTCGCCACCACGCCCGCACAGCGCGAGACGCTGGATCCGCATATCGCGCAGCAGATCCGCGCCGTACTCACCATCGGCAGTATCGGCCTGAGTGATGCGCAGATGGCGGCGTTGCCACAACTCAGTATCATCTGTGCACAGGGAGTGGGATATGAGCACATCGACGTGGCGGCGGCGAACGCGCGCGGTATTCACGTCACCCACGGGCCGGGCACCAATAATGCGTCAGTGGCTGACCACACGCTGGCGCTGATGCTGGCGATCACCCGGCGCATTCCGCAGTTTGATGCGGCGGTTCGCGGCGGAGAATGGAACAAGTCACGCTGGAACGTGCCGGGCATGGCGGGCAAAAAGCTCGGCGTGGTGGGGCTTGGCAATATAGGTGCGTTGATTGCGCGACGTGCCGCCGCCGGATTTGATATGGCCGTCGGATATCACAATCGCTCGCCGGTGGAAGATTCGCCGTATAGCTATTTCAGCAGCGTACGCGAACTCGCGGGCTGGGCGGATTATCTGGTGGTGGCCACGCCGGGGGGAAAGAATACCGTCAGGCTGGTGGATGCGGATGTCCTGCACGCGTTAGGGGCTGAAGGTTTTCTGATTAACATTGCACGGGGCAGCGTGGTGGATACGGCGGCGCTTATCGCCAGCCTGAAGCACCATCACATTGCCGGTGCGGCGCTCGACGTGGTGGAGGGCGAACCGCAGGTGCCGCCTGAATTACTGCGGCTTGATAATCTGGTGATCACGCCGCACGTGGCGGGACGTTCGCCGGAGTCGGTCGAAAACATGCTGTCGCTGGTGCTCGCTAACCTGAACGCGCATTTCGCCGGAAAACCGGTGCTGACCGCCGTGCCTGAGTAAATCCGCCCCTGCGCCGCCGCGCTCTATAGTCGTAAAAAGCATAAGTAACCGCTTTTTCTTATTTGGCTGGCATAGCCCGAGGCCGTAACAATAGGGTTTTAGAACAGACAGAGGCGACGGCGGTGAATTTTCAACAACTCAAAATTATCAGGGAATCAGCGCGATGCAATTACAACCTGACCGAAGTGTCGAACATGTTGTTCACATCGCAGTCAGGGGTCAGCCGTCATATTCGTGAGCTGGAAGACGAGCTGGGCGTCGAGATATTCATCCGTCGCGGCAAGCGTTTGCTGGGGCTGACCGAGCCGGGTAAAGAGTTGCTGGCCGTGGCCGAGCGTATTCTCAATGAAGCGCAGAATATCCGGCGGCTGGCGGATGTGTTCTCCAAAGAGGACGCAGGCGTACTGACCATCGCCACCACGCATACGCAGGCGCGTTACAGCTTGCCGAAAGTCATCAAGGCCTTTCGCGCCATTTATCCGGGCGTCCGGCTGGAACTGCATCAGGGTTCTCCTCAGGAAGTGCTGGCGATGTTGCTCGGCGGGCAGGCGGATGTGGCGATCGCCAGCGAAAAGCTGATGAACGATCCGTCAGTCGCCGCGTTTCCGTATTACCGCTGGCATCACGCCATCGTGGTACCGCAGGGGCATCCGCTGACCTTACAGCACCCGATCACCTTGCAGCATCTGAGTGAACAACCGCTGATCACTTATCGTCAGGGCATTACCGGCCGTTCGCGTCTTGATGAGGCTTTCAGCCGCGCGGCGCTCAGCCCGGATATTGTGCTCAGTGCGCAGGATTCTGACGTCATCAAAACCTACGTTGAACTGGGGCTGGGCGTGGGGATTTTGGCCGATAAAGCCTACGAAGCGGCGCGTGACACCGGGCTGCAACTGATCAACGCCGAGCATTTGTTTGAAGCCAATACGGTCTGGCTCGGGCTGAAAAGGGCGCAGCTTCAGCGTAATTATGTCTGGCGGTTTATCGAGCTGTGTAATCCGGGGCTGTCGGTGAATGACATTAAGGAGAAGGTGTTTGCATCGGGGCAGGAGAGCGAGACGGTGATCGATTATCAGATTTAACGCACCGGCGTTAAAGGCAGTATCAGGCGGGGCGCCATCACACGCCCCGCAGGATTTTACTCAGTCAACCGTCGAATACTTCACATAGTGATTTGAGCAGTTGAAGTGCGCCACATAGCTCAGCGTTCCGTTCGGACCTTTCGCGCTGAACGGAATGTGATAGGTCCCCTTATCCTCTTTCGCATCATCACTGATAAAGCTCAGCACCGGCACGGAAGTACCCATATTGTCTTTATCGTTGCCCCAGTTCGGGATGCGGTTTTCCATGTAGTCACGGGTGACGGTATCAATGGCGTTGCTCTTGCTGATCTGGGCGCAGGCGCCTTCCGTTGAACGCTGCATCCACCACGGATAGACATAAACTGAGCCGAGCATTACGACCATCATCAGGAAGATAACTGAAATAATTCCGATCAAAACAACTTTACTCATAGTGCTTCCTACTCCTGAAAATTCTCAGCCAAATCATAGACTGCGCAGAACATTCGATGTTATTTATCGAAGGAAAGCGCGTATGTTACGCCAGTTGGTCAGCAGAGGTTAAGTATTATCAGCCCTTCTGTTGCATTCCGTTACAGAAGCCGGTCCCGCCACGCCCTTCGCGGTGTTAGCCTTTGAGCATACCGTCATTGCACACATTGATAGCAAAAGGAGTTACACATGAGTCAGCAACCTGTTGTTCAGCCATCCACCGTTGTTGCGGTACTTGGACTGGGCGCGATGGGCCATGCGTTTGCCGCAAACCTCATCAAAAAAGGGTTTACCACCCGCGTCTGGAACCGTACGCCATCCCGCGGGGATGATCTGGTGGCCGCCGGAGCAACGCGCGGTGCAACGCCCCGTGACACGGTGGAAGGGGCCGACGTCGTTATCACGATGCTGTCCGACGGCAAGACGTCGCTGGACATCTATCAGGGGGACAACGGTGTGCTTGCCGGGCTGAAGCAGGGCGGGATTATCGCGCAGATGGGCACGCTCGGCGTGGACGCCACCGAAAGCCTAATCGCCCTGATCACACAGCTTCGCCCTGACGTGGTGTTCTTTGACGCGCCGGTGTCCGGCACCAAAGGCCCGGCAGAGCAGGCGCAAATCGTGGTGCTGGCGAGCGGTGACCGGGAAGCCGGCGCGGCGATCGAACCGGTATTTGCGGCGATCTCTAAAGCCACCAAATGGCTGGGAGAAGCCGGTCGCGCCTCTAAAATGAAGCTTGTAGTGAATGCCTGGCTGATTGCCATGATGGAAGGCATCGCCGAAACCACACAACTGGCCGAAGAGCTGGGCTTTTCTACCGACGATTTGTGGAACGTCCTGGAAGGCGGCCCGCTGGCTGCGCCGTACATCAAAGGCAAAATGGACATGTTCAAAAGCGACGATTACACCCCGCAGATGCAACTGACCTGGGCGCTGAAAGACATCAATCTGGCGCTGGACGCCGGCAGTCAGCTGAATTTGCCGGTGATGAAACGCATCAGCGAAACCTGGCAGGGCGCGGTGGGTGCCGGTTACGGCGATCAGGATCTGGCGGTGGTGTACCGTTACCTCGGCAATCACTCTTTTGAATCATAACTTCGCAGTATAAATCAGAGCATCTGGCTATTGGTCACCCGCAACAGCGCTGTGTTAGCGTCACAAACAGATATCCTCTTTTCACTGATGCGGAGTGAGCAATGAGCCAGCCTTCAAGCACTATCCCTCTGATCGACTTCAGCCAGTTCTCCGGCTCACCGGAACAGCGCGAAACCTTTCTGTCAGAGTTGCGTTATGCCGCCCGCGAGATCGGCTTCTTCTATCTTAAAAACCACGGCGTTGATGCCACGTTGTTGAGTGATGTGCAAAACGCCTCACGCCAGTTCTTTGCGTTGCCGGAAGAAGAAAAGCTCTCCGTGGCGATGATCAACTCTTCACATTTTCGCGGCTATAACCGCGCGGCGTCTGAAATTACGCGCGGCCAGCCGGACTGGCGGGAACAGTTTGATCTCGGCGCAGAGCGGCCAGTATTGCCGGTCAGTGAACGCACACCGGCATGGGCCAGATTGCAGGGGCCGAATCAGTGGCCACAGGCGTTACCTGAGCTGAGGCCGTTGCTGCTGCGCTGGCAGCGTGAAATGACGGCCATGTCATTGCGTTTACTGCGTGCTTTTGCCCTGGCGCTGAAACTGCCGGAAAACGCCTTTGATCCGCTGTATGGCGAAAAACCCAATGAACATATTAAGCTGATCCGCTATCCGGGGAGGCCGGAGGGCGAGGGCAATCAGGGCGTCGGTGCACACAAAGATTCAGGATTTCTCAGTTTCTTATTGCAGGACGATCAGCGCGGATTGCAGGTCGAAGTGGAAGAAAATCAGTGGGTAGACGCCTTGCCGGTGCCGGGTACGCTGGTGGTGAATATCGGCGAACTGCTCGAACTCGCCACTAACGGCTATCTGCGCGCCACGGTGCACCGCGTGGTGTCTCCGCCTGCTGCCGGTGAACGTTTATCGCTGGCCTTTTTCCTCGGCGCGCAGCTTGATGCCGTGGTACCGCTGTTTCCGTTACCTGCGGAACTGGCGAAAGAAGCGCGCGGTGAGGCCAGCGATCCCCTCAATCCGCTGTTCCGCGATGTGGGCTTCAACTATCTGAAAGGGCGGCTGCGCTCACATCCCGACGTGGCGCAGCGCTATTATGCCGACGTCACCGGCTGATCAGATTTTCGGGGCACGTGCCGTATCGATACTGACCACCGCTGACATCCCCGGCCGCAGGCGATCGCTCTGCGGCTGGCCAGGCTCCAGCTCAATCCGCACCGCGATGCGCTGGGCGATTTTGGTGAAGTTACCGGTGGCGTTGTCGGCTTTCAGTACGCTGAATTCCGACCCCGCCGCCGGGGCAATGCGCACCACATGGCCTTTAAACGCATGATCGTCAAGCGCATCCACGGTAAACGAGGCCGGCGTGCCGACCGTCATCGCGGCCAGCTGACGCTCTTTAAAGTTGGCGGTCACCCAGACCATTTTCGGTGTGATCGACGTCATTTGCGTCCCGGCTGTCACATACTGGCCTAAACGCGCGCTGATCTCGCCGAGCTGACCATCAGAGGGCGCAACAATCCGGGTGTGCAGCAGATTGATTTTCGCCACTTCCACCTTAGCCTGCGCGGCCTTCAGGGCGGCGGCCAGCGACGCTTTATTAGCATCCACCAGAGACAGATCCTGACGGGCGATATTGACCGATGCCCGCGCTTTGGCGACGCTGGCTTTGCTGGTCAGCAGGGCCGCATGTAACTCATCACCGAGGGTTTTGGACACCAGACCTTTTGCCAGCAGGGAACTGTTACGGCCAGTATCCAGTGCGGCTTTGCTTTCGCCCGCCATTGCGCTTTGCAGTTCGGCCTCGGCCAGTTGCAGGCTTGCGGCGCTGGAGGCACGATTTTGCTCAAAATTCTGCAAGGTCACCTGTTGCTGTGCGGCGGCAGCCTCAGCCTGCAACAACTCCTGACGGTAGGTGCTGTCGTCGATCATAAACAGCAGATCGCCTTTTTTCACCGGCATGAAATCCTGTACTTTGACCTCGGTAATGTACCCCGAAACCTGCGGGCTGAGCAGGGTGACATTGCCCCGCACGTAGGCGTTATCGGTGGATTCCACCTGCGAGCTGAACGGAAATAACTGCCAGCTGTACAACACCAGCATCACGCCAGCGATACCAAGACAAAGCACCACCCAAATCGACGGATAACGAAATACATTTTTCATCACTTTTCCCGCATTACTCTTATAGTTCGATAATAGAAACGAATGAATTACGCCACCGCGTCAGCGGCTTCGCGTTTTTTGTCCTGGATCCGGCCGGCAATAATGTGCGCGCAGAGAATCGCAAAGCAGCCGAGCGACATATAAAACACCACCATAAACACATCGTTGTAGGCCAGCAGCCCGGCCTGCTGGCTCACTTTCAGGCTCAGTTGCATCACCGCTTCGGCGCTCAGTTGTGTGCCATCATTGAGAGACGGTTTCAGCAAATGGCTGTATTGCGAAAGCCGCTCGACCACCAGCGGGTTTTGCAGCGATATTCCTTCGGTCAGTACGCTGGAGTGAAACTTCTCCCGCAGAATTTGAATCGTCCCCAGAAACGCGCCGCCCACCTGCGCACCGACGTTTTGCGTCGAGAGAAACACCAGCACGAAGCTGATGATCTGGCTCTGACCGTATTGCAGTGCGCGGATAAAACCGAGCCACAAAGAGGTCGGCAGGAAGATCGCGCCGCCAAACGCAATCATGCCCTGAGTCAGATAAAACTGTTCGGGGCGGGTGTCCGTGGTCGAATGGGCGTCCAGCCAGGCCGCAACGGCAATCAGCGCGATTGAAAACAGATGGATGTAAACAATCCGGTTCGCCTTGTGGATGATGCTGACGAACACCAGACCGGCAAAGGTCGCGGCCAGAATGATACAGAACAGCGTCACCAGCTGATCGTTAAGCAATCCGAACAGATTCAGAAAGCCCACCATGCCGGTGGTTTGTTCGGAAAGCAGCATGCGCACGAACAGCATTGAGCCGGTAAACAGCAACATTTCCGGCGTCATCAGCCAGCGTAAATCGATAATTGGATTCTTACGGCGCAGCTCGACCATAAACGACAGCGTCAGTGCAATGATCCCGACCACCAGCACTTCGCCAATCCACGCTTTTTCCTGCCACCAGTAATAGCGGCCCATGGTCAGCACCACCGACATACAGGCCACGGCGGTGGCAATCAGCGGATAACTGATCCAGTCGGTGCGCTCGAACACTTTCACCCGTGGCGGATGCGTCAGCGGCAGGATCCAGATGATCGCCAGACAGATCAGCGACAGCCCGGATTCCAGCATCGTCAGCTGGTGCCAGTGCCCGAGATCGAGCAGATGTGGCGAAATGATGCGGGAAATGGGTAACGAAATCTGGCTGCCCGCCAGCCCGAAACATAATCCCGCCGTAAGCTTTTTGGCGGGCGGGAAAATCTCAAACATGTAAAACAACGCCAGCGGCCCGAGCGACGCCATCGCAAAACCCATCACGGCGCGCACGGCCACGGCCGTCTGAAAGTCATGGGTAAACATCTGCGCCATCGACGCAAACGCAAAGAACAACAGGCCGTATTCACCAAAACGACGGAACCCGAACTGGGTGCGGATTTTGTACAGCAGAATAGTGCCGGTGACGCTGGTGGCGGTGTACGCGGCGATCAGCCAGTAACTCTCCACGTTAGAAATGCCCAGCGATCCCTGTATCCCCGGCAGATTTGAGCCAACAAGGTTGATGCCAAGCCCCTGCGTCATACCGATAATCAGCGACGCCATCACGTAAACCGCAATCCGCAGACGCGGAAAACGCATCAGCCAGTGGCTGACCTGCACCGCAAAAGGATGGTGCGTGGAGGGCGGAACCGAGGCGGTTTCCGGTAGCGCAGGCGTCTCTTGTGCGGCGGATGCATCCTGTTGAGTCAATTCACCGGCGTCCTGCCGGATATCAGAATCAGAACGCGTCGTCATCGTTGTGCCATGTAAGTCGTTACCCAACTAGTTTGTAGCTTGCTACATAATGTAGTGAGGCATTTCAAATGTGTCTAGCTCAATTATTCATATCAGTGATATTTACAAATGCGAATAGCGAATAACCAATCAATGACAGGCGTGATTATTGCGGAGAAAACGACGGGGCAGGAAAGGGGAAAACGCCACTCAAAGCGCGGCGATATTGGCAGTAATAGCAGCGAGAACGTCACGGGCGACGGCGATGTTGTTTTCAGGAATGCCTTCCATAACGCGAATTAAAATGTCATCCGTCATACTGCGCACCTGGTTCGCCAGTTCGGTCCCGGTTTCGGTCAGTTTGATGTCTTTTGAACGGCGATCGTTTTCGCCAGGGCAACGTTCCAGCAGACCCAGTTGTGCAAGGCTGTCAAACAGGCGGATTGCAGTAGGGTGCTCAACTTCCAGCAACGCCGTCAGCTCGCCCTGTGGCAAACGTCCGTTGGCGGCTTCGAGATGCAATAAAACCTGCCCGCGCGCGAGAGTCAGCCCGATGGTTTTGAAACGGGCATCGCAGTAAGTGCGTAACTGACGGCCAATATGAATGGTTTCCGGGAGGAAGCGCAGGGTAGGCGAAGCGGCTTCCGGGCGGGGGTGTAATGTGGTCACAGGATCCTCACAGTCGGTACTTTTGATGGCGTCAGGTTAGCAGGATATGTGACTTTTGCCACAAAAGAGAGGAATGAGGTGAAAATTTGAGACAACAGGAAGGCATAAAATCGCGACGATAATCTGTGTTTATCAGTTTCAGAAAGGTATTATTTTTAAAGCAATAAAAAAAACATATGACCTACTCTGGAGAATAAATCATGCAACCTGTCATCAATATGATCACGCTGGGCGTTAAGGATTTGGCCGTCGCCACGGAGTTTTATCAACACGGATTAGGCTTTCCAAAAGTCGTTATCGATTCTGACGGAGTGAGTTTCTTTGAGCTGGCAGGGGCGTGGTTATCGCTTTTTCCGTGGGAGGAGCTGGCGAAAGATGCACAGGTGAGCGCCAGCGGGGAAGGTTTTCGCGGTATGGCGCTGGCGCAAACCGTTGCCAGCGAAGCGAAGGTGGATGCAATCCTCAGGCAGGCAGTCAAAGCCGGAGGCACGCTAATCAAACCAGGCCAGAAAGTGTTCTGGGGCGGATATTCCGGCTATTTCGCCGATCCGGACGGACATCTGTGGGAAATAGCCTATAACCCGTTTATGAATATCGGGCCGAAGGACGAGTAAACGGGCAGGGCTTCCATCAGCGCATTTGAAGAAAACGCACCCGCTTAGTTACAACATACAAGTTATGGCGTTTTAAATTATCATCGTCGTCTGTGATATCAGGCAACACGCTTATTCCATGGTGTTGCCTGATAAAGTTTAGCAGAAACAGAGGGTTATAAACCGCGTTTTTCCATCAATACCGCCAGATCGACCAGGCGGTTTGAGAATCCCCATTCGTTATCGTACCAGGCCAAAATTTTCACCAGTTTGCCGCCGATAACCAGGGTGGAAAGCCCATCGATGATGGAAGAGCGCGGATCTCCACGATAATCGCTCGAGACAAGCGGTTCATCACTGTACCCGAGGATGCCTTTCAGCGGGCCGGATTCAGCCGCCTGACGAAACGCCGCATTGATTTCTTCAACCGTCGCTTCACGTTTCAGGTTCACCGTCAGATCGACAATCGATACCACCGGAACCGGTACGCGCAGGGAATAACCGGTCATACGCCCGGCGAGTTCCGGGATCACTTTACCGATGGCCTTCGCCGCGCCGCTGGAATACGGCACAATCGAAACAGCCGCGGCACGCGCACCGCGTAAATCTTTTTCCGGCTGGTCGTGAAGCGCCTGACTGTTCGTGTAAGCGTGGGTGGTATTCATCAAACCATGCTCAATCCCGAAGGTCTGATGAAGAACCTGCGCCGCCGGAGCCAGACCGTTAGTGGTGCAACTGCCATTGCTGACGACTTTGTGTTTAGCCGGGTCATACTGGTCATCATTAACGCCCAGTACGAGAGTGATGTCCTCATCCTTACCCGGTGCGGAAATGATCACCCGCTTCGCGCCGCCGTGCGTAATGTGTACTTCGGCTTTGGCTTTATCCGTAAAGAAACCGGTGGCTTCAATCACGATATCCACCCCTGCGCTGCTCCACGGAATCGCAGCCGGATCTCTTTCTGAGAATACGCGAACCGTTTTGCCGTCCACCCGTAACTCGCCTTCGCCTGCTTCGACGGTGGCGTTTAACGTGCCTGCGAGAGAATCATATTTAAGAAGATGGGCAAGGGTTTTACTGTCGGTGAGATCGTTGATCGCCACCACCTGAAAGTCATCGCGTCCCAGAGCGGCGCGCAAGACATTTCGACCAATTCTGCCGAATCCATTGATACCAACGTTGACCATGATGCACTCCTTAGTTTACGGAACTGCATTCACTGTATGCCGGTCGCATGATGGCGTAAATGACAATAAAAGATCTATTTACGCCAATCTGCGTGAGCAAAAACGGTCGCGATATTCAGAAGGGGTAAGTTGCAAATTTCGTTCGAAAACACGGCGCAGATTCAACCCGCCACCGAAACCGGTCATCAGGGCAATCTGTTCAATGCCCAGCGTGGTTTGTTCCAGTTTCTGTCTGGCGGCATTCAGGCGGATCTCCTCGACATATCTGGCCGGCGTGACGCCGGTTTCACGGGTAAAGACGCGGGTGAAATTACGCGGGCTCATGGCGACACGTTCAGCCATTTTCTCCACGGACAAATCCGCCGTGAGATTCTCCGGTAGCCAACATTGAAGATCGCGGACAGGGCCTTCAGCGGCCTCATTTAACAAGTACCGGCTGAACTGAGCCTGATTGCCGGGCCTGCGCAGAAACATCACCAGATCCTGTGCCACATCGCGAGCCAGGCTGAAACCGTGATCATCCTCGATAAGGGCGAGGGTGAGATCAAATCCTGAACTGACGCCGCCGGACGTCCAAACGTTGCCGTCCTGAACATAGATCGGCCCGCGCTCGACAATGATGGAAGGGTATGTCGATTGTAAAGTATCGAGTAGCCGCCAGTGAGTGGTTGCGTGGCGACCATCAAGAAGCCCGGTTTGAGCCAGCAACATTGCGCCGCCGCAAATAGACACCACGCGTCCGGCATGAGGCGCCGCACGCTTCAGCCACTGAACCACATCCGAACCTTCTTCTTCGGTCAGGCCTTTGCCGGTGATAAGGACAGTATCGCGCGGAACCTGCGGGTCGAGATCGCACAACCGATGATCGGCCAGCAGATTTAGCCCTGAAACTCCATGAACGACGCGGTGCGGTTGCGTTGTTGCCACCGTGACCTGATAAGCCGGTTTTGGATCGTCTTCAGACCTCAGTCGATTTGCCTGCATCAGAATATCGGCGATACCGGCCGCTTCAAATAACATGCCCCCGTCGGGGACGATAATCAGAAATGTATGCATGGCATTAAAAATACTTTTTGTACTAAATAAGTCAAGGAACGCTGCCTGAAAATCAAAAAGAGCAGGGCGCAGCGAGGTGCATTTCGCGGACAATCATCCGTCAGTCAGGCGCAATTTCTGTAAAAACGCCAATTAATACATGACCCTCCGTGGCGATAGAGGTATCTTGTCTGCGCTATTAATCCCTCCAGCTAAACACGGGTATTTCATGACGTCATTACTCAAAAATCCGACCCGCGCAGGCATACTGATTATGCTGATGATCCTGGCTGGCTGTTCGGGAAAACCACACTATAAAAAATATGACTCGCACGCTTTTGACGATGAAATTGAAGATGCCGCTGACAAATACAAAGTTGACCGAAAACTGGTGAAAGCCATTATTCAGGTCGAATCCAGCTACAATCCGAAAGCGGTAAGTCCTTCAAATGCCATCGGTTTGATGCAACTGAAAGCCTCTACCAGCGGCTGCGACGCTTACCGTTATAAAGGAAAACGGGGTTGCCCGGACGATGATGATTTGCTGGATCCTGAAACCAATATTGATTTGGGCACGGCATATATCAGCGCATTACAGCATCAGCAACTAAACTGGATTAATGATCCGGTCACACGCCGTTACGCCACAGAAGTGGCTTATGCCAATGGCGCGGGCGCATTGCTGCGGACATTTTCCAGCAACCGCCAGACCGCCATCAGCCTGATCAACCAGCTTTCACCGGAAGCATTTCACTGGCATGTCCGTCAGTACCATCCGGCAGCGCAGGCGCCGAGATACATGGCGAAAGTTGAAAAAGTTTACGCGGGTTTATAGCGAATAACACATCACATCAGAGAGTGCGCTACGTAAAATCTGCAGCATTATGGTACTGCTCATTTCTCAGATTTCACGTAGCGCGATCATTTCACATGCCGAATTTTTGCCAATAAAGAGGAAATCTCATGACAGGTAATATGTTTGCTGATTTTCCCCATGATGTCGCCAGCCGAAATGCCGAATCCTTTGAAGCCTTGTTAACGCATCAAGACGTACGCATCGAGCGGATCATTTCAACCGGTCAGTCGAGCCCGCCGGATTTCTGGTATTGCCAGCCACAAAGCGAGTGGGTGATGCTGCTGCAAGGTTCGGCAGGTTTGCGACTTGAGCACGAACCGGATGAACGTGTTTTACAAGCCGGGGACTTTATGAATATTCCCGCATACTGTAAACATCGCGTCGAATGGACAGACGCGAAAGAAACCACGATCTGGCTGGCCATTCATTATGGTGATGAAAAACCAGAGAGTAAGGCAGGTGAGGTGTCACGGTAACGGGTTAAAGGATGGAAAGCGATAATGCAGTTACTATTTAACATAATCATGATTATACGCACCAAAGCTGTAAGTCCCATTTGATAATGTCACTTTTTATCCAGATAGAAACGTCACCTTAGAGTAAGCTAAGCTGAATACAATTCTAAGGGACTCAACCGATGTTGGTGACCATTTCAGATAAAGAGATCCACCGTTTGCCGGTGATACAGGCTTGAAGCTAAAGGCCGCGTGGAACGTGCGAATCAGACTCTTCAGGATCGGCTAATAAAAGAAATATTTGCATCGTCCAGTGCAGGAGAACTCCGATGAGTTAAGAGACATCTTTGCCTGGCATGATGTTCGTACCGTGTCGAAATCACTGACATTCCAGTACGATAAGATCCTTTATCTCATGGACCCAACAGAAGAAAACAGCCGTCTTGCCGGTGAGAAAATTAAAGTGCTGGATTATCCCGATGGCACCCTCGCCTTCCACTACGGACATCGGAGCCTTGAGTGTCAGGCATTCGATAAGCTGGCCTGTGTCGATCAGGGGCAGATTATTGATAATAAACGGCTCGGGACAGTACTCAGACTGGCTCAGATAAAACAGGATGAGCGGGAAAGTGAAGGCAAACGGGAAAGAAGCAAGAAGTCCCCCAGCCGTAAGGCTCAGGTGCGCGTCCAGGAACAACTTCGAGCAATCAATCCCGTTCTGGCAGACCCAAGCTTGTTTGTAGCAAGTTCAAAAAAATAGAATTAAATCTTTGCGTAATATAGAAGAATCATGATTGTGAGCTTTGAATTATATACTAACATGCAATACCCCTAGATTAAAAATTCAAATTTTACGTATACATAGGTGTTTTTATAATGAAAAATTCTGTTGTTGAGCTTTTTGGAATTGAAATCAGCACTCCTTTTCACAGGTCTGATTTAATACAGCTTTTTGAAAAATTACCGTCAAAACTGATGGGGATATCTGAAAAAGAAAATTTATCCGAAGAACAAGTATCGGATCTGATAAATAGTGCGACACAAAATTTTCTCGATCAGGTTGATGATGCTGATAGAGAACTCTTTGGTGAGATTGCTGAATCGTTTGGCGCATCAGCATTAGATGAATCAATTGACAATGAAGAAAATGAAACACAATCTGATTTAGGTACCTTTAATTTTTATATTAGATTTCAGATTTCAAGGCCTCTTGGTATTGATAGTGATTCAATACTCTTTTTAAATAAGTTCATTATAGAATCGGACGATGGTAGTTCATTGAAAGACAAAAGCATCCTGAGATTGAGGCGGTTAGAAGGTTTAAGTTATAAAGATATAGCCATTGATTCAAGAAGAGTTGAACAGGCATTAATTTTGTCATTTGCCGAAATAGGAATAGGCATTGCATATCCTGATAATTTAGCATCTTCATCCTTACTAGAAAAGGCCAAGAGAGAATCAGAAAGCTATTTTATACAGCAGCATATAAAAAGTGATGGGGATTATTATGAGATACCTTTAATTCATTGGAGCGATAAATTCGGAGTTCATGTTTTTCCAGACAAATCTACTGCATGGGACACTAAAGCAACTCAAGAAATTGAACCGGTGAATGCGGATAAATTTGATATATACTTTAACCAGCATTATAGACGAATGGAAAACATTTTCGCCGCAGGTAATAAATTTAAAAAAATTAAAATAGCGACATCTATGCTCACAACCGCTCTTTTTGATGAGTCACTCATAAATAGAATTATTTTGTCGATGACCGCTATAGAGGTATTAACGGATAGAGTTCTTCGCGACGAAAATGAGGTTAAAACAATAGAGTTTTTAACAAATATTATGAATAAAATGGATATTGATGATAATACTAAAGCTTCTCTTGAAAAGGGATTAAATTCTTTGAAATTTCAATACATCAGTAAAAGTTGTAAAAAGCTTGTTCATACGACATTAGGGAGAAGGGATGCAGAGTTATTTTATAAACTGTATGATTACAGATCTCAATTAGTACATACTGGTTTTTTAAAAAAAGAAGAAGAACTGTTTGATATTTCTATAAAATCCTATGACTTAGCTAAAAGGCTGTTAGTGGAGTATGTAGATAAACTATCTAAAAACCCAGATCAATATTAGAGCTACCAAGGCAACTATCATATCAGTTTGAGTGTCACTTTTACTTTGCCCAAAGAGGTGACACTTTAAAACTGCATTGACAGAAGCTGTAGTAGCTAAATTGAAATGTCCGCTTATGTCTCATTTCAAATGTCCGTTTTATTGTCGTTCTTTCTAAAGCCCGGTAATTCATCCGGGCCTGTCTGCCTGTCAGATTTTTGCCTGATTGATCCTTGTAGAAAGCTCCTGATGGCTTTCTTTCCTTTCGCTGTAGCGGTCCGCCAGATAACCTGCATGCCCTTTCAGGATTAACGTAATTTTGAATAACTCTTCGGCAACGTCCACAATTCTGTCATACCAGGCTGAGGGTTTCATGCGTCCTTCATCATCAAATTCCTGCCATGCCTTTGGCACTGACGACTGATTGGGAATGGTGAACATACGCATCCAGCGGCCAAGTATCCGCATCTGATTTACCGTGTTAAATGACTGTGAGCCGCCACAAACCTGCATCACGGCCAGCGTTTTACCTTGGGACGGACGAACAGCACCTTCACTCAAGGGTATCCAGTCAATCTGGGCCTTCATCACCGAACTCATGGCTCCATGTCTTTCCGGAGAGCTCCAGACCATTCCATCACACCACCTGACCAGTTCTCGGAGTTCAAGCACTTTAGGGTGACTGTCCGGCGCATCATCAGGTAACGGCAGGCCAGATGGATTAAATATTTTCACCTCAGCGCCTATCCTTGCCAGCAACCGCCCCGCCTCTTCTGCTGCAAAACGGCTGTAGGAGCGTTCTCGTACCGATCCGTAAAGGATAAGAATACGCGGCATGGTCTCAGCGCCGTCCAGTAGATGACTGGTAATGGCCTCATCAAAGCACCCCGGTTCTATTGCTGGTAAGTGCGTCATAAAAAACTCTCTCTCTTGTAAGCTATGCTTTAAAACTTATCACATATGAAATATCATATGTATTGTTAATTTTTAACGAGGTTAAGCATGCTACAGCCTGTTCAGCTTTTTAAACTGCTCGCCGATGAAACCCGTTCGACTATCTTACTGCTCCTCAGGGAATCAGGAGAAATGTGCGTCTGTGACATCTGTGGTGCCACAAACGAGTCTCAGCCGAAAATTTCCCGCCACATGGCTCTTTTGCGTGAGTCAGAGCTGGTCATTGACCGCCGTGAAGGAAAATGGGTGCATTACCGACTGTCACCCCATATGCCTGCATGGGCTGCCGGAATCATTGACATAGCCTGGAACTGTGAACGCGAACACATACGCAACAAGCTCCATAGCGCAGCATCGTCCTCGTGCTAAAGTCGATGTATATATACGAATAAACAAATATGAATGGGGTTTCTGATGTTACTGGCTGGTGTTATCTTTTTGTTTACGCTCGTCCTGGTTATCTGGCAACCCCGTGGACTGGGGATTGGCTGGAGTGCCATGCTGGGCGCAGGTCTGGCATTGCTGACTGGCGTCGTTCACCTGGGGGATATTCCGGTGGTTTGGCAGATAGTTTGGAATGCGACTGCCACCTTTATTGCTGTGATCATCATCAGTCTTTTACTCGATGAATCCGGTTTCTTTGAATGGGCCGCATTGCACGTTGCGCGTTGGGGAAATGGCCGGGGCCGGTTGCTCTTTACCTGGATTGTTCTGCTTGGCGCGATGGTCGCCGCACTGTTCGCCAACGACGGTGCCGCACTGATCCTGACACCTATCGTCATCGCGATGCTGCTTGCGTTGGGATTCAGCCAGGGATCAACCTTAGCCTTTGTCATGGCCGCAGGGTTTATCGCTGACACGGCCAGCCTGCCGCTGATTGTCTCGAATCTGGTGAACATCGTCTCAGCGGATTTCTTTAAGCTTGGTTTCTCTGAATATGCAGCCGTGATGGTGCCGGTAAACCTGGCGGCCATTGCGACTACGCTTGTGATGTTGCATCTGTATTTCCGCAAAGACATTCCTGCCGTTTACGACGTTTCCCTGCTGAAAGAACCGAAAGATGCGATCCGTGATTTCGAGACTTTTAAAACCGGCTGGCTGGTTCTGGTTTTGCTTCTGGTGGGGTTCTTCGGACTGGAGCCGCTGGGCGTTCCTGTCAGTCTGGTCGCGGCTGTTGGTGCCCTGCTCCTGTTTGCTGTGGCGAAGAAAGGTCATGCCATTAACACAGGCAAGGTGTTACGAGGTGCGCCATGGCAAATCGTTATTTTCTCGCTGGGTATGTACCTGGTGGTCTACGGATTACGAAACGCCGGACTGACCGATTATCTTTCATCTGTGCTGAATCAGCTGGCAGAGCAAGGATTATGGGCGGCAACGCTGGGTACTGGCTTCCTTACAGCCTTCCTGTCCTCTGTAATGAACAATATGCCGACCGTGCTGGTCGGGGCACTGTCGATTAATGGCAGTACAGCAACCGGTGTTATCAAAGAAGCGATGATTTACGCCAACGTCATCGGTAGCGATCTGGGGCCTAAAATCACCCCTATCGGAAGCCTGGCAACATTGCTGTGGCTGCATGTTCTTTCGCAGAAAAACATCAAAATTACCTGGGGATATTACTTCCGGGTGGGGATTGTCATGACGATCCCCGTACTGTTTGTCACGCTGGTAGCACTGGCACTGCGGCTGTCTGTATCACACTGACTATTAACTCATAACCCCGGAATGAGTCGCTTCCGGGGTTCAACCAGAGATCATGACTATGAGCAATGTGACTATTTATCATAATCCTGCCTGCGGGACATCACGCAATACCCTTGAGATGATCCGCAACAGTGGGATTGAACCCTCGGTTATTCTGTATCTGGAAACACCACCTACCCGCGAGGATCTTATAAAACTGATTACAGATATGGGGATCACAGTTCGGGCATTGCTGCGTAAAAATACAGAGCCTTATGAACAGTTAGAACTTGATAAAAATACACTCACTGATGATGAACTGATCGACGCCATACTCGCTCACCCAATTCTGATGAATCGTCCCGTTGTGGTCACGCCACTTGGGACATTGTTATGTCGACCATCAGAGATGGTACTCGACATACTTCCGGAATTTCAAAAAGCAGCGTTCACAAAAGAAGACGGCGAAAAAGTTGTTGATAAAGAGGGTCATCGGCTGATCTGAAAGTCACTTTTCTCGTACAAGCCATGGGTGTTTACCGGAACATTTGTTTGTCAGACCCATTTATGAGCCGTTTACAATCCTTATTCGGCTCGTATAATGAGCCAATTAACGTCACTCATCGGCTCACAGGAACGTCAATGGATAACCGGGGATGGTTATGAAAAACATCACTTTTTATGGTCGCTTTGAGGCGGATATTCTTGCAGGCCGTAAAACGATTACACTGCGCGAAGCCAGCGATGCAAACTTTTCAGCCGGTGATAAGGTGCGGGTAAGCCGTTATGAAGATAATGTTTTTTTCTGCAATATCGAGATTATCAATGTGACGCCGGTGCAATTTGACGCGCTAAATGATACCCATGCGTTGCAGGAAAATATGACGTTGCCGGAACTGAAACAGGTCATCGGCGAGATTTATCCGGGGCTGAAAGAACTGTTTATGCTCGAGTTTCGCCTTATTTGACGCTAAAAACGCGCCGTGCTGAAACCGGCGCGCCCTGCTCTTCTTCAGCCCTGCCAGCGTGACTGACGGATAATGGAACAGAAATTCCCCCTGATAAATTCAGGTTCTTTATCTGCAATAACGTCTGCTTTTACATTACCGAAGGTCGTTTGCGGCTTATTTTTTATGCCGTCATAAAATGCCTGAATAATATCTTCTTTAAATGTCGCCGTGCGTGGATGTGTATTCACCACCGCATGGCGAACGTCCTCTTCATACGCCTGATAATTGATGCCCAGC
The DNA here is from genome assembly GCF_019049655.1 of Rahnella rivi. GTDB lineage: Bacteria > Pseudomonadota > Gammaproteobacteria > Enterobacterales > Enterobacteriaceae > Rahnella > Rahnella rivi. The sequence continues at coordinate 26,771 of NZ_JAFMOX010000055.1, forward strand.
ACGTCCATTTCCACTCCTGCCGTAACCAGCGCGATCACCGGCTCCATAAACTCGGGTATACCGGGCGTGGTATGCAGTGCGATGGCGGTCCAGACTTTGTCGATGTCCTGCCCGCTGATGCCATATTGCTGCATGAATTCCCGCGCGGTATTGGCGCCGTCCACTTCAAAACGTTTATCACAGCTGCAGTGTTCGTGGGTCAGCCCCATGTCATGGAACATGCAGCCAATATAAAGTAACTCGTGATCAACGTTTAACTGACGAGCCTGCCCGGCGAGCGCGGCCCAGTAATACACCCGGCTGGAATGATGAAACAGCAATTCCGATTCGCTATCGCGAACCCGTTCTGTGGCTTCGCGGCACATTTTGCTGTCAGGGATACGGATGCCATTAATTGTGAGACTCATGATATTTCTCCTGTGGGATTGCATAAACCCAGCGTAAGCCGCAGGATGAATGTCATCAATCGACGTAGTAATACGATTTAAGACATTACGCCGTTCTGCGACAGGAAAACGATCAATGCCCAAACACATCATTATTCTGGCCGTCCCCGGCGTACAGATGCTGGACGTTTCCGGCCCGATGGATGTTTTCGCCGAGGCCAATCAGCAGCGTGGCCGCGAAGTGTATAAACTCAGCGTGATGGCGATAAACGACCCGATCGTTACTTCGTCTTCAGGCACCCGGATCCTGGCCGACATGATTCTGGACGCCCCGCTTCCCGATAATCTCGATACCTTTCTGGTCGCCGGTGCGCCTTCACTGAACACGTTTTTGAGCGACGATGCTTTAAAGCACAATCTCTGTCGCTGGAGCCAACATGCACAGCGTTTTGGCTCAGTGTGCAGCGGAGCTTTGTTGCTTGCCGCCGCAGGACTGCTGGATAACCGCCGCGTGACCACTCACTGGGCGGTTGCGGAAAAACTGAGTCAGGAATATCCACGGGTGTGTGTCGAAGCAGACGCTATTTTTATCGCGGACGGCGAACTGCGCACCGCTGCCGGTGTGACGTCCGGGCTGGATATGGCGTTAAGTATGGTTGAGGAAGATCTCGGGCGGGAAACGGCGCGCAATGTCGCCGCTCAGCTGGTGATGTTCTTCAAACGCCCAGGCGGGCAGCTTCAGTTCAGCCGTCACGGTCAGGCATCGCTGAGTGGCCGCGCCGCGTTGCAGGATGTTCAGCGCTGGGTGCTGAGTTCCCTGGACCAGCCGCACAATGTCAGCACGCTGGCACAACACATGGGGCTGAGTGCCCGCCACGTCACGCGGTTATTTAATCAGGAAATGAAACAATCACCGGCAGAATGGCTGGAACAGCAACGGGTATTTCATGCCCGCCAGCTGCTCGAAACCGGCGGTCTGGCCATGAAACAGATTGCCTCGCAATGCGGATTTTCCAGCGTGGATATCTTACGACGGGCCTTTATGCGCAAACTTAACGTGACACCGTCACAATATCAAAAACAGTTTGTGTGACTCACTATAGCCTAATAAATCAGGCCTCTGCGGCAACCTGCGCCCGCCTGAAACACTCAGGACGGTGAGTGTTGATAAGGCCGGTGGCTTCCATCCAGGCATAAACAATTGTCGGACCGACAAACTTAAAACCGCGCTTTTTCAGGTCTTTCGAAATACGTTCTGACAGCGCATCTTTGGTGGGCACCGGCCCCACATGCTGAATGGCTTTACCGCCGATCTGCGTCCAGATCCACTCACCGAAATCTTCGCCGGCCTGCTGCATTGCCAGATAAACCCGCGCATTGTTTATCACCGCCGTAATTTTACTGCGTGAGCGGATGATATCGGCGTTGTTCATCAGCTTTTCGATATCATCTTCGGTGAATTCAGCGACTTTTTCCGGCTCAAACTGGCAGAACGCGAGACGCAATGCCTCACGTTTTTTCAGCACAATCCGCCAGGACAGCCCCGCCTGAAAGCCATCCAGCATCAGTTTTTCCCACAACGCACGGCTGTCGCGCACGGGTTTACCCCATTCGGTGTCGTGGTAGTGAATCATAAGATCGTCCTGGAGATTCCAGGGACAACGGACGGGAGCAATGGTCATGGCGGAACTCGGGCTGATGGGTTTTGCGTAGTCTACCCGAGAACGGTCTTCATTATTCAGGGAAAAAATAACCCTCATACGCCCCTGTGGTTTTATGAATTTCATTCATAGCGGCTATTTACCGGGCGTAATTATCTTTCATCCCGTCTCCGTTAATCTGAATGAAAATACCGGGTAAACCGATACCCCGCCGGGATTTCAACAGAGACGGATTAGATATTTTTATCGCAGAAGACGTCTACTTTTTGCCCCCGCGGCACCCGTCACGAAAGGAGCTACAGACATGACTCAACACACCGTTTCCGAGACGCTATCTGCTCGTCAACAGGCCATTCCCCTGATGGCGGCATCGATGGCCGCCAGTCAGATGGATAAGCTGAATTCAGCGCTGAATCAGGGGCTGGATGCAGGGATCACGATTAACGAAGCCAAAGAAATTCTCGTCCAGCTCTATGCCTATACCGGTTTTCCTCGCAGCCTGAACGCGCTGAATGAACTGATGAAGGTCGTTGAAGCACGTAAACAACGCGGCATCGAAGACGTGGAGGGCAAAGCGCCTGTCTCCCCTGTCCCTACCGGGGATGAGCTTCTCCGGGTCGGTACCGCGAATCAGACCAAAATCTCAGGCGCTCCGGTTCAGGGGCCACTCTTTGATTTTGCGCCGGTTATTAACCAGTTCCTGCAAACACATCTGTTCGGCGACATTTTCGCCAGGGATAACCTTGACTGGCAAAGCCGCGAACTGGCAACGGTTGGCGCATTAGCGGCCACGCCGGGCGTTGAAGCGCAGCTGTTATCCCATATTCTTGCAAGCATGCGGGTCGGCCTGACGGCATCACAATTGCATCAGCTGGCAATGGTTCTGCGGGACCATGGGGAAAATGAAGCCGCGATGCGAGCTGAAAAGGCGCTGAAGCAGGCGCTGGCGAGCCAATAGAGGACGCGTTATGGAGCATGATTCCACCCGCAGAATGTTGATCACAGCCTTTGCCAGCCTGACGCTTGGAAATGTCTCTCTGGCGTCAGCAACGACCGGCACTGCAAATGTTCAGGGCAAGAGCCGCATTCTGGTGGCGTACTTTTCCCGCAGCGGGAATACACGGGTCATCGCAGGCGTCATCCATCGCAGTCTGAAAACGGATCTGTTTGAAATCGAACCGGCCACGCCTTATCCGGAAGACTATTTTCAGACCGTTGAACTGGCGAAAAATGAGCGTACCGGGGGAATCAAACCGGCATTAAAAAAGAGCGTCGCTGATATCGAACGCTATGAAACCCTGTATTTAGGCTTTCCCATCTGGGGAACCAGCGTACCGCCCGTGGTGCAAACATTCCTCAGCAGCCATAACCTTGCAGGCAAATTAATCATCCCCTTCATTACCCACGGCGGTTACGGCAAAGGTGACAGCGACGATATTCTTGTAAGCCTTGCCCCCACCGCTCGCCGGGAAAAACCGCTGGTCATTGAATGCGATCAGGAACGAAGAACGACGGAGACAGTCAACGGCTGGTTAGAGACGATACGCAACTGAAGTTTCATGAACCACCGGCAGGGTTCAGCAAATATTCATGAGCCCTGCTGATTAACCTCGGTTTTTACACTCCCTTGATTTCCCTCCCAGGCGCTTTAAAAACAACCGCTGCACATTTCCCCGAAGGTTAAGTGTGCACATTTAATCATAATACCCTACACTGTATGTTGTAACTAACCGGAGGGGATATGGCAGATTATGATTTGATCGCTCGTATGAATGGCTGTTTTAACGAGCTGGAAATGGCGTTGCACGACCTGGGGAATTTCCTGAGCAGGCTGGAATTACTGCAGGCACGGGTGTTTGCCTTGCCGGACATCGCCAAAGGCGAAGAACATAATCCTGCGGATAAGATTTCTGTCACCCCTTATCTCGGTGAAGCCGCGCAGGAGATGGCGTTGCAGCATTTCCAGCGGCTGTTCATTCATCATAATAACGAGAATATCAGCAGCAAATCCGCGGTCCGGTTGCCCGGCGTGCTTTGCTATGCCGTTGACCCCGCAGAGCACCAGTCTGCCCTGCTGCTGATCGAAGAAGTGAACAAACTCAAGGCTGAACTTGAGCACATCGTCACCGTTGAATCCGGGCTGGCGCGCGAACAGCGTTTCGAGTTTGTGCACACCCATTTGCGCGGCCTGATTACCCTCAACGCCTATCGTTCCGTGACCTTTTTAAATGACCCGGATTCGGTGCGCTTTGGCTGGGCCAACAAGCACATTATTAAGAATGTCAGCCGGGACGAAGTGCTGGCGATGCTGGAAAAAAGCCTCAATGCCGGACGCGCCGTGTCGCCGTATACCCGTGAACAGTGGATGGAAAATATCAACCGCGAAATGATTGATGTGAAACGGCTACCGGAACATGCCGCGCTGAAATTTAAACGTCCGGTGAAAGTTCAGCCCATTGCCCGCGTGTGGTATCGCAACAGTCAGAAACAGGTGCAACACCCCTGCCCGCTGCCGCTGATCGCATTGTGTCTGCGTACGCCGATGATGCAGGTACCGAAGCTAGGCGAATTGCCGGATTACGACGTCACCGCCATCAAACACAAGTACAAACCGCAGTCTCAGCCGCTGAGCCTGCTGATCAAACGCCTGCATTTATACACCGACCACCCGCTATAAATGAAAAAGGTCCGGCAAGCCGGACCTTTCTGGTGCACAGGTATCAGGGAAACTTATGCCTTCATGCTGCCGACCATGGCTTCCGGTCTGACCCATTCGTCGAACTGTTCTTCGGTCAGATAACCGAGTTTCAGCGCAGAACCTTTCAGTGTCAGCCCTTCTTTATGGGCTTTCTTGGCGATTTCCGCCGCTTTGTCATAACCAATATGGGTATTGAGCGCCGTCACCAGCATCAGCGATTCATTCAGCAACTGCGTAATGCGGTCACGATTTGGCTCAATGCCGACGGCACAGTGCTCATTGAAACCGCGCATTCCGTCGGCGAGCAAACGGACAGATTGCAGATAGTTGTGGATCACCAGCGGGCGGAACACATTCAGCTCGAAGTTACCGGAAGCGCCACCAATATTGACGGCGACATCATTTCCCAGCACCTGCGCGCAAAGCATGGTCATGGCTTCACACTGCGTCGGGTTCACTTTGCCTGGCATGATCGAGCTCCCCGGTTCGTTTTCCGGAATGGAAATCTCGCCAATGCCGCAACGCGGGCCGGAAGATAACCAGCGAACGTCGTTGGCGATTTTCATCAGCGAAGCCGCCAGACCTTTCAGTGCGCCATGCCCATGCACCAGCGCGTCGCAGGTTGCCAGTGCTTCAAACTTATTTGGCGACGTGACGAACGGCTGTTTGGTCAGGTCAGCCAGCGCTTTCGCGACGCGAACCGCATATTCAGGGTGCGTATTCAGGCCGGTACCTACCGCCGTGCCGCCCAGCGCCAGCTCCGCGATGTGCGGAATACTGTTTTCAATGTGCGTGACATTATGCGCCAGCATCGCCACCCAGCCGGAAATCTCCTGGCCCAGGGTCAGCGGCGTGGCATCCTGTAGATGTGTCCGGCCAATTTTAACGATATCGCGATAGGCTTCGGCTTTCGCTTGCAGCGTTTTGTGCAGCACTTTCAGCTCAGGCAGCAGCGTTTCACGCAGTTCAATCACCGCAGCGACATGCATCGCGGTCGGAAAAACGTCGTTGGAACTTTGACTTTTGTTGACGTCATCGTTCGGATGCACTTTACGCGCTTCGCCGCGCTCACCGCCGAGGATCTCACTCGCCCGGTTCGCCAGCACTTCATTCATATTCATGTTGGTCTGGGTGCCGGAACCGGTCTGCCAGATGGAAAGCGGAAACTCTTCAGGATGTTTATTCGCCAGCACTTCATCGGCAGCGGCAACAATGGCGTCGCCCCGCTCGGCGGGCAGCAAACCGAGATCCATATTGACGCTGGCGGCCGCACGTTTGGTCAGGGCCAGCGCGTGGATCAGCGCCGTGGGCATTTTTTCAGAGGAAATACGAAAGTGTTCAAGCGAACGTTGCGTCTGTGCGCCCCAAAGCTTATCTGCCGGAACATCGATAGGCCCCATTGAGTCTTTTTCAATGCGAGTCGCTGTCATTGTTGTCTCCTTAGATAGTTATTTTCGAATGAGTGTCTGTGTTTTGTGCAGGATTTTCAGCCGCCAGGTGCGCTCCCACGCGTTCATCAGCGGCCTGACGAGTATAGTGACATATAAGGCAAGCGTATTACCCGTTCCTTTTACATTGAAGAGATTGCGCCATCACCGCACTTTTTGACCCTTCACAGTTGTAAAGGCCGCCCCGTCATTGTTTACTAGCGGGTAGAATTTTCCATTCAGGATGAAGCAATGCAAAAGATGCATAACGGTGTACAAAATTACGCCTGGGGCAGTAAAGACGCGCTGACGGAACTTTATGGCATTACCGATCCGCAAGATCGTCCGATGGCGGAATTGTGGATGGGTGCTCACCCGAAAAGCAGCTCTCAGGTTGAGAATGCCGCCGGTGAGACGATTTCTCTGCGCGATCAAATCAGTGCCAATCTTGAGGGGCAGTTAGGTAAAAAAGTCGCCAAACGTTTTGGTGAACTGCCTTTCCTGTTCAAAGTATTGTGTGCCGATCAGCCGCTGTCAATTCAGGTTCATCCAAGCAAAGGCGCAGCCGAGCTGGGTTACGCCAAAGAAAACGCCAACGGGATCCCGCTCGATGCGGCTGAACGTAACTATAAAGATCCGAATCACAAGCCGGAACTGGTCTATGCCCTGACCGAGTTCCAGGCCATGAACGGTTTTCGCGAGCTGCGTGAAACCGTTTCTTTGCTGCAACCGGTCGCCGGTGCCCATCCGCTGATTGCCAGCTTCCTGTCTTATCCCGATGTTGACCACCTGCGTACCCTGTTCGCCGGGCTGCTGAGTCTGGAAGGCGACGATAAATCGCGGGCGCTGGATGTGCTGAAATCCGTCCTCAACGATCAGCGCGGCGAGCCGTGGGACACCATCCGCAGCATCGCTGAATTTTATCCGCACGACACCGGCCTTTTCTCTCCGCTGCTGCTGAACGTGATTACCCTGCAACCGGGCGAAGGCATGTTCCTGTATGCCGAAACGCCGCACGCCTATCTGAAAGGGGTGTCGCTGGAAGTGATGGCGAATTCCGACAACGTCCTGCGCGCAGGCCTGACGCCGAAATACATCGATATCCCTGAGTTGCTGGCCAACCTGAAATTCAATGCCAAACCGGCCAGTGAATTGCTGACGACGCCGGTGGAAAAAGGCGCAGAGCTTAACTTCCCGATCCCGGTAGAAGATTTTGCGTTCTCCATCCACAGCCTGTCTGCAGAGCCGCAAACGCTTGAACAAGACAGCGCGGCGATTGTCTTTTGTATCGAAGGCCAGAGCGTGCTGGTGAAAGACGGCCAGACGCTGGTGCTCAATCCGGGTGAGTCCGGCTATATTGCGGCCAGTGAATCGCCGGTCAGCATAAGTGGCAACGGGCGCATTGCCCGCGTGTTCAATACCCTGAGTTAAGTATCCGGTCATTAAACAAATTGGGGCTAATGGCCTCAATTTGATGATTTTTTTACTGATTGAGCTACACTCAGGAGACTAATAACGCCGCAAGGCGTTTTTTGTTTTCGGGACATTTCATAAGGATAAACAGAGATATGAAGAAGTCGTTAGTCGCTGTAAGCGTCATTGTCGTCCTTGGCGCAGCCTGGACAGGCGTCTCGTGGTACACGGGTAAACTCATCGAACAACATATGGATGAAGAAGTCGCGGCGGCCAACAGCCAGCTGCAGACTGCTTTCCCGAAAGCCGGCCTGAAAGTCAGTTATCAGGATTACCAGCGTGGCGTGTTCAGCAGCAAATTGCGCATCGTTTTGCAACCTGATGCCGCTGCGGCCACCGCAGGTACCAGCGCACTGAAAACCGGTGATGAAATCGCGTTTATCGAAACCGTCGATCATGGCCCGTTCCCTGCCGCTCAGCTGAAGAAATTCAACCTGATCCCGAGCATGGCTTCGGTGCATTCCGAACTGCAAAACACCCCAACGCTCAAACCGTTGTTTGACGTGACCAAAGGTCGCTCGCTGATCACCGCGGATACCCGCGTCTCTTACAGCGGCGCGAGCGCATCGGCCATCGACATTATCCCGGTGACCTACCAGAAAGAAGAGAGCCAGCTGCAATTCTCCGGCGGCACCATCAATGTGGATGTGGATAAAGAGCTGACGGCGATGAAGCTGAAAGCGGACATCGACAGCCTGGCGATCACCTCTAAAAACCAGTTCGGTCAGCTTGAAAAAGTGACGCTGGCCGGTTTAAACATGGACAGCGATACCCGGCAGGGTAAATTCCAGGTCGGCGTGGGCGATCAGAACCTGAGCATCAAACAGATTCTGGTGAACGTTGACGGTAAAGACGCGGGCTCTCTGGATAACTTCAAACTGGTGAGCAAATTTGCTGAAAACGGCAATAACATCGGCGGCCAGCAGGATTACACCATTGATGCACTGAAAATTCAGGGTGCTGATTTCGGTTCTGCCAAACTGACGCTGAAGCTGGACAAACTGGATGGCCCGGCGCTGAAACAGTTTGCTGATAATTACAATCAGCAATCCCGCGCCCTGCTGATGCAACAAGGTGAACTGGATCCTGCGGTTTACCAGCAACAAGCCGCCGATATGCTGCTGGCGAATCTGCCTCTGCTGCTCAAAGGCAATCCAAGTATCAGCATTGCACCGCTGAGCTGGAAAAACAGCAAAGGTGAAAGTACCTTCAACCTGCATCTGGATCTGAAAGATCCGGCCGCTACACCTGCGCAAACGCAGGATCAGATGTTGTCTAATCTGGTCAGCAAAATCGACGCTAAACTGAATGTTCCGCTGGCGATGGCAACCGAAGTCACCACTCAGGTGGCTAAACTGGAAGGTTACAGCGGCGATGACGCCACCAAGCTGGCACAGCAGCAGGTTCAGGGTCTGGCAGCCATGGGTCAGATGTTTAAACTGACCACGGTGAAAGATGACACCCTGACCAGCAGCTTCAGCTATGCGGATAATCAGGTGGATCTGAACGGTCAGAAGATGACGTTGCAGGAATTTGCCGGTATGTTTGGCCTGTTCGGCGGCCCGGCTGCTCAGCCACAATCTGAAGCCCCTGCGCCTCTGGCACCGCCGGTCGCTCCGGTTCCGGCGCAGTAATTCTGATACACCCGCGATAAGAACGAAAAGAGGGGAATGTCTTCCCCTCTTTTTTTATGCCTGAACCTTTCGCTTATTTGAAATCAGCATACGGCGTTAAAGGTTGCGGCGGCAGATCCAGACTGCCCTGCCAGCCCCCCATCGAATACCTCGCGTACAGTAAATAATGGCTCGGCGTGTAATCTTTCGCCTGCTGAATGTCGATACCCGCCCCGACCGTCCAGTGGGCGCTGACCCTTCTTTCCAGCAAGGCCTGCACGGTGTAGCCGAAACCGGAACCGCTGCTGCCGGACTCAACGGCACTTTTATCCGTTAACGTATCGGGGATCAGACTTTGGATCGGGTAACGTTTTTGGCTGCTTGTCGATGACTGTGACCAGGAAACCGAGCCGCCCAGTTGCCATGACCAGTTTTCCGTGCGCTGGCGATAATTCACCGGCACCGCCAGCGAGAAATAGCGCTGCGGGCTGTAATACCCGCCTTGTCCCAGCGTGTAACCGCTGAGATCTTTCTGGTAATGCCAGACCATCGAACTCAGGCCGACGGTCGCCCGGCGGTTATCCTCGTTGATGACCTTATAGTAATAGCCACCCATCAGCCGCTCACGGGTGTTGTCCGCCACATTCTTACCGGTCAGCTGATGCGCACTGATGTCTGCCCAGACGCCGTTGGCTTCACCCTGATCGTAACTCAGGCCGAGGCTGGCACCGGTGGCGCGAACGCCGCCCCAGGTGGTATTGGTGCCCGGATCTTTCGCTCCGGCAAAGGAGAGCAGTGAGCTGGAAATCGGGCGGCGCGAGACGGTGGTGGTCCAGCCGATAGTCTCCCAGTCGCCGCTGTATGCCAGCCCGCCGACCCAGTCAACCACCGGGAAGCCGAGCGGCGTGGTGCCCAGATCCCCTTTCCATTGTTCATTTTCCCAGCCCGCCGCCAGACTCAGGCCATTGGCGTTCTGACTGCGATAACGCCGGCAAACCTGATCGGTACAGGTACCAAAGCTCTCTTCGAAGTTACCGTTCTGATGATCAAACGTTCCCGCATCCATCCGCACCCAGTCAGCGCGCAGGAAACCTCTGCCCTGATACACCGGCATATCGGCCTGAAACATGGTGGTATTGGCGGTCAGATCGGATTTACCCGGCGTACCGCTGGACGCCCAGGAGTCGGTATCCACCGTGAAGTTGACGTCCTGCTGACGGTATAAATCATGGGCATCGGAGCGGATGCCGCGTTTAAGCCAGTCATCTCCGGCCTGCTGACGTGTGAGTCGGGTGTAACCGTCGTTATCTTCCGGCATCTGCGCCGTGATGCCGCTGGCCACCATCGCCTGTGCGTAATCCTGGCGGGCGAGATCGGGCTGACCGAGCTGTTGTTCAACGTTCGCCGCATTACGGTAAATCAGCGCCTTATCCTGCCCGGCGGGTTGCTGGCGGGCGGCCATTTTAAGTGGCTGCAATAAAGTGTACGCCCTGCTGGCTTCGCCGACATCCAGCCAGGCCGTCGCCACCCGACGCTGCTGATTAAGACTCAGCCCGTCGGCCGGCAGATCCGCCTGTTGCAGACGCTGTTTCGCCAGTGCGGTATCGCCCGCCGCCAGGGCGGTGTCGATACCTGAAAGTGTTTTATCGAGCCGGATGCGCTGCGCCATTTCGCGCATATTGGCGTCCCATTGGTTCTGCGGCAACGTCTGTAAGTGGCGCAACGCCGCTTCATCGCGATCGGAACCCGAGAGGTAAAGCGAATAGGCATAGACCTGCTGCGGATCGGCCGGTTTTTTCGCCGCCAGCCGGGTAAATGCGGCATCTGCTTTGTCCGGATGCCCCGCTTCACGCAGCGCACCGGCGTAGTGATACGTACTCCAGACGTCGTCCGGGGTCAGGGCCAGCACCTGCGCATAAAGTGTGGCAGCCTGATCCCACTGACGCGCTGCCACCGCTTTTTCCGCCTGCGCGGTCAGCACATCGCTTTGCAGGCTTTTCTGACGATCGCTGAACGTTTGCCGGGAAGCGGCAGGCAAGGTGCTGAGATAATCGAGCGCTTTTTGCGGCGACTGCCGCTGATAAATGTTCACCAGCCCGCGTTCGGCGCTGCTGTTGTTGGGTTCCAGCACCAGCGCACGGCGATAAGCCTGTTCGGCGAGCGGATCGTTTTTACGTGCTACGGCCACATCACCGAGGCCAATTTGAGCCCAGGGATCGCGGGCGTCGATGTGCTGAGCCTGCTGATAGGCGCTTTGCGCCCGATCTAACTGCCCGGCCTTCAGCGCTTTATCGCCCTGCTCAATCCTGAGCCAGTAGCTGTTGGTGTCGATCAGGCTGTTCCATTTACTGGTGTTATAACCATCCTGTTCGGCTGCCCTGGCGCGCTGGAACATCGCCAGAGCCTGCTGACGGTTGCCGGAACGGGAATACGCCAGCCCCATCGCCCCGAGCACTTCAGCGTCGTTAGGTTTTTCCTGCAAGGCCTGACGCAGCGGCGCAATGGCCGCCGTGGAGCCGCCTTTTTCTATCTGCGCCAGCCCTTTGATCCGTGCCTGATAGTGAGGATCGGCAAGCATCGCCTGCTGTCTCTGGAGTTCCTGCTGGGCGGCGATCACCTGAGGGCCGGTATCAAAGGTGGCGATAAACGCCTGCAACGCATCGACACTGGCATTCGCCACCGGCTGCGCCCTGATGCGCGCCAGCCATAAATCTGCGGCAGGCGACCGCCCTTCATTGGTGGTGGCAACCTGTTTCACCAGCGCGACCCCACCGGCGTTGTCACCGGCATCAAACGCCATTTGTGCCAGTTGCAACCGTAGCTGCACATCACCGGGATACTGTTGATTGAGTGCCTGAAGCTGCCCTTGCGCACGGGCTTTCTGCCCAGGCAGCCGTGCGACCAGCTGCCAGTATTCCACGGCGAGATCGAGCGTTGGCGGCTGCCCCTGAAATAACGCATCGTACTGGGCTTTGGCTTCGTCGAGACGTCCGGCGGTCGCCAGTAAGCGCGTTTGCTGGAGTTTTTGCTGCATGTCCGGCGAGGCAATCCGCAAGCTTAGCTGCGCCTGCCGGAAGTCGTCAGAATCTGGCGCGACCTGCTGAATTTTTTGCAATTGCTGTTTCGCACCGGCCTGATCCCCTTCGCGCAGTAACAGCCGCAAACGGGCGGAAAGCACCTGCGGATTCTGAGGATCCATCAGTTCCAGACGAAAAAGCGACTGACGCACCAGTTCTTCCTGATGGCTGGCTTCACCGACGCGTACCTGTTCCAGCAGCCACTGCTCAGGGGAAACCACCGGTGCGGCCCCGGCCTGTGCGCTCAGCAGCGCCAGCCCCAGGGTCAGGGCCAGCCTGTTGAATGTGAACGGCATCTTGTGAGGGGTGTTCACGGGCTTATTCCTGATCGTCTTCATACAAACGACGACGGCTCAGGGCACGCAAGCCACTCCACAGCAAAATAGCCGCGAGAATCACCACGACAACCGCCATCACCGCCAGTAAAACCGGATGTGTCGCCAGCGCATTCCAGACGCGCTCCCACCACGGCAGATGCCCCACGTAATAGGTATCGCCGACTTTGAGGCTGGTGGTACCGGAATCACGCACCACCGCCACCGAGCCGTAAACCAGCGCGCGCTGTTTGGTGTCCTGCAAAGAGTGATTGAGCATGTCAAAGCCCTGCTGACCATTCGCCATCAGGGCAACCACGCTGCGTTGTTCGAAATACGGCGACTGGAAACCGACAACCGCCGCCACAGGGCCCTGTGCGGTGATCTGCGCACTGGCATCGACGCGGGCATCGCTGGCCGGTGCGGCGTTATCCGGCAGCGGTGTCTGGCGGATTGGCGTGTTGATCGCATCCCGCGCCGCATTGATCAGCAGATTGGCTTTTTTATCATCGCGCATACTGTCATCACGTAAATCCGCCGGTAATTCACCCACCACCAGCAAATCGGCATCCGTTGATTTGGCTTTCGCGGCATCTTCGGTCAGGCTGACGCTCAGCGCCGGATAACCGGTCAGCGCGCCGATATTCCCCAGCGCATTGAGCAGCGTGGTCAGTTGCACCGGCTGCGGCTGCGGCTGAACCAGCAGCAGCGTCTGAGACAAATCCGCCATGCGGCTGAACGGGAAACCGGCATTGGCAAAGGCGCGTAAATCCGGCATCGCCATAAAGTGACGATAACCGGAGAAATCGATGGTGGAGCTGTCGTCGATCACCACGTGATTCGGCACCGTGGTATAGGTTTCGCAACGTCCTTCGGTGCCGCTCGCCAGCAGAGAGGTGTAATCAAAATCAAAGCGCATCTGGTTGACTGCGCCGAGTTTCAGCGCCGGAATGTTCAGGTCTTTGCTGCCATCGAGCAGCCCCTGCAACAGCGACAAATGCAGTAACTGCGAATCTTCATCGTGGCCGGTTTTCAGGGTCAGATCCTGCATAAACTGGTTATTCAGGCTGATGCTCAGCCGTGAGGTATTTTTCAGCTGCGGCGAGGTATAGCGGTATCTGAGACGCATATCGATACCCGAACTGTTGATCAAAAACAGATCCGGCGGCAGGTTGATGTTCAGGGTGATCGGGTTTGGCTGAATGCCGTCAGACTGCAACTGTTCGGCATATTGTTTCAGTTCACCAAAGTTCATCGGACGATCGGTGCGTACCCAGTTTGGCGCGTCATACGGCTGACGGGCCTGAACCTGCTCCACTTTATCCACGCCCACGGTCTGCCCGCGGAACAGAATATTGCCCTGAGCGATGCCTTTTACCGCCGTCAGCAGATCCTGATCGTCACGGCCCAGAATCAGCAGCATTTTAACGTACGGGTTATCCGCCCGGCTGGTCATCTGCACCACCGGTCCTTTTACCGGCGGCATCTCTTTGAGGAAATCAGGGCGTTTGTCGTTAGTGGCAAAGACCACCGCATGGCTGTCCGGCAGCTGGTTATACAGGGCCGGGAATGACTGGCCGCGCCACTGCGCTTTGGTACCAAACCAGGACGCCAGAATAGCCGCCGCCTGTTGTTGTGTGGCATCCGGCGAGGCGGCAAACACCATCGGCAAATCCAGCGGCCGGCTGTCGCGGGCATCAAAGAACGGCACCGGGAAATGCGCCAGATCGTTGCTCAGCGGCAGCTTCTGATATTGCAGGCTGAGCGAACTTCCCTTACCAAGCTCCAGCCACAGTGTGCTGTTAGCCGGGTTTTCACAGATATTCTGATAATGACCGATAAACTCCAGACGGATGCGGTTGAAGTCAGTCACATAGCGCGGGTCAATCACCATTTGCAGATGATTTTTCTTGCCGAGCTGGTCTTTATCGATGACTTCAACGCCCATCAGCTGATCGTTGAGATAAACCTTCAGATGCGACTGGACCGGAATGAGCGACGGCGACGGCGTGAATTCCAGATTCAGCGTCGCCTGCGTCACCACTTCGTCGCTGCGCACGCCGAACTCGATCTGGCCGTTGGGCTGGATGCCGCGCAAGGTTATCGCGCCCGGCGTCGGTGCCACATCGGCAAACGGCAGCGACAGGCTGCGCACCGGCGCGCCAGGGATGATCATCGGGTTGACCGCAGGCGCGACCATCGGCAGTGCCACCTGTGGCGGCGTCGCAGCCGTTTGCGGCAATACCGCCGCCGTGGCCTGCTCGCCATAGGCAGAGGCCGCAGAACCCAATGCCAGTGTCATCAATGCGGATGCCATCAAAGTCGTCAAAGGAAGTCTTTTCATTATTTTGTCATCATCAGGGTTGATTCATCAGGCTGAACGGACAGCGGCGGGTTACGCGGCGCAAACGAGAGCAACCAGCGGCCAAACGTCTGGGTTTTGGAGGCCAGTGGCCGGTAGCGCTGCGGGGCGATATCCAGCATTCGCATATATCCGCGGATCCCCAGCCCCAGCACTTCCCGCAGACTTTCCATCGGTTTGTCTTCCGGGAAGCTGTCTTCGCGTAATACCCAGCTGTCTGCCCGGGCAAAGGTACATTGAATAAAATCGATGTGTTGTTGTGTGGTTAACGGCAGAAGCTGCATCCCCATACTTTGGCCGAAGACACGGCTGACCTGCACCGGGAAGGCATACTCCTGCTGGCCGCGATGCAGAATTAACGTGACGTTGTCACCGGCATTGAAATAACGGGCGCTTTCCGTTTCCAGCCCGACGCCGTTGTCGGAGTAATCCTGTACGGTGCACACATACAGATGGCCGTCAGGGCGCAGCAGCGACGCCGGCATTTTGGCGTCTACGCGGTGCGCCTGACGCACCTGCTTGGATTCAAACGCCACGGCGATCGCCCCGCCGAGAATGATCATGTTGTAAATCACCCAAGCCATGCTCACCAGCACCGTCAGCAATTCATCCGCCTGACCATAAATCGCGCGATAAATACCAAAGAACAGCCCGGCCAGATTAAGCAACATCAGCACCTGATAAGGACGGCTGATTTTCCAGTCGACGTAAGCGTGTTTATTCAGCCCGCCTTTCGCAGTGACGTTAAAAGTGCCGGCGTGAGGATTAAATAACGCCACAGTCGTCGGCCTGGCGATGTACCAGGCCAGCACGGTTTCGTAAATCTCGTTCCAGAATGAGTGACGGTATTTGCCCTGCACGCGGGAGTTGGTCAGGCTGGCGTGGATCATGTGCGGCAGAACATACAGCGCGATGGCCAGCGCAGGCGCGTAAATGACATAGGCATGCATCAGCAGGAAAGCCAGCGGCGCAGTCAGGAAGATCAGGCGTGGTATACCGGCCAGAAAGTGCATCATCGCGTTGGCATAACACAACCGCTGCGCGAGTTTCAGGCCTTTACCGAACAGCGGATTATCCAGTCGGAATATCTGCACCATGCCGCGCGCCCAGCGGATACGCTGGCTGACGTGCGCCGCCAGACTTTCCGTCGCCAGCCCTGCGGCCTGCGGAATGCGGATATAGGCAGAACTGTAACCGTGGCGATGCATACGCAGCGAGGTGTGGGCATCTTCGGTGACGGTTTCAACCGCAATGCCGCCGATCTCATTGAGCACATCACGCCGCAACACCGCGCAGGAGCCACAGAAGAAACTGGCATCCCACAGGTCATTGCCGTCCTGCACCAGCCCGTAGAACAGTTCGCCTTCGTTAGGCGTGCGCCGCATACGTCCGAGGTTTCGTTCGAACGGATCCGGTGAAAAGAAGTGATGCGGCGTCTGCAACATGCTGAGTTTTTTATCTTTAAAGAACCAGCCGACGGTCAGTTGCAGGAAAGAACGGGTCGGAACGTGGTCGCAGTCAAAAATGGCCACCAGTTCGCCCTGCGCCTGCTTCAGCGCGTGATTGATATTCCCGGCTTTGGCATGTTCATGGGTTTCACGCGCGATGTACTTAATGCCAATCTCATGGGCGAAATCGGCGAACTCCGGCCGGTTGCCGTCGTCCAGCAAATAAATCGTCAGTTTGTCGCGCGGCCAGTCCAGCCCCAGCGCCGCATACAGCGTCGGTTTCACCACGCTGAGATCTTCGTTATAGGTGGGGATCATTAAATCAACCGTCGGCCAGACGCTGACATCCGCAGGCATGGGCACGGGCTTGCGGTTCAGCGGCCAGATGGTCTGCACATAACCCAGCACCAGCACCGTCCACGAATAGGTTTCGGCCAGCAGCAACAGCAATCCGCAGGTCAGGCTCAGCGGATCGTCCCAGTTCAGGGTCGAGGTATAGCGCCACCACAGGTAGCGACAGGAAATGGTCAGCGACAGCACAATCAGCATCAGCGCCGGGAAACGGCCAGGGATACGCCGGATGATCATCGCAATGCTCCACAGCAGCACCACGAAAACAAACTGCGCCGGGTAACCGAACGGCTGAGAAATGCAAAACATCGCCAGCGTCAGCGCCACCAGACCTGCCAGCAGTATCAACACCCGTTTTGCCACGCGGTTCATGGTGCTGACGCGGCGTACCACTCTGGCTTCCAGCGGATTTTGTTCCACCTTCACCGGCAGCGCTTCCAGCCAGCCGTAGAAGCGGTCGCGCAGCCGCTGCGGCCAGCGGGTGTAAGTGAAACGTTCGCGCAGGCCGTTGGAGGGAATGATGATCATCAGCCACAGGCTTTGCAGCAGGTAACGTAACGGGTCGGCCAGTTTCGGGCGATCGGCAGAAAGTTGCGGATACCAGCGGGCGCGTTGTCCGCTCACCCGTTGCCACGACGGCGATTCAAACCGTAAAAACAGCCAGCTCAGGGCGATGCAAAACACCATGGTCGCGGCGGCAACCGGTGACGCGTGATGATGGCGGTAGCGGCGATAGCGGCTCTGCAACACGGAGATCACCGGCGGGACCAGCAAAACGTTCAGCAGGCGGCTCATGCGCTGGCGCTCCGCCGATCGTCATGGCTGCGCAAATTCAGCAGGCACCAGCTTGCCAGGGTATTGAGTTCCCGGCTGATTTTACTGTCAGGGTCCCACTCGCCTACCGGCTGTTTGGCCGCCAGCGATTCGGCCATCGATTCGTCACGGTGCAAAACGGTCGGAACCAGCGACGCCAGCGTTTCCTGCCAAAGCAATAAAATGTCCTGCTGCAGCTGGCTGGAGGTCATGAACTGATTCACCAGATAACGGCCATTGGCCGGCAGCGCGTGCTGATGTAAACGCACGTGCGACTGCGTATCGGCGTGCAGCAACATCAGTGTGGCGTCGGCCACCGTCTGGGCAGGCAGAGGGTCCGCCGCCGGTGAGTCGATGAGGATCCAGTCATACACGCCGGTATTTTTCAGCTGACGAATCGCGCGCGGCCAGTCAAAAGGTAATGGCGAATCGCCACCAGGCCGGACATTGCCATAAGGCAGAAAATCGAGTCGGGGATGATAACGCAGGGCCGATGCCTGCCAGGCGGTCCCCGCCTGATGTGCAGCGCACCAGCCGCGGGACTGTTCAAACGGCATACCGAAATGCAGGCGCAACAAGTTATCCGGGGAGAAGTCGATCACCAGAACCTTTTCATTGAGCTGTGCAAGGGCCCAGGCCAGCGCAGCCGTCACGCAGGTGGTGCCCGTGCCGCCCCGAAAACCCTGTAACGCGATAACGGCCATGATTATTTTTTCTCCGCGTCAGGGGGCGACAGCTCGTCGAGTTTTGCCAGTTCGGCCAGCAGCGGCCAGCGCGACATCAGTTGCGGAATTTTTTCTTTGCGGCCGATATCGACATAATTTAATTCAGAGACAGAAAAATAGTGACTCAGTGCATGAAAATCGTTGTCTTTACTCGAATCGGATTCGTCTGAGTCTATAATATTGGCGCCCAATGGACCCCCTCCCTGCATTCAATCTCGCACTGACGCCACACCACGCAAAAATTGCCCTGCGGGGTTAGGCATTTTAGTATCAAAACATTATTGTGAAGATTTATGATTATTTAATGTAGCAATGATAGAATTTATTATACTCACATTTAGATTGTGTCCCTAGCAGACTTTTAATCGAACCCGAATACAAGCAGATATAACTCTATGGCACTCTCCTTTTCTTTAGGCATGTCGCAATTCTGGAATGGATTAGCGGAAATGCAAATTCGCGGTCTTTACTGGGTCAATGCAGACAGCCAGGAGGCCGCCTATCGGCTCTGCGGGCAGGTTATTGAGGCACAACATGACGTTGCGCCGGTCAGCGTGGTGTTTCCAGAGCACAATTTAATTTGCACGAATGAAGAAAACCGGCTAGAGGCTGACGATGTTATTTTAACCAGCCTGACAAAGCCGCGCAAACAGGTGGCTTATTATCAGCTCGGCAAAACAATGAAAGCCCTGCTGGCATTGCCGTCTGATATTCATCGTTTACCTAACTCAAATTCTGCATTATTGATTTTATTGATCCCCGCGACTTCGTGCCTGGCATTAAACGATAAACAGCTCACCCGTTGGGTACGCGAAATGAGTATAGCCTGCGATAATAAACGCAGCAGCTGTCTTATTATCTGCTATGGCAGCGGTATTAATACCGCTAAAACCCGTCTGCATTTATACCACCGGCAAATATGTGGCCTGGCCGAGATTAAAACGGACGTTCAGCCCAATCAGTGGGGGGTTTCCTGGTGGCATGACAATGTCATTTCACAAGCCAATACCCTCTACCCGCTGACCGTACGCGAAACCGGCTGGGAAATACAAAAAAACACGCCCACTCTGGTTGCCGGGCAAACCGGTGACGATCAGTGGATGTTGCTGGCAGAACGCAGCGTGCTGGAAGGCGCACCGCCGCTTTCTGAGCGCTGGTTCCTGTTCGATGATAATGCGACGTTAGCCGAAAGAGCGGCGCATGCCCGCGCGGCGACGGTGGTTTTTGCCCTCGGTGGTAATGATGAAGTGGAAGTGATCGCGCGCCAGATCCACCGTCTGCGGATGCAACGCGGCAACAGCCTGAAGATTGTCATTCGCGAAATGAATTCTTCGCTGCGGTATGTCGATCAGCGGCTGTTGCAGGCCTGCGGTGCCAATCTCGTGGTTCCTCACGCAGCACGGCTGTCCAATTTCCTCACCCTGCTCGATGATCTGCAAAACCTGAGTTTCACCCGCCACGTGCCGGAAGATATCGAGGTGCTGCTCGACAGCCGCTTGCCTACCCATCACAAAGGCTATCTGCCCTTACCGGCGTTCTGCACCGTGATGAAAGATATCTGGACGCACGCCTCACTGGCCACCGAATCACGCGGGATTTTGATCTCCCTGCGCCCGGCCAGTGGCATCAGCCCGCAGCAGGCGATGTCGCTGTGTTCCCTGCGTCGCGACGGCGACATTCTGACGGTGACAGAAAAACACCTGTATCTGTTCCTGTCTAACTGCCAGGTCAGTGATGTCGCAAGCGTGCTCGATTTCCTGTTTACTTTGCCGGTGAAAGAAGTGTTCACCAGCCAGACCTTTTGGAGCCAGGAACGGGATATTCAGACCGAGGTGCGTCGCCTCGCGGCCAAACCGCCAATGGCGCAACCGGTAGCGGGCGCGGAAGCCTTTGTGGCGCATAAAGTCGAACCCCTGAAACGCGCGCCTGTCCATCAGCCCGTCGCTGTCACGCTGGCCGTCAGTGATTCATCCGTCATCAAGACGCCGGAGTTATAAAATGTCTGTCAGCGATATCATTGAGATTTTTATATTAGCGGCGATCCTGTTTATCCCGCTCGGTTATGCCCTGCGCAGCCGTTTACCGCGCTGGAAAAACAGGCTGGCCACACGGTTCCTGCGGCCGCGCTATCTGACCCCCATCACCCTCAGCACGGTGAACAAACATCGCCAGCGCACAGCAAAAACTGATACTTCTCTCGCCACCGGGAAATCCAAATCGTCACTATGAAAGAATCACAACCTTCCGCACCCCGTCTGCGGGTCTGGCAATCCTGGCGCGGTCTTGGCGCATGGAACTACTACTTTCTGCTCAAATTTGTGCTGCTGGCCCAGGGCTACCTGAATTTTGATGCGCTGAGCAACCTGATTTTCGCCGCCGTACTCCTTTTCCCGCTGCCTTCGCTGCGGATGCACCGCTGGCGGCAGTGGGTGGCTTTGCCGTTTGGTCTGGCGTTGCTGTATCACGACACCTGGCTGCCGGGCTGGCGTTCCATTGTCAGTCAGGGCGCAGATGTCACCGGATTCAGCATGGGTTATCTGCTGGAGCTGGCCGACCGCTTTATTAACTGGCAGTGGATTGGCGTGGGTTTTGCGCTGCTGGTGGGCTATCTGTTCATCTCGCAGTGGATCCGTCTGACGACCTTTACGGTGGCGGCATTACTGTGGGTAAACCTCAGCTTCCTGGTCACGCCGTTGTTCACGCCCGCCGCAGTCACGGCGGCGGTGGATAAACCGGTCGCCGCGCAACCGGCAGCCTCTTCCACCACGACGAATACGGTCAGTGGCCCGCCGACGGATGCCAATCTCAGCGCCTATTTAGAGCAGTTCTACCAGAATGAAAGCCGCCGCAATGTCCGCTTCCCGGATGCCCTGCCGGCCGATGCTCAGCCCTTTGATCTGCTGGTGATCAACATTTGTTCACTGGCATGGGCAGATCTGGATGCAGTCAACCTGTCCAGCTCACCGCTGTGGTCACGCTTTGATTACGTGTTCAGCCGTTTCAACTCCGCCACGGCTTACAGCGGCCCGGCGTCTATCCGTCTGTTGCGCGCCAGCTGCGGTCAGTCGTCGCACCATAATCTGTATCAGGCTGCCGGGCAGCAATGTTACCTGTTCGACGATCTGGCGCGTCTGGGCTTCACGTCCCAGCTGGCGATGGATCACACCGGCGAGTTTGGTAATTACATCGGCAACCTGCGCGACGACGCAGACATGAAATCGCCACTGATGTCGCAGGCCGGTCTGGGGCATGAACTGACCTCTTTCGACGGCTCACCGATTTTCAACGACGGGCAGTTGTTCTCCCGCTGGCTGGAGAATCAGCAAAAAGCCGGAACCGCGCGCACCGCGACCTTCTTTAACCTGATCCCGTTGCACGACGGCAACCGTTATGTGGGCAGCAATAAAAGCGCCGACTACCGCAGCCGCGCCCAGACGCTGCTCAGTCAGCTGAATACCTTTATGGATCAGCTTGATAAATCAGGCCGCAAAGTGATGCTGGTGGTGGTGCCGGAACATGGCGCCGCGCTGGTCGGTGACAAAATGCAGATTTCCGGTCTGCGCGATATTCCAAGCCCTGGCATCACGCACATTCCGGTGGGTGTGAAATTCTTCGGCATGCAGGCACCGCACGGGTCAGCACCGATAAAAATCGATACGCCAAGCAGCTATCTTGCGATTGCCGACATGGTGTCCCGCGCCGTTGACGGCAAGGTCTTTACCACACCGTCAATGGACTGGAAAACCTTCAGCGCCAACCTGCCGCAGACGCCGCTGGTGTCTGAAAATGAAAACGCCGTGGTCATGGAATATCAGGGAAAAATCTATATCCGCCTGAACGGCGGCGGATGGGTACCCTATCCGAGTTGATTGCCTGTTAATCCTCCTTACGTCCTCCCTCTTCGCCGGGGGAGGAGCAAACCCCGCTCCCCCACAAAAACGCAAAACAGTGATATTATTCACACATTCAACACATTACCCCTGGATATTTCCATGTCTGCTCCTCCGGATTTACTTCGCCTGAACGATGTCGCGTTCACCCTCAATGACACCCCGCTTCTTGAGCCTGTTTCGCTGACCCTCAATCCCGGTGAATTCACCCTGCTGACCGGGCCGTCGGGCAGCGGTAAAAGCACATTGCTGAAAATCATAGCGTCGCTGTTAAACCCGACCGGCGGCAGCATTTACTTCAAAGGTGAAGACATCAGCCGGATAAAACCGGAGGTGTATCGCCAGCGGGTGTCATATTGCTTTCAGACGCCGTCACTGTTCGGTGAAACCGTGCTCGACAATCTCGCGCTGCCGTACCAGATAAGACAAAAAAAGGTGGACGAGGCACTGCTTCGCGCCTGGCTTAAACGCGTGCACCTGTCTGAAGATATGCTGACCAAAAATATTCAGGAACTCTCGGGGGGCGAAAAACAGCGGGTCGCCCTGCTGCGTAACCTGCAATTTCTGCCGGATGTGTTGTTGCTTGATGAAATCACCAGTGCGCTGGATGAAGACAACAAAGAAAACATCAACTCGATCATTGCCAGCCTGACAGAACAGAAACAGCTCGCCGTGCTGTGGGTCAGTCACGATCAGAATGAGATCCGCCACGCCAAAAACGTCATAACCCTGTCACACACTTCGCCTGAGAACGCCGTCAATGAATCAGCATAATATTACTAACGAATCTCTGGCCCTGGCGCTGGTTCTGGTGGTGGTCGCCCTGCTTATCAGCAGTAAAGAAAAACTGGGGCTGGAAAAGGACATCATCTGGAGCGTGGCCCGCGCCATCGTGCAACTGGTGATCGTCGGCTATGTGCTGAAATACATTTTCGATCTCAACAATGGCTGGCTGACGGTGCTGATGGTGTTGTTTATCTGCGTGAATGCGGCGCTGAATGCCAGAAAACGCAGCCGCAACATTGATAACGGGTTCGTGATCTCGTTTGTTGCGATCACCGCGGGCACCACGCTGACGCTGACGATTTTGATCCTGACCGGATCCATTGAATTTTTGCCCATGCAGGTCATTCCGATTTCCGGCATGGTGGCGGGGAATGCGATGGTGGCGGTGGGATTGTGTTACAGCAATCTGAATCAGCGGTTTCTCGACAATCAGCAAAAAATTCTTGAGATGCTGAGCCTTGGCGCGTCGACCAAAATTGCGTCCGGGAGGATAATTCGCGACAGCATCCGTGCGGCGATGATCCCGACCGTGGATGCGGCGAAAACGGTGGGTATTGTCAGTTTGCCGGGCATGATGTCCGGGCTGATCTTTGCCGGTATCGACCCGGTAAAAGCCATCAAATATCAGATTATGGTGACATTTATGTTACTGGGCACCGCCAGCTTATCGACCATTATTGCGGGGTACCTGGCCTGTCAGCGTTTCTACAACGATCGCGCTCAGCTGCGCCGCCTTAAGTCCTCATGATGGCCTGTTGCGCCCGCGTCCGGCGGGCGCTGTCTGCCGGTGTTGCGTGCTATAAATCGGACAACACCTGCCGCAGATTCACTTCTGTGCTGGCGGCATCATCAAGGTCTAAAACGCCTTCGAGATCGTCCAGGTGTTCCAGCATGATGTCTGCCGCCTGAGCCGTGTCTCCCGCTTCCAGCGCATTAATGATCGCTTCATGTTCATCGCACTGGCAGGAAGGCACTTCATTGCGCTGGTACAACGCGACAATCAGAGAGCTGCGCACCATCAGATTCGACAGGATTTCGCTCAGCACCTTATTGCCACAAATCTCGCCGAGGATCAGATGAAACTCACTCAGCTCGCGCACAATGGCGCGGCGATCTTCTGATGCCGTGGCATCGCGTTCGTTGCGCATGTGACTGCTGATCCGCTGACGATGTGAACGCAGGATGTCCGGCGTAATGCTTTCCACAATCGCCCGCTCGATAGCCCGGCGGGCAATGAACACTTCCCGCGCTTCCCGTGCGGTGGGTTGAGCAACCATCGCCCCGCGGTTGGGTTCAATCGTCACAATGCGTTGCATCGCCAGACGCTGAAGCGCGACCTGTACGTGATTACGATTGGCGTTGAGGGCTTCAACCAGCTGCGACTCCACCAGACGCGTGCCCGGCCTCAGCCGTTGCTGCCCGATGGCTCTGGATAGGATTTCGGTGATTCGCTGAACTTCCAGCTGTTTCGCTGTTGTAGTGTGAGTGCTCATGGAATGGGATATTGCCTCTTGTGCCTGTCTTTCTATTTGCGCCGTCTATGCGCGTAAATTAGCACTCTTCCTGAACGATTTCAGTCGTAAATCATGCACTACCTTGTAACAAAACAACACACCTGAGGCATTGCTCTTAACATACAAATGCGCTCAGCACTGCTTTCCCGCGATCAAAAAAGCAGTGCTGGCGTAGCGGTTTACTGTGTCACAGCGTCTCTGACCGGCGTATCACCGCCGCGAAGTTCCCACTGTTTGCCAACGGACGAGGGTGCATTCAGCACCGCCACGACCACCAGCGCCACATCTTCGCGGCTGACGTCGCCCCTTCCGGCATGCTCGTTGAGCGTCACCAGGCCGGTTGCCGGATCATCCGTCAACGGCCCCGGACGAAGAATGGTCCAGTCCAGCCCGCTTTTGCGCAGTTCGATATCGGCATCACGTTTGGCCTCGACATACGCTTTCCAGACCGGATCGGTATCGGGTTTCAGCGGTTTATCCACATCCACCGCCGAAATCTGAACATAGCGGCGAATGCCTGAAAGCTGTGCGGCTTGCGCCAGCAACACCGAGCCTGCGTAATCGACCGTGCGTTTACGCTCCGCCGTCGAACCGCCACCGGCACCGGCGGCAAACACCACGGCATCTGCACCCTTAAGCGCCGTCGCCAGCGCCTGCGCTGTAGTATTTTCGATATCCAGCAGAACGCCTTTGGCGCCCAGCGCATCCATTTGCGCAAGCTGTTCGGTTTTACGCACAATCCCGATGGCTTCAAGGCCCTGCGCACGCAAATGTTTGATGATCAGTTTGCCTATCTGACCGTGTGCTCCCACGATTGCAACTTGAGTCATTACGCCTCCTGACGTTTTCATTTCAATTCCCTTTAACTGTAGCACATCAAATTTCACGGTTTATTAGCGCCCAGAGCCGCAGGCTTTGCGTCGATCAGACTGGTTTTCCAGCCCTCACCGATTTTTTGCGAGACATCGCGAACGAAAACGCTCTCCTCATTCACAACCTGAAAAACCTGTTCAGAATGGCCGTTCGTCAGCGTACGAAACGGCGGAACCCGGCAAAAATGTGAACCCGGTTCCTGTTAAAAAAAGAATCATAAATGATTACTTTTCAATTAAAGGGAGAGTCATCATACTTCACCGCAAGGAAAGCGATTGTGTACGACGTAACCCTGTTACCCGGCGCTAAGAAAACACTCCTTAAATTGCCTATGACGCTCTATGCCGCAGTCGTTGATGCACTGGAAGACCTGGAAAACTATGGCGCTGACCTGCAAGAACCTTTAGTCAGATATGTTGGAAATGGATTACGAGAGATTCGGGTTACCAGCCGGGATGGCCTGGGCAGAGCGTTTTACTTTTTTATGAAGGGGCGGCGTATTTATGTCGTCCATATCCTGCATAAGAAAACGGATAAGACGCCTCCCAACGATTTAGCGCTGGCGATAAAACGCATGAAAACTGTCAAAAGGAATGAACCATGATTGACGATGATGATGACTATGAACTGATCCCCTTTAGCGTTGTGAAAGCGGAAGCGATGAAAAATCCCGAGTTTGTCGCCGCGTACGCCGCTCACAAAATGCATAAAAAGATGGTGGCAGATCTTAAGGCCATGCGAATTGCCCAATCGCTGACGCAGGAAGATATTGCAAAACGTACCGGCATCAAAAAGCAAAATATCAGCCGCTTTGAAAACGGTGCTGCTTGCCCCACACTGAATACCGTCAGCCGTTATGCCGTCGCGCTCGGCGGTACCTTTGAATTTAAAAAACTCAGCTGACCGCCTGATTGTGCGCGCCATACGCAGCGATAAACTCCCCGGCAATTGCCACGGCAATTTCTGCCGGGAGTTTGCCGCGCACATCCGGTAAACCGACCGGGCAGCGCATTCGCGCCAGCTGTTTATCCGAAATTCCTTTCCCCGATAACCGGTAATCGAAGCGTTTACGCTTGGTGTCGGAGCCTATCAGCCCGAAATAACGGAAATCTCCCCGCTTCAGGATGCGTTCGCTCAGGGCGAAATCCAGCTGGTGATCGTGCGTCAGCACCATGAAATAGCTGCCAGCGGGCATTTGTGCCACTGTCCCTTCCGGTTCTTCATCCACGACGCAGGTGATGTGCGGATCCACCTGCGCAGGAAACTCACTGGCGCGCGCATCGACCCAGGTAATACGGCAAGGCAACGTGCTGAGGATATTCACCAGCGCCCGCCCGACGTGCCCCGCGCCGTAAACCACCACATGCGGCTGCGGTTGCCCGAGCGGTTCGAGCAACACCGACGCCATACCGCCACAACATTGCCCCAGCCGCGCCCCTAACGAAAAACGTTCAAAGCGGCTGGTTTGTGCGCCCTGCTGCAACATCTCGCGGGCAATCGCCGTGACCTGAAACTCAAGGTTACCGCCGCCCAGCGTATAAAATTGCTGCCCGGCGGTGATCAGCATTTTGCTGCCCGCATCGCGCGGCGTGGAGCCCTGATTTTCCACCAGCGTCGCCACCACGCAGGGTTCCCCGCGGTGTTTCAGTTCCTGTAAACGGGTGATCCAGTCATCTGTACGCATGAAAACCTCCGTTAGCCGGTGACGCGGGCGGTGGCCGGCTCAGGATAAGTGACAACGTCACCATGAAACATCAGCTGATTGACCGCATTCAGCACTCTTTCCGGCGTGGCGGGTGCATCCAGATGCGGATGTACGCGGTAATCCGCCAGGTTGGCGACGGCATCTTTGATCGCACACCAGACTGAAATCCCGAGCATAAACGGCGGTTCGCCCACGGCTTTAGAATGGAAAACCGTGTCTTCCGGATTTTTGCGGTTCTCCACCAGTTTTACGCGCAGATCCTGCGGAATGTCGCCAATGGCCGGAATTTTGTAGGCTGCCGGGCCGCTGGTCATTAACCGCCCCTGGTCGTTCCACACCAGTTCCTCCGTGGTCAGCCAGCCCATGCCCTGCACGAAGCCGCCTTCTACCTGACCGATATCAATGGCCGGATTCAGCGAATCACCGACGTCGTGAAGAATGTCCGCACGCAGCAATTTGTATTCCCCGGTCAGGGTATCGACCAGCACTTCCGCGCAGGCCGCGCCATAGGAGAAGTAATAGAACGGGTGCCCGGCCGCTTTGCTGCGGTCGTAGAAAATCTTCGGCGTTTTGTAGTAGCCGGTGCTGGAGAGCGGCACCTGATTCAGCCAGCACTGGGTGGCGACCTGCTCAAAACTGAAATACAGATCTTTCACCCGCACCTGACCGTTACTGAAGGTAATGTCCGTTTCCTGCGCATCATGAAGGCGCATCAGCATTTCAGTCATGCGACCTTTGATGATCTCCGCGGCGTTTTGCGCGGCTTTACCGTTCAGGTCTGCGCCGGAGGACGCCGCCGTCGGCGAGGTATTCGGCACTTTACCGGTATCGGTGGCGGTGATCTGAATCCGGCTGATATCCACCTGAAACACTTCAGCCACCACCTGCGCGACTTTGGTGTTCAGCCCTTGTCCCATTTCGGTGCCGCCGTGGTTGAGCTGAATGCTGCCGTCGGTATACACCAGCACCAGCGCGCCAGCCTGGTTAAGAAAACTGGCGGTGAACGAAATACCGAATTTTACCGGCGTCAGCGCCAGCCCCTTTTTCAGATAGCGGTTATTGCGGTTAAATTGTGTGACAACGTCACGCCTTGCCGTGTATTCCGCGCTCTCTTCCAGCTGTTGGGTCATCTCCTGCAGCAGATTTTGCCCGACCGGCTGGTGGTAATGCGTCACGTTGCGGCTGTCGTGACCGTAATAGTTATTTTTGCGCACGGTCAGCGGGTCCATCCCCAGCTCGCGTGCAATGTGATCGACGATGTGTTCAATCGCCACGATGCCCTGCGGGCCGCCAAATCCGCGATACGCGGTATTCGACGCCATATTGGTTTTACAGCGGTAACCGGTGATCAGCGCATCGCCGAGGTAATAGGCGTTATCAGAATGGAACATGGCGCGGTCTACGATAGAGCCGGAGAGATCCAGCGAATAACCACAGTTGGCTGCCAGTTTGATGTCGATACCGTGGATCACGCCGTCATCGGTAAACCCGACGTCATAACTGACGTGGAACGGATGCCGTTTACCGGTGATCAGCATGTCGTCCTGACGCGCCAGACGCATTTTCGCCGGACGTCCGGTCAGATGCGCGGCCAGTGCCGCCAGACACGCCGTCCCCGCTGCCTGCGTCTCTTTGCCGCCGAAACCGCCGCCCATGCGGCGCATATCGACCACCACTTTGTGCATCGGCAAATCCAGCACCGAGGCCACCAGTTTCTGTACTTCGGTCGGATGCTGTGTCGAGCTGTACACCAGCATCGCGCCGTCTTCGCCGGGCATCACTGAAGCAATCTGCGTCTCAAGATAAAAATGCTCCTGCCCGCCAATTTCCAGCTCACCCTGCAAACGGTGCGGCGCACAGGCCAGCGCCATTTCCGCGTCACCGCGCTTATGCTGATGCGGCTCTTCCACGTAATGTTCCAGCGCCAGCGCCTGTTTCACGGTCAGAACGGCGTCACGCGGCTGATATTCCACTTTCGCCAGCGCCACGGCGGCACGGGCGGCCTCCATGGATGTTGCCGCCACCACCAGCACAATCTGACCGACATACTGCACGGTGCCCTGCGCCATCAGCGGATCGCCAACGGTGAGTGGCGCGATATCCGGGTTGCCGGGCACATCTTCTGCGGTCATCACCCGCACCACGCCCGGCACGGTATAACAAGGTTCAGTATCGATATGCAGAATATCGGCGTGCGCATGCGGGCTGAGCAGCGGCACCAGGTGCAGCTGACCGGGGAACTCCAGCCGGTCATCGACATACACCGCTTCGCCGCTGACGTGTTTATCCGCACTTTCGTGTTTCTGGCTTTTGCCGACGCCGCTCTGTAAACCGGCGCGAAACTGCGCTTCCATCTCCGCCTGAGACAGTGAAGGTTTGGATTCAGACATAGTGAGTTACCCGCATCAGTGTTTCAGGAGAAGTCATTTCGATATGGCAGCGGCGCAGCAGATTTTTCGCCACCTGCATGCGGTATTCGCGGCTGGCGCGGAAATCACTGATCGGGGTGAAATCCTGCGTCAGCGCCTGACAGGCACGCTCGACGGTGGCCGTCTGCCACGGCTGGCCGAGCAACTGCGCTTCGCAGCAGGTGGCCCGTTTCGCCACTTCCGCCATCCCGCCGAACGCCACGCGGGCATGGACCACCACGCCGTTTTGCACTTCGATATGCAAAGCAGCACAGACGGCGGAAATGTCATCCTCAAGCCTTTTCGACACTTTATAAACCCGCAACTGACGCGCCGCCGAGGTGTTGCGCGGGATGCGGATTTGTTCGATAAATTCACCGGGCTGTAACGCCGTTTTGCGATACCCGAGGAAGAACTGATCGAGCGGTAATTCGCGTTGTTCAGCGCCACGCCGCAGCAATAAAGATGCGCCCAGCGCCAGCAGCACCGGCCCGCCGTCACCGATCGGCGACGCGTTAGCGATGTTGCCGCCAAAGGTGCCCTGATTGCGGATTTGCTGTGAGGCAAAACGCTCAAGCAGCTCGCCAAATTCCGGGTATTCATCGTCTAAAACCGGCATACATTCGCTCAGCGGTGCCGCTGCGCCAATATGAATAGCCTGACCGGTCAGCGTAATGGTTTTGAGTTCGGGGATATGGCTCAGTGAAATCAGCTTCGGCAGGCGCTGATAGCGTTGTGTCACTTCCAGCGCCAGATCGGTGCCGCCCGCCACCAGACGGGAATCCGGCTCAGCAAGGTAGCGTTGCGCCAGTTGATCAAGGCTCACCGGCTGTTCAGTGGCGGACATTGCGGCGAGTTTTGCCAGCGTTTGCAGGGCATCAGCATCAAACTGATCCGGCTCGGGGGCGTCACAAATGGCCTTCGCGGCATCCATGATCGGCCGGTAACCGGTGCAGCGGCACAGGTTGCCGGAAAGCGTTTCCTGCACGCCTTCCACCGTGTAAGCGGGCTTATTTTTCTCCATCGCAAACAGCGACATCACAAAACCCGGCGTGCAAAACCCGCATTGCGAGGCGTGATTGTCCACCATCGCCTGCTGAACGTGATGCAGTTTGCCGCGATGCTTTAAATCTTCCACGGTGATCAGCTGTTTGCCATGCACGGCGGGCATGAACGTCAGGCAGGCGTTGACGGTGCGGTACTGCAACTGGTCACCCTGTTTTTCCGCCAGCACCACGGTGCAGGCACCGCAGTCACCGGAGGCGCAACCTTCTTTCGTGCCGCAACGTCCGGCGTCACGGCGCAGATACTGTAAAACGGTGGTATCGGCGGGCAGATTTTCCGTGTGGATCCTGCCGTTCATCAGAAATTGGATCATACGGCACCTCCTTTTTTACAGCCGTTTAAAATCAGTGTCGTGACTTCATCGATGATGTGTTCGCGCGCCTGCTCATCGCCCTCGAAATTGCCGTACATGTGTTTCACCTGCACCGCGAAATCGGCGTAATACTGCGTCACCGCCCAGATATGCATGATGAACAGACGGGCATCCAGTGCGCGGATTTTGCCCTGCACAATCCACTGCTGGATCAGGTTCTCTTTGCCAGCAATGTTCAGCGTCGCCTGTGGCCAGTATTTCTGTAAATAGTGACCGCCGCCGAGCACCTCGCTGGTGAAGATGCGTGAGAGTTCCGGCTGATCGAACGAGAAGTTGAGTTTGTTGCGGATATAGCGGCTGAGCACGTCTTCCGGCTCGCTGACAGACGGGTCAAACTGAATGATGTCGCCCCAGACTTTCAGCACTTTCTGCAAGAGTTCTTCGTAAAGCTCCTCTTTCCCCGCGATGTAATAGTGCAGCTGGGCTTTTTTGATCCCCGCGCGCTGAGCGATGGCCTGGGTGGTCGCGCCCTGAAAGCCTTTTTCACTGAATTCCGCAATCGCCGCCGCGTGGATATTCTCCAGGGTACGTTCACGTGCAATGCGGACTTTACCGCCGGTGTCATTGTTCATCATGCTGAACGCTCCCCCTGCAAAGCATCTCGCGCATAGACCTGTTCGCCATCCACATAGGTGCTGTACACATTGCGGTCATCGCCCAGCGTCATCAGCACAAACAGCTTTTCGGCCAGCGTTTTGCTGTTGCCGGCGCGCAGTTTTTGCAGCGCACTGACGCCCGGCTCGAGCACCACGAAATCCGCCTCTTTACCGGCGTTAAAATTGCCAATTTTGTCGTCGAGATGCAGCGCCCGCGCGCCGCCCAACGTGGCGTGATAAAAGGCTTCGAAAGCGGACAGACGGTAGCGCTGAAGCTGCCCGACTTTATAGGCTTCCGACAAGGTTTCCAGCATGTTGAACGTGGTACCGGCACCCACATCGGTACCCATGCCGACGCGCACCTGCTTCTGCCAGGATTTCTGCAAATTAAACAGGCCGCTGCCGAGAAACAGGTTGGAGGTCGGGCAAAAGGCGATGGTCGAATCGGTGTCGTGCAGGCAATCCCATTCGCTGTCATCCAGATGCAGACAGTGCGCAAACACGCAGCGTTCGCCGGTCAGGCCGTACTGATGATAAACGTCGAGATAATGCTGATGTTCGGGGTGCATTTCTTTCACCCACGACAGCTCCGCGACGTTTTCGCTCAGATGGGTATGCATGTAAACGTCGGGGAACTCCTGCCTGAGCAGCCGCACCTTCTGCAACAGTTCCGGCGAGGATGTCGGTGCAAAACGCGGCGTCAGCGCATAACTCAGGCGCTGACGGTTGTGCCAGCGCGCAATCAGCGCGCGCGTATCGCGTTCACTTTGTTCCGGCGTTTCCAGCAGGGCGTCAGGGGCGTTTTTGTCCATCATCACTTTGCCCGCCACCAGCCGCATATTGATATCTGCCGCTTCTTTAAACAGCGCATCGACGGATTGCGGATGTACGGTGCCGAACACCAGCGCCGTGGTGGTGCCGTTGAGTAACAACTGATCGAGGAAGAATTTCGACATGCGCTTCGAATAGTCGGCGCAGTGATATTGCTGTTCAGTCGGGAAGGTATAACGGGTCAGCCACTCGAGCAGTTGCTCGCCGTAGGCGCCGATCATTTCGGTTTGCGGATAGTGAATATGCGTATCGACAAAGCCCGGCACGATCAGCTTGTCGCGGTAATCATCGATGTCCAGACCGGCGGTTTTTTGCGCCTGCGCCAGCCTGCCCTCGCCTTCCTGCCAGCTGCCCAGCCAGACAATATGCCCGCCGCTGAGCAACATCAGGCCGTCTTCGATATAACGCACCTGCGCTTCAACATCTTCCGGCGTTAAAACCGGTTCGCGGATATCAAAGAAATTGCCGCGTACCGCGCGGGTGATGATCTGACTCATGGCATAGTCCTTCTCTGCAACATTCACGTTCACGTTTGATAACAGAACATTTGCAAAGCTTATGCCAAATCTGACCAACCGGTCAGACCGTCCGGATGTTTTTTACTTCTGACAGCAACGCTACTTCAGCAGCACTTCATATTGCGGGTTAAATTCGTCGAAGATCGGCAGCGCCGCCGCACCGAGTGCAGGGGTGTCGCTGCCGGACATGCCGAGGCGTATGCGCGCACTCTGCGCATAGCGGCTGCGCACCGAATTATACAGCGGCGTCAGGCGCTTAATCAGCTTCTCCACCAGCGGTTTCGGCATGGTGCCGCCGATGATCACGCACTGCGCATCGAACACACATTCCATAATATTGATGGCCTGCAACGCCGGTTCCACCGCCGTATCCAGCCACTGGTCGAAGCGTTTTTCATCCACGCTCAGCAGATCTTCCGGCATCGCCGAGGCCGGATCCAGGCCGCAGGCTTCGTACGCGGCCTGCAAAGAAAGGTAACGTTCGAGGCAGCCTTTATTGCCGCAATAGCATTCGCGCCCGCCCGGTTGCACCACAATGTGGCCGACTTCGCCCGCATTGTGTGCATGGCCGGTATAAATTCGCCCGTCAGTAAAGATGCCTGCGCCCAGACCGGTGCCGATATACAGATACACAAATGAGGTTAATTGCTTGGCGACGCCGTGAAAACGTTCGCCAATAGCCGCCACCGTCGCATCGTTTTCCAGCGTCACCGGCCAGCCGGTCGCGGCGCTTAAACGGGCTTCAATATCAACGTTATCCCAGCCGTGCAGCGTGGTGGGCCCCTGCGAGGAAATCCCTTCCACGCCAAACGGCCCCGGCATCACCACGCCGACGCCCAGAATTTTTCGCCAGTCAATTTTCACCTGTTGGCGCATTTCTTGCAGAACCTGATCGATAAGAGCCAGCGTGGGCTCTGGCTGCGGTTTCTGCACATGGAGCAGTTTGCGAAAGCGAACGGTTCCGGTCAGATCCACCAGCACAATCAGCAGCGACTGATGATCAAGATGGATGCCGATGGAATAGGCGCTGTCAGGATTGAGTGTCAGTGGCGTTGCTGGTTGACCACGGCCTCCCGCACGGCGCGGCAGGTGGGAGGACAAAATGCCCGCCTGCTCGAGTTCGGTGGCAATGTTGGAGACGGTTTGCGGCGTGAGCGACGTCAGCCGGGCAATTTCGGCACGGGTCAGTTCACCGTTAAGGCGAATGGCTTCGATCACCACCCGACGATTGTGAGCACGGGCGTGCTCAAGATTGGTGCCAGAAGTTGTTATCACATCCCTCTCCGCGGTGAAGACCTTGCGGGCAGTATGTGGCGAGTGATTACAGCAATCAAATTGATTTTATAAATAACAGAGTATGAATATGACGGTGGCATCACAGCTTTGAATGTTATTGCCATGTTAATAATAATCGTCAGTCACTATTCACTTTACGCTGTTTTGATATTCGCCTTAAAACCCGGTAGCACATTCCGGCAGGGACGCAGGGACTGGCAGAGTTATGCCTTCCCATTTTTTTTAGCCGATTAAAGCAATCAAATTGATTTAATAAACTTAACCCTGTTTCGGAGAATGACGATGAGCCTACGATTTACCCCTGCGGCCACCCTGTGCGCCCTCTCTGCCCTGACTCTTGGATATTCTGTCAATGCGCTGGCCCAAACCACGCTCAGCGCCCTGTTTATGACACAGGCGGCGTACAGCGAAGCGGATATCCGCGCCATGGCCGCTGATTTCACTAAGCAGCATCCGGATATCAAAGTGAATCTGGAATTCGTACCGTATGAAGCGCTGCACGACAAAATCGTCGCCGCGCGCGGTGCCGGTGACAAAGGTTATGACGTGGTGTTATTCGATGCGATCTGGCCCGCCGAATTTAACAAATACGGCCTGTTGCAGGACGTGACGGCGCGTATTCCGGCAGAGGAAAGCAACAAGATTTTTGACGGTGCCATTTCCACCGTGACCTATAAAGACAAACGCTGGGGCATGCCGTGGATCCTCGACACCAAATATCTGTATTACAACAAAGCCATGCTGGCAAAGGCCGGGATCACCACGCCGCCCGCCACCTGGGCTGACGTTGAGAAACAGTCTGCGATCCTGAAAGAAAAAGGCATCGTCAAATATCCGCTGGTCTGGAGCTGGTCGCAGTCCGAAGCATTACTGTGCGATTACACCACCCTGGTTTCCGCGTTCAAAGGCGATTTCTACAAAGACGGCAAACTTAACTTCACTAATTCCGGCGCCATGAAAGCCATCAGTTACATGAAAGAGACACTGGATAAAGGGCTGACCAACCCGAACTCCCGCGAGTATCTGGAAGAGGACGTGCGTAAATCCTTCTCCAACGGCGATGCGGCTTTCGCGCTGAACTGGACCTACATGTACAACATGGCCAACGATCCGAAACAGAGCAAAGTGGCGGGTGACGTCGGTGTGATCCCGGCACCGGGTGAAACCGCAGGCGGCGCGTCCGGCGTTAACGGCTCGATGGGGCTGGGCATTGCCAAAGCCAGTGCGCATCCGGATCAGGCGTGGGAATTCATCAGCTACATGACCTCGCAGCCGGTGCAGAACAAATACGCCAAACTGAGCCTGCCAATCTGGAAATCCTCTTATGACGATCCGGCAGTGCAAAAAGATCAGGAGCAACTGATTGCGGCGGCGAAAACCTCGCTGAACGTGATGCTGTCGCGCCCGGTCACGGCGGATTACTCCCGTTTATCCAATATCTTGCAGCAAAATATTCAGGCGGTATTGCAGGGCAAAACCCCGGCACAGGACGGTATGGAAGCCGCAACCCAAGCCGCTGATCGTTTACGTTAATTTCGCGACCAACACCAAAAATACCCGCCATAGCCTGACTATGGCGGGACGGGAAAACTGAATGCTGACATTACCGCAACGTGAGAAACGTCAGGCCTGGTTGCTGCTCGCGCCCATGCTTTTGATGATGTTCTTACTCACCGCCTGGCCGCTTGTCCGTACGTTGTGGCTGAGTTTTACCGATGCCGGTCTGATTGGCGACGGCTCTGCGCCCAACTGGGTGGGCAGCGAGAACTTTTTGTATGCGCTGACCGACCCTGATTTTCGCGCCGCACTCTGGCGCACGCTGTATTTCACCGTGGTGTCGGTGGTGATTGAAGGCATCATCGGCGTACTGGTGGCGCTGTTGCTGAACCAGCCATTTTGGGGACGCAGCGCCCTGCGCGTGCTGGTGATTTTGCCCTGGGCACTGCCGACCATCGTCAACGCCACCCTGTGGCGGCTGAATTTCAATCCGGATTACGGCAGCATCAACGCCCTGCTTTCCCAGCTCGGGCTGATTGATACCTACCGCAGCTGGCTGGGCGATCCCTCTTCGGCGATCAATGCGGTGATGTTTGCGGATATCTGGAAAAACTACCCGCTGATCACCCTGCTGGTGCTGGCGGCGTTACAGACCATTCCGGAAGATTTGTTCGAAGCCGCACGGCTCGACGGCGCATCGGCTTTCCGCCGTTTTCGCAAAATCACTTTACCAGCGATTGCCGCACCGCTGGCCGTGGCGCTGATCCTGCGCACCATTGATGCCTTTAAAGTCTTCGACATCATTTATGTCATGACCCGGGGCGGCCCGCTCGACAGCACCAAAACCGTCAGCTTCTTTGTCTATCAGGAATCGTTCAGTTATCTGCGCGCTGGCAGCGGTGCCGCCTACGCGATACTGATGACCTTAATCTGCGCCCTGCTGATCACGATTTACATGGTGATGTTGCTGCGCCAGCGCCGTTCAGGGAGCACAGAATGAAACAGAAAATCCGGCTCGTTTTACGCTATTTCGCCGCACTGGTGCTGGCCGTGTCGATTCTTGCCCCCCTGCTGTGGATGTTCCTGATGAGCGTCAGCTCGGCGGAAGATCTGACCCGCATTCCGCTGGAATGGCTGCCGCGCCACTGGGATTTCAGCCGTTATGCCAGCCTGCTGACCTTACAGGCCGGCACGCCGGGCGCGCTGTTCCTGCATGCGCTCGGTAACAGTTTGCTGGTGGCCTGCGGAGCCACACTGGTTTCGCTGCTGCTGGCGATCCCGGCCGCTTACAGCTTCTCACGCTATCCGGGCCGTGACGGCTGGCTGTTCGGCAGCCTGGCAATTTACATGGTGCCACCGGTGGCGTTCGTTCTGCCGCTGTACTTCATCCTGCAACAGCTGACGCTGCTCAATACCCACCTCGGGCTGATTCTGGTGTATTGCTCGATGATCCTGCCGTTCCTGACCTGGATGCTGAAAAACCAGTTCGACGCGCTGCCGGTGGATATCGAACAGGCTTCCCGCCTCGACGGGCTGCGCTACTGGCAGGTTTTGCTGCGCATCACCCTGCCGCTGGCAAAACCGGCGCTCGGCGCGTCAGCCATGTTTGGCTGGCTGCTGGCCTGGGATGAATTTTTCTACGCCCTGCTGTTTACCAACAATATCGACGCCCAGACGCTGCCGGTCACCATTGCCGGGTTCACCGCCGGGCGCGCCACCGATGACGGGCTGATCGCCGCCGTTGGCATTCTTGCGGCCATTCCGCCGCTCTTTATTGCGCTTTGGCTGCAAAAAACCATGGTCAGCGGGTTAACCGCCGGCGGCAGCAAAGGCTGATTATGAACACCAGGGAATTCTCATCAATGACAACCAGACCGCAGACCCGCGCCACGCTGTATGTGGCGGGCAACATCAACGTGGATTTGATCATGAGCACGCTGCACGCATGGCCGAAAAAAGGCACCGAAGCGATGCTCGAAAGCAGTTCATTGCGCCCCGGCGGTTCTGCCGGAAACTGCGCGCTGGCGCTCTCCGCCCTCGGATCCCCTTTCCGGCTGGTGGCCAATCAGGGCAACGACCAGTTCAGCGGCTGGCTGGCGGGCATGTTTCCAGAGAGCGCCCCGGGCTGGCCTACCTGCGACTGCGAAACCTCGCTGACGTTTGGCGTTACGCACCCTGATCACGAAAGAACCTTTTTCAGCAATCAGGGGCACATCGTTCGCCTTTCCATGCAGGACGTGCTGGCGCAAATCCCTGAAACGGCGCAGGCCGGTGACTGGGTATTGCTGTGCGGCACCTGGCTGTGTACGGCGCTTTATGCTGACTATCCGCAACTGCTGGTCGTGCTGAAGCAGCGCGGTTATCAGGTGGCAGTGGACAGCGGCTGGCCGCCGGAAGACTGGAGCGATGCGCTGCGTGACCAGGCATCAACATGGCTGCCGTATTGCGACGCCCTGCTGCTTAATGAAGTGGAAACCCTCGGGCTGGCGGATGCGGCCACGCTGGATATCGCCGCGCTGACGCTGCTTGCGCAGATGGCGGAAAACGCCTTCTGCGTGGCGAAATGCGGCCCGGATGGCGCGCGGCTGTGGTCGAAAAGCCTGACGCTGCATCAGCACGCGGAACCGGTCGATGTGGTCGATACCATCGGTGCCGGAGACAGTTTTAACGCCGGATTTTTATCCGCGCTGATTTATGGCCTGCCGCCTGCCACGGCGCTGCAATGGGGTGTCCGCGTCGCCGGTTTTGCGATTGGCAGTTCCCCGCGCCGTTATCCTGACTGGCAATCGCTTTTTGGCCTTGTGGAGAAAATCTAAATGGCTCTGGTAGAACTGGTAAAAGTCGCCAAACATTATGGCAAAGTGCAGGTGTTGAAACCGCTGGATCTGACCATCCCTGACGGCAGTTTCACCGTGCTGGTTGGCCCGTCGGGCTGCGGAAAATCCACCCTGCTGCGCCTGCTGGCCGGGCTGGAATCGCTGTCTGACGGCGACATTCTGCTCGATAAACAGCAAATCAATAATTTCGACCCGGCCGACCGGGATATCGCCATGGTATTCCAGAGTTACGCGCTGTATCCGCACCTGACGGTGGCCGAAAATATGGCGTTCCACATGCAGGTTAAAAAAGTGCCGAAAGCCGAGCAGCAGGCCAAAGTGCAACAGGCTGCCAAAGTCCTGGGGATTGATCACCTGCTCAAACGTCTGCCGAAAGATTTGTCCGGCGGCCAGCGCCAGCGTGTCGCCATGGGCCGGGCGCTGGTGCGAAATCCGAAAGTGTTCCTGTTCGATGAACCCCTGTCTAACCTTGACGCCCAGCTGCGCATGGAACTGCGTGCTGAGATCAAATCGCTGCATCAGCAGTTTCGCACCACCACCGTGTACGTCACGCACGATCAGGTCGAGGCCATGACGCTGGCCGATAATATCGTGGTGATGAAAGACGGTTTTATCGTGCAACAGGGTGACCCGCTGTCGATTTACGACAAACCGGTTAACACCTTTGTGGCGCGGTTTATCGGCTCGCCGCCCATGAACCTGCTCAGCGGTGTCTTCCGCAATATTGACGGACAGCCGGGCGTGGCCTGCGATCAACTGTGGTTCGCCCTGCCGGAGAAATGGGCATTGCAGGCGCGGCACGCCGAGGGAAAACCGGTCACTCTGGGGCTGCGTCCGCACGACTTAAAACCTGTTCCGGTAAGCACGCAGCCTGCCGCCACATTGCGCTTGCTGGAAGTCACCGGCGAAAGCAGCCTGCTGCACATCGACTGGAGTGGATTCCCGCTGCACGTGCAGTTTGCCGGACGTGCCCGCGTCAGCGCCGACCAGCCGTTGTATCTCGAGGCCAACAGCGAAGCGATTCATTTGTTTGATGTGACAACGGGAGAACGACTGGCGGAGGAATAAAAGGTCAAGACCCCGACAAAACGGGGTCTTTATTCGTGCGATAACGGTAAAATTTGATTATTGCAGAAGGTTAAAACTCGCGACCATTTCATTATTCGCTTTCATCGCATGATTAAAGGTTCCTTCAACCATCGCTGATGATTTCTGGTCAGTGAGCTTTGCCTTTTCCGCTTCGGTGAATGGCTGGTTATCCCGCACATGATTAATTCGCTGTTGCGCGGCCAGCACATATTCTTCAATATTTTTAATCAGCTTGCTGTAGTCCTGCGGTTTTTCCCCGGTGTTGGCGGAAGGCTGCTTCATCACGTCAAGAGAGGCCTGTATTTCGCTCACAATACGCGTGGCAGATTCGGCTGAAAATTTATCCTGCACCAGTATCGCATTCAGCTTTTTAGCATTTATCACGATGGACAAAGCATGATAGCGGGCATTTTTACCCTCCGATTGTTCGATTTCCTGCAAACGGGCGAGTTGTTGTGCATCGTTAGCAGTATCAATTGCGCTTCTGAATGCCACAGAGTCTGAATTATATGATTTTAGTTTATTCATAAATTCAGCGTGTGAAGTTTTTCCTTTCAGGAAGGTATCTTTCTTATAATCCTCTTGCTGATAATATTGACTCAGAGAATTCATCACCTCACTCAAACTGTTTGCTGACTTTATGAAATTAAGCGCCGCACGATCCAGTTCTGGAATACCCGGTTGCCGTTCAGCTGCCAGTGGCATTTTATTATTACAAAACTCTAATAATTTGCTATTAACAGGACTCATTCCCGACACTTCAGTTTCATTCCCTGCTGGCCCCTGATCAATATCTTTTACCCAGCTTGAATATTGGTTAAAGGAATGATTAATTCCTGCATCCAGCAGGCTGTAGCATTTAATGTAGACCTGCATTTTTGCGGCAACCACTGCCGCTGAGGCTTTCCGGGCAGCCTGTGTAGGGGATTTTTCAGCTGTATCAGCCACTTTGGCAGCCACATAAGCAGGCTTAGCCTCAGCCTTTTTATCATCACAACCTGATAACGCAACCAGAATTGATGAAAAGAGCACTGCGTATATAAATTTATTATTCATAATGAGATTAACTTCATTCCTGTGAGGTAAAAATATCGAATGAACAAATAACTATCGATAGGACATATAAAATATGAATATCATAATAATTCAACACACTGATGAATCATTGCCATTATTAATAAACAGGCCGGGCATTATGTTCCACCTGAACAATGATGACTATTTAAATGTGCGAAATGATATTGCCAGCACGTATTTACGCCTCGCGTATTAACCCTGCGCGACATAACAGAGGTAAAAAAACGCGTTAGCGTTAAAGGAATGATTAACAGATAACCTTTCCTGTTCTCTACCGTTGACGTCGCACCCCGATGCGCTATGCTCAGACATTGCCTGTTTCATTAGCGCGCTTACCTTCTATGAGCTTCTTCTCAAACAAAAAATTCTCGCTGCCGCCCGGTTCTGCCTTGCCATTACTGGTGGCGGGCGCGTTCTTTATGGAAAACCTCGATGCCACGGTGATCGTGACCGCGCTGCCGCAGATGGCGAAAGATTTCGGCGTGCATCCGGTGGATATGAATATCGGTGTGTCGGCGTACATTCTGACGCTCACGGTATTTATTCCCGCCAGCGGCTGGATTGCAAACCGTTTCGGCACCCGCAACGTCTTCTCGCTGGCGCTGGTGTTGTTCACTCTCGCCTCGGTGTTATGTTCCGCCAGCACCAGCCTGCCGACGTTTACCGCTGCCCGAATGTTGCAGGGCTTTGCCGGTGCGCTGATGGTGCCGGTCGGGCGGTTGGTGGTGCTGAAAAACACCCGGAAATCGGATTTGATCCGCGCCATCGCCACCATCACCTGGCCGGGGCTGGTCGCCCCCATTCTCGGACCACCGCTCGGCGGATTTATCACCACCTATGCCTCATGGCACTGGATCTTTATCCTCAACGTGCCGCTCGGGTGTATTGCTCTGTGGTTTAGCCGGAAACTGATCCCGCTTATTCCCGGCGAAAGAGGCGTGCCCTTCGATGTGACCGGATTTGTGCTGACCGGGATTGCCTGCCTCGGGCTGATCTTCGGGCTGGATAAATTCAATGAAGGGCGTATCGACTGGAAACCTTTCGCGATGATCGGCGGCGCGCTGTTGGCCGGAGCGCTGGCTATCTGGCATTCACGCCGGGCGGCGCACCCGTTGCTGCCGCTGACGGCGATGAAAATCAAAAGTTACGCCGTCACTATTTACGGCGGTTCGCTGTTTCGTATCGCCATCGGCGCCCTGCCGTTTCTGCTGCCGCTGATGTTCCAGCTCGGTTACGGCATGAGTGCTTTTAATGCCGGTTTGCTGGTTCTCGCGGTTTTTGCCGGAAATCTGGCGATGAAGCCTTTTACCTCAGCGATTTTGCACCGCTTCCGCTTTAAGTCGATTATGCTGGTTAACGGCCTGATCAATTCTGCGACCATTTTTGCCTGTGCGCTGTTAACGCCAAACGTGCCGACGGCGCTGACGCTGCTGCTGTTATTCGCCAGCGGCATGAGCCGCTCGATGCAGTTCACTGCCCTCAATA
This sequence comes from Rahnella rivi, assembly GCF_019049655.1. Lineage (GTDB taxonomy): Bacteria > Pseudomonadota > Gammaproteobacteria > Enterobacterales > Enterobacteriaceae > Rahnella > Rahnella rivi. Next base: position 68,959 of record NZ_JAFMOX010000055.1, read on the forward strand.
CGCTGGCCTTTTCGCAGGTGCCTTCTGAACAAATGGGGGGCGCGAATACGCTGTTTAACACCGCGCAGCAGCTTTCTACCGGGCTGGGTATCGCCATCGGCGCGCTTTCCCTGCGCATCGCCGGACATTTTCTGCCCGCCAGCGACACGTTGCAGACAGGCACGTTTCACATCGCTTTTATCATCATCGGCCTGTTTTCACTGGCCGGTACGCTCGACAGCCTGACGCTCGACAAAACGGCAGGCGATGAAATACGACGCAAAAAAGAATCTGTAACCCCACCGGCTGTACCGGAAAAATAATGGCGCAGCCAGACTGAAATTACGTATCCGAAAAATGGAGTTAAACCATGGAATACCGTCTGTTAGGCCGCTCTGGCCTGAAAGTTTCAGTTTTAAGCCTCGGCACCATGACATTTGGTGGTCAGGGCAAATTCGCAAAAACCGGGCAAACCGACGTTGAGGCCGCTCAGCGCCAGATAGGATTATGTCTGGATGCCGGCATCAATCTGTTCGATACCGCCGATGTTTATTCAGGCGGTGAATCAGAAGTGATCCTCGGTAAGGCGCTCGGCGACAAACGCCATGACGTGCTGGTCGCCAGTAAAGCCCGCTTCCCGATGGGCGAAGGTCCGAACGATCGCGGTTCGTCACGTCATCACATTCTGCGCGCCTGCGAAGCCAGCCTGAAGCGTCTGAATACGGATTATCTGGATTTGTATCAGTTGCATGAATGGGACGGCCTGACGCCGCTGGAAGAAACCCTGCGCGCGCTCGACGATCTGGTCAGCAGCGGGAAAGTGCGGTACGTCGGTATCTCTAACTTCTCCGCCTGGCATGTGATGAAAACGCTGGGCGTGGCCGATGCCCATCATTATATCCGCCCGGTCAGCCAGCAAATTCATTACACCCTGCAGGCCCGCGAAGCCGAATACGAGTTGCTGCCCGCCGCACAAGATCAGGGGCTGGGTACGCTGGTCTGGAGCCCGCTGGCAGGCGGCCTGCTCTCCGGTAAATATCGCCGCAATCAGGCCGCGCCGGAAGGCACCCGCCATCTGGCAGACTGGGGCGAACCGCCGGTGCGTGATGAAAGCGCGCTGTACGACGTGGTCGATGTGCTGGTCAGCATCGCCGAAGCCCGTGGCGTTTCCGCGGCGCAGATTGCGCTGGCCTGGCTGATTGCCCGCCCGCAGGTGACCTCGGTGATTGTCGGAGCGCGTAATGAATCTCAGTTGCAGGACAACCTGCTCGCCGCCGGTTTAACTCTCAATAATGAAGAAATTGAACGACTTAATCAGGTCAGTCAGTTGCCTTTGTTGTATCCTTACTGGCACCAGGCGCAGACGGCACCGGATCGTTTGTCCGCCGCGGATTTATCGCTGATTGCGCCCTATCTGAAAAAGTAACGGCAATAAAATGAAACGTAACACGGTCGGCAGAGAGTGCCGGTCGTGTTATTTTTGTGTTAATACTGTGAAGGTCTTTTTGTGTGCACTGAGCACCTTGCTTAAATATTGAGGATTACCGGGATGATTATTTTTGTTACCGGCGCCACTGCCGGATTTGGTGCAGAAATCGCACGCAGGTTTGTCAAAGAAGGTCATAAAGTGATTGCATCTGGCCGCCGCAAAGAGCGTCTGGACGACCTGAAAGCCGAACTGGGAGACGCGCTGTACGCTGTTGAACTGGATGTCACTAACCGCGCATCCATTCAGGATGCCATCGACAGCCTGCCTGCTGACTGGCGCAACATCGACGTGCTGGTCAATAACGCCGGTCTGGCGCTTGGTCTGGAAAAAGCGGATAAAGCGTCGCTGGAAGACTGGGACAAAATGATCGACACCAACACCAAAGGGCTGGTGTACATGACCCGCGCCGTCTTGCCGGGCATGGTTGAACGCAATACCGGGCATGTGATCAACATCGGTTCCACTGCCGGTAACTGGCCGTATGCCGGGGGTAACGTCTACGGCGCGACCAAAGCGTTTGTGCGTCAGTTCAGCCTGAACCTGCGCACCGATCTGCACGGCACTCACGTTCGCGTCACCAACATCGAACCGGGCCTGTGCGGCGGTACGGAATTCTCAAACATCCGCTTTAAGGGTGACGATGAGAAAGCCAGCAAAACCTACGACAACACCAACCCGCTGACCGCCACTGACGTTGCCGAATCTGTTTTCTGGGTGTCCACGCTCCCTGCGCACGTCAACATCAACAGCATCGAAATGATGCCAGTCAGCCAGTCTCTCGCCGGATTGCAGGTCCATCGCGAAGAGTGATCTTGCTTCCTGAACCTGATGAAAAATAATGAAAAGCAGCTCAGGCTGCTTTTTTTATTGGTTTATTTTGATGAAAAGCGGCATTTTGCACCTGAATAGTGCTGGTTGTATTTCGCACAAAGAGTTATGATCACCTCACAACATACAGGTTCTACTATGGAAGCTAATTTTGAGAACGGACTCGAATACTTACTGGAACTTAATGGCTGGATTAACTACTCCACGTCAGGTTACTGGTGGAAAATTGAAGCCCGGCGCGTGCCGAAAACGGTGACGGTTCCCCACGGCATTCGCTATAACCTGACGCTGCATGATAATCACGATCAGCGGGTGTATGGAATGGATAACAGTCATGCAGTGATCTCAGGCAAACGTGGCGTTTATCACGGCAGGTCCGTGACCTTCGATCATCTGCATAAGGGAATCAGACAAAAAGGAACGCCCTACATGTTTACATCACCCTGCCAACTGCTTGACGATTTTTGGCAGGCAACAGACTCAATAATCAAGGATGTTAAGAGGTCCGAATGAAAGCACTTATTGGCGTAATGCCGGAAGAGATGGTTCGTCAGCGTATGCTGGCTATCCTTAAGGGCGACTATAAGCCAGCGGCGGATGAACCGAAAATTTGGTACAACTCACTGGCCGCACTGGCGCAGATCCTCAGCCCGGACAATATTGCATTGCTCAGCCTGATGTATGAGCGCAATCCGCAAACCCTGACAGAACTGGCGACACTTTCAGGACGACATAAAAGCAACTTGTCCAAAACGCTGAAAACTCTCGAGAATCGTGGGTTTGTGAAGATGGTGGCTTTCGGTGCCAGGAAACGCCCGGTCGCGCTGTTTACGGAATTTGATATCCGCGTCGAGAATTTCCCCTCCGCCGCCAGAACGGCAGCCTGACTGACGGGTATGCCACTCACAAAAAAAGGCGCGGCAAACCTGCCCGCGCCCTCTTCTTACTGATGTCTGACGTAACGGTTACGCGCTCAGCCAGCCCAGTTTAATCACGAACAGAATCGACAGCACGATCAGCGCAGAATTCAGCTCACGCCAGCGGCCGCTCAGCAGTTTACACAGCGTCCAGGTGATGAAACCAAACGCGATACCGTTGGCGATGGAATAAGTGAATGGCATGGTCAGCGCGGTCACGGTGACCGGTGCGGCGACCGTGATGTCTTTCCAGTCGATTTCAGCCAGGCCGGAGGTCATCAGCACCGCGATAAACAGCAGCGCAGGCGCTGTGGCGAAGGCCGGAACGCTGCCTGCCAGTGGTGCGAAGAACAGGCTCAGCAGGAACAGGATGGCAACCACAATCGCAGTCAGACCGGTACGGCCACCGGCGCTGACGCCCGCTGCCGATTCGATATAACTGGTGGTGGTTGATGTCCCGAGCAGCGAACCGAACAGCGCAGCGGCGCTGTCAGCCACCAGCGCACGGCCCATTTTCGGGATGTTGCCGTCTTCGTCTGCCAGACCGGCACGTTTGGTCACGCCAATCAGGGTGCCGGAGTTATCAAACACATCCACAAACAGGAAGGCGAAGATCACGCTAATCAGCGAAACGTTGAATGCGCCTTTGATGTCCAGTTGCATAAAGGTCGGCGCGATAGACGGCGGCATCGACATAATCCCGCCGAAGGCTGAATAGCCCAGCGCGATCGCCAGCACGGTAACCGCCAGCACGCCGATCAGCACCGCGCCGGTGACTTTTCGCGCTTCCAGCACCACGATCAGGATAAAGCCCAGCATCGCGAACAGCGGGCCCGGTTTCGTCAGATCACCCAACCCCACCAGCGTAGCCGGGTTCGCGATCACGATACCGGCATTTTCCAACGCAATCAGCGCCAGGAACAAACCAATACCTGCGGCAATGGCCGAACGCAGCGGCAGCGGAATACTGCGGATAATCCACTCGCGGATTTTAAAGATAGATAACGCGAAGAAAATACAGGCGGAAAGGAAAACGGCACCCAACGCAATCTGCCACGTGTAACCCATATGCAGAACCACGGTGTAGGTGAAAAAGGCGTTTAACCCCATGCCCGGCGCCAGCGCGATCGGGTAGTTGGCGATAAAGCCCATCAGTGCGGAACCGATTGCGGCAGCAAGACAGGTTGCTACGAATACCGAACCTTTATCCATCCCCGTCGCGCCCAAAATAGACGGGTTAACAAACAGAATATAGGCCATTGCTAAAAACGTAGTCAGTCCTGCCACAATCTCAGTCCGCACGTTAGTACGGTGAGCTTTTAACTTAAATAGTTTTTCTAACATGAGAAGGAATCTCTTGGTCGCATGATCACTTTTGATCTGGCGATCAAATAGCGCACGCTTGTTATTAGTGTTGTTATTCAAAACACGCCCGCGCGCCCGCAGTGAGGATGCCACAATTCGCCCCACTGCCTGATACTGATAGCGGAACACGAGCTGAAAACGTGTTTTGACGAACCCTGTCATTGCCACTTTGCACATAAAACAACCTGAGGACATTGTTTTATAAAGGGGCATCGCACAATCTAGGAAAAATGAGTGATGCAGTCCATAATAGATATCTCACTTATTCACTGCATAAATTAGTACACCCATGTCGCCATTCTCCCGTTTTTCGCAATATTTTACCGAGGTCGCCCGAACAGGAAGTTTGCGCAAGGCAGCGGAAGTGCTGCACGTCTCGGCTTCAGCCATCAACCGGCAAATTTTACAGGCCGAACAGACGCTGGAAACCCCGCTGTTTGAACGGCTTCCGACCGGGCTGAAACTGACGTCGGCGGGTGAAATCTTGTTCGATGACATTCGCCGCTGGCGAAAAGAATTTTCCCGCACGCGTGAAAGATTTGATGAAATCCAGGGATTACGGCGCGGTCACGTCACGATTTCGATGATTGCTGCGCTGAGCGAAGGCATGGTCGCAGAACTGATTGCCGACGTCGGCAAGGAACACCCTTATCTGACCTTTGATATCCGCATTGAAGACAGCCGCAATATCAGCGAGCAGGTGAGTTCCGCAGAAGTGGATTTCGGTTTGTTGCTTGATCCGGTGGAACATACCGGGCTGGAAGTACGGGCGTTTGCGGAACTGCCGATCGGCATCGCCATGCCGGTCGGGCATGAACTGTCTCATCAGACGTCGCTGTCGTTCAGCGATATCGCCGCTTACCGGCAGATCATTCCGTCTGAGCCGCTGATGGTCAATGCCCGCGCCAAACTGCTGTACAACCGTTATCAGCTGCTGGAAACGCCGTCGATCGTCTGTAATGACGTGCGTATGATGCGCGAACTTATCCGCAAAGGTGCCGGGGTCGGCGTGCTGAGTTTGTTAGATGTCCTGCCCGATTTGCAGGAACAGCGGCTGGCGTTTGTGCCGTTGCAGGGCCGTACCGCCAAGCCGCTGACGCTGGCTTTGTGCGTCGCCCCGCGCAGGCAACTTTCCCGCGCGGCGCAAATGGTGATTCAGAAAGTCATCGTCATGATGGAGCAGTTAACGCATTAAGCGGCTTTCCAGCCGGAAATGATGATCAGCATTCCCGCCAGCGCCACGCAGGCCCCCAGCCAGTCGGTGGTGCTGAGTTTCACGCCATCCACGACGCGCAGCCACAGCATCGCCGTCATCACGTACACGCCGCCGTAGGCCGCATACACCCTGCCGCTGGCCGCCGGGTGCAGAGTGAGCAGCCAGACAAAAGCCGCCAGGCTGAGCGCCGCAGGGAATAAAAGCCATGCGCTGCCGCCTTTGCGTAACCAGAGATAAGGCAAAAAACAGCCGATAATTTCCGCCAGCGCCGTCGCAAAGAACAGTAAAGAAGTTTTGAGCATCATATTTGTCAGGTTTACAGTCCGTAGTTCAATCACAAATCAATGAGTTCACTGTCAGAGGATGACGTCATTGAGCGGGATGTTATAATTGATATATTCGCCTGAGCGATGTGTAAAAATAAAAGGATGAGCTAATGAATACAACGTTTATGTCCCGACTGACCCGCAGCGTATTGCCGGTCGCCTTGCTGGTCATGACAGCGGGCTGGCAGGCCCCTGCACTGGCAGCCACCAACTGCGCGGGCGGAACCTGTGTCTTTGGCGGTACCGGCAATGATGCCATGACCAACGAAGAAGCACGTCAGAGCAAAGAGCAGTGGAATGAAACCCAGCGTCTGCGCGCCATGAAAAACCAGCGCAACGAGAAAGATTTCTCCAAATACGACAACTCGGTTGATCTGCGCGACAAGTGCGAAGCCAGCCAGAATATCAATGCCTACTGGGAACCGAACACCGAGCGCTGCCTCGATCGCCGGACCGGTCGTCAGTTAATGGCGCCGTAATCTGCTAAACTCATTGATACGTTGATTTTCATAAAAGGAATGAATGATGAAAAAGACACTTTTAGCCGGTCTTGCGGTGGTCATGCTGGCCCCCCTCGTCGCACAAGCTTCCTGTGAAAGCGTGAAGGCAGATATTACGTCGAAAATCGTTGCAAACGGTTTGCCGGAGTCCGGCTTCAAACTGGACATCGTACCTAACGATCAGGCCGGCGGACAGGTGGTCGGGCATTGCGGAAACGACAGCCAGAAGATCATCTACACCAAAACCGCGGACGCGGGCGATGAGACAGCCTCAAGCCCTAAAACCGGCACCAGCCAGGATTCTCAGTAGTCTTCGGCAGCACCGGCCAGACGATGTCGGGCTGATGAACGCTAACTGCGCCACCCCCTGACACCGAAATACCCCGGGGAGCTTCTGCTCCCCTGATTCCTTTTCTCCCCCCTTAATTTCTCACACGCTACCACTCACCCGGCAAACAGCTGATCGTATACGTGCTGAAGATGCCTGCTCATCCGCGCTTTGGCACCCGCGCCGTCCCGCGCCAGAATCGAATCCAAAATTCCCTGATGATCCGCGTTCATCTCACGCGCAAAATCCACCTCCGTATAGTGGCTTTCAAGCCGCATAAACCGGCGCGACTGACGCTTATCCCACAGGTATCCCATCATATCGTGCAGCACTTCGTTGCCGGTCATTTCGCTGATCATCAGATGGAAACGGCGGTCGGCTTCGAGGAAGGCGTCATTGTTGGCGTTCAGCTCGTTCAGCTCGCGGGCAATCTCTTTGAGTTTCGTGCGCTGGTCGTCAGTGCCGTTGATGGCCGCCAGCTCTGCGGTCATGGCTTCATAAATCTGACGCGCTTTCACTAATGATTGCAGGCTGAACTCCTCTTCTGCGGGCGCGGCGTGAACCACCGGCGAGCCGTCCGGCAGGGGATTGCTGACGTACACCCCGTTGCCGGTACGAATTTCCACCCAGCCGGTGATCTCCAGCGCAATCAGCGCTTCACGAATAGAGGAGCGGCTGACGCCTAGTTGTTTGGAGAGATCGCGCTCCGAAGGGATCATCGCCCCCGGCAGAAATTGCCCGGTCTTAATACAGTTAATCAGGACATTAGAAATCTGGCGATACAGCCGTTCGACTTTCAGTGTAGGTAATTCCATTGTTTTCTCCGTGCTGGTGCTGAATCCCAGATTTGTTATCCCGATCACATTAATCATCGGTTTGATGCTGAATCATATGTTGGTCTGATGGCCTGACCAGCAGACCACCGGACCATGCCGTGCACTAAGATTGAACTTATCACCGGCCATGCGTCAACTACATTGGCAAGCATCAGTAAAATAATTAAGGAAATCAGATGGAACAGACATGGCGTTGGTACGGCCCGAAAGACCCGGTATCGCTTGATGATGTGCGTCAGGCTGGCGCAACCGGCGTGGTCACCGCCCTGCACCATATTCCGAACGGCGAAGTGTGGCCGGTTGAGGAGATCAAAAAACGTCAGGCCGAAGTGGAAGCGAAAGGTCTGGTGTGGTCGGTGGTAGAAAGTATTCCGGTGCATGAAGAGATCAAAACCCGCAGCGGCAACGTTGAGCAGCACATTGCCAACTACCAGCAGTCAATCCGTAACCTCGCGGCCTGTGGCATCGACACCGTCTGCTACAACTTCATGCCGGTTCTGGACTGGACGCGTACCGATCTCGGTTATCTCCTGCCGGACGGTTCCCGCGCATTGCGTTTCGATCACATCGCTTTTGCCGCCTTCGAATTACATCTTTTGCAACGTGAAGGGGCGACATCCTCTTACAGCGCGGAAGAGCAAAAACAGGCTGCTGATTATTTCGCGGCGATGACCCAGGCAGAAAAAGACACCCTGGTCGCCAACATTATTGCCGGTCTGCCGGGTGCGGAAGAAGGCTACACGCTGGAACAGTTCCGCGCGCGTCTGGCAACTTACGACGGGATCGACAAAGCCAAACTGCGTGAAAACATGGCGCATTTCCTGCGCAGCATTGTGCCGGTGGCAGAGGAATGCGGATTGAGTCTGGCGGTTCATCCTGACGATCCTCCGCGCCCTATTCTCGGCCTTCCGCGCATTGTCTCCACCATTGAAGATATGCAGTGGCTGAAAGACACGGCAGACAGCATCCATAACGGTTTCTGTTTCTGCACCGGTTCTTACGGCGTGCGTGAGGACAATGATTTAGTGAAGATGATGACCACCTTCGCCGATCGCGTTCACTTCATTCATCTGCGCGCGACGCAGCGTGAAGAAGTACCGGGAAGTTTCCATGAAGCCGACCATCTGGACGGTGACGTTGATATGGTCGCGGTGATCAAAGCCATTCTGACCGAAGAGCAAACCCGCCGCCGCGCCGGAAATCAGCGCGCTATTCCGATGCGCCCGGATCACGGCCATCAGATGCTGGATGATTTGAACAAGAAGACCAATCCGGGCTATTCCGCTATTGGCCGTTTACGCGGGCTGGCGGAACTGAGAGGGGTTGAACGGGCACTGAAGGTCAGTTTCTTCACAGAGTAAGCCATCTCCGGCTGCGCACGCGTTAACTGCCAACATCGTCTTAACTGCGCCACCCTCCCCTTCATCACCGGGGAGGTTAGCGCACCTTCTCTCAGACCCTCAGATCAGAAATTCAGACCGGCGTCGTTACCGTACTGCGGCTGTGCGGCCAGCGGCGGCGCGACGGTCAGCGTGATCCAGTTCGAGGTCACTTTCTGCGATTGACTGTCTTCCACCGTAACGGATAAGCGATAGCTGTTACTCGCACCCGGCGATTCATCCCACGGCGGCACAATCACACTCCAGCCTTCGGCATTGCGGTTATTGGCGGGCGGCGTCAGGCTCAGCGCCTGGGTATCGCCCTGCCAGCTCAGCGCCACGACAGAATTCAGTGCGCGTAATTGCAGTTTCAGCGGAACCGTTTCCCCCGGCTGTAACGTCCACGGCGGCGTGGCGAGGAAGACCGACAGGGTTTTGCGCTGCTTAAACTCCATCACCGGCATATTATTACGATCGACCATCGCCATCCGGCTGCCGCGCAGCGAGTTCGCCGCCGCCACATTGCGCGCCGACAACTGCTGATCCAGCGGAACGCCGAGACGATAGTTAAGCGTCAGTTTTACCAGATCCTGATTATCGCCATCCTGACCGGCCTGATGCTCGGCCATTACCGTCACCAGCGGCACCGGCGTGTAATTCAGCCCGAATGACACCGCCGACGGATTGCTCTGTCGCGTGCCGTTTCCGAACAAATCCACCTGATTACCGAAATACTGCTCATAACTGAGCGATGCCCCAAGCTGGCGATAAAACGGCAAATACCCTTTGGTGGTGATGTCGTACCCGCGCGCCTGACGACGCTGCTGGGCGGAGGTGCGGCTGTCCGCTTTGTAGGAAGAGATCGGGTGATAATAGTTGGTGGAGAGACGCAGATAGTCTGACCAGGCTTCCGCCCCCAGACTGCCACGCGTGAGCTGATGATCGAAATCATTATCGATGAACGCGTTGTAGCCCAGCATCCACGCGCCGGTGTTGATGCGCTGTCCGACGCCGAAATTCCCAACCGTGGCATCGCTCGCACTCTGCAAACCGATCTGGCTGTACACCAGATTATTATCGGTATTGTACAGCGGGCTGAAAAGCTGCCCGGAGCTGCCGTCAAGATTATGCCCGGTCATATCCAGCGTGGTGCTGACGGTGCCGAGCGGTGACAGTAAACTGTTGGTTTCTTTCTGCACCAGCTTCGCCGCCTGACCCAGCGCCAGATTTTCTGCCTGCAGGCGCAACGGATCGTCGCTGTCTGCCGTGGTGGTGCCAAGCTCTTTGAGGGTCGTCGCCAGTTGCTTTTCAGTTGCGGTCGGGCCGGAAGCACTTTTGATGTACTGGCTGCCCAGGCTCGGCAAGGCCGCAGGCTGAGCGCCGCCGCCGGTATTGAAGGCTGACTGCTGGTCACTGGCGGGGAGGAAGCCGGAAAGATCGTAACTGAGGTTAAGGGCGGGGGAATTGCTTTCAGCCGGGTCTGCCGTCAGCGCAAAGGCGCCGACAGCATAAAAAGTCCCTGCCCCGGCGATAAGCACGGAAAGACAGGAAGGTCCCGAACGCTTCAATAAATATGAAAAAAAATCTGTGACGTTTGTCATGCCTTGCACATTTTGCCAGTGAGAGGTGATCTTAGCTGACAGGCAGCATATTTCAACCCTCAGGCCACGAAAGGCCACATCAGACTTCCCTTACTGGTGACCGCGACGGATTATCCCCATGAACTTAACGGTTAAAATGTAAACATTCGTCAATTAATCGTCTAAAATTACAACATAAAAAACCATTCACACACATTTCATAACATTTTTAACATTCATTCTATTTATCCTTACCCGGATTTATCACTTATCCTTAGCATGTTAACGATTATCACAACGCCACCCGACTGCTTTTGCAGCGCGTTGCTGATAGCACGCCTGACCGCCCTCTGTAGCGATTTTCTATAACAAACAGGGAACATAAATGAGCAAAAAAACCTTGCCCGGGGTAACCCGTCGGCAAATTCTCTCGTTCACGGCCGCCTCCGCAGTGCTGGGCGCCGCCAAAGCCGCCAACGCGGTGACGCTCAAAGGTACGCCCGTGTGGAGCCCCTTCGACGCCAGCCCGCCTCCACAGATTGAAACCGACGGCTGGGTGTTTTTCACCGATGCCGAAGCCGCCACCCTGGAAGCCATTGTTGACCGTCTGGTACCCGCCGACGATCTGAGCGTGGGTGGAAAAGACGCCGGTTGTGCCGTGTTTATCGATCGCCAGATGGCCGGTTTCTACGGCACCTATGCCCGTCTTTATATGGAAGGCCCTTTCCAGGAAGGCACGCCGGAACAAGGCGATCAGTCACCGCTGGTTCCGCAGCAGCGCTACCGCCTCGGTCTGGCCGCGCTGAACAAACTGACCCAGTCACAGCATCAGAAGTTGTTCAAAGATCTGCCCGGCGACCAGCAGGACCAGATTTTGTCCGGTCTGGAAAGCGGAAAAATCGCTCTCGATGGGATCGATTCCAAACTGTTCTTCGCCATTGTGCTGAAAAACACCATGGAAGGATTCTTTGCCGATCCGATTTATGGCGGCAACCGCAACATGGTGTCGTGGAAAATGCTGGGCTTCCCCGGCGCACGTTATGACTACCGTGAATATGTCGGCAAACATAACCAGAAACTCGATCTGGAACCGCTGAGCATTTCAGGCGGCGACGCGTGGAAAATGAAGAGCTAAGGGCAGAACACTATTATGGCAAAGAAATTACCCAAAACTGACGTGGTGGTGATCGGACTCGGCTGGGCCGGTTCCATCATCGCCAATGAATTGTGCGACGAAGGTCTGAACGTGGTGGCGATTGAACGCGGCCCGTGGCGCGATACCGCACGCGATTTCAATGTGGCGACAGTGACCGACGAACTGCGTTACAACTCCCGTCAGGAACTGATGTTACGCACGCGCCAGAACACCATCACCATCCGCAACAACCCGGCGCAAACCGCCTTACCGATGCGCGAATGGGGTTCATTCCATCCGGGGAACGGCACCGGCGGCGCGGGCAACCACTGGGCGGGGATCACTTTCCGCTTCCAGCCGGATGAATTCCGCCTGAAAAGCCACCTCACCGAACGTTACGGCGCAAACGCCATCCCGGAAGAGCTGGTGTTGCAGGACTGGGGCACCGACTGGGATGAGATGGAGCCGCATTACGCCTCTTTCGAACGTCTGGCCGGGGTTTCCGGTAAAGCCAGCAACGTGAAAGGCGAACATCATGACGGCGGTAACCCGTATGAAGGGATGCGCTCGATTGAGTACCCGACCCGCCCGATGGATCAGCCTTATGGCCCGACGCTGTTCGCCGAAGCCGCGCGCAACATGGGTTATAAAGCCTTCCCGGTGCCCTCTTCACTGATTTCCGAGCCTTACACCAACCCGCTCGGCGTGAAAATGGGGCCATGCACCTACTGCGGTTTCTGCACCAACTACGGCTGCGCGAACTACTCGAAAGCCAGCGCAATCACGACCGTTTTACCGGCGCTGGTCCGCAAAGAGAATTTCGAGGCGCGCACCAACTGCGAAGTGATGCAGGTCCTGACCGACTCCACCGGCAAACGTGCCACCGGCGTTATCTACATCGACTCCTCCGGCGACGAGTGGGAACAACCCGCCGATCTGGTGATCGTCAGCGCGTTTACCTTCGAAAACGTCCGGCTGATGCTGCTTTCCGGCATCGGAAAACCTTACGATCCGGTAAGCCTGAGCGGCACCACGGGCCGTAATTACGCCTATCAGACCGCCAACGGCGTGCAGCTGTTCTTCGACGATAAAAACTTTAACCCGTTCATCGGCGCAGGCGCGGTCGGCATGGGTATTGACGATTTCAACAACGATAACTTCGACCACAGCGGGCTGGGTTTCTTCGGTGGCGGCAGCATCCGCGTCACGCCAATCGGTGGCGCACCCATCGGTTATCGCCCGGTTCCGCCGGGAACACCGAAATGGGGCAGCGAGTGGAAAAAGGCGACCGTCGCCAACTACCTCAGCTCAATGTCGATCGGTTGTGAGGCCAGCAGCTACACCACCAAAACCAACTATCTGTCGCTTGATCCGAACTACAAAGATCGCCTTGGCCGTCCGCTGCTGCGCGTAACGTTCGACTTCCCGGAAAACGATCTGAAAATGGCGGCGTATTGCACCGGCAAAGTGGCGGAAATCGCTAAAGCGATGAATCCGCGCCAGTTGGTGGCAAACCCGATGAAAGGCCACTGGAACGGCACGCCGTATCAGTCTTCCCACGTTGTCGGCGGTTTTGTGATGGGTGCGGATCCGTCCACCAGTTCGGTGAACAAACACCTGCAGGTCTGGGATGTGCCAAACCTGTTCGTGGTCGGCGCCTCTGCCTTCCCGCAGAATCCGGGTTATAACCCGACCGGCACCGTCGGCGCGCTGGCGTTCAAAGCGGCTCACGCGATCCGTAACTTCTATCTGAAAAAGCCGGGAGAGATGATTGCATGAAAAAGTTAACCTCCTTCTCACTCGGTTTACTGGCACTGAGCGTTTCAGGGCTGGCGCATGCCGCCGGTGACGGCTCGTTCGAGCAGGTGGAACGCGGGCGCTACCTGGCCACCGTCGGCGACTGCGCCGCCTGCCATACCGCTTCCACGCCGGATGCCAAACCCTTTGCCGGCGGCGTGCCAATTGAAACGCCGTTTGGCCGTTTAGTGGGCGCAAACATCACGCCGGATCCGGAAACCGGCATCGGTAAATGGAGCTTCGACGACTTCCAGCGCGCGATGTCTGAAGGGATCGGCCACGGTGGCAAACGCCTGTACGGCGCGATGCCGTTTACCGCTTACACCAAAGTGACCCGTGAAGATAACGCCGCCATCTGGGCTTATCTGCAAACCCTGCAACCGGTGCATCACGAAGTTGAAACCAACCAGCTGCCGTTCCCGTTCAACGTGCGCACCAGCCTGATGGGCTGGAACTGGCTGAACTTCAACAAAGGCGAATTCAGGCCGCAGATGGATAAATCCGCAGAATGGAATCGCGGGGCATACATTGTTGAAGGTTTAGGTCACTGCGGCACCTGCCATACGCCGAAAAACATGATTGGCGGTGACAAGGACAGTGAATTCCTGCAAGGCGCCGTAGTTGAAAACTGGGTCGCGCCGGACATCACCACCAACAAGCACACCGGCGTGGGCAACTGGACGCAGGAAGACCTGATGCAATATCTGAAAACCGGTGTAAACCGTTTCGATATCGCCTCCGGACCGATGGCGGAAGAGGTGACCAATTCGTCGCAGCACTGGACGGATGCGGATCTGAAAGCCGTGGCGGTTTATCTCAAAGACAGCGGTCATGACAGCGGGAATAACGCCCCGGCGCCGGTGAAAGCCGATGACAGCGCGATGTTCGCCGGGAAACACATCTATGCCGACCGCTGTTCTGCGTGCCATACGCCGGACGGTAAAGGCCAGGAAGGTCTGTTCCCGCGTCTGGCGGATTCTGCGCTGATCAACCAGACCAATGCCACCTCGCTTATCCACGTTGTGCTGGCGGGCAGCCGGCCGGTGGCGACGGACAGCAAACCTACCGCGCCGTCAATGCCGTCGTTTGACGCAAACATGAGCGATGCGGACGTGGCGAACGTGCTGACCTACATCCGTAACAGCTGGGGCAATGCGGCTGCGCCAGTGGCAGCGTCAGACGTGAAAGATGTGCGGGAAACGCTGAAGAAATAAACGCGCTGTTCTGAAAATGACAAAGGCCGCACTCGCGGCCTTTCTTTTTTGTCATGTCGTCGTCACTGAACTGTTACAAACTGTGAAATCAGTGCTGCGGCGGCATCTGCATAATTTGTACAAACAGATGATCGTTATTCTGGCTGAGCTGTACCAGATGTTTGCACTCAACCTTAATTGCCGTGAGCTGATCGTCTGTCAGGGAATACGGTAAATTAATATCGATGTTGTACATGCCCTGCTGCTCCGCCAGTTCAATCAGACGGACAATATTCGTCTCGTCGCTGACCTGGGTAGAAACGACCTGCAACGCCAGCGCCCGCAAGGATTCTTGCTTCGAGTTATCTTTTTGAGAACGGGATTTTAACACCATGCCAAAGAACGGCATCACACCATAAATGGCGTCAACGAAACTCCATTTCTTTTTACAGGATGCGGACAAATATTCCATGTAGTCAAAGGACGCTTTTTGACTGCGCGCATCGGGTACCAGGCGGTTTTCATTCATCCCCTCTTCCTCTTCCTGGTCAGGGCCTGTTCAATTGAACGTCTGAAGGCGTACTCGGCGATATTGAGCAAATCAATGCATATAGACACGATTATTCACCTGTATAATGGCATAGTTCACCGACACTTTTCCAGTCAGTTCAGGCGCTTTCACACAGTGACTGTAGCAGGCCGAAAGTGCGGAGACTGAAAATTCAGACTTAGTCGACAGAATCGCCTGAATTGTGGAATGCGTGCCGCAAGAGTCATTGCCGCCCATAGCGTCGGACGCGCGCTCACGCTATGCTAATCACCGGATTTTTAACAGCAGCAACCTAATGAATAAAATCGTTTTTGTAGAAGATGATGCTGAAGTCGGCAACCTGATTGCCGCCTATCTGGGCAAACATGATATCGACGTGCTGGTTGAACCCCGCGGCGATACGGCGCAGGCAAGAATTGAGAAAGAAAAACCCGATCTGGTCCTGCTCGACATCATGCTTCCCGGCAAAGATGGCATGACGTTATGCCGTGATTTGCGCCCGGTCTTTCCCGGCCCGATCGTGTTGCTGACGTCACTGGACAGCGACATGAATCATATTTTATCGCTGGAAATGGGCGCGAGTGATTACATCCTGAAAACCACGCCGCCCGCGGTGCTGCTGGCGCGTCTGCGTCTGCATCTGCGGCAGAATCCGTCGCCGTCCTCGCAAAGCGAACAGCCGGTTCAGACGCTGACCAGCGGTAACGCCCTGCACTTCGGCCAGCTGTGTATCGATCCGGTGAACCGTCAGGTCACGCTGGTGGATGAAACCATCGTGCTCTCAACCTCTGATTTCGATCTGTTGTGGGAACTGGCGACGCACGCCGGACGCATTATGGATCGCGAAGCCTTGCTGAAAAACCTGCGCGGCGTCAGCTATGACGGGCTGGATCGCAGCATCGACGTGGCGATTTCACGCCTTCGTCGCAAACTGTACGACAACACGCTTGAACCTTTCCGCATTAAAACGGTGCGCAATAAAGGCTATCTGTTTGCCCCGAACGCCTGGGAGTCTCTTCAGGAATGAGAAAGCTTTTCGTCCAGTTCTTTCTGTTACTGCTGGTCTGCTTTATGGTCATGGCGATGCTGGTCGGCCTGGTGTACAAAGTCACCGCCGAACGCACAGGCCGTCAGTCCATGAATGACCTGATGAAAAGCTCGCTGTACCTGATGCGCAGCGAACTCAGGGAAATCCCCATTAAAGACTGGAACAAGACCATCAATACGCTGGATCTTAACCTGTCTTTCAAATTGCATATCGAGCCGCTCGGTAAACGTAAACTCAGCCCCGAACTGGACAAACGGTTAAAAGAAGGCGAAATCATCGCGCTCGACGATGAATATACCTTCATCCAGCGCGTTCCCCGCAGCCATTACGTTCTGGTGGTCGGCCCGATCCCCTATCTGTTTTACATGCACGAAATGCGGCTGCTCGATCTTGCGCTGCTGATGATCATTGGTCTGTCGCTGGCGTTACCGGTTTTCCTGTGGATGCGCCCGCACTGGCAGGATTTACTGCGTCTGGAGAACTCGGCGCTGCGCCTCGGTAACGGCCACCTGGATGAACGGGTGAATTTTGATTCCGCCTCCAGCCTGACCCGCGTTGGCGTGGCGTTCAACCAGATGGCGGATAACATCAGCACGTTAATCGCCAGTAAAAAACAGCTGATCGACGGCATCGCCCACGAACTGCGTACCCCGCTGGTGCGCCTGCGCTACCGTCTGGCGATCAGCGAAAACCTGCCAGAGTCGGAACAAAACGCCATCAACCGGGACATCGGCCAGCTCGAAGCGCTGATTGATGAACTGCTGACTTACGCCCGTCTCGACCGCCCGCAGGTCGCGCTGCATCTGGAAAAAGTAAATCTGGCCGACTGGCTGGAAGACAAAGTGGATGATTTCCGCCTGATCAACGCGCAGAGAACAGTGGCTTTTGAGGCGCCGCAAAACATCGATTTCGGCGGCGTCGATTTACGTCTGATGGAGCGCGTGCTGGATAACCTGGTTAACAACGGTTTGCGCTACTCGCAGAAAATGATCCGCATCAGCCTCTGGCTCGATGGCGAAACGGCCTGTCTGCAAGTGGAAGATGACGGCCCCGGCATACCGCCGGAAGAACGCCTGCGCGTATTCGAGCCCTTTGTCCGCCTGGATCCGAGCCGCGATCGCGCCACCGGCGGCTGCGGGCTGGGGCTGGCAATTGTGCACTCCATTGCCGTCGCGTATCAGGGGCGCGTCGCCGTCGACAGCAGCACGCTCGGCGGTGCCAGTATGCGTTTCAGCTGGCCGGTAAAACCCACTTTCAATCTGGTTGTCGAACAACCAGACCAATACCATGAAGGGAACTAATAATGACCATCGCGTATAAAAAATTGCACGACACCTTCGCCCGTTTATCCCGTTTCGGCCATTTATCTGCGATTGCCGGTTGGGATGCAGCGGCCATGATGCCGCCCCAGGGCGGGCAGGCGCGTTCAGAAGCGCTGGCGGAACTGAGCGTGCTGACACATCAGATCCTGACCGCAAAGCAGGTCGGTGAATGGCTGGTGCAGGCGGGTGGCGAGCAACTCAATGACGTTGAGCAGGCTAACCTGCGCGAAATGCGTCGCCAGTATCAGCAGGCGGCCCTGCTGCCGGAAAGCCTGGTGCAGGCAAAATCACTGGCCGGTGCCCGCTGCGAGCAGGCATGGCGCATACAGCGTAAATCCAACGACTGGGAAGGTTTCTCTGAGAACCTGAAAGAAGTGGTGAAACTGAGTCGTCAGGAAGCGCAGTTCCGAGCCGAAGCCGCCGGGATCAGCCGCTATGACGCCCTGCTCGATTTATATGAACCGGGCATGACATCGCAAAAGCTCGATACTCTGTTTGGTGATCTGAAGACATGGTTGCCGGATCTGTTGCAGACCGTGGTGGAAAAACAGAAATCAGAAAGCCGTATCACACCGCAGGGGCCGTTTGATATCGAGAAGCAGCGCCAGCTCGGCCTGAAAGTGATGGATCGTCTCGGTTTTAATTTCGACGCCGGTCGTCTTGACGTCAGCGCCCACCCGTTCTGCGGCGGCGTGCCTCAGGATGTGCGCATCACCACGCGCTATAACCAGGACGAGTTCCTCAGTGCCATGATGGGCGTGATCCACGAAACCGGTCATGCGCGTTATGAGCAAAACTTGCCAAAAGAGTGGCTCGGCCAGCCGGTATCCAATGCGCGTTCGATGGGCGTTCACGAATCCCAAAGCCTGTTGTTTGAAATGCAACTCGGTTGCAGCGAACCATTCCTGAAATCCGTGTATCCGCTGGTTATCGAGCAGTTCGGCGAGCGTCCGGGTCTGGATGAACGCAACTTCATGACGCTGAACCAGCGCGTCCAGCCAGGCTTTATCCGTGTGGATGCTGACGAACTGAGTTATCCGGCACACGTGATCCTGCGCTACGAGATCGAAAAAGCGCTGATGGAAGGCGACATTGAAGTCGATGATATTCCAGCCTTGTGGAACAGCAAGATGAAGGAGTATCTGGGCATCGATACCGTCGGCAATTACCGCGACGGTTGTATGCAGGACATCCACTGGACCGACGGCGGTTTCGGCTACTTCCCGACGTACACGCTGGGCGCAATGTACGCCGCGCAACTGTTCCAGACCGCCAACACCGCCATTCCCACCTTGCAGGCTGACATCGCACGCGGCGACCTGACGGCGCTGTTCCAGTGGTTGCAGCAAAATATCTGGCAGCACGGCAGCCGTTTTACCACTGACCAGCTGATGACCAATGCCACCGGCGAAACCCTGAATCCGGCATTCTTCCGGGCGCATCTGGAGAGCAGATACCTGTAAGTATTGGGTGGGGATCCACTTTAACTTCAAGTTCAAGGTCGTGGGCGTCGGCCCACACCGACTTGGGGGGCGGCATATCGCCGCCCCCAAGACCCCCCGGGCTCTTTCACTGCGCGCTGCCGCTCGCGGGCTATATTCCAGCGGCTCCGGCTATTGCCGCAAAATCCCGCCGCTGCGCGGTGCCCTCCGCTCGGGTTACAACCCGCGCAAACAGACGCGCGGTTTTCCACCACTCCCTCCAGCGTGATTTTTGAGCGCGGCCACTGGCATTTCAAAATCAAAGGAAATGTGTTTGGTTCTGATTTTCTCTTCCCACATCGCAGGGGGAGGAGAAAAACCTTCGTTTTACATAGCCTTTGGCCGCGCTCAAAACGACGTCGAATGAACGGTGAGAAACCGCGAGTTTTTTCCGAGCGGGTTCGAACCTGAAATGAGAGTACCGCGAAGCGGCGGCGTTTGCGGCAATAGCCGGAGTTTCTGAAACATAGCCCGCGAGCGACAGCGCGCAGTTAAAAAAACGCAGGATTGTTAAGGGGCGCGTTTACGCCCCTTAACCCGGTGTGGGCCGGCGCCCACGACCTTGAACTTGACCTTAACCTAAAACCCCCACCGCCACCCCCACTAACTCCTTGATTTTATTAATCAGCCCCTCTGTACATTCCGTTACACGCCGATACCAATCACTCACGGAAAACATGATCCCTTACGCCTATTATTCTTTCACCGGCCCCGCAGTGGGGTGGACACTTAAACAAAAATTCTGAGGAATTAAAGATGAAAAAAGTATTAGCTCTGGTTGTTGCCGCTGCAATGGGTCTGTCTTCTGTCGCTTTTGCTGCTGAAACTACAGCAACACCTGCACCTGCTGCTTCAACTACAACAGCAGCTCCGGCACCTGCTACCAAGCACGTTGCTAAACACAAAACTCACAAGAAAGTAGCCCAGAAAGCGCAGGCTGCTAAAAAACACAAAAAACACGCTAAGAAAGCAGCACCAGTGGCTCAGAAAGCGCAGGCCGCTAAAAAACACGTGAAACACGCTAAGAAAGCAGCGCCAGTTGCTCAGAAAGCACAGGCCGCTAAAAAACACGTGAAACACGCTAAAAAAGCAGCGCCGGTTGCTCAGAAAGCGCAGGCTGCTAAAAAACACGTAAAACATGCTAAGAAAGCCGCTCCTGCTGCAAAAGCAACACCAGCTGCATAAGATGTACTAAGAAGTCTTTGTGAGCGTATCCACTCACCATTATCAAGACTGAAGAGTTAACACCCGGTTCGCCGGGTGTTTTTTTCTCCGGTTTCTATCTTGAGGTACTGATGGAAGATGCTGCGCCGCTACCTGTTCGAAATCACCCTGTGCTCTCTGATCCTCTGCGGTCTGATCACCTTGTTCTTCTACTTCTGAAGTGTTTATACCCGCGAAGATGACGCTCGTTATCTGCTCAAAAGATTGAATTATCATACAAAAATAGCCACCATCAATGATAACCGTCTATAATCGTTCAATAATAACGGGTTCTTGGGTTCTCCCTGTTTTCAAGGTCAGAATGTTATGCGCATCGCGTTACCGCTGTTTTTGTGCTTTTTCTGTTTTACCGCCAGTTCCCTTGTCCATGCAGACTCCCCGGATGATGCAGACGATGACGCACCTGCTATCTCTGTTAAAGAAAAAACTGCCCTGTTCTTTGGTCATGACCAGCGCCAGCCTGTGGCTGCCTCGTCGCACTGGCCCTGGCAGGCTATCGGACAGATAGAAACCGCCAGCGGTAATTTATGTACCGCGACCCTGATTTCAAAACACCTGGTGTTGACCGCCGGCCATTGCGTTCTCGCGCCTCCGGGCAACATCGATAAAGTCGTCGCCCTGCGCTTTATTTCCCATAATCAGAAATGGCGTTATCAGATCACCGCGTTGCAAACGCTGGTGGATCCTAAACTGGGTAAGAAACTCAAAGCCGATGGCGAAGGCTGGATTGTGCCACCGAAAGCGGCACCTTTTGATTTTGCGTTGATTCGCCTGACTGACGAGAAGCTGGCGTTGCCGATCAAGCCCCTGCCGTTATGGAGTGGATCGCGCGACGATCTGACCGCCCTGCTTAAACAGGAAGGCCGGAAAGTGACGCAGGCAGGGTATCCGGAAGATCATCTGGATGATTTGTACGTCCATCAGGATTGTCAGGTCACCGGATGGGCGCAGCCAGGCGTGTTGTCGCACCGCTGTGACACGCTTCCGGGTGACAGCGGTTCGCCGTTATTGATAAAAAATGCCGACGGCTGGTCACTGGTGGCGATCCAAAGCTCGGCGCCCGCCGCGCAGGACCGCTATCTGGCCGATAACCGCGCACTGGCCGTTCCCGCCATCCGCGATGCCCTGAGCACGCTCTCTTCCGGGGTGATCAGCGCGAGCACAACGCCAGCGCCATAAGCCATACGCTCAGCGGAAATAAAAAAGCCGCCGGTTGTTCAACAGACAACCGGCGGCTTTTTATTGCACACGAAAATGAATTACACCAGTTGCTCCATGGTCTGCAAAATCCGTTTATCTGAGATCGGATACGGTGTGCCAAGTTGCTGCGCAAAATAGCTGACGCGCAGTTCCTCTATCATCCAGCGCACTTCCTTCACGTCTTCACTCTGCTGGCGTACCGGCGGCAATTTATTCAGCCACTGCTGCCACTGTTTCTCAATACTCTCGACTTTCAGCATCTGCGCCCGGTCACGGTGCGGATCCATCGCCAGTTTGTCCATCCGCCGCTCGATAGCATTGAGATAACGCAGGGTATCCGGCAGACGTTTCCAGCCGTTTTGCGTCACGAAACCACGGTAAATCAGGCCGGACATCTGCGCTTTGATATCTGAAAGCGCCAGCGCCAGGCTGATATCAATACGACCTTTCAGCCGTTTATTGATGTTGAAAACCGTCGTCAGGATCTGCTCGACCTGAATGGCAATCTGCACCACGGCTTCATTCAGGTTAGCGCGAACGTGCTCGTGTAATTTGGCGAAATCCTCTTCGCGCCACACCAGCCCGCCGGACTCAGCGATCAGTTTGTCGATGCCGCAGGAAATGCAGTCGTCGATCAGATCCAGCACTTTGCCGTACGGGTTGAAATACAGCCCCAGCTTGGCTTTATTCGGCAACTTATCGTGCAGATATTTGATGGGGGAAGGAATATTCAGCAGCAGCAGGCGACGCATTCCGCCCCACATTGCCTGTTGCTGTTCCAGTTCGCTGTCAAATAATCGGATGGCGATACTGTCTTTTTCATCAACTATCGCCGGGTAGGCTTTCACCTCATACCCGCCGCGCTTCTGTTCGTAACGCTCGGGCAGCGTGCCAAAACTCCAGACATGCAAGTCACGCTGTTCGATACCGTCGTCGGCGACGGCGGAAAGTGTCTGCTGCACCTGCTCTTTCAGGCCGGCTTTCAGCGCCGTCAGGTCTTTGCTTTCACGCAGTGTTTTGTTTTTGTCATCAACAATGCGGAACGTCATCTTAAGATGATCGGGCACCTGATCCAGCTGCCAGTCTTCACGTGACAACGTCACTCCACTCATCTTACGCAGCTCTTTTTCCATCGCATCCAGCAGCGGCATTTCAAAAGGTTTGATGCGCCCCATCAGGGCATCCGCGTAGTTTGGCGCAGGAACAAAGTTACGGCGTAACGGCTTCGGTAATGACTTGATCAGTGCCATAATAAGCTCCCGGCGAATGCCGGGGATCTGCCAGTCAAAGCCCTGTTCGCTGACCTGATTAAGCAACGGCAGCGGGATATGCACCGTGACCCCGTCGGCATCGGTGCCCGGCTCAAACTGATAAGTGACGCGCAGTTTGATGTTGCCCTGATGCCAGAAGTTCGGGTAATCATGGGCGCTGATATTGCCTGCGCCCTCTTTGATCAGCATGCTTTTTTCGAAGTTGAGGCTGTCCTGCGGCTGTGTTTTCCACCAGGTATCAAAATGCCGCCCTGAAACCACTTCCATGCCAATACGCTGTTCGTAGAACAGGAACAACGTCTCTTCATCCACCAGAATATCGCGGCGGCGGGATTTGTGTTCCAGCTCTTCGACCTCAGAACGCAGACGCAGGTTGGCGCGGAAGAACGCGTGACGCGTCTGCCAGTCGCCTTCCACCAGGGCATGGCGGATAAACAGTTCGCGCGACACCACGGGATCGATGGTGCCGTAATTGACGCTGCGCGCCGCCACAATCGGCAGGCCGTACAGCGTCACTTTCTCCGTCGCCATCACCGCGCCCTGGGCTTTTTCCCAATGCGGTTCGCTGTAACTGCTCTTCGCCAGATGCTTCGCCAGCGGCTCAATCCATTCCGGTTCGATACGTGCAGCAATGCGCCCCCACAGGCGGCTGGTTTCCACCAGTTCGGCGACCATCACCCATTTTGGCGGCTTCTTGAACAAACCGGAGCCAGGGAACACCGCAAAGCGGGCGTTGCGCGCACCGGTATACTCTTGTTTATCCACATCTTTCTGGCCGATATGTGACAGCAAACCGGTCAGCAGCGAACAGTGGATTTCGCGATACTCAGCCGGTTCGCTGTTCACCGGCAGCCCGAGCTCTTTCACCACCTGACGCAGCTGGGTGTAGATGTCCTGCCACTCGCGTACGCGCAAATAGTTCAGAAAATCGCTGCGGCACAGCTTACGGAACTGTGCCGAGGTCAGCTCTTTTTGCTGCACTTTCAGGTGATCCCACAAATTGACGAACGCCTGGAAATCAGAGTCTTTATCGGCAAAGCGGCGATGTTTCTCATCGGACGCCTGCTGTTTGTCCATCGGGCGCTCACGCGGATCCTGAATCGACAGCGCCGAGGTGATGATCATCACTTCGCGCACGCAGCCGTTTTTCTGCGCTTCCAGTACCATGCGCGCCAGACGCGGATCCACCGGCAACTGCGCCAGCTGACGACCGAGCGGGGTCAGGGTGTAACGGCCATCGACGGCATTATTGATGGCGTTCAGCTCTTCCAGCAGACGCACGCCGTCCTGAATATTGCGCTTATCCGGCGCTTCGACGAACGGGAATGCGGCGATATCGCCCAGCCCGAGCGAGGTCATTTGTAAAATAACGGACGCCAGATTGGTGCGCAGAATTTCGGGGTCGGTAAATTCAGGGCGCGACAGGAAATCCATCTCAGAATAGAGACGGATACAAATCCCTTCAGAGACACGGCCACAGCGGCCTTTACGCTGGTTGGCGGAGGCCTGTGAGACGGGTTCAATCGGCAGGCGCTGCACTTTGGTGCGGAAACTGTAGCGGCTGATACGCGCAGTGCCGGGGTCAATCACATACTTGATGCCGGGCACGGTCAGCGAGGTTTCGGCGACGTTGGTTGCCAGCACGATGCGCCGGCCCGTGTGCGACTGGAAAACGCGGTTCTGCTCGCTGTTCGACAGCCGCGCATACAGCGGCAAAATCTCAGTGTGCGGTAAATCCAGCCGGTTAAGCGCATCAGCGGTATCACGGATTTCACGCTCACCGCTCATGAAAATCAGGATGTCGCCCATGCTTTCGCGGCCAAGCTCATCAACGGCGTCAAAAATCGCCTGCAGCTGATCGCGGTCCACATCGTCAGCGTCATCGACAATCGGCCGGTAACGCACGTCAACCGGATAGGTACGGCCTGACACTTCAATGATCGGCGCGTTGTTAAAATGACGTGAGAAGCGCTGCGGATCGATGGTGGCCGAGGTAATGATGACTTTCAGATCCGGGCGTTTGGGCAACAACTGACGCAGATAACCGAGAATGAAATCGATGTTCAGGCTGCGCTCATGCGCTTCATCGATGATCAGCGTGTCGTATTGCATCAGCATGCGATCCTGCTGGATTTCGGCCAGCAGAATACCGTCAGTCATCAGTTTGACCAGCGTGTTGTCACCGACCTGATCGGTAAAGCGGACTTTATAGCCGACCGTGTTGCCAAGCGTGGTGTCCAGCTCATCGGCAATACGGTTCGCCACCGTACGCGCCGCCAGACGTCGCGGCTGGGTGTGGCCGATCACGCCTTTTATCCCGCGCCCAAGCTCCATGCAGATTTTTGGGATCTGCGTAGTTTTACCGGAACCGGTTTCCCCGGCAACGATCACCACCTGATGGTCGCGAATGGCGTTAAAGATATCGTCTTTTTTCTGACTGACCGGCAGATTTTGCGGATAGCTGATTTTTGGTCGTGATGCTTCGCGGGAGCTGACTTTTTTCAGGCTCTCAGTGATCGCGTTTTGGATTTCAGCACTTAATGCCTCGAGGGCTTCAGGCTTGTTGATCTTGTTGGCACCCTGCAAACGACGTTGCAGGCGTTGCCGGTCACGTAGCATCAGCCCGTCTAACTGCGCTGATAGTGCCGCGAGCGGTGATTTCACGTTCGGAATTCCTTGTTACATGTCTGCTGACGGGGATCAGAGATGCCGTCAACTGAATCTGAATGGGTGATGAGGAAGGGCCACGCCTTACCTGCCTGGCGCTATGTTAGCACAAGGTGTTGAACATGCTGAAAATCGGGCGAGGAATGTTCGGTTTCTGATTTATTCAAAAAAACTGATGATAGATCTCTAAATATTGCGCTATCACTGCATAAGCTTTCTGAATAAAGTAAGTTCCATTCCGGGTACGTTCTGGTTATAAAAACCTGCACCCTATGTATCACACAGTTAAGGAACTCTCTAATGAGCAAAGTACTCGTCCTGAAATCAAGCATTCTGGCTAACTTCTCTCAGTCAAACCAACTGGCTGATTATCTTGTTGCACAGTATCAGGCTGCGAACAGCGGTTCTACCGTGACAGTACGTGACCTGGCTGCGGACCCGATCCCGGTACTCGACGGTGAACTGGTTGGCGCGCTGCGTCCTTCCGATGCTCCGTTGTCACCACGTCAGGAAGAAGCACTGGCGCTGTCCAACACCCTGATCGACGAACTGCAGGCGCACGACGTGATCGTTATCGCTGCACCTATGTACAACTTCAACATTCCTACACAGCTGAAAACCTATTTCGACCTGGTAGCGCGTGCGGGCGTGACGTTCAAATACACCGAGAAAGGCCCTGAAGGCCTGGTGAAAGGCAAACGCGTTATCGTTCTGACCAGCCGTGGTGGCATCCATAAAGACACCCCGAGCGACCTGGTTGCCCCTTACCTGTCTCTGTTCCTGGGCTTCCTGGGCATGAGCGACGTAGAATTCGTTTACGCGGAAGGCATCGCATACGGCCCTGAAGTGGCGACCAAAGCGCAGACTGATGCGAAAGCCGCCATCGACGCCGCGATCAAAGAACTGGCTGCTGCTTAATTTTCACAATCAGGGCGCGGGCTACTCTCTTTAAAATCTGTGTCTGAAAACCCGCTCTGATGTTGTTGTGAAAACCCTCTTGCGCGCTTAATAGCGCGCTTTTTTATTTCCCTGCGCCATGAATGAATACGTCTGTTTTTACTTCTGCAACCACTTCCCGTTAATGCCGCGCACCCATTCGCCCTTTCCGGCTCTGGCGACCAGTTTTTGCCCGGCCAGTTTGGCGACATCGTCGGTGGTGACCTGATTATCCTGCGCGACTTGCTGATACTGCTGTTTGCGGGCGTCGTTGATGCGCGTCGCGAAGGCGATACTTTCCTGATCGTCTCTGACCGGCGCCAGATAGCCGGAAAGCGTTTCCCCCACCAGACCTTGCTGTTTCGCTTCGCTGAGTGTTAACGCGAACGCCTGACTGCACAGCAGTAAACCGCTGGTCAGCAGCATAAGGCTGAATCTTTTGATAAATGCCCTGGGCATATCGGCTCCTAAAACAGATCGTTCTGGTTTTTAAGCAGATTTTCGACGTCTTTATCCACTTTGATGTGGATCTCATGCTCAATCTTGACGTTCATATTGATGGTGATCGGCTCTTTTGGCGCAGCCAGTTCGATGCGGGGAACGCAGCCGCTGAGCATCATAACGCCCAGCACCACGCACGGGCCGACAAGTCGCTGTTTCATTGTACCTTCCTCACTGATTGATCCTTTTTCTGCCCGGCGTCTGCGGGGCTTTTCGACAGCGCATTCGCGGGTAAGGAAACCTGCTGTTGCAGCCATTCCTGAAGATTGTCGCCAAAGCGCAAACTGCGCCACAGCTGATAGATATTTTCCTGATGGGTGTAATTGAGCACGACTTCCCGTTTCTCTTTTTCACCGCCGTGCGTCGTGTCGGTATAATTTACGCCGTCGATTTTTGCGGCCATTGTCATTTCACCGAGATTATCGAGGCTGACCTGCGCCTCTGACCGGCTGATTTCCATATATCGCAGCAGGCCAATCACCATACCATTGGCGAAGTTGCCGCTGGCCATCGCATCGGCAAATTGCTGATCGAGACGCAGGGTCAGGCCGCCGTCATTTTTTATCCAGCCGTTATGAATAATCCATTTTGGATTGTCCACATACAGCGGTAACTCTCCGTAAATCATTCCTGACATCGCCAGCTGTTTGGGTTTCAGGGCGGTGAATAACTCACTGAGACTGATTTTTTCCAGTTTGAGCACGGCCGCATCGTGTTGCGGCATACGCAGCGCCGACAAACTCAGGTGCCCGCGCAGCGCGTCCACACCGAGATTGGAAAGCGTCAGCGGTTTGTCTTCACTCCACGGATAATGGCCCTGCAAATCCGCCGTAATATTATTCATCGTGATCAGGTTGTTGATTTCGCCGATGCGCAGCATCACCGGCTGTGTGACGCCCAGCTGCCAGACCGCATCCTGCAGGCGATACGGCAGACTGAAATCCAGCCCGCTCAGGTCGCCGTCTTTCAGCCACATGCCGCCGTTTTTCACCACCCAGTGACCGCCCGCAATGAAACCCTGACCGCGCGCGGCGGAAAATGCCGACTGCGCGTAGAAAGATCCTTCACGTAATTTGATGTCGAGATCCGGTGTCAGCAGCGTCTGAAACGCCGTGAGCTGTTGTTTCGGCCACCAGCCTTCTCCGCGCAGACGCTCACCGTCCCAGCGCCCGGACAGTCGGATCGGGCCAATCGGTTTGGCGTCAAGCGATCCGCGCAGGGTAAAGTGCGAGGGGGTATCGCCGCTGAGTTGCAGCGTCAGGGTTGCAGGCGGCAGATAACCGCCGTTGGTAAAGGCGATTTTCTTCGCCACCAGCCTGATGTCGCCTTTAAACACCGTAGGCTGATCCGGGTACTGTTTTCTGAAACGTTCAGGCACCGGACGTTGCCAGACAAACGGTTGTTCCAGCGTCAGGCGCGGCGCATCCACATCCACAATGCCGTAATGCAGCCGGGCAAACCCGGTCGACAAACTGTTTATGCGGATCACGTTGTCATGCCACTGGCCTTTTCCGGACATATCCCAGCGGCCGCTGAGCGGCGGCAGATGCCCGTTGCCCCAGTAATTGAAATCCCACTGCCCGGCATCCGGCCAGAACGCCTGCGATTTTCCGTTCAGATGCAAATCAAACTTGCCCCAGTAGCTGTGCTGCGCTTTGAGGATCGCCTGTAAGGGGCCGCTGACGCCTTGCGCAGAGACTTTCACACCGGCCAGCGGCCAGCGGGCATCGGTAATGGTCAGTTCAGGCACAGGTTTACCCCAGGCCCGTAACAGGGAACCGCTGCGCAATAACAGCGTCGGGTTGAGCACCGAGCCGCTGAGCACGCCAGGCAGTGACGCGCTCAGCGAGGTCGCCTGCAAATTCGCCTGACCGGTCAGCCGGAAATCAAGATTGCTGTCGAGCAGCCCGATACGGCCCGGCCCCATCGTCAGCACCACGTTGGCTTTGCCATTGTGACCCTGAGTCAGCACGTTCAGGCGCGCGGTGATGTTGGTTTGATCAAAGGTCTGCGTCCAGTCGCTGAGCGTCAGGTTGATGCCGCCCGCCAGCGGTTGCAGGGCGTACGGCCAGCGCCATTGTCCCTGAGTGATGTTCAGCTCTTTGTCATTGAGCTTCCACGGTAATCTCGCCAGTGGCGACTCGCTGCCTTTTTCAGTCAGCGTCAGTACGCCTTCGGTGGCCTGCCAGCTCAGCTGAATATCCAGCGGATTGGGCACCTGGGCGGTGCGCATTTCCGCGTGCAGTTCACCGGATTCAGGCAGCCTGTCGAAGGTGGCGGGAAGCAGCAGTTTTCCGCTCAGGGTGATGGGCTGATCGCTGCCCGGCGGTGTCAGGCTGAAGGTGTGGATCGCCAGTGTAAGGTTGCCGTCGAGGATTGCATCCAGCGTCAGCGATTCGCCGTTAAAGGAAAGGTGCTGCACGCCGCCGGTATTATCGAGCTGTAATTTCCCGGCATAGCGCTGCCACGGCGTGACAGAGAAATGCGCAATATTGACCCGCCCTGCGGGAAGCACACTCTGGATGTCGGCCAGCGATAAGGTGGACTGGCCGTCACTGGCGGGCAGCTTCGTCAGGCAGGCGGTGTCAACGGTGAGGGTGTCCAGATCCAGCGCCCAGCGCCCGGTCTTTTTGCTCAGGCGCGCATCTTTTGCGCTGGCAAGCACGCAATCACCGGCGGCATAGCGCAGCCCCGGCAGTTGCAGGCTGCCGCCCGACCAGTGCGGGGAACCGTTCAGCGAGAGCTGTGTTCCCGCGGGCAGCCAGTGGCTGGCGAGAGGCGGCAGCCAGCGCGGCACGGTTTTCCATAACACCCAAATAAGCAGGACAAGAATCACCACTATACTCAGGATCACGTGTACGCTTTTCTTAAGTCCGTTCCGCATGACTTGCCTTGTTCTTCGCTAAATGTGTAACTGCCCGCAAGATAACATAATTAGCGTAACAACTGATGGTTGAAAAACCAGTGCCCTGAGCCTGAATAGCACAGGATAAATTGTCTGCCATCCCGCGCTCTGTTACTTTGGTCGTATTGCGCGAATTGTTTCCAAAACGTTTTATTCCTTAGAAAACATAAGGAAACAACATCGCCACAGATTCAAACTCACTGCGGAGAAACACCATGAAAGTGGCTGTCTACAGTACTAAAAATTATGACCGGAAATATCTGGAACTGGTGAATCAGCATTATGGCTATGAACTTGAGTTCTTCGATTTTCTGCTGACCCCGCAAACGGCGAAAACCGCTATCGGCGCAGATGCCGTGTGCATTTTCGTGAATGATGACGGATCGCGTGATGTGTTACAGGAGCTGGCGACCCTTGGGGTGAAAACGCTGGCGCTTCGCTGTGCGGGCTTTAACAATGTCGATCTGGACGCCGCCCGGGAGCTGGGCATTGACGTTGTGCGCGTTCCGGCTTACTCACCGGAAGCCGTCGCCGAGCACGCGGTCGGCATGATGCTGTGTCTCAACCGTCACATTCACCGCGCCTATCAGCGTACCCGTGAAGCCAACTTCTCACTGGAAGGGCTGATCGGTTTTAACATGTATCAGCGTACCGCCGGGATCATCGGCACCGGTAAAATCGGCGTGGCGACCATGCGGATCCTGAAAGGGTTTGGTATGCGTATTCTGGCCTACGATCCGTTCCCGAGCCCGCTGGCGCTGGAACTTGGCGCAGAATATGTCGATCTGGACACCCTGTACGCCGAGTCTGACGTGATTTCCCTGCACTGCCCGCTGACGCCGGAAAACCACCATCTGCTGAATGCGCAATCTTTCGCCAAAATGAAAGATGGCGTGATGATCGTCAATACCAGCCGTGGCGCACTGCTTGATGCCACCGCCGCCATTGATGCGCTGAAAAAGCAGAAAATCGGCGCACTGGGGATGGACGTGTACGAAAACGAACGCGATCTGTTCTTCGAGGACAACTCCAACGAAGTCATTCTCGACGACGTCTTCCGCCGCCTCTCTTCCTGCCACAACGTGCTGTTCACCGGACATCAGGCATTCCTGACCAGTGACGCGCTGACCAGCATTTCAGAAACCACGCTGATGAATATTGATCAGCTGGGGAAAGGCGTGGCCTGTCCAAATCTGCTGACGGCGTAACTACTGCGCGAAACGGTTTGTGCAAAATCAGGCTCACTGCGGTGAGCCTTTTTTTTGGGTCATCCGGCAGAACCTGCCCTTAAAAACTCAGCACCCGGCTGACTTCAGGCCCGTAGCCGGTGATCGTCAGGACATCACCGTCCAGCGTGACACTGGCAAACGGCAAACGGTTTTCGCCATCCACCATGCCTTTCAGGGTGATGAAGTCGGTGTTTTCGATCCGGTCGTAACCCCCGCGATGATCGTGCCCGGCAAAGAAGGCGCGCACCTGATAGCGGCACAGCAGTTCCACCAGCGTTTCACAATTCCACAGATTATGGCTGTTCACCGGCGTCAGCGGGTAATGCCCGAACACCAGCACCGTTTCGCCCTGCGCTTTCGCCTGTTTCAGGTGTTCTTCGATCCACGCCAGCTGTTTGCGCCCTACCGCACCGTTCCACGGCTGCGCCTGCGATTGCTGGCATTCGGTCAGTTCATCGAGCATAAATTCTGCCAGCTGATGATCGTCGCCGTTGGCGTGATTGCAGTACAGACTGACGTCGTTGCCATCGGTCACCAGAAAGCGGTAACCCGGCAACGTGAACGCGTAGTAGCTTTTCGGCAGGCCGAGCGCCGGTGTCTGCGCGCCCAGATGTTGTGAAATCACCTGCGCATCATGATTGCCGATCAGCGCCGCATGCGGATGGCGCAGTGCGGCGTAGGTGTTCAGCACAGGTTCGAAACTGCACCAGTCGCGATCGACCAGATCGCCCAGCGTGACCACGAAATCCAGCTTCAGATCATTGAGCTCGGTGATCGCGGTGGCCAGTTTATTCAGGCTGTTGCGGTAATAACGATCCTTTTCTGTCACGGCGTCGGCATATTGCGGGTCGGCAATCAGCCCGAAACGCAGGCGCTGACCGGAGACGCTGGCATCATGCATCTTCGGTGTCTGATAGAGCGCGCTGACCTTACCCAGCGCCTGTTCCTGCTCCGGGGACAACGACGGAGAAGTGAGAATATCGGTCATAAGAAACTCCTGTCGGGCGAATTAACGGATGCCCGCCCGCATAAAGGATTGAACGAACTGACGTTGAAACACCAGGAACAACACCAGCAGCGGCAGCACGGTCATCAGCGTCGCGGCGCTGATCAGCGCCCACTGCACGCCCTGTTCCGGCGCGGAGAAAAGCTGCAAGCCCACGGTGATTGGCCGGACCTTCACCGAATCAGTGATGACCAGCGGCCAGAGGAAGTCGTTCCAGTGAAAGCTTATCGACACCAGAGCAAACGCCACATAAATCGGCTTCGCCAGCGGAATGTAGATTTTGCGCAGAATGTAAAACCGGCTGGCGCCTTCCACAATCGCCGCCTCTTCCAGCACCAGCGGAATGCTTTTGAAGGTCTGACGCAGCATGAAAATGGCAAACGCCGAGGCAAAATACGGTAAGGCAATCCCCAGCAGGCTGTCGCGCAATCCCAGCGCGCTGATGGTTTTATAGTTATTCAGGATCAGAACGTCGGGGCTTATCATCAGCTGCAATAAAATCAGCGCAAAAATAAGCCCGCCGCCTTTCATTTTGAACCGCACCAGCGCGTAGGCCGCCAGCGTGGCCAGCACCATCTGGCAGACCACAATCATCAGTACCAGTAACGTGGTATTGAGAAAGTAGCGGGCAAACGGCGCGGCATGCCAGGCGTTGATAAAATTCTGCAACGTCAGCGGCGCAAACAGCGAGAAACTGCCCTGCTCGGACGCGGGATGAAGCGCGACCCAGATTGCCACCAGAATCGGCAAAAACCACAGTAAGGCCGCCAGCCAGGTGATCAGATTCAGGCCGTACTGGCCGAACGCGGTGTGACGCAGTGCATCAGGTTTCACTGATAATGTGCCCTTTTATCCATCAGGTTAAATTTGATCAGCGCAATGCTCGCCAGGATCACCAGCAGCACAACGGTCATCGCCGAGGCATACGGCAAATCCCAGTAACTGAAGGCGGTGCGGTAGATGTAAAACAGCAGCAAACTGGTGCTGTTGTTTGGCCCGCCGTTGGTCATGGCGATCACCTGATCGACAATACGGAACGCATTCATCGAGGCGTTGATCAAAATAAACAGCGTGGTGGGCATCAGCAGCGGCCACTGCACGCGACGAAAATAATACCCCCGCGACGCCCCTTCGATTTCAGCCGCCTCGGCAAGACGCGGATCGATTTGCTGCAACGCGGCGAGATAAAAAATCATGAAGAATCCCGCTTCACGCCATACCGAGACGGCCATCAGGCTGTACAGCGCGGTATCCGGCTGCCCGAGCCAGTTGACGGCGGGCAGAGAAAACAGCGCCAGCAGCTTGTTGAGCAACCCGAGCTGCGGCGTGTAGAAAAACAGCCACAAATTGGCGATCGCCACCATCGGCAGTAAAGAAGGAATGAAGAAGGCCGCACGGGTCACGGCGTTACCGCGCAGGCGGCGGTTAACCGCCAGCGCCATCAGCAGCGCCAGCACGACAGACAGTGGAATGGTGATCGCCGCGTACAGCAGGTTGTTACGCAGCGACAGCAGGAAAGTATCGTCGTCAAGCAAGGCGCGGTAGTTATCCAGCCCGACAAACTGCGCCGGATGCCCGTTGCGCGCGGCGCTGAACACGCTTTCCCACAGCGTTGCCAGCATCGGGTAATGGGTAAACATCAGCAAAAAGCCCAGTGCCGGTAACAGCAGCAGGTAGCCATAAACCTGTAAAGACAACCCGCGTGTGCGGGGTGCCGGTGCGACAGCGTGCAGAGTGCTCATGCCGTTCCTTACTGGTACGGTTTCAACAGACGGTCAGCCTGTTTTTGCGCAGAACTGAGCGCATCTGCCGGGGTTTTCGCCTGCGTCACGGCGGCTTCGATCGCATGGTTCATCAGTTCCTGGATCTGCACGCTGTTGTAGGTGGAAAGCTCAGGCTGGGAATATTTCAGCTGTTCACGGGCAACCAGCGCCTGTGGCACTTTTTTTACGTACTCCTGCATCACTGGTGTTTCCCACGCGGCAGGAGACGTCGCGACATAACCGGTCGCGATACTCCAGCGGGCAGCCTGTTCAGGCGCGGAGACCCAGCGGATAAACGCCATCGCCGCTTTCTGCTGTTCCGGCGTGGTATTTTTGAAGACGTACAGGTTACCGCCGCCGGTCGGGCTGCCGCGCCGGGTTTTCTCAGGCAGCATCGCCACGCCGAACGGGAATTTCGCGTTGTCGCGCACGGTAGTCAGGTTACCGGTGGTGGTGACCATCATCGCGGTTTTACCGTCGATAAAGTCCTGCGGCGTAGTGCCCCAGGCAATCGCGCCTTTAGGCGATACCGCGTCTTTCTGTGCCAGATCGGTCAGCCACTGTAAGGCTTCGACGTTAGCCGGCGTGTCGAAGGTGACCGCCGTGCCTTTGCCGTTATCAAGATGGCTGCCGTTAGTGGCGGCGATCCCCTGGAAGTTCCAGTAGCCGTTTGGCGTGGAAGGGATCTCGATGCCCCACTGTTTGACGTCGTTACCGTCGCGGATCACCAGTTTCTTGCCGAAATCCACCACCTGCTGCCAGTTGGCCGGTGGCGTGTCGCCGTTCAGACCGGCTTTCTCAAACGCCTGCTTGTTCCAGTACAACACCACGGTCGAACGCTGGAACGGAATGCTCCACACTTTGTCCTGAATGTGGCGGATAAACGCCGGATAGAAGCCGTCGATCCACTTTTTGCCCTCGGCGTCATTGGCCAGATCGCTGACCGGCAGGATCGCGCCCGCGTCAATCAGGGAATAGGCTTCGATATCACCGATCACCGCGATTTGCGGCGCATTGCCACCGCGAAACGCGGTCAGCGCTTTGGTGACGGTGGTGGCGTAATCACCGGTATATACCGGCTGAATGCTGATGTCCGGATGGGTTTTCTGGAAGTCTTCCACCAGGGTATCTACCGTATGGCTGATTTTGCCGCCAACGGCGATCGGGTAATACATTTGCAATTTAACCGGGTCAGCCGCAAATGCGGAGGTGCCGGTGATCAACAACAATGCAGTGGCAAGGCGTGAGAAACGATGAGCAGGTGACATGATTTTCCCTTTGGCATTTAACCGTGTTGTGAAGTCAAAAAATGAATAAAAACAAAAGGTACAAATTACACAGCGACTTTATTTTCTGAGGGTAAACAGGCACGTTCAGCGCGATAACAGCGCTTGCCGCCCGCCGTGAAGAAAAAATACTGTGCGCCGGTTGCCCATTGCAGCCCGACCGCCTGGCCTTCGGCAAAGCGGCGCATACCGGCGACTTTCACGGTCAGCGGCTCCGGGTATCCGGCCAGCGCGCACACCACCAGGGTGTCGGCCCCCATGTATTCGTGGCTGATGACCAGCGCGGTAAGACCGGCGTGCGCCGCGTCGGTCAGCTGAATATCTTCAGCCCGCAGCCCGAGACTGAGCGCCTCGTCCGGATGTTCCACCACCGGTACCGGCATGCTGGCGAGATAATGATGCGCACCGCGATGCACCAGCGGCAGGATATTCATCGGCGGCGCACCAATGAACTGCGCAGCGAAAATGCTGGTTGGGTTGTTATAGAGGTTGTCCGGCGTGTCGTGCTGCTCGATGCAGCCGTCATTAAGCAGAATGATTTTATCGGCCATGCTCATGGCTTCCGTCTGGTCATGGGTGACATAAACCATCGTCAGACCGAGCTTTTTCTGAATCGCGCGGATTTCGCGGCGCATGCTCTGGCGCAGTTTGGCGTCAAGATTGGACAGCGGTTCATCCATCAGGCAGAGCTTATTATTGGCGATGACCGCCCGCCCGAGCGCCACGCGCTGCTGCTGTCCGCCGGAAAGCTGCGACGGCAACCGGTCAAGCAGTTGATCCAACTCCATCAGTTTACCGACCTCAGCCAGACGGGCGGCGAAATGGCGCTTGTCTTCCCCCCGTGCCCGCAGGCCGAACAGCAGATTTTCGCGCACGCTCATGTGCGGGAAAAGCGCATAGGACTGAAAGACCATCGACAGTTTGCGCTGCGACGGCGAGAGCGCGGTGACATCCTCCTGACGGAAATAAATCGTCCCGCTGTCGGCAGACTCCAGCCCGGCGATAGTGCGCAGCATGGTGGATTTACCGCAGCCCGACGGCCCCAGTAACGCAATGAAATCGCCCTCTTCCACATCAAAACTGATGTCGTTAAGTGCGACCTTGTTTCCCCATGATTTCTGGATGTGATGGAGTGATAAATAGCTCATGCCCGTAATGCATCTCTGTGACCGAGGATGGGCATAACCTAGCGGGGTAAAATGACGGTTTTATGATGTGCAGATGACAGGGGGAATACGGGCAGAACGGGCGCAGTGGCTCTCCCAGGCCAATCTGGCCTTTAACATCCTTATTCATTCACGCTACAATAGAATTGAAAATTACGCATTATCCAGATGAATCTATTGCATCGGAGAATGTGAATGGAATATTTCTCAGGAGAGAAGATGAAAAAGGCACTGTTTATTCTGGCGACAGCCATCACACTGAGTGCATGCAGCATGGGTCAGGACACCACCGTGAAACAACACGATTTACAGCATCACCGGTTTGAACTGCTGAGCGTTGACGGGCAGACCGTTCCGGCGGCGCAGGGGCGTATTCCGGAGATCGAGTTTGGCGAGAAAATGCACGTTTCCGGCAAAATGTGTAATAACTTCTTCGGCCAGGGCGAGTTGCAAAACAACGTGCTGACCGTGAAAGGGCTGGCCTCCACCCGGATGCTGTGCAGCGACGAGAATCTGAACAAATGGGATCAGGTGATAGGTGATGTGCTCAGTCATGGCGCAGCAGTGACCTTGCAGGATCACAAAATGATCCTGACACAGGGCAAACATACGCTGATTTATCGCCTCAAAGACCGGATGTAATCCCGTTTGGGATCAGGTCTGAGCAACAAGTAACATCATGCCCCGGAAGCTCACCAAGGTCAGTGACTGGGGTAAAAGCTTAGCCTGCGGTACATTAGCCTGCGGTACATTAGCCTGCAGTACAACGGCCCTGCATCAACGCGCTTTCAGAGCACTGACGGCCATTCGCCATTGAACACATCCCGACGCGGCTGCCGTCAAGCTGAGGAGCCAGTCGCAATTGTCCGCCTGCCATAGAACAGGCAGCAAACGCCGGGCTGTCCATATTCACGGTGCGCTGGCCAACATTCACGCTGTTGCCTTTTTGTGGAACATCAGCCGACTCTTCGTGGCTGCTGCATGCGGATAACACCAGCACGCCGGTGGCCAGTAACACGCGAAACGCAGTGATCATCTGTCCTGCTCCTGAATAGTGCGATATAGCGGGGAATTATAGAACGGTCATCATATCCGACGTTTTTCGTCTGCGTCGAGCCTTCCGGCGAAAGAACATCAACTTTTTCCTAAAAATCGGGGTTTTGTTCATAAACAGAAACACTTTCGCTTCCCGCACGGCCCATTCATTCACCTGACTAATAAAAAACCTTGCACACAATCAGGATAAATTGATTATTCCGCCCTCTGCTAAGCTTTTATCATTCTTGCCGGTAAAACCGCATATTTACCGGCCTGTTTTGTGAGCAAGCAAAGGGTATTCCATGATCACCACTGACGGTAATAACGCAGTCGCTTCCGTGGCTTATCGCACTAACGAAGTCATTGCCATCTATCCGATCACGCCGAGTTCTACCATGGCCGAAATTGCCGGTGCCTGGTCAGGCGAAGGAAAGAAAAATTTGTGGGGCGATGTCCCGACGGTAATGGAAATGCAGTCCGAGGCCGGCGCGATTTCCACCGTCCACGGCGCGTTGCAGACCGGCGCATTATCGACCTCTTTCACCTCGTCGCAGGGTCTGTTGCTGATGATCCCGGTTCTGTACAAACTGGCCGGTCAGCTGACGCCGTTTGTATTGCACGTCGCCGCCCGTACCGTGGCGACGCACGCGCTGTCGATATTTGGCGATCACTCCGACGTTATGGCGGTACGCCAGACTGGCTGCGCCCTGCTCTCTGCCGCCAGTGTGCAGGAAGCCCAGGATTTCGCGCTGATTTCGCAGGTCGCCAGCCTCAACAGCCGCGTGCCGTTTATCCATTTCTTCGACGGTTTCCGCACCTCGCATGAAATCAATAAAATTGCCCCGCTGAGTGACGATACCCTCCAGCAGATGCTGCCGCAGGCGCAGATTGACGCCCACCGCGCCCGCGCACTTTCACCTGATCATCCGGTGATCCGTGGCACCTCCGCTAACCCGGACACGTATTTCCAGTCGCGTGAAGCCACCAATCCTTACTACAACGCCACCTGCCAGCATGTTATTGACGCAATGAATGCATTTGCCGCCCTCACCGGCCGCGAATATAAGCCGTTCGACTATGTCGGCGATCCGCAGGCCGAACGGGTGATCGTCCTTATGGGCTCCGGCATTGGCACCGCAGAAGAAGTGATCGAAACCCTGAATGCGCGGGGCGAGAAAGTCGGCGTGCTGAAAGTGCGTTTGTACCGCCCGTTCAGTGCCGGACATCTGTTGTCCGTGCTGCCGCAAACGGTGAAAAACATTGCGGTGCTCGATCGCACCAAAGAGCCGGGCTCGCTGGCCGAGCCGTTGTACCTGGACGTGATGACCGCGCTGGCCGAAGCCTATTCGCGTGGCGAACGTGATTCGCTGCCGAAAGTGATCGGTGGCCGTTACGGATTATCCTCGAAAGAGTTCGGCCCGGACTGCGTGATGTCAGTATTTCGCGAACTGTCGCTGAGCCAGCCGCGCCCGCGCTTTACTGTCGGCATTTATGACGACGTCACCGGGTTGTCCCTGCCGGTAACAGAAGAAGAGTTGCCGGAGCGCGCCTCTCTGGAAGCGTTGTTCTACGGGCTGGGCAGCGACGGCTCGGTGTCGGCGACCAAAAACAACATCAAAATCATCGGTAACAGCACGCCGATGTACGCGCAGGGTTACTTCGTTTACGACTCCAAAAAGGCCGGAGGCCTGACGGTGTCGCACTTGCGCGTCAGCCAATCTCCGATCAAGTCTGCCTATCTGGTGACGCAGGCGCATTTCGTGGCGTGTCATCAGTGGCAGTTTATCGATCTTTACCAGATGGCAGAGCGCCTGCGTCATGGCGGTATTTTCCTGTTGAATACGCCATTCAGCGCCGATGAAGTCTGGGCGCGGCTGCCGCTGGAAGTGCAGGCGACCCTGCATCAGCGTGAAGCCCGTTTCTACGTGATCAACGCCGCCAAAATTGCCCGGGAATGTAAACTCGGCGCACGCATTAATACCGTCATGCAGATGGCGTTCTTCCACCTGACGCAGATCCTGCCGGGTGACGAAGCGCTGAAAGAATTGCAGGGTGCAATCGCCCGCAGCTACAGCAGCAAAGGCGAAGACGTGGTGACCCGCAACTGGATGGCGCTCGGGGCAACGCTGGAAGAACTGGTTGCCGTGCCGTTGCAGCCCATTCCTGAAAACCCGCGCAAACGCCCGCCGATCGTCTCCGATGCCGCACCGGACTTTGTGAAAACGGTGACCGCCGCGATGCTGGCAGGTCTTGGCGATGCGCTGCCGGTTTCGGCGTTCCCGCCGGACGGCACCTGGCCAACCGGCACCACGCAGTGGGAAAAACGCAACATTGCCGAAGAAGTGCCGATCTGGAAACCGGATTTGTGTACCCAGTGCAACCACTGCGTCGCCGCCTGCCCGCATTCGGCGATCCGCGCCAAAGTGGTTCAGCCTGAATACCTGGACGCTGCGCCGTCTGCACTGCAATCGCTGGATGTGAAATCCCGCGATATGCGCGGCCAGAAATACGTGTTGCAGGTCGCACCGGAAGACTGCACCGGCTGTAATCTGTGCGTCGAAGTCTGCCCGGCGAAAGATCGTCAGGATCCGTCGATCAAAGCCATTAACATGGCGGATCGCATTGAGCATCTGGAGGAAGAACGCGAAAACTACGACTTCTTCCTCAAACTGCCGGAGATTGATCAAAGCACGCTGGAACGCATCGACATCCGCACGTCGCAGCTGATCACGCCGCTGTTTGAGTATTCCGGTGCCTGCTCCGGCTGTGGCGAAACGCCGTACATCAAACTGATTACCCAGCTGTATGGCGACCGCTTGCTGATCGCCAACGCCACCGGTTGTTCCTCGATTTACGGCGGTAACCTGCCGTCCACGCCTTACACCACCAACGCCGAAGGCCGTGGTCCGGCCTGGGCGAACTCGCTGTTTGAAGATAACGCCGAGTTCGGTCTGGGCTTCCGGCTGACGGTTGATCAGCACCGCCGCCGCGTGCTGCGCTTAGTCGCCTCGCTGGAGGAACATATTCCGGCGGACGTCTTAGGCGGCCTGCGCGATGACACTTCCACGCCGGAAGTGAAACGCGAACACGTCACGGCGCTGCGTAAAATTCTGGCAGACATCGACACGCCGGACGCACGGCAGCTGGCAACGGACGCCGATTATCTGGTGGATAAATCCATCTGGCTGATTGGCGGCGACGGCTGGGCGTATGACATTGGTTTCGGCGGGCTGGATCACGTGTTGAGCCTGACGGAAAACGTCAACGTGCTGGTGCTCGATACCCAGTGTTATTCCAACACCGGCGGACAGCAGTCGAAAGCCACCCCGCTCGGCGCGGTGACGAAATTCGCCGAACAGGGCAAACGCAAATCGCGTAAAGATCTGGGTGTCAGCATGATGATGTACGGCCATGTTTACGTCGCGCAGATTTCCCTCGGTGCGCAGCTCAACCAGACCGTCAAAGCCATTCAGGAAGCCGAAGCCTATCCGGGGCCGTCGCTGATTATCGCGTACAGCCCGTGCGAGGAACACGGCTATGATCTGGCACTCAGCCACGATCAGATGAAACAGCTGACCACCACCGGTTTCTGGCCGCTGTACCGCTTCGACCCGCGTCGTGTGGAAGAAGGGAAACCGGCGCTGGCGCTCGACTCAAGGCCACCATCCAGCGGGCTGACTGACACGCTCAATAACGAGCAGCGTTTCAGAAGGCTGAATGCACAGCAGCCGGAAGTCGCGGAAATGTTGTATGCCGCAGCGGAGAAAGAGTTGCAGCAGAAATATGATTTTCTGGCGATGCTGGCAGGGAAGAAAACGGAGTCTTAAGTCTCGCGGTAATAACCGGAGCCGCTGGTGGAATATAGCCCGCCAGCGGCAACCCACGACCTGAAAATCAAACTAACGCATATTTCACCCGATATTCCCCCGACCCCACTTCCGCCGTATACCCTTGCACGCAGGGCACAAAATCAATGCCATCGGTTTCATGCAATGTTTTGCCGTCCGTCAGAAGGAGCGTTGCGGAGGTGTTGGCCGGAATGCTGACCCGAAGATCCACTGTCTGACCATTCACTTCCCAGCGCACGCCTATCGCGCCGTAAATCGACTGATAACGGGCATCGAGCCAGTCAAGGCCGCCGCCAGGCCGCGGCTGAATGACCGCATGTTTGAATCCGGGCTGATCTTCGTCAGCTTCAATGCCTGCCGCTACGCGGTATAACCATTCACCCACCGCGCCATAGGCGTAATGATTGAATGAATTCATGTCCGCGCTCCACATTGAGCCGTCGGGTTTGATGCCATCCCAGTGCTCCCAAATCGTCGTCGCACCGGCTTTGACCTGATACAACCATGACGGGAAATCGTCTTTCAGCAATAACTGCCAGGCCTCCTTCAGCCGGCCATTCTGGCTGAGGGCATGACAGAAATAAGATGTGCCGACGAAGCCGGTCACCAGATGGCCGTCGTGCTCGTTTAACAGTTCGACCAGCGTCTCTGTTGTTCTCTGGCGGAAGGCCTCCGGAACCAGATTAAAATAGAGCGCCAGAATATGTGCCGTCTGGGTTCTGGCCGCCAGCCTGCCGGCGGGAGTGAAGAACTCCTGCTGGAAACGGTGGACGATTTTGTCATGCAGATCGGCGTATTTGCGGTGATCCGCGGTGCGGTTTAATACGCTGGCGGCCTTAGAAAACAGCAGCGTGGAATAAGCAAAGTAGGCCGTGCAGGTCAGATCGTTGGGCGTTGCCCCGAAATAGCTGCCTTCTTTTGCGTCCAGCGCCACCCAGTCGCCAAACTGGAGTTTATAGCGCCAGAGGTGATGCTCTGAATGCGCCTCCATGAAATCAATCCAGCCTTTCATGCTGTCGTACTGATCTTCAAGCACCCGCGTATCGCCGTACATCAGATACATCGTCCAGGGGTTGATCACCGCCGCATCGGCCCACGCAGAAGCCGAATGGGTGCCGCCATCGGCCAGCAAACGATCTTTGCCGCAATGGTTGGTCAGAATGTCCGGGACAACATGCGGCACGCCGCCTTCAGGTGTCTGGTCATAACGCAGGTCGGTCAGCCATTTGGCGAAGAAATTTCGCGTCTGCATCAGATAACTGGCGGTGCGGCAGAAAATCTGCGCATCCCCCGTCCAGCCGAGCCGCTCATCGCGCTGCGGGCAGTCCGTTGGCACATCGATAAAGTTGCCTTTCAGTCCCCACAGAATATTGTGATGCAACTGATTGAGTTCCGCACTGGAGCAGGAGAATTCGCCGGTTTGTTCCATCGCAGAGTGCAGGACAATGGCGGTGAAATTATTCAGATCCACCTCACCCGGATACTCCTCGACTTTTACATAACGGAACCCCTGCCAGGTAAAGTGCGGATGCCAGCACTCTTCCCCTTCACCTTTGAGCACATATTCGGTGCGCTGCTTCGCGGAGCGCAGATTATCGAGATAGACATTTCCCGCGGCGTCCAGCACTTCGAAATGGCGCAGTATCACTTTCTGCCCCGCGCGGCCTTTAACGCAAAATTCCACCCAGCCGCTGAGGTTTTGACCGAAGTCGATCACGCGGTCGCCCTGCGGCGTGGTGATCATCGCGACCGGCTTCAGCCTTTCTGTCTGCTTGACCGCGCCGCTTGCCTGCGCTTTAAGCACCGTTTTATCGCCTGCCATCACCCTGACCGGCCGCCAGACCCGCGGGGTGAATTTCTGCGAGCTCCAGCCGGTTTGTTCTTGCCGGGCGTCGTAAATTTCGCCGTCATAAATTTCCGCAAACAGAATGGGAGAATCGTCCCCTTCCCAGCTTTCGTCAGTGTTAATGATGTCTTGTGAGCCGTCGGTATAGGTAATGACAACCTGACAAATAAGCGCGGTATTTTCGCCATAATAATTACGGTCGCGGGTGAACCCCATATCGCCCTTATACCAGCCGGCACCTAACATCGCGCCGATAACATTTAGCCCGCCGCTGAGGATATCCGTGAGATCATACGTCTGATAAAGCAAATGATGAGCGTAACTGGTCCATCCCGGCGTCAGTTCATCTGTGCCGACTTTATTCCCGTTCACATACAACTGATAAATACCCCACGCACTGACATGCGCAAACGCGGAGGAAATGGATTTATGACTGTCTGCTTCGAAGGTTTTTCTTACCAGCGTGGCTTTTGAGTTATTTTTGTCCTCTGGTTTCTCCGCCGAAATAAACTCTGCGCGCCAACCGCTATCAAGCAGACCGGTAATAAACCCGGCAGGTTCGCTCCATGCGCTGGTTTCAGCATAATTATCCTGTACACGTACACGGACAAAATAACGGGCAGAAGGCATTAATGTGACATTCGCTAAAACAATATTGTTCGACTGTTCACTGTGCTGGACGCCGCTGTCGAAAATGATCTGGTTAAAACAAATATCCTGACTGATTTGCAGCTGATACGAGGTTTGTCTGACATTGCGATGACGGCTCTCGATTTTCCATCCCATCACGGGTAACCTTTCCACGCCCGATAAAGCCGGTTCGTGGTCTAACGTCAGTTTGCTCACTGATAACATCATTTCGCATTCCTTATGTAAGGGGATCCTTTCACTGTGAAAGAATTAAATTTTTGCTGCGGGCGTATCAATATGAAATACCGGCGAATCCTCAAAGAAAGGTTCAGCCTCACTTTTAAATTCATTACGGGGTTTACCGTGGAAACACAGCCAGCCAATCAATAATCCGAGTGCCACGACCGTGGATAAAATCGAGTACAGCGCAATCGGCCCGGCATCGAGTAATAACGGAGTGACAAAGGCCAGCAAACCGCAGGATAAACGGGAAATCGCCACAATAATGCCCTGCGCCGTTGAGCGGAGCATGGTCGGGAATGATTCCTGCGACCAGACTTTCATAATGCCTTCAAACGCCAGCCCGCTGCCCAGCGCGGTAAAGAACAAACAGCTGAACCAGGAGATGGGAGAGAAATTAAATATTACCGGCAGGAAAAATCCCCCGGCAAAACAGAAGGCGCCGAGAATAAAGGTCGGCATCCGTTTTTTCGTATCGACAAACCGCATAAACATAATTCCCGCCACCACGCCTACCGGCATGGTCATCAGGTTCCACAGAGAATTTTTCTCCACGCTGATGCCTACCACGTTCACCGCAATATATGTCCCAAACTGCCCGCCTGTATTCGCAGCAAGATTGGTGAAGCTGTAGAAAATACACAGCGCGACGAAGGGCCAGAGATATTTCCCCCGGATCAGATCCTTAAATGCTGTCTTTTGGGCACGAACGCTGGAAATGCCTTTTTCACGATCTTGTTTAGCACTCAGCCATAATCCCGATTCCGGTATAGTGCAGCGTAATAACAGTAATATTGCCGCGACAACGCAAACATGAAGGTACATGATTTGTGCCCCAGCCTGGCCCCAGCCGCCCACCATGGCGG
Organism: Rahnella rivi; assembly: GCF_019049655.1. Classification (GTDB taxonomy): domain Bacteria; phylum Pseudomonadota; class Gammaproteobacteria; order Enterobacterales; family Enterobacteriaceae; genus Rahnella; species Rahnella rivi. Next base: position 113,850 of record NZ_JAFMOX010000055.1, read on the forward strand.
AAATCGCCATCGTCATCACGATGCCCAGGAACCATAAAAGATTGGAAAGCCCGATAATTTTGCCCCGGTTTTTATCGGTAGCCGCTTCGGCAATGGTGGCTAATGAAACCGGCAGATCGGCCCCCGTTCCCAGCCCGACGAAAAGAGTGCCGATAAGCAGCATCTGGAAATTAATGCCAAACGCCAGTAACAGGGTGCCGGTAATAATCATCGCCATGGTGGTGATAAAGACTTTACGTCTGCCATAACAATCTCCCAGCCTGCCGCCAAGAAGTGCCCCGAGTGCAATACATAACGTTAATACACCGGAAAGGATCCCGATTTCCACTGACGTTGTTCCGATGGCTTTCTGATAAATAACCAGTGCCGTTCCGTTTGATACAATTGCCGAAGAATCAATATAAGAGGCCATGCCAGAGACTCCCCCCACATACCAGGGATTTGTCCGTTTGATGATTGACATAATAATTACCTTTATGAGTTATCGTTAATTTTATCTCTCACTGTTTTTTGTTTTGCAGAGGAATGACTTATTTTTATCCGTGACGTTCAAATAACACTATTACTCACCCGCGCACGTTCCTGAGAGGGGGTGCGCTGAAACTGTTTTTTATAGGCTTCGGTTAAGCGCGGGGCGTTATTAAATCCGCACAGCGTGGCAATTTTGCCAATCGGATAATCTGATGTGCGTAATAACTCCTGCGTTTTTAACAGGCGATACCGGCTCTGAAACTGTTCAGGCGTATATCCGGTTATTTCTTTAATAAAGCGGAACATGGTTCTTTTCGCCACGCCGCTTTCTTCGCATAAATAGTCCCAGTTAATGCTGCTGGCGTAATTCTCGCGTAAATAATTGAGCAGGTGTCGCTTGCCGCTATCAGTGTTGTGGATGCGGTCCCCTTTTCTGCTGGCGCACTGAAAGAGCGTCACGATGATCGACAGCAGGCCGGACTCCGCGCAGGCAAAGTAATGGCTGTCAAACTCTGCGTCGCACTGTGAATTAATCATGTCAGCCACGCTGCCTATTTTATTCAGTTCCTCATCGGTAAGGCTTACGTGATGTTTTTTCATCGTACAGGGAGGTTCGGCGATTGGATGAATTAACGCATCAATGTTTTGAATGAATTTAAATTCCCTTTCTTTATGCAGCAAGACATTTATCACGGACAATTTATTGGTTGACTGATAGCAGTGAATATCATTAGCCGCCACCAGAAAGAAGTCCCCTTTATAGATAAACTCCACCTGATCGTTGATAATATGAAACCCGCTACCGTGACGAACAATAACCAACTCATCAAATTCATGCCGGTGGACATCTTCCATCATTTGGTGATTCATATCGAATAAACTGAAAGCGTGCTGTTCTGAAAGAAAGAAATCCCTGACCTGTAATGTCCTCATAAAATCACCGAGTTAATTCCTTATAAGGGATTTAATTATTCATCCTGTTCCCTGAATGATTATTCCGCTCCGATGGCATGATTAAAGCGTAATAGTGATGACAAGTCTATAAGGCGGGTTGGCACTGGGGCGTAAGTAATAGTGATATTTGTGTCATAAATGACAATAGAGGGGGAATGGGGATATTTCATATCTGGCTTCAGGTCAAGGGCAAGACCGTGGGTTGCCACCCACACCGGCCTTAGCGGCTGCGAATGCGTTTTAACGTCAAGACCTTGGGCTCGCCGCCCAAACGGGCCCAAAGGGTTTTAAACGAAACCCTTTGGAATCCTGCGTTTTTTTAACTGCGCGCTACCGCTCGCGGGCTATGTTTCAGAAACTCCTCCTATTGCCGCAAAATCCCGCCGCTGCGCGGTGCCCTCCGCTCGGGTTACAACCCGCGCAAAAACATGCGCGGTTTTCCACCACTCCCTCCGGCGTGATTTTTGAGCGCGGCCAATGGCTATGTAATTCAAATGATTATTGAGACTTAATTTTCTGATTTATTTCTGAGTTATAAAGTCGAAAACGGTGAGGTTGTGCTTTAAGAAGCCTCTGGCCGCGCTCAAAACGACGTCGAATGAACGGTGAGAAACCGCGAGGGTATTTTTCCGAGCGGGTCCGAACCTGAAATGAGAGGACCGCGTAGCGGCGGCGTTTGCGGCAATAGCGGTAGCCGCTGGAATATAGCCCGCGAGCGGCAGCGCGCAGTGAAAGAGCCTGGGATTCTTAAGGGGGGCGGCGATAAGCCCCCCTTAAGGCCGGTGTGGGTGGCAACCCACGGTGTTGACCTTGAAGTTAGCTTTAAACCCCTTTATCCCCGCGATTCAACCTATGTTTATGCCCTTTCATCAGCCCCAGCGAAGCTGAATACGCCGCGCCTTCGTCTCCTGCCATGATCGCTTCATAAATTCTTTTATGCTCGTTGAGGCACATGCCGCCTTCTTTGGAGGAGTATTCAAAGAACCATTTGAAAATGGTGGTCAGCACATTGCCGAACGGGACATAAAAACAGTTGCCGGAGGAGATGAAAATCATCCGGTGGAACTGGGTGTCGATCTCCACCCAGGCCTGCGCGTCGAAGTTCTCCGAGACGTGGCACATCTGGCGATAAATGCGCGACAGTTCAATGCGCTGCTCTTTGCTGGCATTCACGGCCGCCAGCGCGGTGGCGTGCGGTTCGATGGCTTTGCGAAACTCCAGAAACTGGTGATAAATCTCTTCCGTCGCTTCCATGCCCTGCATCCATTCCAGCAGTTGCGGGTCGAGCATGTTCCATTGCGGACGCTCTTTTACCCTGGTGCCGATTTTTGGACGTGATTCCAGCAGCCCTTTAGACGTGAGCAATTTCAGCGCTTCACGCAGGGCCGTGCGGCTGACACCGAACTGTTCGCCGAGCTCGATTTCACTCGGCAAAATGGCACCGGAAGCCAGTTCACCGGAGAGAATTTTACGGGCGATATCGCGGGCAATGTGGGTGTTCAGCCCACGCGTCATGCCTGCGGCGGTTTCAAACTGCATCGTCATACTCTTCCCTTTTTCAGTGCAGATTGCCGACAGCATAGTTCAGGCGGAGGCACGCTGCATGCGCCCTCCGCTCTGAAACTGAAGAACTGTGCGCTACGGCGCCATCTGCCCGCCGTTAATGTCTAAGATCTGGCCGGTGATGTAGCCGCTGCACGCGTGCGAAGCGAAAAACAGGAAGCTGGGTGCCAGCTCCTCGCTGGTGCCAAAGCGCCCCATCGCGATCGAACCGGCGATTTTCTCCCGCACTTCAGCGCTTTTATCTGCGTGGAAAACGGTGTCGATGGTGCCCGGCGAAATCACGTTGAAACGGATGTTATCTTTGGTGAACTCTTTCACCCAGTTACGGTGAACGTTGTGCAGCCAGGCTTTGGACGCCGCGTACAAACTGGCACCGGGGCCGCCGCCTTCGCGTCCGGCGATGGAACCGGTGCTGATCACCGAGGTGGTTTTACCGCTTTCTTTCGCCGAACGACGCAGATGCGGAATGGCGTATTTCGTGACCATCAGCGCCGAGCGGGCATTGAGATCCATGACATGGTCGTAAAAATCGTCGTCAATGCTTTCCAGCCCCTGACGTCCGCCCAGACCGCCCGCGTTATTGATAAGCACGTCAAGGCCACCAAAATGTTCGACGAAGCGCGACACCAGCGCCTCGCACTCGGCGGACCGGGTGACGTCTGCGCCAAAATAGACCACTTCGCCGCCGTGACTTTCAATTTCCGACGCCAGCTGGTTGAGGCTGGCATCGTGGCGATGGCCGTTAATACCGACCTTAGCCCCCGCCGCCGCAAAAGCTTTGGCCGCCGCCAGACCGATACCTTTGGTTGAACCGGTAATCAAAACTCGCTGACCTTTTAAATCGTTAAACATGATGACTCCTTCATTATTCAGGGATGTTCAGAGGTGTGTCGGGTTGCCACGCCACGCTGAACGCGTTGGCAGACGTCGGCGCGGCGCGGTTGTTGATGCGAACGCTCAGCGTCCGCTGTGAGGCAAAGCCGATAGTCAGTGCCGTGTGCTCATCGTCATGGCTGACCACGCTGACGCGTTCAACCTTTCCGCGCGCGTCCACCGAAGTTTCGCTGGCCTCGTCGAAATAGCCGTGCGTTTCAAATACGCTGGCGAAAATCGCCCTGCTGCCGTGGGTTCGCAACAACAGTGCCGGTTCATTACGCAGGTTAAAATGAGGATCGTGCGCTCCCGTGCGGGCGACAATCAGCTCGCCACCGTCCGGGAAGGCGCTGATCATCGTGCGGTAGGCATCGCCGTCGAGCCAGCTGAATAAAGCCGACTCTCCCGCTGCTACCTGGCCGCGGGCGCAATCCCACAGATGCTGATAACCGTGGTTTTCACCCAGTGGTTTCAGGTGCTCTGCCACCGCCAGCGTCACGTCGCTGCGCACAAACTGGCCGAGGTGATGCAGGCAGTAATCATAGCGATGCGCCTGCGCACTGATCAGACGGAAAACATCGACGATAAGCGGCGCACTGCACTCCGGCAGTTGCAGCAACAGCACGGTGCGCTGCTGATCCACGCCGGGGTAATAGTCATGCAGCCGCGCACTCATGCCCTGTCCTGCCGGGTTATCGGTCACGAAGAAATGCTGTTCGCCCCAGCGGGTTTCGGCCTCCAGGCTGTGCCCGCCGTTCTGGCTCTGCTCATCCACCACTACGGTGTTGTGCGCGACGGTTTGTTTGCAGTAGCTGTTGTTCTCGGGAATATAGCGACCGCCGAATTTCGGCTCGACGTTGACCCAGCGGCCAAAGCCGTAATCACGTAAATATTCGCGCCCGCGGCTGAACAGGCTGAGATGCAGGCCGTCGAAATGGCCGTGGTTGAGCGCCGAATGCAGACGCGGAATGCTGCCATGCTGGCCGTACCACATCAGCGCCATCTCCTGACCGGGAGTGCGCAAAATCCCTAGGCCGCCCTGCGTACCTTGCGGCCCGTCGCGCAGGGCAACACTTCCCCAGCTCACCGGTACGGCTGGCGTATTTTTTAACGCCGCCGATAAATCGAGCGCCGCCGGGCTGACCCAGACGGTGTTTTGCTGCCGGGCGACGGCCAGCCACTGCGGGTTGTGCGCATAACGGTGATAACAGACGCTGGCAGCGATCACCGCGCCCTCGTCGCCAATACCCATGGTTTTGGAAGCATCATTGAGCGCAGGCCAGATGCCGTCGGGAAACGCGGTCTGCATCAGCGCTTCGCAGGTTTTACGGATGATCTGATCGCGGAAGGCGTAAATCTGTAATTCCGGCTGACGGCGTTCGATCATTTCCGCCAGCATCAGCAACGGGCGCAGCGCAAAGCGGTGATAATACGGCCCTTCGATGTAATAGCCGTCCGGTGAAAACAACTGGCCGAGCTGGGCGAAAAATCCGCCGCTGTCGCTGTCGCCTTTCAGCCCGTAAAGGGCTTTTTCGACCAGTGACGGAGAGTCAAGGGCATAGCCGCTGAAAGCGGCAGCGGCCACCGACCAGATGCCGTGGTTGTGCACGATATCGAAATCTTTGCTGTGCCGGTTGAGCGCATCGTCGGCCATCACGCGGAACAGGCCCACTTCGATGTGTTCACGCTGACCGGCGTCAAGCGTGGGGATCAGGCAGTGGTAGCCTTCGACGGTATACAACCAGAACATGTTTTCGTTCAGCGTCTGGTGGAACAACCGCCCCGGCGCATTGCTGTCTTTGCTGGTGGCGCTGCCAAGCGAGGGGTAGATATCGGCATAGCCGGTCAGCAGCGCCAGCGCGAAATCACGGTAACGCGGCTCGCCGGTGATCAGAAACAGGCGACCGGCGAGATGGATATAGAGATAATTTTGTTTGTGCTGCGCGTGCTCCGGGCCGCCCGCCTCGCCCTGGCCGGGGATCTGCGGTGCGTTCAGCATGTAATGCTCCAGCGCGGAAATCTGCCCGCGCAGTGCCTCGCCCGCCAGAGAATCCGCGTTAATTTCCGCACGCAATTTTTCCGCTTCATCAGCGGAGATCAGCAAAGGCTGCCAGGGTTTCATTTTCCGCTCTCCTGTGGCTGAGGCGCGACATACCCGGTGGCAAACGACGGCAGCGAAAGCAGCCAGGTTTCGCGTTCAGCCTCCCGCACCGCACCGCGGGTGACGTCTTCGTGATATCCGCCCGCCATTTTTTTAGTGTTATCCGCTGGCGGTAAAGTGAAGGTCGCGCTGCGGATTTTTTGCTGATAACGCTGCTGGCCGGTGGCGTTATCCGCCCAGGAAAGTAACGGCAGCGGGCGCACCCGGATCTGATCGATGGATTTGTACGGCCAGGGCACAGCGGGATCGCTAAAGCGCGCCATGAAATCCAGCGAGGTGAGCACGCTGCCGCCCTGCGGGGTTTTGTAATGCCAGAGATCGATACCGTTTTTCTGCGCCAGCACCGCCATCATGCTGATCGCCTGCAGGTTGAAATAGCTGTAATGGAAGGAGCGGGTACGCGCCAGTTCGGCGGGCTGCGTGCCGTCGGGGCGCAATTGTACGTCGAGTTTGCTTTTCATCAGCGTCGCCATCTCGCCAATCACCGCTTTATCGCCGAGATACCAGGCGATGCCGGAAACCTGCGTAACGTACCAGTTGCCGTGATTGTTCTCAGTCCGCCCCTCTTTTTTGGCGATTTTGCTGCCCTGAAGCCAGTGCAGATACTCCGTCATCCACGCGCGTAGCTGCTGATCATCGTTGTCGCTCCACGCCGGATTACCGCGCAGCAGCACCAGCGAATCGACGATGCGGGTGGAGAAATAACGCCCGTCCAGCACACCCGCGTTGCGGCCCGGCGAGATCCCCGGCACGCCCTGCGCGAAATTCAGGTTCGGGTTCATGCGGGTTTGCGGGGTGATAAACCAGGTGCGCAGCAGGCTGGCGGCTTTGTCAGCGTATTTTTGTTCGCCAGAGAAATACCAGGCCAGCGTCAGGTTCTGCACCCGTGCGGTAAAATCCGCCAGCCGCACACCGTCGCTCTGATCATTTTTGCTGGCCGGATTGACGTGACCGTCTTTGCGGATCCACGGCAATCCGTCGGATTTACTCTCGTCGGGCCACCAGTAGGCGCTCAGGCTGAGATAGTCATGTTTCGAGCCGCCGGGCGGCGTCATACCTTTATCGGTCACGCTGAGGTTGGGTTTTTTCAGCGCCGAATCCGCTGCCGCCAGCAACTGCCGATAGGCGTCTGAGGTCTGCGGGGCGGCGGTGTTGTCATGCAGTTGCTGACGCACAACGTCCATCTGTGCGGTATTCAGAAAGGCCGGTTCTGCCGCCAGTGCGCCTGCGCAGCAAAATGTCATCGCCATCGCGGCGGCGAGCTTTTTTACCCCAAGGGTACGGCACTGAAATAACATCATGCGTTCTCCGGATTACAATGAATGTTCGCTTTAGTACTACAAATAAAGCAATGAATGCTGAGAAGCGCCAGTCAGAATTGGCTTAAAAAGCCACAATACGCCCAACAAGTGACCCGCTTCACAAATCGATAACAAACTAAGCATTTCTTATTTGTCGGACTTTTAATTTCATCACCCTCTTCTACGCTTGCTCAATACATAACCAAAAACACCTCACCTGCAAACGAGAGAGTAACGACAATGGATATCAATGTTCTGGTCATGATCGGTTACTTCGTCTTAATGATCGCCATCAGTTATGCCTTCAAGAAAATGGCATCCGGCTCCTCGAGCCATTACTTTCGCGGCGGCGGACGCATGCTCTGGTGGATGGTCGGCGCCACCGCGTTCATGATCCAGTTCAGCGCCTGGACTTTTACCGGTGCCGCCGGACAGGCTTACCGTTACGGCTTCAACGTGGTCAGCGTGTTCGCCGGTAACGTGTTCGGTTACCTGATCGCCTGGTGGTGGTTCGCCACCCGCTTTCGTCAGTTACGGGTCGATACTGCCACAGAGGCGATCAACCATCGCTTCGGCAAAGGTAACGAACAGTTTTTCACCTGGATGATCATTCCGCTGAGCATTCTGAGTGCCGGTGTGTGGCTGAACAGTCTGGCGGTGTTTGCCAGCGCAGTGTTCAAGCACGATATTACGCTGACGCTGTGGGTGACCGGCGTGGTGGTGCTGGTGATTTCATTGCTGAGCGGCGCATGGGGCGTGGTGGCGAGCGATTTTGTGCAGACGCTGGTGGTGGCGATCATTTCCATCGCCTGCGCGGTGGTGGCGCTGTTTAAAGTCGGCGGACCGGTCAAACTGGTGACTGAATTCCCTTCCGGCTTTTTCACCGGGCCGGACGTCGGGCCGCATTACATCTCGATTCTGGTGGCCTGCTTCCTGTTCTTTTTCATCAAAAATGTGCAGAGCATCAATAACCTCCAGGATTCCTATCGTTTTCTGAATGCCAAAGACAGTTTCAATGCCAAAAAGGCCGCGCTGTTTGCGCTGTTGCTGATGCTGGTCGGCACGATTATCTGGTTTATCCCGCCGTGGGCGGTGGCCATCCTTTATCCAGACGCCGCCACCGCACACCCTGAACTGGGGAAAAACGCCACGGATGCGGTGTATCTGATTTTCGCCGAACGCGCGATGCCGCTCGGCACCGTCGGCCTGCTGATGGCCGGGCTGTTTGCCGCCACCATGTCGTCGATGGACTGTGCGCTGAACCGTAACTCGGGGATCTTTGTGCGCAGCTTCTGGACGCCGATCGTCAACCGCAACGGCGAGCGCAGCGACAAATATCAGCTGCGCGTCGGCCAGATCGCCTGCGTGGTCAACGGCGTGCTGGTGATTCTGGTGGCGCAATATATGCACACGATGCAGACCGTCAGCCTGTTCGACCTGATGATGAAAGTCGGTACGCTGATGCAGGCGCCGATCGTGGTGCCGCTGTTCCTCGGGGTGTTTATCCGTAAAACGCCGGACTGGGCGGGTTGGGTCACCGTATTGTTCGGGCTGTGCGTGTCTTACATCGTCGCCAATGTGTTTACCGCGCCGGACGTCGCACGGCTCGCCGGCATTACGCTGACCGCACGTGAGCTGCTGGATGTGGCGATCATGTGGAACATCTTCTCGCATTTGGTGTTTACCGGCGGCTTCTTCTGCCTGACCACCCTGTTCTATCGCGAAGCCAACACGGCGCGCGAAACCCAGCGCAAACAGTTCTTCATCGACATGGAAACCCCGGTGTATGCCGACAACGAACAGGATGAATTCGACCGCCTGCAACGGGATAAAATAGGGCGGATCTCCATGTACATGGGTGCCGGATTACTGCTGATGGTCCTGGTGCCCAACCCGCTGTGGGGACGGATTCTGTTCCTGCTCTGCGCCCTGTCGATTCTTGTTTTCGGCTGGATTTTGCACCGCAGCGCAGAAAAAGGCATGAATGCCGCTAAAGCAGAAAAAGCGGCGGCGGCAGACAAGGTCAAAATCGTGGCGTCGCAACGCTAAGGCGTGGCGTGTTTAACCCATAAAAAAACCCGCCTGGTGAGGCGGGTTGAGATTTCGGAAAAAACAGACATAAAGCGATATTACTTTGGCAGTTCCGTCACTTGTTTGACTTCAGTTTTGCTGATTTGCTGTTTCACACCATTTGCATCGGTATATTCCAGTAAGCCAGTTTCAGCTTCTTTTGGTTTTCCGTCGCTGATGATGGTACGGGCATCATTCGTCTGAATGGCATAACTCGTGCGGGTGCAGCCTGACAACGCTGCGACACTGATTAATGCGGCAAGTGGCAAAATCAATTTCCTGTTCATCGTTCTCTCCTTTGTCATTGTTGACCTGAAAAATTAGTTATCCAGTTCGCTCATGTTTTTAACCTGATCACGGTTAATCTGCTCTGTCTTACCTGTCTCTGCATTTTTGTACGACACCAGACCGGTATCGTCATCGACCTGTGGTTTTCCGTCCGTTACGATGGTTTTTCCGTCCGTCGTTTTTATTGCCTGATTCGAGGCGCAGCCTGCAACAAACAGTATTGAGACGGCGGCCAGCGATGCGGCAATAAGGTTTTTCCTTTTCATATCTTCCCTCCTGAATTGGGGTTTTGACTTAACAATTAGTCTATTAACTATAGTCACGAATTTCACATTCAGGCCAAAATCAGACAAACGGAAGTTTTTTGGCTGTTTTTTGGACGCAAAAAAAGCGGGTTTTCACAAAAATCCACCTGACAGCAGGCACCAAAATCCGTACCCTACTGCGCATAGACACTGGCGGCCTGTGCGCCGCGATTTTGCGAAAGAGAAATTTGTGACAAGTCCAATTCAGAAAGAAAAATACAACATAGATAAACTGCAAAAGCGCCTGCGTCGTGACGTGGGTAAAGCGATTGCGGATTTCGGAATGATCGAAGAAGGCGACCGCATTATGGTCTGCCTGTCAGGCGGTAAAGACAGTTACACCATGCTGGAAATTTTGCGCAATCTGCAAAAAAGCGCCCCGGTGAATTTCTCCCTGATTGCCGTCAATCTTGACCAGAAACAACCGGGTTTCCCGGCGCATATTCTCCCGGAATATTTGCAGGAACTGGGCGTGGAGTATCAGATTGTCACCGAAGACACGTATGCGATCGTCAAAGATAAGATTCCGGAAGGCAAAACCACCTGTTCCCTCTGCTCACGTCTGCGCCGCGGCATTTTGTACCGCACTGCCACTGAGCTGGGGTGTACCAAAATCGCGCTCGGCCATCACCGCGACGATATTCTGCAAACGTTATTCCTCAACATGTTCTACGGCGGCAAGCTGAAAGGTATGCCACCGAAACTGATGAGCGATGACGGTAAACATATCGTGATCCGCCCGCTGGCGTACTGCCGCGAGAAAGACATCGAACGTTTCGCGATTGCCCGTGAATACCCGATCATTCCTTGTAATCTGTGCGGTTCGCAGCCAAACCTGCAACGCCAGGTGATCGGCGACATGCTGAAAGACTGGGATAAAAAGTATCCGGGTCGCATCGAAACCATGTTCAGCGCGATGCAAAATGTGGTGCCTTCACATCTTAATGATATGAATCTTTTTGATTTTAAAGGGATTCAGCACGGCAGTGACGTGGTAGACGGCGGGGATCTGGCGTTCGACCGGGAAGAGATCCCGATGCAGCCGGTCGGCTGGCAGCCGGAAGACGATGAAACCGTCGCGGTGGTTGAGCGTCTGAACGTGTTGGAAATTAAATAATCTTCAGGCGTTAACCGTTTAGAGTTGAAAGCCCGCCGCCTGTGCGGGCTTTTGCATTTTCAGCACAAATCGACGGTGTCGGTCCAGTTGTAATTGGTCATCACCAGTTTCACCGGCAGGCTGATTTCGCCGAACCGCTGATGCTGATTTTCGTGGAAAAAATCCCGCAGGGTGGAAGGTAAATATTGAGCGCTGTAGCGCAGCAAAGTGCTGTGCCAGAATATTTGCGGGATGGCCGCGCCCGGATAGCGATCTTTAATCTTTCCCGCCCACGACGTCCCCAGTAAATGTTCCACCAGCGACTGCCTGACCCGCAAACTTTCCTCATCGGGAATGCCCGCCAGCAAAAGTTGATCCGCCAGCGCCACCAGCCGCAGATCGCTTATGCGCATCACATGCCCCGCACAATGCTGCCTGAAGATGTCAGTCAGTTCCGCCAGACCTTCTGCCTCTTCCGGCCGCTCATACAACGCCTGTGTGATGGCGAAAAAGGTAAAGTGCATACCCTCGGGCGGCGCGATATCGGCCAGCGGATCGCCTTGCGCTGCGCGTTCTGCGCGGGCTAATAACCCCGCCATCGGTGCGCCAGCCCGGTTGCCGCTGGTAATCGCCAGCCGGGTGGGATGATAGAAAGGCGCGGATCTGACCTCCCCCGTCTGCGGATGTGCCTGCCATAAACTCAGCGTCCGCCGGGTCGTCTCTTCGTATGCCTGATGGATCATTTTTCCGGTATGCAAGACAAACTCCTGACCGCAAGTGTTGAGAGCCCTGTGGCAAAAATGCCCTCTGAAAAAGCTAACCGCACATAAACCTCAAAAAGATTGAGCCAAATCAACATTGGAACTGCTGAATCGGTGCACTATCCATTCCGCAGGTGAATGCAACGTCAAGCGATGGGCGTTGTGCTCCATATTGTCTTATTTCCAAATTTTTAGAATTAATGCATAGCACTTTTTGATTCGAACGACGCCGGTCTTATGACCGGCTTTTTTTTGGTTTTTTTTCAGCAAAACACGCACTACAGCCAGCGGCTTTTCTTCAGCCACCAGGCCACACCGCCCACCAGCACGACCAGCGACACACAGAAAATCGTAAAGCCTAAATGGGATTCATTGCCGGGGATCCCGCCAAGGTTGACGCCAAACAGCCCGGTCAGGAAGGTGGTCGGCAGGAAAACCATCGCCAACATCGACATCGTGTAAGTGCGGCGGTTAAGGGAATCGGCCATCAGGGAACTGATTTCGTCAGAAAGCACGGCCGTGCGGGCGATGCTGCCGTCGAGATCGTCAAGCCCGCGCCCTAAACGATCAGAGATTTCCTGCATCAGACGGCGTTCATCGTCATTCATCCAGGGCAAACGCTCGCTGGAAAGACGGGAAAACACATCGCGCTGAGGAGCCATGTACCGGCGCAGAACAATCAGTTGTTTACGCAACAACGCCATCTGGCCGCGCTCCGGCACCTGTTGTTCCATCAGGTCATCTTCGATATCAATGATTTTGTCGTGCAAATCTTCGATAAAATCGCTGGTGTGATCGGTCAGCGCATCACACATTTCCACCAGCCAGCTGCCGGTATTCTTCGGCCCGCTGCCCTGCTGCATGTCATTGATCATCTCTTCCATGGAGAACACTTTGCGGTGACGCGTGGAGACGATCATTTTATCGGTGAGATACACGCGAATGGTGACCAGCTGATCAGGCCGCGAATCCGCGTTGAGATTGATACTGCGCAAGGTGATAAGCGTCCCCTCGCCCATACGGATGACTTTCGGACGCACGCTGTCACCGGCCAGTGCCTCGCGAACGGCGTCCGGCAAGACAGGCGTGGTGTTGATCCAGTTTTCACTCTGCGGGCGGGTATAATCAAGATGCAGCCAGCACGGTTTTTCCTCCGTGGCAACGCACTGCGCGCTGATATCATTCACACCGCCCTGACCGTCGAGCTGGAAGGAATACACAGCATCGGGTACCTGTAGTTCTTTTCCCTTGATGACTTCCACGATGTTCCTCGCCTTCATTCTCAAATTCTGTTCAGTGTAACGTTAAGTGCCTGAAGTTCAAAAACTCAACCCTGTGGTGATTTATCCACGTTACGTTACAGGGCCACCCGCATTTCTGCCAGTTCGGGCATCACACTGCGCATGACGTCGAAGAACTTGCGCAACCGCGCCGGATAATACGTGGCGTAGGGGTAAACCAGATAGACCGGCAGCGGCAAGGCATTCCAGCCCGGCAGAACCCGCTGCAACCGCCCTTCGGCAATGTCGTCATTCACCACCCACGCGGAGACGATTGCCGCCCCAAGCCCGGTGAGCGCGGCTTTGCGAACGGCATAAAGGCTGTCTGTCGCCATTCGCGGCGAAATGACACAACTTTCGGTGATGTCATCGCTGTCGTGACGCAGCGTCACCTCATTGCGGTAAAAAGTGCTGAACGCGATCCACGGCAGCCGCCCCAGCTCGCTCACCTGCGTCACCGGATGCTGCTGCAATAATTCCGGCGTGGCCACCACAATCCGCGGGACCTCTGCCAGCAGGATCGCCACCATCGACGGATCCGCTACGTTACCCACCTGGATCGCGCAGTCGATATCTTCTGACAGGAAATCCGGCGTGCGGTCATTGAGCATCCAGTCAATCGTCACGTTGGGATAGCGCTGTAAATAGCGCGTCAGCGGTTCAATCATCTGATCCTGACCAAAGGCATGGGGCGCACGGACGCGCAGCGTGCCCACCGGTTCATCACCCGCGCCGCTCAGCTGATCTTCCAGCGCCGCCCAGTGTTCGAGTAATAATTTTGCCTGCTGATAACAGCGTTCGCCGTCGTCGGTGAGTTTCATCGCATGGGTGGTACGCAGGATGAGTTTTGCGCCCAGCAGGCGTTCCAGCGACTGCAACCTGCGGCTGACGGTCGGCTGGCTGGTGCTCAGTTGAATGGCCGCCGCCGAAAGGCTGCCGCTTTCGACAATCCGGATAAATGTTTGCATCAGATCGATGCGGTCAATGCCGCTGGTGAGAGGTGTATTCATACGTCCCGCGTATAACAGTTTTACCTTACTGCAGCCTACCACTCATAACCATTCAGGTGAAGAATGCATTCCTGGTTACCTCATTCACTCAGGAATACATAATGTCCGATATTATTGCTGCAAAACCGGCAGAACCCGAATCTGCCCTGTCAGGCAAAATCATTTTTACTCTGGCGGCGGGAGCCGGTCTGAGTGTGGCCTCGATTTATTACAGCCAGCCGATGCTGGGGATTATGGGCAGCCATCTGCATGCCAGCACAACGTCAGTGGGCCTGATACCCACGCTGACGCAGGCAGGGTACGCACTGGGCATTTTGTTTCTGATCCCGCTGGGTGACCGTCATGATCGCCGCACGATCATTTTGCTGAAAAGCATTTTGCTGGCCGCCGCGCTGCTGCTGTGCGGGTTTGTGCCCGGTATTCACGGGCTGCTGGCGGCGAGCCTCATCACCGGCATTGGCGCGACCATGGCACAGGATATTGTGCCCGCCTCAGCGCACCTCGCGCCGGCGGCACAGCGGGGTAAAACGGTGGGCACGGTGATGACCGGATTGCTGGTCGGGATCCTGCTCTCCCGCGTGGTAAGCGGGTTTGTGGCTGAATATTTTGGCTGGCGGGTGATGTATCAGCTCGCGGCAATCAGCGTGGCGCTGATAGGTTTTGCGCTGTGGCGCGTGCTGCCCCGCTTTACCCCTGCGACGCGCATCAGCTATGCCGCGCTGATGCACTCGATGTTTGGTCTGTGGAAACACTATAAAACGCTGCGCCGTGCCGCGCTGGCTCAGGGTTTGCTCTCCGTGGCGTTCAGTGCGTTCTGGTCCACACTCGCCATCATGCTTAATGACACGTATCACCTGGGCAGCGCCGTTGCCGGAGCTTTTGGTCTTGCAGGTGCCGCCGGTGCGCTGGCAGCGCCGCTGGCCGGGGCATTAGCGGACAAAAAAGGCCCGGCCAGGGTGACGCAAATCGGCGCGGCACTGGTGATGGTTTCCTTTGCCGCGATGTTTCTGCTGCCCTTGTTGTCGCCCCATGCGCAACTGGCGTTAATTGTGCTCAGCGCGGTCGGCTTTGATTTAGGGATCCAGGCCACTCTGGTGGCCCATCAGACCCTGGTTTACGGCCTTGAACCTGCCGCGCGTGGCCGTCTTAATGCGCTGCTGTTCACCGTGGTGTTTATCGGCATGTCGGCGGGTGCGGCGCTCGGCAGTAAAGCCCTCGAGGCGGGCGGCTGGGCGGGCGTCGTGCTGCTGGCAACGGTGGCCGCCGCCGCGGCGCTTATCGTGCGTTTGATCAGCCGCAACGGGTAAAGCGATCGCTGACACATAAAAAAAGCGCCCTGATGTCGGGGCGCTTTTGGCATTTCTGAAGGCTCAGTCATCAATGCTTGATGATGTACATTTCCTGGCTGTAAGCCACGTCTTCAGGGTTTTCAATCGGATAACCCTTCACCCAGGGTTTGATCAGGCGGCCGTTGGTGTACTGATAAATCGGCGCGATCGGTGCCTGTTCGGCGATGATTTGTTCGGCTTTGTTGTAATCGTCATTACGGCGCGCGTCGTTAGTTTCACGGCTGGCGTCGGCGATGGCTTTGTCGTAGTCGGCGTTGCTGAATTTGCTGATGTTGCTGTTGTGCGTTGAGGTTAGCAGCGACAGGAACGTCGAGGCTTCATTGTAATCTCCCACCCACGAGGCGCGGATCACGTCGAAATTGCCGGTGTTACGGCTGTCGATGTAGGTTTTCCATTCCTGATTCACCAGTTTAACATCCACACCCAGCGTCTTTTTCCACATTGAGGCGACGGCAATCGCAATCTTCTGATGACTTTCTGAGGTGTTGTACAGCAGCGTCAGATGCAACGGTTTGGCCGGGCCGTAACCCGCCGCCGCCAGCAGCGCTTTGGCCTGCGCATTCAGTTCTTCCTGCGAATATTGCTGCATTTCGCTTTTCACCGGCGTAAACCCGTTCGTCACATCAGGCGTAAAATGCCACGCCGGTTTTTCACCGGTGCCCAGCACCTTATCGGCAATCACGCTGCGATCAATGCTCATCGACAGCGCCAGGCGCACGCGGGCGTCATCGGTCGGTGCGCGGCGGGTATTAAATGCGTAGTAGTACGTGCCGAGCTGATACGGCGTGTACACCTGCCCCGGAATATCATGCATCAGTTTTTTATACTGATCTTTCGGGAAGGACTCGGTGATGTCGATATCATTGGCCAGATAACGTTTGGTGGCGTTGGACTCTTTGTTGATGGGAACAAAGGTCACTTTGGTCAGCACGGTGCGGGCGTGATCCCAGTAATGCGGATTGGGTTCCAGTTCCAGCTTTTCATTCACCACGCGCGCTTTCAGCACGTAAGCACCGTTCCCCACCAGATTGCCGGGCTTGGTCCAGTCTTCGCCATATTTCTCCACCGTGGCTTTATGCACCGGGAACAGGCTGAAGTTTGCCAGCAGGCTGACAAAATAAGGCACCGGTTTATCCAGCGTGACGCGCAGCTGCGTCGGGCTGATGGCGGTCACCCCGAGCTTATCCGTCGGCATTTTACCGGCGATGATCGCATCCGCATTCTGGATTCCGGCAAGCCCGGCGAACCACGCGCCGCTCGAGAGGCCTTTGGGATCCACCAGACGCTGCCAGCTGTAAACGAAATCCTGTGCGGTCACCGGATCGCCATTGGACCATTTAGCGTCTTTGCGCAGGTTGAAGATAAACACCTGATTATTTTGGTTCTGCCAGCTTTCAGCGACGCCCGGAATGTTTTTTCCGTGAGCGTCCTGGCTGACCAGCCCTTCGAAAAGATCACGCACCACCTGCGCTTCCGGCAGGCCGATCACTTTGGTCGGATCCAGTGAGGCTGGCTCGTCTTTGATATGCCGGACGATTTCTTGTCTGGCGGCCAGTTGTGTTCCGGCGGGAACGTCTGCGGCGTTAGCCGGGCCGAAGCTCAGTGCGACTAACGCTGCACAGACGGAATATGAGAGACGCGGAAGCGATTTTCCCTGCGGCATGAATTTCTCCTGACATTCATAAAAACTATGAGCAATGAAGGAGTTGTATCATTTCTTCAATTCATCCCCTATAAGAATTCGCTCCAGTTTTGCCCCCGCGCACAAAAGTGCGACATCCGCCGTAAAATCAGGCAGATCCCGCGACGTCGATCCCGCCACAATGGAACTTCATGGGCGGCTCAACGTCCTGCGCCAGCCAGGTCGGACCGTCGAGGTCGATAAACTTCGCGCCAGCCGTCAGCGGTAAAGCGGCGCGAACCGCGCGGGACGTGCACAACATGCAGCCAAGCATGATCTCAAAGCCCAGCGCGCGTGCCTCCTGCGCCAGACGCAGTGCGCCGGTCAGCCCGCCGGTTTTATCCAGCTTGATGTTGACCATTTCGTAGCGCCCTTTTAGCGCCGGTAACCCTTCGACGGTATGGCAGCTTTCATCGGCGCAAATCGGCAGCGGATGGATGAAGTTTTCCAGCGCCGAATCTTCCCCCGCAGGCAGCGGCTGTTCGAGCATCAGAATATCGAGATCGGCCAGCAGCTGGCAGCGCTCGGCCAGCCCGTCACTTTGCCAGGCTTCGTTGGCATCAACAATCAGCGACGCATTGGGCACGGCGGTACGGATAGCCACAAGACGCTCGGCAATCAGCCGGTCATCGAGTTTGATTTTCAGCAGCGTCGCGCCCTTTTTCTGCAATGCCAGCGCGGCTTCGGCCATCTCTTCCGGCGTACCGATGCTGACGGTTTGCGCCATACTCAACGAGGCGAGAGGCTCCGTACCGGTGAGCTGCCACAAATTCAGGCCGCTGGTTTGTGTTTCCAGATTCCATAACGCCGAATCGAGCGCATTTCGCGCGGCACCGGCGGGCAGTAAATGTTGCAACTCTTCGCGATGCGCACCCTGTTCGATGGCGGTCACGACGCTGGCGATTTGCGCCATCACCGACGCCTCACTTTCGTCATAACGCGCATACGGCGTGCATTCACCCACGCCGCGAATGCCGTTTTCTTCAATTTCAACCGCCACCACCCGCGCTTCGGTGCGGCTGCCACGAGAGATAACAAAGGCGGTATGTAACGGCCAGGCTTCCGGATAAAAGCGAACACTTCTCATAGAGGCTCCCTAAATGGATCAATGCCCGACGGCATACATTCAATGTATACAACTATTTAGCAAATAATCTATATCCAACCTACAATTGTTACCCTAAACTGAAAGCCGTTTGACTCCAATGGACATAGGAATACATCATGACCCAGACAGTACACTTTCAGAGCAACCCGGTTACCGTAGCAGGTAAAATCCCGCAAAAAGGCGACGTCGCCAAGCCTTTCACTCTGGTCGCTAAAGACCTTTCTGATGTCAGCCTGAGCAGCTTCGTGGGCAAGCGTAAAGTCCTGAACATTTTCCCGAGCATTGATACCGGCGTATGCGCCGCGTCCGTGCGTAAATTCAATCAACTGGCAGGCGAAATCGACAACACCGTTGTGCTGTGCATTTCTGCCGATCTGCCGTTTGCACAATCCCGCTTCTGCGGTGCGGAAGGCCTGACCCACGTGGTCACACTTTCCACTCTGCGCGGCGGCGACTTCAAATCTGAATACGGCGTGGCTATCGCTGAAGGCCCGCTGTCTGGCCTGACTGCCCGTGCGGTTGTGGTTCTGGATGGTCAGGACAACGTGCTGTACAGCGAACTGGTTAACGAAATCACCACCGAGCCAGACTATGAGTCTGCGCTGGCAGTATTAAAGTAATAAGCCTGATTTAAAAAAAACGCACCGACATTATATTGTACGGTGCGTTTTTATTCAGACTCCCTGCCGTTACCTCATCTTAATATCGGGAAATAGCGGGCTGGTTTTTTTAGATATTCACGCCAGCGGTAACATAGGTATTGCATTCCCCCCCGCAGTGACCGGGCTGAACAATTTAGGTTTTGCAAACCACGGTACGCCATAATAGGTCACATTCGCGTCAGCCATAGATCCCTGAATATGGGAGGAAACTACGCCTGACGGAAATGCATAAACACGTCGGTTCATACAATTAGCCAAACTTTGGGCGTTACTGTTCGCACCGGCTTGTGAGCCACCACAGGCGGTTATAAAGAGTGCGCTATCGTTGTCCCTCAGTTCATTGACCAAAATATTTTTGGTGAATTGTGCAAACTCATCGACAGAAACCGGTTTGTCGACCCATTGACCCGGATGAGACGTATTTTCGACGGCATGAGATAACAACCCTCTATCCCCATTCCCATGGGCATTCACGAGCCTGACTGACTGATTGTTATATTTAAACGGCATAGATACACGATAACTGGCACCAGGATAAAATCTGACATTCTGCAACCTTGCCTGAAAGACCCGGCCCTTTGAGAAGGCTTGGATTAATTTCCACGATAATTTATGACCGCCAAATAATAATGCCGGGAATAAACCTAATGCCAAAGATGCCCCTGTGAAGACCCCGCTGGCGATGGATAATTTTTGCGAGAGTTCCTCATCTTCGACCGCGGCAGCAGCCACGCCCAGCGCACTGCCTGTTGTGCCCAAAACTCCGGCAGCCACCGCAATTCCCCCCAGCAAGAGTGCCGCCCCACCCAGTAGTGCCAACACGCCCAGCCCCAGAAACAGCAACGAAAATACCAATCCCATTGCGGCGAACATAATCGCCACATCACGACCATGCCCGGAAGGGTCAGAGAACGTAACAGGGTCACCGCCACAATAGCTGTAAGGGTTTATGCCCCCCTCGCCAAAGGGACTCATCGAATCGTACTGCATGAAACGCATGAGGAGAGGATCATAAGAACGGGTTCCGTTTCCTAAATGATATAACTCGGTAAGATCATCATATTTTTCTCCGGCAAAACGTACGGGATCATAAGCAGGTATTGCTGCACCGTTTAACAAATGGCCGTAAGGCGTATAAGTTAAAGGCGTAATATTGTCCGTACCGGAATCCTTCAGTTCAGCATAGACAGAGCCAAGACGATCGCTTAACAATAAATTTTGTTCTTTTTTATAGGCGCCTGAACTGCCACTGAGAATATTGATGGCCTCAGTACCCACAGGACTTTTAATATAGGTCGCAATATCCTGACTACGTGCATCAGGTGATTGTTTTCTTTCTGACACATCAAAAACGCCATTACTGTAATGATAGTGACTTTTGCGGGACTGGGCCTCGCTGCTGCCTATGCTCAGCCCCAGGCTTTGCATATTACCGCTGCCATCATAACGTAAAGACGTGGTATTACTGGCGGCGGTGGATTTCATTAATTTATTAAACGCATCGTATTGGTATTCCACTGCCTCCATATTACCGGCTTTTTTCTTAATCACATTTCCGGCAGCATCATAGGTAAGTAGCAAAGGGCTACGGGGACTCTTTCCGTTCAGTAACGCAGAAGTCAGCTCAAAGGGATTTTTCCCTGCGTAGGAATAGCGGGTTTCATTGACGTATCCCGAGTATCTTTCGGTGGCTTTGCTGGATGTCATATTGTCAAAGTTATCGTACTGATAATCGAACTGACTGACCTCTTCCGCATTCAGATCCAGAGGATATTGAGTGGATGAATCTTCTATTGCCGCATGGATTAAACGCCCAAGGTAATCAAACTTAAAGTTCGTCATGCTTTTTTTATCAGGCTTAACAAAAACCTCTTTGCTTGTGACTTTCCCTGCACCATTGAATTTTTCAGCGTTTTTAGAGATAAGATTTCCGGCACTGTCATAGTAACGTTTTTCACTTATTCTAAACTTATGGTCATAATTCAATTGCATACTGTATTTTACAATTTTTCTGTCAGACTGAATCAACTGATACCTGATGAGTGACGGATAATTGCCTGCAAGGTATAACACCTCTATTTCAAGATCGGCTTCATTGTCATGCCCTGCTGAAAGCGCGGCCAGACGTCCATTATCATCATACCGGTAGTGGGTTGTCTGGGTCGGCTGCCCCGTTAATAATTTAGTGACAGAAGTTAAGCGGCCACCACAGGTATACGTGAAAACATTCTGACCACTGATCTTCCCTGGATTATATGAAAACACTTCGCTAATAAGTCTTTGCTGGTTGTCATACTCAAGCGTGCGAATGGATTCACCAGAGGCTGTCTTATGCATTTCCTCCACCAGTTTGACCGTGTCTTTGTCATAGACATAACTAAAACTTTCTTTATTTCCCGGCATGGTTATTTCAGCAGGAAGAAGATCCAGTTCAGGGATGTAAACATAGTTAATCACGTTGCCGTCAGGGGTGATTTTTTCATAAGCTGACGTGCAGTTGTCCTTATATTTGTAGCGAGTGGTGAATGCGTTTTTCTTCGCCGGGTTACGATCCTGCTCTATCAGGCGACCTAATATATCAAAGGTCTGATAACCAACAGGGACATTATCGACAGAAATTTGCGTCAGCTTACTTTCCTGACCATAATTCCAATACTGCATTGCCGTTGTCCGGCAAGTGCCCTCTTCCCCGCTTTCTATTCGTGTTATTGGCCGGTCGAAAAAATCATACTCATAATTTTCGACGAACGTGGAGCCGTTGACGGCATCTTTGGAGGAGATTTTGTTTACCCGATGGAAAGCATCATAATAATAGTTCTTCTGCAATGCTCTGGTTTTTCCATCTTTATTGTAATCTGTAGAACTGAGAGGGAGCCCGCATCTGCGATCATATTCATTTTCTTCATAACAGTAATAACCATTCCTGTCAGGCGCTTTTACGTATTCCGTCAGTACTGCATCTCCGATGTTAAATCGACTAAAGTGAACGGTGGCGTCATTTTTTCTCACTTCACGCACATTACCCAATGCATCATAGAGATAATTTTCAGTCATCCTCAGTTCATCGTATTTATTATTTAACAGGGGGACATCATAGTCATAATTAACTTCTGATAATAACTGTGACCGGGTATTAAAATCAGCAATATAGATGACGTTATTGTCTATGACCTGTTTAACCACATTACCGAGCGCGTCATAGGTTTCAGTCACCCTGCCCGACATAGGGGCCTGCGTGGTCTTCGAGAAAAAGTTTTTTATGGGATCATAAGCATAATTGTAATTCGTTGTGCTTTCATAAGGGGTTCCTTCGGCTCTGGTCGCAGATACGATGCGCCCGACATTATCGTAAGTCAGGGTCGTCTTCACTCCCAATGCATCAGTCATGCAAACCGGCCACCCGGTCCGGGTCATCGCCGTCTCTGAATACACAAACTGTTTACCGTCAGCCCCTTTTTGCGTCGTACTTATAATGAATTCATTCCCAGTCTTACTCAGCGAATAATCATGACTTATGGTCATGCATTCCTGACCATTTATAATTAACGTTGTATTTTTTAACTTACCCCGGTTGAACACATTCTTTTCATCCATGCCATAGTAAGTTTTAACCACTTTTTTAAAGTTATCGCTCCAGTGCATCGAAATTATTTTTCTTTCCGTTTCACTGTTCTCCACTACATAGTCATACCCCTCTTTTACCTGCAAAGAGAGATAGGTGTAGGTGTTTTCCACCGAATCCACTGACAAATCATTCTGGTATTTATTACTGTAATACAGATGGCGGACAAACCCATTCTTATCCTTTGGGCATTTACCTGTCATACCTGCGGCAGGATAATAGATGTAATCTATTGACACCCCGCCACTGTCGCTATGGGTTTCTATATTACCGTATTGGTCATAGGTGAACGAAGAGGTTTCCGATCTCATATGGCTGTCCTGGTCATCTTTCTCGACATAGTCTTTTCTGATCGAAACAGGAAGTTTATAGGTGGCGGGCAGTGAAGAATAGGTTTCTGAAACGTTACCTGAGTAAATGTATTGAGTGGTAATAGTTTGCGCCACGACAGGGGCGACAACACGTGAAACGGTAATCTCCTCTCTGATAACGCGGTGGAATTTATCATAGGTAAATTTGCTTTTACACTCTTCTACATTATCGAGAAATAATGTTTGCTGCGTAAAATATGTATAATCTGCCCGGCAGGAATAAATATTATCGATAGCATTCTTATCCCATGCCGCCACACCATTATTGCCTAAAAAATTATTAGACCAAATATTTTCACCATAACTGTATTTATACTCCTCTGTACTGGTTTTTCCTGTTGCCGGGGAAACCATAGTGAACTGGTAGGCACTCACCGCGGGTAATGTCGCGAACGTTGAGCCTTTCGGCGCAGCAAGCTGAATATCATAACTGATGATTTCTGTCGCGGGCCCAAAGAAATTACTCTCAACCTTTTTTATCAGCCTGAAATACTCCCCCTGCAGATAAGTAAATGTTAATATATTGGTGGTTTTATCAGATATGGCGAGACAGGACTCAATCGAATTACTGGTCGCCTCTTTTATTGTCAGGTTAAGTTTACTGGCCAGATTACTGATGCTTTTGAAAATTTCAATGATAACGTTATATCTTATGTTGGTGCCGTTACGGGAGACAGAGATTAACTCTTCTCCTGACTCATCATAAATTCGTCTGACAAAGGGCTCCAGAGAAACAGATTCTTTGAAATCATAGTCAATAGTTAATTTATACCCATCCTCCTGTATTATTTCCGTCACATAAACAAATTTATTATCTGATGTGACGGGTTTTAATATCTCCGTTGAGCCGTCTTTATACGCTATTTTGTAACCATTGTCTGAACCGGTGAGTTTAGTCAATATGAAATTCTTCAGATCAACCGTTTCGACAAGGTAAGTCCCATTCTTTTCTTTAAGATCGATAATTCTTCCGTCTTTTAACAGCAGTTTCATCCGGTCATTATCTTTGAAAAACTTACTCAACCCCAGCGACCAGCCGGCACCAAAACCTTCATTTCTGCTGGAGAAATGATTATGTTTCAATGAAAGTTGCAGCGACGGCCCTCTCCGGCTATTTCCGGTGATCCTGGCGATAGGAATTGTATAATTAAAACTTCCGGTGCGCGGGTCAACGCTCCCCCGGCGGAAGCTGGCAAATGACAAAGCATCCGACTGACTAAATTCCTGTCCGTCGTTTGTGCCCTGTAATACGCGTTTATCTGATGCAGGAACATGACTGTTTTCTTTTTCTGCCGATATCACTGATGCTGATAAGGTATCCATTATAAATTCCTTTTATTTAATAAATGATTGAGGCAATGAACTGTCATTTATTACTTTAAGGAGAAATGTCATGATCACGATATTTTTTATATCGCCTGTCAACCACACAACATACTGTGAATATTCTGATGAAGAACGCCGGAGATTCCGCAGGTTAATGAATAAAAAAACCTAAGTAAGAAGCTTACTTAGGTTTAATTTGCGGTGAATAAGAATGTGATCTTATTAGCGATAAAGAGACAACCGGGTCACTCCTCGCTGCTGTCAGACCTTTTGCTGCTTAAACCGTACTCGCGCAGCTTATTAGCAATCGCCGTGTGCGAGACGCCCAGACGTTTCGCCAGTTTTCGCGTACTTGGATAAGTACGATAAAGACGGGTCAGCACCGAACGCTCGAAACGCTTGCTGATGTCGTCAAGTGAACCGTTCAGCGCTTCCTCGCCGATGGTCACCTCGGCATCGAAGTCCGGCAGGACGATATCCTGCGGGCGAAGTTCTCCGCCTTCCAGCTGCGTCAGCGCGCGGTAAATGGCGTTTTTCAGCTGACGGACGTTGCCCGGCCAGCCGTAGTACGTCAGATAATTCGCCAGCTGTGAAGAGAGTTTAGGGCGCGGCATACCCTGTTCATCTGAGAAACGCGCGACAAACAGTTCGGTGAGCGGCATCACGTCTGCCGGACGATCGCGCAGCGGCGGTAGCGTCAGGCTCAGCACATTCAGGCGGTAATACAGATCTTCACGGAATTCTCCGCGCTGCACCAGTTCCACCAGATTCTTCTGCGTGGCGCACATCACGCGCACATCCACCTTCACTTCATGCTCTTCACCCACGCGGCGGAAAGTCCCGTCGTTGAGGAAACGCAGCAGTTTGATCTGCATTCTCGGCGACATTTCACCGATCTCATCAAGCAGCACGGAACCGCCGTTAGCCTGCTCGAAGAAGCCTTTTTTGCCTTCCAGCGCATTCGGGTAGGCACCGGCGGCATAGCCGAACAGTTCACTTTCCACCACGTCATCCGGCAGCGAGGCACAATTGAGGCCAAGGAACGGTTTTTTGCCGCGGGCGCTGCGCAGATGGCAGGCGTGTGCCAGCAAATCTTTACCCGTGCCGGTATCGCCAACAATCAGCAGCGGCGCATCGAGCATCGCCAGTTTGCGTGCCTGATCCAGCACCTGACGCATTTTGCCGCTTACCGCGACAATATGGTCGAATTCACTGTCGTCATTGACGGTGAGATCCTGCAACTGCCGGCCCATGCGCGCGGCGGATTTCAGCATGATCACAGCGCCCGCCATCACGCCGGTCTGCTCTTCGTCATCCATATGAATAGGGGTGAGATCCATCAGGAAATCCTGACTGCGGATCACCACACGCTCGCTGTGAGGCTGGGTGCTTTCGCTTTCCAGCCAGCGCGTGACGTTGTAACCGGTAATCAAATTCACGGCGTTGTAAGTGCGGATTTTCTCTTCATCAAGTTCGAACAGCGCGATTGCAGCGGGGTTGGCCTGCTCAATTTTGCCTTTCATATCAATGGAAAATACCGGTTCCGGCATGGACACCAGTAAAGCACGCAGTGCGCGGTGCTCACGCTCGGAAGGCATGAACGGCACGGTGCGGACGTCGGTCACGCCATCAATACGACGGATTTCAGCCATCAGGGCGCGAAAAGTATCAAAATCCAGTTGGGAAAAATTCAGGTAAATGCGGCCAATCGAGGCAATCTCGATACCGCGCAAATCAATACTGCGTAAAACCAGTAAATCAAGGAGTTCACGGGTAAGACCCAGGCGGTCTTCGCAAAAAACTTCCAGACGCATCAGTGTTGACCTTTTTCTGCCGGTGCGGAAATCGCTGAGTGGCATAATACTCTTTCATGTACAGTGGCAGAAGAGACTGTCACGAAAAGTTGACAAATTAATTGTACAACTCAATCCGGATTGTCACAAAGTTTGGACAGACTGTTTGCCCCGCAATGCACCTTTGCTGGCTTTTTCATCAGCGCAGCGGTTTCGCCATCTGCCCCTTTATCTGCTACTATCGCCCTTCTGATTTCATCGCCAAATGGTTCCCGACTATGAAGTTTGTCTCCTTTAATATCAACGGATTGCGCGCCCGCCCGCATCAGCTTGCGGCAATTATCGAACAGCATCAGCCTGACGTCATTGGTTTGCAGGAAACCAAGGTCCATGACGATATGTTTCCGCTCGAAGATGTCAGCCAGTATGGCTATCACGTTTTCTATCACGGGCAAAAAGGCCATTACGGTGTTGCCATGCTGACCAAACAGGCACCGCTGGCTGTACGCCGTGGTTTCCCTGGTGATGACGAAGAGTCTCAGCGCCGCATTATCATGGCCGACATCGAAACGCCGCAGGGCGTGCTGACGGTCATCAACGGGTACTTCCCGCAGGGCGAAAGCCGTGACCACCCGACCAAATTCCCGGCAAAAGAGAAGTTTTACCGCGATTTGCAGGATTACCTGAACACCAGTCTGTCGGTGAATAATCCGGTGGTGGTGATGGGTGACGTGAATATCAGCCCGACCGATCTCGACATTGGTATCGGTGAAGACAGCCGTAAACGCTGGCTGCGCACCGGTAAATGCTCTTTCCTGCCGGAAGAGCGTGAGTGGATGGAACGCCTGAAAGGCTGGGGGCTGATTGACACCTTCCGCGCCGCCAACCCGGAAACCGCTGACAGATATTCATGGTTTGACTACCGTTCACGCGGCTTCGATGAAAACCGTGGCCTGCGTATCGATCTGATCATGGCCAGTACGCCGCTTGCCTCACGCTGCATCGAAACCGGTATCGATTACGATATCCGTGGAATGGAAAAACCTTCAGATCACGCGCCAATCTGGGCGACGTTCGACCTGAAATAATGAAGATTGTCGATGTGGTGGCCGCACTGATTGAGCGCGAGGGGAAATTGCTGCTTGCCCGTCGTGATGCCACCGGCGATCAGGCCGGTTTGTGGGAGTTTCCTGGCGGGAAAGTCGAAGCCGGTGAGAGCCAGCAGGCCGCGCTGATCCGCGAATTGCAGGAGGAGCTGGGGATCGACGCGACGGTTGCAGAATTTGTCGCGACCAGCGAACTGCAACAGCCCGCGCGGCTGATTCGCCTGCACGGCTGGCGGGTCAGTGATTTCACGGGAGTGATAACGTTACAGTGTCACTCCGAAATCCGCTGGGTAGAGCCTGCCGACGTGCACTCTTTTGAGCTGGCACCGGCAGACGTTCCGCTGATCGACGCTTATCAGCGCGCATATTGCGGCTGACTGTCACGCATTAAAAAAGGCGCGGACTGAATACAGTTCCGCGCCTTTTTACTGTCTGAAAATGAGTGTCTGTACATTCACGTCAGGCTGAACACTACTTCTTCAGCACCTGCCACTTCAGCTCATTGGTGCCCACCACCAGCGGATCGCGCACGCATTGCAATACCACGCTGTCGGCGGTCACCACCGCGCCCTCGCTGTAGCTCTGATTATTGTAAATACAGCAGTTGTGACAGGTCGGTGCGCTGTTGTTATTACTGTTGCCGCTGTTCTCCCAGATTTGCGGCGGCAGCGGCACCACGACGTCAGCACCATTGTTATAACCGGTGCGGTTCGCCAGCGCGTGGGCAGACAGCCACGCCGAACCCGCCAGTAAAATCATCAGCACGTTTTTCATATTATTCATCACTGCTTGCTTCCTTACCTTTGGTGCTCGCTTTACGTCGTTTAGGGGCGCTTTTGCCTTTCGCCGCTGCGCCCGCTGGTTTGGAAGGCAGACTGCGGAATGCCGAAGATACCCGGTTCGTTTTCGCCTGCATGATGAGATCCTGCAACGTCGCGACCAGCGGCTGCATGAAATCCTGATAACGGCAGTTCTTTTCACTGATGCGCGTCAGGGTCGATTCCCAGTCGGCGGTCATGTCCGGCCTTCCGGCGATATCCGGCAGCGAGTGGATTAACGCGCGGCCCGTATCACTGGAATGAATGTAGCGCCCTTTCTTGTACAAAAATTCACGGCGGAACAGCAGTTCGATGATCCCGGCGCGCGTGGCTTCCGTTCCCAGCCCGTCGGTCGCACGCAAAATTTTCTTCAGCGCTTTGTCCTGCACAAATCGCGCAATACCGGTCATGGCGGAAAGCAGCGTGGCATCGGTGAAAGGCCGTGGCGGCTGGGTCTGACGCTCCACCACTTCACCCCGTTCACAGAGTAATTCGTCGCCTTTCGCCACCACCGGCAGCGGTGTGCCCTCATTCTCTTCGTCACGCTCTTTACTGCCCAGCAACGTGCGCCAGCCCGCCTCGGCCAGAAAACGCGCCTTGGCGATAAACTTGCCACCGGCGATATCCAGATCAATCACGCATTTGCGGTAGACCGCATCCGGGCAGAACTGCATCAGATACTGACGCGCCACCAGGCCGTAAATCTTTTGTTCGTTGTCTGTCAGGTGCACTTTGCTGCTGCGGGCGGTCGGGATGATCGCGTGGTGGGCATCGACTTTTTTGTCATCCCAGCAGCGGTTACGAATATCCGTGTCCATGACCGGTTGCGGCATCAGGTCCGGCTGATGCACGCCGATGGCGTTAAGCACCGCATGACGTCCGGCAAAATGCTCCTCAGGGAGATATCGGCTGTCTGAACGCGGATACGTAATCAATTTGTGCGTTTCGTATAATTTCTGACAGATATCTAGGATCTGCTGCGCACTCAGCCCGAAGGCTTTGGAGCCTTCAATCTGCAAGGTGGAAAGCGAAAACGGCAGCGGCGCAATGTCATTCTCACGTTTGTCATTATAGCCGGTGACGATGGCAGGCTGGCCGCCGATGCGCGCCACCACGTGATCGGCCAGCGGCCGGTGCAACAGACGCCCCTCTTCATCCTGGTAAGGTTCACAGGATTCGCTCGGCTGCCACAGGGCGACAAAACGCTCGTCGGCGGGCGTCACGATATGCGCTTTCACTTCAAAGAAATCTTTCGGCACGAAGTTTTCAATGTCTTCGTCGCGACGCACCACCAGCCCGAGGACAGGCGTCTGTACACGTCCCACGGAGAGCACGCCGTTGTACCCGGCGTTGCGACCCAGAATAGTGTAAGCGCGGGTCATGTTGATGCCGTACAGCCAGTCTGCGCGGGCGCGGGCCAGCGCGGAAACGCACAGCGGGATGAAATCGCGGTTATCCCGCAGCCGTTCAATGGCACGTTCGACGGCCTGCGGGTTGAGATCGTTAATCAGGCAGCGCTGGGTGGCGTGACGTTTTTCCGGCGTCAGCTCAAGGTAATCCAGCACTTCATCCACCAGCAATTGCCCTTCGCGATCCGGGTCACCGGCATGGACGACCTGAGAGGCCTCGAGCAATAAGCGCTTAATGACGTTGAGTTGTTTAGCCACGGAGGAACGCGGCTGGAGTTGCCATTTTTCGGGGATGATCGGCAGATCGGCCAGCGACCAGCGCGCAAAGCGGCTGTCGTAGGCGTCCGGCTGAGCCTGCTCCAGCAAGTGACCTACGCACCAGGTGACCACCTGATCGTTACCACAGGCAATATAACCGTCACCGCGACGATGAGGTTTCGGCAGAACATCCGCAATGGCGCGGGCAAGGCTGGGTTTTTCCGCAATGAACAGACGCATCAGACAGCGCCCGTCAGAGTGTTAACGGCTAACATTTTCATTGTCCCATCCTTCATTCACAACGTCCTCATCATCCAGAGGGGGCTATGTTAGCCGCTGGCGGCACATTTAGTAAGACGGTTAAAGGTATCTGAGATGACGGTCGCTCATTAAGGCAGCAAAAAACCGGTTTAATCAGAAAGCACTGAGAAAAACCGGCGAGTGATGACGTTGTGCGCCCTGCTTAAAAGTGGCTGACGAATGGCGTGCTGTCGACCGGAATGATTTGAAGACTGGCTTTTAACTGCGGCGTACCGAGATACAGGAACCCGACAATTTTATCATTTTCACCGCATTTAAATGCTTTGCGCACGTCAGGATGATCGGTCCAAGCCCCGCTGCGCCAGATACCGTTGAAGCCCTGCGCCAGCGCCGCCATCTGCATGGCCTGAACCGCGCAACCGGCAGAGAGTAACTGCTCCCACTGTGGCACTTTTGCGCTTTCTTTGCAGGCGGCGATCACGGTGATGATTTGCGGCGCACGAAGCGGTGCCTGAGTGGCTTTTTCAATGGCCTTTTCATCAGCGCCGTCTTTAATTGCTGCCGCACGCAGCAGTTCGCTAAAACGCACCAGCCCGTCGTTTTCCGCAATGACAAAGCGCCACGGCTGTAAGGCACCATGATCCGGTGCGCGCAGACCGGCATTAATGATGTTTTGCAGCGCCTCACCGGACGGGGCTGGCGCGGCCAGACGGGAAGCAGAACGGCGGTTGAGTAATAAATCTAAAGCATCCATTGAAAACTCCTGAGCAGAACTGAGAATAATTGCTATTAACCGTACGTTAACATAGGCACGAGGCCTTTTTCCAACCGGCTGATGGCTTTCAGATAATCTGTCACCGGTAAATTCTGAAATGATTTAAAGCTGACTTTTCTCCGGCGGGTCATTAGGATAGCGATACTTTTCCCGTCTTGTTGGAGAGACCATGCGCACATTGTGGCGAATTATCGCCGGTTTTTTTAAGTGGACCTGGCGTCTTCTTAATTTCGTCCGAGAATTTATTCTCAACGTATTTCTTATTGTGATCATTCTGGCCGGGGTCGGCATCTGGTATGCCGTGCAGGATAAACCCGCTGACACCACCAAAGGCGCGCTGCTGGTCGACCTCAGCGGATCCGTGGTGGATAAGCCTTCGGTCAATAATAAAGTGCGCCAGTGGGGCCGCGAACTGCTGGGCACTTCCAGCAGCCGCCTGCAGGAAAATGCCCTGTTTGACCTGGTAGATACCATCCGTTCGGCGAAAGATGACAAAAACATCACCGGTATGGTGTTGCAGCTGACTGACTTCACCGGCACCGATCAGGCCTCTATGCAATATATCGGCAAGGCGCTGCGTGAATTCCGCGACGCGGGCAAACCGATTTATGCCATCGATGACAGCTACGACCAGTCGCAATATTATCTGGCCAGCTACGCCAACAAAATTTACCTCTCGCCACAGGGCGCGGTCGATTTACACGGTTTTGCCACCAACAATCTGTATTACAAATCGTTGCTGGATAAGCTGAAAGTCACCACCAATATCTTCCGCGTCGGGACATACAAATCCGCTGTCGAACCGTTGATCCGTGATGACATGTCCCCTGCTGCCCGTGAAGCAGACAGCCGCTGGGTAGGCGGATTGTGGACAAATTATCTGAATACCGTCTCCGCTAATCGTCAGATTACCCCTGAGCAACTGTTCCCGGGTGCGGCAGGCGTTCTGGCCGGGATGCAGGCCACCGGCGGCGACATGGCGCAGTACGCGCTGAAAGCCAAACTGGTGGATGCTCTGGCATCGCGCAGTGAAACAGAAAATGACATGGTCAAAGCGTTTGGCTGGAATAAAACCACCAAAGACTTTAACTACACCAGCATTTACGATTACTCGCCAAAACCAAAAGCTGACAACAACGATTCGCAAATTGCCGTGATCTTTGCGACCGGTGCGATCAACGACGGTGAAGAACAGCCGGGTGCTGTCGGCGGGGATACCACCGCACAACAAATTCGCGATGCCCGTCTGGATCCGAAAGTGAAAGCGATTGTATTTCGCGTGAACAGCCCTGGCGGCAGCGTCAGCGCCTCCGAAGTGATCCGCTCTGAACTTGCCGCCGCGAAAGCTGCCGGTAAGCCAGTAGTGGTGTCAATGGGCGGCATGGCGGCGTCAGGCGGTTACTGGATCTCCACGCCGGCGAACTACATCATTGCCAGCCCGAGCACCCTCACCGGTTCTATCGGTATCTTTGGCGTGATCAACACGTACCAGAACACGCTCGATTACGCCGGTGTGCATACTGACGGCGTGGCCACCTCCCCGCTGGCAGACATCGCGTCCACCAAAGCATTGCCGCCGGAGTTCTCGCAGATGATGCAGCTGAATATCGAGAACGGTTACAAAACCTTCCTCGGCCTGGTGGCTGATGCGCGCCACAAAACGCCTGAGCAGATCGACCAGATCGCCCAGGGGCATGTGTGGATCGGTTCTGATGCCAAAGCCAACGGCCTGGTGGATGAACTGGGTGATTTCGACGATGCCGTGAAGAAAGCCGCAGAGCTTGCGAAACTGCCGAAATGGCAGCTGAACTGGTATGTCAGCCAGCCAAGCCTGAGTGATATGGTGTTTTCACAAGTGAGCGCGTCCGTTCACGCCATGCTGCCTGCGGTGGTTCAGGCTTACCTGCCTGCACCGGTGAGCAAAATGGCGATGGAGCTGAAATCACAGGCCGATCTGTTCAATAACATGAACGATCCGCAAAACCGTTATGCCCTGTGCCTGACCTGCGGTGACGTGAAGTAACGTTCATTTATACCGCAAACAGTCAGCCCGGAGCCTCTTCCCGAGACTCCGGGCTTTTTTTGGGTGGGACACCGGCAGCGAAGTCTTTATACTCACCGCAGTTGCTTTCACCTTTCTATAAAAGAACACCTTCGATGACTAAAAAATCTATTTATGTTGCCTACACCGGCGGCACCATCGGTATGCAGCGTTCAGAACAGGGTTACATTCCGGTTTCCGGCCACCTGCAGCGACAACTGGCGCTGATGCCGGAATTCCATCGCCCTGAAATGCCTGAGTTCACCATTCAGGAATACGCCCCGCTGATGGATTCCTCCGACATGACGCCGGAAGACTGGCAACACATCGCTGATGATATTCAGGCACATTACGAAGATTACGACGGTTTCGTTATCTTGCACGGCACGGACACGATGGCGTTCACCGCCTCGGCGCTGTCGTTCATGCTGGAAAACCTGAGCAAGCCGGTTATTGTGACAGGGTCACAAATTCCGCTCGAAGCGCTGCGTTCTGACGGGCAAATCAACCTGCTCAATTCCCTGTACATTGCCGCAAATCATCCGGTCAACGAAGTGACGCTGTTCTTCAACAATCGTCTGTATCGCGGCAACCGCAGCACCAAAGCGCACGCGGATGGTTTTGATGCCTTCGCATCACCGAATCTGACGCCGCTTCTGGAAGCCGGGATCCACATCCGCCGCCTTTCCACGCCGTCCCTGCCGCAGGTGCCGGCCGCCAGCCTGAAAGTCCACAACATTACTCCGCAGCCTATTGGCGTGGTGACGATTTATCCGGGGATTTCCGCAGAAGTGGTGCAAAACTTCCTGATGCAGCCGGTCAAAGCCTTAATACTGCGCTCCTACGGCGTGGGAAATGCGCCGCAGAAAGGCGATTTGCTGAAAGTTCTGAAAGACGCGTCGGAGCGTGGCATTGTGGTGGTTAACCTGACGCAATGTATTTCCGGTCGCGTGAACATGGGCGGCTATGCCACCGGCAACGCGCTGGCGCATTCGGGTGTGATCAGCGGATTTGATATGACCGTTGAGGCGGCGCTGACCAAACTGCATTATCTGCTCAGCCAGTCGCACACCCCCGAAGCAATCCGGGAACTGATGCAGCAAAACCTGCGCGGCGAACTCACTGAATAAGAGGCGATATGAAATCTGCATTGTTGCTGGTTGATCTGCAAAATGATTTTTGTCAGGGCGGCGCATTAGCCGTCGCTGAAGGTGATGCCACGATTGCGGTCGCCAATCAGATGATGGCGTGGTGTAAAAAGCGCAATGTCGCCGTCGTGGCGTCTCAGGACTGGCACCCCGCAAAGCATCGCAGTTTTGCGGTGAACTCACATGCAGAAGCCTGGACGATGGGTGAACTGGACGGCCTGCCGCAGGTCTGGTGGCCAGTGCATTGTGTGCAAAACGAACCTGGCGCAGAGTTTCACCCGGCGCTGGAGACACAACGTCTGGATTTCGTGGTACAGAAAGGCACGAATCTGGATATCGACAGTTACAGCGCGTTTTACGATAACGGACATCTTTCGGCAACCATGCTGAACGACTGGCTGAAAGCGGCCAAAATCACCCATCTGTACGTCATGGGCCTCGCCACGGATTACTGTGTGAAATTTACCGTGCTGGATGCGCTGACGCAGGGTTACGAGGTCACACTGATCACCGACGGCTGCCGTGGTGTAAATCTTCAACCGCAGGACAGCAGCGACGCCATTGACGCCATGCAACAGGCGGGCGCGAAAGTGAGCACCTCGGCTGAAGTTCTGGCGTAATTTCGTTATGGGGCGTCTTTGTTGGGCGCCCCGATGCCCTGCAATTCCCTGAAATTAAAGAAAATCTCCTGAAGACTCAGGCGTGACACTGAATGTGCGATAACCTTGACGTTAATTTACCAAGTTAAAACTTGTTTAATTAGCGGGATCGGTTAGGGTAGTCCTTCATTCATTTCACGAGGGACGTTTACATGCCTGTTTTGCACACAGCACATGGCGATATCGATTATCAGGATATGGGTGCGGGTGACACGACGCTTTTTCTCATGCCGGGTTGGTGTCAGCCGAAAACGGTTTTCCATGAGTTCGCTGCGCTGGCGGCCAGCAGCTTTCGCGTGGTGATTATCGACTGGCGAGGTCATGGAAAATCATCAACCGATGGCCGGGATTTTGACGGCGCGGCGTTATTAAACGACGCTCTGGTACTCATCGGACACCTCAACCTTCTGCGGGTAATCCCTGTTTCAGTTGCGCATGCCAGCTGGATAGCCGTTGATCTGGCGGAACGTTTACCAGAACGCGTGCCTGCAGTGGTCTTCCTTGACTGGATAATGAATCAACCCGTGCCGGAATTCTTCAGTTCAATCGAAGAGATGCAGGATGAAAATAGCTGGAAAAACGCCCGAAATGAGCTGTACGAATTTTGGCTGGCAGGAAGCGAATCACCCGACATCATCCACCATCTTAAAACCGAAATGTCCGGATCCAGTTTCCAGCTGTGGCGACTTGCAGGACAGGTCATCGCCGATGCTTATCATCAGCACGGTTCGCCTCTGCGTCGCCTCGAAAAACTCCGTCATCCGCCAAAGGCTACCCACATTTATTCCCTCGACAGAAATGACGAGTACCTGCTTTTACAACAGCGTTTCGCGGCGGATCATGATTTCTTTGCGGTGAAACGGCTGGAGAATGCCATCACGCATCTGGCCGTGCTGGAAAGGCCGGGCGATGTACTTGACGCGATGTTGGAAACTCTGGAGGGAGAACATCTCAGGAGAAAAACATGTTAAAAGTGATTGCAGAAGATTTTATTAAACCGGAGTCGATCGGCACAGTCATGCCATTGTATTCCGAGTTGGTTGAAGCCACTCAGCGGGAACCTTTATGCCTTGCTTATCATCTGTTCATTGATGAAAAGGATCCGGGTCATTTCATTTTTATTGAAGAGTGGCCAGACCATGCAGCGCTCGAGGCACATTGTGCCAGTGAGCACTTCAAACGGCTTGTCCCGCTGATTGACCAACACAAACGCAAAGACGCCACCTATATTCTGATGAAAAGTGCGTTATAACGGCGCCAGCTCTGAAAGATAATGAATGCCGGGGAAATCAGAAAACCCAAGCCCCGCAGATCGGGGCTTGTTACCTTCTGTTGACGACGGCGGGTTAAAAGGAAATTTCCCCCCAACCCAGGTAAAACAGAAGGTATTTATCCGAAAGATTTTCTGTTACTCCGGTCTGAGCCGAATCAACGTCTCTTCCGCGAACTGCTGTTTCAGTTCCTGTTTGCTTTTCGTGACAATCTGGCCGTCGGTGCCGATGCTCATGTGTTGCGCATCCACGTTGTGACGCGACTGATACAGCATCACTGCCTGCAAACTGTGATCTTTTTGTTCCGGGGTCAGCGCCACGCCGTCGGGCCATTTGCCCAGTTCGACGGCCTGTGCCAGACGCGCGTAAATTTCCGGCGTCATCACATCAATGAGTTGATTTATTTCCATCTGCTACCCCCTGCTCGCCACCATTATTCACGGGAATTTGAATAATTGCTGAATCGATTTTGTCGGTAAAATTACGTCAGGTTGTCTTTATCGCTCAGCCTGCGGTTTTATCGCCGTTTTCACCGTCGATAAAACTCATCGACGCGGAATTGACGCAATAACGCTCACCGGTCGGCTCCGGGCCGTCAGGGAAAACGTGCCCTAAATGCGCTTCGCAATTCGAACAGCGGATTTCCACCCGCTCCATACCGTGGGTATTGTCGGTCAGGTAAGTAATGGCGTCGTGCTCAACCGGCTGATAAAAACTTGGCCAGCCGCATCCGGAGTCATATTTGGTGTCGGAGTAGAACAGAGGCGCGTTGCAGACCAGGCAATGGTAGATGCCGTCGCGTTTATTGTGCAGCAGTTTACCCGTATACGGACGCTCCGTACCGTGCTCCTGCGTCACATAACGTTGAATTTCAGTAAGTTGTTCGAGTGAAGAAGATGATTTGGATTCATTGCTCATAATAATC
Organism: Rahnella rivi; assembly: GCF_019049655.1. Lineage (GTDB taxonomy): Bacteria > Pseudomonadota > Gammaproteobacteria > Enterobacterales > Enterobacteriaceae > Rahnella > Rahnella rivi. Next base: position 150,566 of record NZ_JAFMOX010000055.1, read on the forward strand.
GTTCTCTGACGAATAGAAAAATCAACTAAAATAACAGTTTATAATAACAAAAAATTAACAACAGATCTGCCTGTTTTGTCCTAAACTGTAGGGCATCAGCGTTAGCCAGCTCCAACTTGTGATGGCGATCACAATCCTGCTCTTGTGACCCTTTATATTCAGTTTTTCGCCCCCATGTGGTTGTGAGCCGATTAAAAAAACGGAACGTGCAATAAGCGAACAACAGTAGGTCGTCGCTTTGACTTACAGCAATAATTGACACGATTCCGCTTGACGCTCAGCAAGGTTTTTGTAATTTTACAACCAACCTTTTATTCACTAAAAAAATAGCTGGTGGAATATATGACTATCAAAGTAGGTATCAACGGTTTTGGCCGTATCGGTCGCATTGTTTTCCGTGCTGCTCAGGAACGTTCTGACATCGAGATCGTAGCAATCAACGATCTGTTAGACGCAGAATACATGGCATACATGCTGAAGTACGACTCAACTCATGGTCGTTTCAACGGTACCGTAGAAGTGAAAGACGGTCACCTGGTTGTTAACGGCAAAACCATCCGTGTTACCGCTGAGCGTGACCCAGCTAACCTGAAATGGAATGAAGTGAACGTTGATGTTGTTGCTGAAGCAACTGGCCTGTTCCTGGACGACGCGACTGCACGTAAGCACATCACTGCTGGCGCTAAGAAAGTGGTTCTGACTGGTCCATCTAAAGATGACACCCCTATGTTCGTTATGGGCGTTAACCATAAAGAATACGCAGGTCAGGAAATCGTTTCTAACGCATCTTGCACCACTAACTGCCTGGCACCACTGGCTAAAGTGATCAACGACAACTTCGGTATCGTTGAAGCGCTGATGACCACTGTTCATGCAACTACCGCAACTCAGAAAACTGTCGATGGCCCGTCTCACAAAGACTGGCGCGGCGGCCGCGGCGCATCCCAGAACATCATCCCTTCTTCTACCGGTGCTGCTAAAGCAGTAGGTAAAGTTATCCCAGCTCTGAACGGCAAACTGACTGGTATGGCGTTCCGCGTTCCTACCCCTAACGTTTCCGTGGTTGACCTGACTGCACGTCTGGAAAAACCAGCGACCTACAAAGAAATCTGCGCAGTGATCAAAGCAGCTTCTGAAGCAGGCGATCTGAAAGGCGTTCTGGGTTACACCGAAGACGACGTTGTTTCTACCGACTTCAACGGCGAAAAACTGACTTCCGTATTTGATGCGAAAGCAGGTATCGCTCTGAACGACAACTTTGTGAAACTGGTTTCCTGGTACGACAACGAAACTGGCTACTCAAATAAAGTTCTGGATCTGATTTCTCACGTTTCCAAATAATTGGCAATGTTGATGAACTGATTGAAGGGCGACGCAAGTCGCCCTTTTGCTTTCTGTCAGATGCACTTTTTATCAGGCACATGAGTGCGATCAATCACAAAGCTTCCGTTCATCTGTAGTCTTGGTTCTTATCATCGTAATTATTTATCTACCCGATATAAAATCAACAGGACACCAGATAATGATCGAGCAACTCCTCTCCCTACCCGTTGTAAACCAAATCTCCACCACCATCAGCCAGCGTCAGATCGATGAACTGCCGGTTATCGTGGTTGCCCATCCGAAAGTTCATGCAGCCGTGGCCCTTCAGGGCGCGCATCTGCTGGCATGGCAACCGGAAGGCGAAGAACCGGTGCTGTGGATGAGCAGCGCCAGCGCATTCAAAGAAGGCGTGGCAATACGTGGCGGCATTCCAATCTGCTGGCCGTGGTTCGGCCCTGCCGGTAAACCTTCCCATGGTTTCGCACGTAACATGCCGTGGACACTGACCGAACACCAGGAAACCCAACAGGGCGTGGTGCTGACGCTGACGCTGAAAAGCTGTGAAAAAACGCGCGAACTTTGGCCACATGATTTCACGCTGACAGCCCGCTTCACGCTGGGCGAAACCTGCCACATTGAGCTTGAATCTACCGGTGATTTCGAGGCCAACAGTGCCCTGCACACCTATTTCAACATTGGCGATATCGCCGGTGTCAGCATTAAAGGTCTGGGCAACAGCTTTATCGATAAAGTTGACGGCGCAAAAGCCAAGCAGGAAGAAGGTGATTTGACCTTTACCGGCCAGACTGACCGCATTTACACCCAGCCGCAGGCGAGCAGCGAAATCGTCGATCCTGTGCTAAAACGCACGCTGGTTATCGCACATGAGAACAACAGCGACGTGGTGGCATGGAATCCAGGCTCGGCGCTGTCTGTCAGCATGGCAGACATGCCCGATGACGGTTATAAAACCATGGTCTGCGTGGAAACTGCGCAAGTTTCCCATCCGCACGTTTCTACCCATGCCGCTCCGGCGCGTCTGGCGGTAACGTTCTCCCTGCGCAAATAAACGGCTGGCGTTTGCACAAACATGACAAAGGGGCCATCTGGCCCCTTTTTGTCGTCTTAAGGTTGAAGTGATGAGCTGGCGTCAGACCATATCCAGCGGCGTTTTATGGTTCGGTGCCGGGAATGCTGCGTCGATTCGCGCTATTTCATCTTCCGTCAGGCTGAGCGTCAGCGCCGCCGCATTATCTTTAACATGCTGAGGCTGAACCGCCTTCGGAATCGCGATCACGTTGCCCGAACGGATCACCCACGCCAGCGCAACCTGCGAACTGCTGACGCCCCGCGCACTGGCGATATCCTGCATCACCGCTGATGTCAGCACGTCGTGACGCAATTTACCCGCCTGCGCCAGCGGGCAGTAGGCCATCACCGGTACGCCGTGTTCTTCACACCACGGCAGCAGATCAAATTCAATGCCTCGGGCGGCGGCGTGATACAGCACCTGATTGGTCATGCACGCCTGACCGCCGGGGATTTTCCACAGTTTCTGCATATCGTCAGTGTCGAGATTCGAGACGCCCCAGCGGCGGATTTTGCCGGATGCCTGCAATGTCTCCATCGCCGCCACCGTGTCATGTAACGGAATCGAACCACGCCAGTGCAACAGGTACAGGTCTATACACTCCGTTTTTAACCGCTTCAGGCTCTGTTCACAGGCGGCGATAGCTTTCGCGCCACCGGCATGGTGCGGGTACACTTTTGATACCAGAAACGCCGCATCACGACGCCCGGCAATGGCTTCACCGACCACTCTTTCCGCACCGCCGTCTGCGTACATTTCTGCGGTATCAATCAAGGTCATACCGGCGTCCAGCCCCTGCTGTAAAGCCATTACTTCGGCGCGGAGATCGCTGTTTCGCTCCCCCATATACCAGGTACCTTGTCCGATTGCGGGAACTGTCGTGCCATCTGGGAATTGCACGGTTTTCGCTTTCATCTGTTTCCTCCGGTTGGGTCGTGGGTGAAAAGTTTATTCGATGGTTTTTAAGCTCACTGAACTCTAAATGTGCAAATGGGGCGAAACGCCCCATTAATGTGCAATATGTTCACCGTCGCGGTGCATTGCATCAGAAGGTGTAAGTAACACCTGTCCAGATAATCGCAGAATATGACTTATCGACCATCGGGCTGTCTTTCACTTCATCCGCCAGACGAATATAGCGGCCGGTGAAGAATGCCTGCCACTCGCGGGTGAAGTTATAACGTGCAGAAAGCTCAGCGTACGGGCTGAAGCTGTCATCGGCGGAATAGCTGCTCAGGCCGCTGCGACGTGATTCACCCTTGGTAACGCCATAGTAATAGTCATTCTGATTGCTGCTGTTGTACATCACACCAAAGCCCGGGATCAGCGCCCAGTTATCCTGGCGGATCGGGTACAGGTACGCCGCATCAGCCAGCAAACCGTTACTGTTATTCAATACATCGCCATTGAAGGTAGCACGCAGCGTACCCCAGTCTTCGATATGTGAATACGCCAGACCCGCGTATAAGGTGCCGCGACGTTTGTTCAGATGTTTCATCTGATTGTCATCGCTGTCATCCGGGTCAAACCCGAAAGGTACGTATGTGGTGGTCGCGCTGAACTTGTTCTTATCGTCTTTCCACAGGTAGTAACCCGCAGTCAGTGATTTGAAATAAAAATCATCCCCCTCGTAAGAGACAATTGGCACTGGCAAGACTTTATTGTCATAACCGCGATACGGGTTGACGTCGCCCAGCGCGGATGCGCCGAGTGACCAGGTGCCAGCCACGGCTGCATGGCTGCAAAGCACTGCCGCGCCCACGATGGACAGTGTTTTAAGGTTTGAAATTTTCATTGTCTTAATTCCATTAAGTAAAAAATCGTGGCTAGTGTAAATGAACGTTAAACATTGCGCTTAGCATTTACAGTTTTTCAGATTGTGCTGAGACAGCTTTACTCAGTAAAACAGAGGCGATCGCATAATTTATCTGCAAAATATGAAATAAAAATGACTAAAGAAAACACTTTCGGCCCTGAAGGCACGTCCTGTAAGGCTTTTCAGACGATTTGCAGGAACTGAGTCATTGATATGACTTAAAAAACGCCAGAAGCAGAGAGGAAATTTTTCTAATGCCAAACTACGCTTATAAATAGATGAAAGACTTAGCCTGAACCGGTTGCCCGCTCCACCGATTTAAGACAGTTTTTAGTCATTCGCAACTGTCTGCATCCAAGGGGTTCTGCAAGTTGGCATAAGGGTTGCTGTATTCAGGTGGGATCTTTCTTCCGGGAGCGATTGTGTAGATCCAGATTTACGCTCTCATTAACCTGTGCTTTACCCCAGTCACTGGAATGGCAGACGCGATCCCAGGAACGAAAGGTAAAATAACGAAGGACGGGCATCGTATGAACATATTTGACCATTATCGCCAGCGCTATGAGGCTGCCAAGGACGAAGAGTTCACACTGCAGGAATTTCTTACCATTGCTCGGCAAGATCGCAGTGCTTATGTCAATGCGGCGGAACGTCTGTTGATGGCAATCGGTGAACCAGTGATGGTAGATACCGCGCTTGAACCTCGCCTGTCGCGTTTATTCTCGAACCGTGTTGTTGCACGTTACCCTGCATTTGAAGAGTTTTACGGTATGGAAGAGGCCATCGAACAGATCGTCTCCTACCTGAAACATGCCGCGCAGGGCCTGGAAGAAAAGAAACAAATCCTCTATTTACTGGGCCCGGTGGGTGGCGGTAAATCCTCACTGGCCGAACGGCTGAAATCTCTGATGCAACGCGTACCGATTTATGTGCTGAGCGCCAACGGCGACCGCAGCCCGGTAAACGATCATCCGCTGTGTCTGTTTAATCCGCAGGAAGATGCGCACATTCTTGAAAAAGAATACAACATCCCTCCGCGCTACCTCGGCACTATCATGTCGCCGTGGGCCGCGAAACGTTTACACGAATTTGGCGGCGACATCACCAAATTCAAAGTCGTGAAAGTCTGGCCGTCGATCCTCGAACAAATCGCTATCGCGAAAACCGAGCCCGGCGATGAAAACAACCAGGACATCTCCGCGCTGGTCGGGAAAGTGGATATCCGTAAACTGGAAAACCACGCGCAAAACGATCCTGATGCCTACGGTTATTCCGGCGCGCTGTGCCGTGCTAACCAGGGTGTGATGGAATTCGTCGAGATGTTCAAGGCACCGATTAAAGTGCTGCACCCGTTACTGACGGCGACGCAGGAAGGTAACTATAACGGTACTGAAGGCATTTCCGCCCTGCCGTTCAACGGCATTATTCTGGCGCACTCCAACGAATCTGAATGGGTGACGTTCCGTAACAACAAGAATAATGAAGCCTTCCTTGACCGTGTCTACATCGTGAAAGTCCCTTACTGCCTGCGCGTGTCCGAAGAGATGAAAATCTACGACAAACTGCTCAGCAACAGTGAGCTTTCTCATGCACCGTGCGCGCCGGGAACCCTGGAAACACTGGCCCGCTTCTCGATTCTTTCCCGCCTGAAAACGCCGGAAAACTCCAGCAGCTATTCCAAAATGCGGGTATACGACGGTGAAAGCCTGAAAGATACCGACCCGAAAGCCAAGTCTTATCAGGAATACCGCGATTATGCGGGCGTGGACGAAGGCATGAACGGGCTGTCCACGCGTTTCGCGTTTAAAATCCTCTCCCGCGTGTTCAACTTTGACCATGTGGAAGTGGCGGCCAACCCGGTGCATCTGTTCTACGTGCTGGAACAGCAAATCGAGCGCGAACAGTTCCCGCAGGACGTTGCTGAAAAATATCTGGAGCACCTGAAAGGCTATCTGATCCCGAAATACGCTGAGTTTATCGGCAAAGAGATCCAGACCGCTTATCTGGAATCCTACTCCGAATATGGACAAAACATTTTCGACCGTTATGTCACTTACGCTGACTTCTGGATCCAGGATCAGGAGTATCGCGACCCGGATACCGGACAACTGTTTGACCGTGAATCGCTGAATGCCGAGCTGGAAAAAATCGAAAAACCCGCCGGGATCAGCAATCCAAAAGATTTCCGTAATGAGATTGTCAACTTCGTGCTGCGTGCCCGTGCCAATAACAGCGGCCGTAACCCGAACTGGACCAGTTACGAAAAACTGCGCACGGTCATCGAGAAAAAAATGTTCTCCAATACCGAGGAGTTACTGCCGGTTATTTCGTTCAATGCCAAAACGTCGACCGATGAACAGAAGAAACATGATGATTTTGTCGACAGAATGATGGAGAAAGGATATACACGCAAACAGGTTCGCCTGCTGTGTGAATGGTATCTGCGCGTGAGAAAATCCTCGTAACAGGGGATCGTTGGCAACGCCGTTTGGGGGAAATATGACGTATTTTATTGACCGTCGGCTTAATGGCAAAAATAAAAGCGCGGTTAACCGCCAGCGCTTTTTGCGCCGCTATAAGTCGCAAATCAAACAGTCGATTGCCGAGGCCATTAACAAGCGTTCGGTTACCGACGTCGACAGCGGGGAGTCAGTGTCGATCCCCAATGCGGATATCAATGAACCCATGTTCCATCAGGGCCGCGGTGGCTTACGCCACCGTGTTCACCCCGGCAATGACCACTTTGTGCAGAATGACCGCATCGAGCGACCGCAAGGGGGCGGTGGCGGCGGCAGTGGTCAGGGCGATGCCAGCCAGGACGGTGAAGGCGAAGATGAATTCTCCTTCCAGATTTCCAAAGACGAATATCTCGATCTGTTATTTGAAGATCTGGCGCTGCCTAATTTGAAAAAAAATCAGCATAAACAGCTGAATGAATATAAAACCCATCGCTCCGGTTATACCTCTAACGGTGTGCCGGCCAACATCAGCGTGGTGCGTTCTTTGCAAAATTCACTGGCACGCCGAACGGCGATGACGGCCGGTAAAAAACGGGAGCTGCGTGAACTGGAATCGACGCTTTCTGAGGTGGAAATCAGCGAACCAGCACAGTTACTGGAAGAGGAACGGCTGCGCAAAGAGATTGCTGAGCTGCGGGCGAAAATCGCTAAAACGCCGTTTATCGATACCTTTGATTTACGTTATCGCAACTATGAGCGTCGCGCCGAACCTTCAAGCCAGGCGGTGATGTTCTGTCTGATGGATGTCTCGGGTTCTATGGATCAGGCGACCAAAGACATGGCCAAACGTTTTTACATTCTGCTCTATCTGTTCCTGAGCCGGACGTATAAAAACGTCGATGTGGTCTATATCCGTCACCATACACAGGCAAAAGAAGTGGATGAACAGGAGTTCTTCTACTCGCAGGAAACCGGCGGCACCATCGTGTCGAGCGCACTGAAACTGATGGATGAAGTCATTCAGGAACGTTACGATCCGGCGCAGTGGAACATTTACGCCGCGCAGGCCTCCGATGGCGACAACTGGGCTGACGACTCCCCTCTGTGCCACCAGCTTCTGGCGCAGAAGATCCTGCCCATGGTGCGTTATTACAGTTATATCGAAATCACCCGCCGCGCCCATCAGACGCTGTGGCGTGAATACGAAGTGTTGCAGCAGAAATTCGGTAATTTCGCGATGCAGCATATCCGTGAACAGGAAGATATTTATCCGGTCTTCAGGGAGCTTTTCCATAAACAAACTGAAAACGGATAACCGAACCCAGAAATGTCAAAAGCCGGCACAGATGCCGGCTTTTTTGTTGTTCATGACAGTGTCATTTCGCTCATCCCCCTTTCAGGAAGTTAATCGCCAGTAGCAGCGGATCCTCCTGCTCACCGTTCATCTGCGGGGCTTCTTCTCTGGCGCGGGCAAGCCATAACGCCACCCGTGCCCGGCTGATTTCCTCCCCATTCGATGCAAACATCAGGCAGCACTCGCCTACCATTCTGCATGCTTCCTCAAATGCCAAATTTGAATTTTTCAGGCTGTGCTCCCGTTAATCTGCAAGACAATATGATGAGGTAGTTATCGGCAGATTTTGAGGAGAGTTTGTTTTTTTACCGAACTTTTACGTAATTTATTATTAAAGGCGGAAAACGTCGAGCAGTGTAGAAAGGAATGAACAGAGGTTTATCGCCCGTCACAAGCAAAAAAAAACCAGAAGATTGCTCCTCTGGCTTTTTAAATTCTTCTTCCCGGCGGGAAAATTACATGCCGTACACCAGGTTCACAGAAGTGACGGTGTCGGTTTTATCCGGCGCACTGGCAGGTGGTTTGGTGTTGTACGTCACGTCGTAAGCCACTTTCAAAGAGAAGTGGCTGTTGATGGCAACGGTCAGCGCGGTTTCGGAGTTCAGCGTGGTTTCATCGTTCGCTAATACTGAAACGCCCTGAGTGAACTTCGCGGTATCGCTGATCTGATAACCGTAAGTGCCTGAGCCGTAAGCCAGCGCACGGGTGGAATTGCCGCCTGCCTGGAATTCATCATGACGCACACCCGGACCTGCTTCCAGATTCAGCGTGTGGACCGGACCGCTCCAGATCTGACGACCGTAACCGACGGTGGCTACATCGCGCGCGCGATAACCGTTGTAGCGGTCACTCAGCCAGCTTGCCTGACCAAACAGGTAGTTAGCGTTGTCCATATTGTAACGGGTACGCGCACCGGCCTGATATTTCTCGGATGAACGGACACCGGAAGAGGAGGTGTTACGTGCAGAACCCCACAAGCTGTAAGCGGTGTTGGTATCAAACCAGGTCATGGTGGTATCGGCATTCAGCGTGGAGTTGCTGGTGTTACCGGTTTGTGCACTGTAACCCGCCTGAACATTCCCTACGAACGGCTTCTTCGCCTGAGCGGGATCATCTAACGCAGTGAAAATAGTAGTGTCTGCAAGGCTTGAGATACTGAACAGCGCTGCACCGCAGACTACGGCACACGCTGGTAAACGACGTACAACCCGAAAAAACATTTTGCTTCCCCAATAAGACTTAAGGCAAATAACGATATTGAACTACACGATTTATGCCATTAATTAGGATCCGTTAATCAAGCCTGGCAACTCCGTTTCGATGGCACATACATACAACTATTTTTACCGCAACAAATATAACGTACTCAGCCCGCGAGATCTTAATAAAGCGACCTTTTTAGACAGTTCCTAACCACTTATATTTTTTGCATAACTTCCTGCCATAAAAAAACGCAATCATTACACTTTCCCGCCTTGATTTTTCGTTTCAGGGCGTGAACGTCATGACTGCATCCTGATGCGCAGAAGCGGCGTCCGGCAGCGTACAGATTTGCGCCGAACGATCTGCTGAATCTTGTCCTTTTGAGCGATGCGGGGTAGGTTTATCCTGATAACGTCTTATTTTTTGCCTCGGGTTCCTCGAAGGCAGCCTTCAGGAGGAGTGGTCAATGGCTTTACAACAAGAGATTATTCAGGCTCTGCACGTTAAACCGCAAATCGATGCCGCGCAGGAAGTGCGTGTCAGCGTCGATTTTCTCAAAAATTATCTGCTGGCCCATCCGTTTATTAAATCACTGGTACTGGGCATCAGCGGCGGGCAGGATTCTACTCTCACCGGCAAACTTTGCCAAACGGCAATTAGCGAATTACGTGCGGAAACTGCCGATGACAGTTTTCAGTTCATTGCCGTGCGCTTGCCTTATGGCGTGCAGGCCGATGAATCCGACTGTCAGGATGCCATCACCTTTATCCAGCCGGATCAGGTCCTGACCGTCAATATCAAGAACGCCGTGTTAGCCAGTGAAGCGACGTTGCGCGAAATCGGTATCGAACTCAGCGATTTCATCAAGGGTAACGAAAAAGCCCGCGAACGCATGAAAGCGCAGTACAGCATTGCGGGCATGAAGAAAGGCGTGGTGGTCGGCACCGATCACGCGGCAGAAGCCGTGACCGGTTTCTTCACCAAATACGGCGATGGCGGCACCGACATCAACCCGATTTTCCGTCTGAACAAGCGTCAGGGGAAAGCGTTGCTTCGGGAAATGGGCTGCCCGGCGCACCTTTATACCAAAGCACCAACGGCGGATTTAGAAGAAGACCGCCCTGCCTTGCCGGATGAAGTGGCGCTCGGCGTGACTTACGAACTGATCGACGATTATCTGGAAGGGAAAAAGATCGACGACTCTTCGGCGAAAATCATCGAAGGCTGGTATCTGCGCACTGAGCACAAACGCCAGCCGCCGGTCACCGTGTTCGACGATTTCTGGAAGAAATAATCACGCGGCAAATCTCGCGTCAGCACGGACAGGCTCTGCGTGTCCGTGCTTTTTCCCGCCCCGCTCTTCTCCCGCACCGCCCTGATTGTCACAAGTTGCTTTTCATTCATTAACTAAATCATTACCCTTATCGTCCTTTCGGATGACTGACAGTGATGTTTTCAATGCAAAAATTCCTTTTCCTGTTGCTGAGCATGGTATTGCTTGGCCCGCTCGGTATTGATTTATACCTGCCCGCCATCCCGGCAATTGCCGTGGGTTTAGACAGCTCAGAGGCAGTGATTCAGTCCTCCATTTCCTTATTCATTCTGGTCATGGGGCTGGGGCAACTGGTGGCCGGGCCGCTGGTGGATAAATTCGGTCGTCGCCCGATCGCGATTATCGGCGTGCTGGTGTATCTGGCAGGGGCAATTATCGCCGCCACGTCCGTGGCGCCGTGGATGTTCCTGCTCTCACGTGTGGTTCAGGGGCTGGCGGTCTGCTGCACCTCGGTGGTGATTTTCAGCGGCGTGCGTGACCGCATGAGCGGCAACGATGCCGCCCGCGCTTACGGTTTTCTCAACGGCACGCTGAATATTATCCCGGCACTCGCCCCGCTGATAGGTGGCCTGATCGCCCAGTTTTACGGCTGGCGTGCGCCCTTCTGGGCGCTCAGTGGCTATACGATCGCCATCCTGCTGCTGGTCATTTTCAAACTGCCGGAAACCCGCCCTGCGGATACGCTCACCAACCGCGGTCTGCCGTTCCGCCAGTACGCACGCATTTTATCGGATCCGCGTTTCATCACTTTTGCGCTGGTCAATGCCGGAGCCATGGGCATGGCACTGACCTACGTTTCGCTGGCACCGACGGTACTGATGAACGTTGCCGGGCTGTCTCCGCTGGAGTTCTCCATCGTCTTTGGCGCAAACGGCTTCTGGATTATGGCGGTGAGCTTTGTGGCTAACCGCATAATCCGCAAGGTGGGACGTCCGGTGTGTCTGAAAACGGGGGGCATACTGATGTTCGCCGGTTGTTTAGGGCTGATTGCGGGGATCACGCTGGTTCCGCCGGCAGAGCAAACTGCCACCTGGTTATACATGTTGCCGGTTGCCAGCGCCTGTGCCGGACTGGCATTCCTGATGGGCCCGGCGACCAGCTACGCGCTCGAACCTTACTCCAGCGAGGCGGGTGTCGCTTCAGCGCTGGTAGGTTCGGTACAGATGGCCGGTGGCGCGATACTTGGGTTTATTGCGATGGCACTGCCGTTGCAGCCGAAGCTGAGCGTGGCGCTGGTCATGCTGGCGGGAGGATGTCTGGCGATGCTGGCGCGTCGCGCCAGCAAAAAATCAACGGGCAATCTGACCCGTCTGGAACGTTAATACGGCTGTTTATTCGACAGTCGTCACCGGTACGCGGGGAGCCAGCGCGGTCAGCAGCTCATAACCCAGCGTACCGGCCGCCGTTGCCACCTCATCCACAGGAAGATGATTCCCCCACAGCTCGACCGGTGCGCCAATCTGCGCCTGCGGGCATGGCGTTAAATCCACCGCCAGCATATCCATTGAGACCGTCCCGACCGTGCTCGTGCGCACGCCGTCCACCCAGACCGGCGTACCGGAAGGCGCATGGCGCGGGTAGCCGTCGGCATAACCGCAGGCGACCACGCCGATACGCTGAGCCTGCGCCGCCGTATACCGTGCGCCATAGCCCACGCGGTCGCCACTGTTCAGCGTCTGAATGCCGATAAGCTCGCTGCGCAGCGTCATCACAGGGCGCAGACCGGTACCGGCGATGTCCTGCCACTGCCCGCTCGGCGATGCGCCATACAGCACAATGCCCGGTCTCACCCAGTCGTAATGGGTATGCGGATGCCACAGCGTCGCGGCAGAGTTCGCCAGACAACGCGGCCCGCCGATCCCTGCGCCAGCCCGGGCGATGACCTGCATTTGCGCGTCCACGCCTTCGGCGCTGTCGGCGGTGGCGAAGTGGCTCATCAGCGTGATGTCCCCCACCTGGCCGAGTTCCCGCAGTTTTTTCCACATCGCAGGAATACGCTCAGGGGCAAAACCCAGCCGGTTCATGCCGCTGTTCACTTTCAGATAGACGTTCACCGGATGACTGACTTGCGCCTGCGCCAGCGCGGCAATCTGCCATTCACTGTGAACCGACGTGGTCAGGCGATACTGGTCGAGGGTGGCGATATCTGTCGCGCTGAAAAACCCTTCGAGCAACAGGATCGGGCCTTCCCAGCCTGATTCACGCAGTAAAATCGCTTCTTTAAAATCGAGTAAGGCGAAGCCGTCCGCGCCGGATAAACTTTTCCAGATACGTTCGATGCCGTGACCGTAGCCGTTGGCTTTCACCACGGCCCAGATTTTACTGTCCGGCGCGAAACCCCGGATGACATTGACGTTATGTGTGAGCGCAGAGAGAGAGATAGTGGCAGAAATCGGGCGAGGCATACCAGCTCCGGTAGTGATCAAAGTAACGCCGGTGCAGCACAGCGGCTGCACCGGCGGAAATGCGCAGCGGGATCAGCCCACCGGATGCATTTTATGCGGTCCCGCCGGGCGGGCAATGAAGTCCGGGCTGTAACGCTCAACGGACAAATCATCAGAGGGGATAGCCGGCGTCACGCCGGACATAATGTCTGACAGCAACTGGCCGGAGCCGCAGGCCATGGTCCAGCCCAGCGTACCGTGACCGGTATTGAGGAACAGATTTTTGATGCGGGTGCGTCCGACAATCGGCGTGCCGTCCGGCGTCATCGGCCTCAGACCGGTCCAGAAAGTGGCCTGTTCGACATTGCCCCCGTTCGGGTATAAATCTTTCACCACCATTTCCAGTGTTTCGCGGCGCGCCTGCGCCAGCTTCAGGTTGAAGCCGACGATCTCCGCCATGCCGCCCACGCGGATACGGTCGTCAAAACGGGTGATAGCAATTTTGTAGGTTTCATCCAGCACGGTGGAAACTGGCGCAGAAGCGGGATCGGTAATCGGGATCGTCAGCGAATAGCCTTTCAGCGGATACACCGGAATCGACACCAGATCGGCCAGCAGCGCGGTGGAATAGGAACCGAACGCCACAACATAAGCATCTGCTTTAACAATGTCATTGCCGCATTGCACGCCGGTAATTTCGCCGTTTTCCACATGCAGCTTATCCACCGTGCGGTTAAATTCAAACACCACGCCGGCCTGACGCGCCATCTCTGCCAGCCTGCGGGTAAACATCTGGCAGTCGCCGGTTTCATCGTTTGGCAAACGTAACCCGCCGGTCAGCTTGTGCGCTACCTGTGCCAGCGCGGGTTCAGCGCTCGCCAGCTGCGCGGACTCCAGCAACTGATACGGCACGCCCGCGTCTTCCAGCACGGCGATATCTTTCGCGGCGCTTTCAAACTGCTGCGCGGTACGAAACAGTTGTAATGTGCCGCCCTGACGCCCTTCATACTGAATGCCGGTATCTTCACGCAGCGCTTTCATGCAATCGCGGCTGTACTCTGCCAGCCGGACCATGCGGCCTTTATTGGTCTGATAATGGTTCATGTCGCAGTTGCGCAGCATCTGCCACATCCATTTGAGCTGGAACTGCGTGCCGTCGAGGCGGATCGCCAGCGGCGCGTGTTTCTGAAACATCCATTTCACCGCCTTAACCGGAACGCCGGGAGCCGCCCAGGGTGCCGCGTAGCCCGGTGAGATCTGCCCCGCATTGCCCGCGCTGGTTTCTTCTGCCGGGCCGGACTGACGATCGATAACCGTCACCTGATGACCCGCTTTTGCCAGATACCATGCACTGGCGACACCGACCACACCACTGCCTAAAATCACTACACGCATATCGACTCCACTCAACGCCCAAACAAAGCATAATATTCTGATGACAGGAAATTAACCTGACTGTTAAAAATCGCCAACACAGGCGTTCATAACCGTGAGTTGTTTCACAATTATTTATCGTTCATACCAGCAAATTTATCAATAGGCGGAAATAAATAACGATATCACGCAACATTTATGCTGCGCAGAGAGAAACTTATGGTTTTATGAAAGCAATGACAGCATTGCTGTCACTGAGTTTTAAGGCCATCAGCCCGGCTTTCATAACGGGCATTTATTCTTGTATACAAGCCATTTATCAGAATAAACCACTGCAAAGAAGTCGCGCAGTGATATTCCCTCATTTATTGCGCAGATCGCGGGGCAGACGCCTGTGGCGTTTATCACCCCGCTAAAATTTGCTGCAGATCACTTTTCCGGCCACGGGCGAAAAAATCTCCTACACTTCGATCGGTTCATGTTGAGCAACTTTTCATCCAGCCTGAGGGGACGATGTGTGAATAATTCAAACTTTCTGACACTTAAAGATGGTACGCAGTTGTTTTACAAAGACTGGGGAAGCGGGCAGCCGGTGGTGTTCAGCCACGGGTGGCCACTGACCTCAGACGCCTTCGAAGATCAGATGCTGTTTCTGGCTAACAACGGATATCGCGTGATTGCCGCCGACCGCCGCGGGCATGGCCGTTCCTCGCAGTCGTGGGACGGCAACACCATGGATCAATACGGCGATGATATGGCCGAGTTAACCGCGCACCTGGATCTGAAAGACGCGGTGCACGTCGGGCACTCTACCGGCGGCGGTGAAGTCGCCCGCTACATTGGCCGTCACGGCACCTCGCGCGTGGCAAAAGCGGTGCTGATTGCAGCGGTGCCGCCGATCATGATCAAAACGGATTTTAACCCTGACGGTTTACCCCTTTCCGTTTTTGACGGCATTCGCGACGGTGTGCAGAAAGACCGCTCACAGTTCTTCCGCGATCTGCCCGACGCATTTTATGGTTTCAACCGTCCTGGTGCCGAGGTGTCCGAAGGGCTGCGCGAAAGTTTCTGGCTTCAGGGAATGCAGGGGTCAATCAAATCCCTGTATGACTGTGTGAAAGCGTTTTCGGAAACCGACCAGCGCGAAGATCTGAAAAAGATGACCATCCCGACGCTGGTCATTTACGGCGACGACGATCAAATCGTGCCGCCGGTGTCCTCCAGCGAAGCCGCGCTGAAACTTCTGCCGGACGGCAAAAGTAAAGTCTATGCGGGCGCATCGCATGGCCTGTGCAGCACGCACAAAGAGGAAATCAATCAGGATCTGCTGGCGTTTATCCGCAGTTAACCCCCCCGCCGCCCCTGAAC
>NZ_JAFMOX010000054.1 GCF_019049655.1 Rahnella rivi
CGCTTCACCTGATAAAAGTCTATTTATACAGGAGGTGAAATTTGATTCCTGTGATTTCTCCGGAAACAATCTTGGAAAAAAAATAACTATAAAAAACTGCGAATTCCATCTTTGTTATTTTTCATTTAGTAGATTCAATGATGTAAATTTCGTAAATTGTAAATTCAACTCATGCTCATTTTCTCAATCTAGATTTTATAGATGTATTTTTGATGAAAATTGCAAATTCTATAATCTCTCAATATCTGGAAGCTCAACTAAATTTGAAGACACTGAAATAAATGCAATTAGTTTCTTCAAAAAAACATACGAAGCATTCAATGAAAAGCCTGAGGGTTATAAAAATCTTAATCTACCAGAAGAAGAATATCGGTTAGCGAAAAGCATAGTCAAACTATCAAGAAATATATTGGCGTCCACCCAGTCCTGTTCAAATGATGACTTTTACTACTCGTCATTGAAAAATTTATGCTTAAAAAAAATAAATGAAAAAAAATATTACAACCTCAAAAGAATAGCAACATTAAGCTCGAATATTGAAGAAAAAAAGGTTGAATGTAAAACTACAGAGAGCAAAGAATTATGGTACATTTTAACTAGTAGTTTTAAAGTTAAATTTTTGAAAGCACGCCAGCATACATATCATATTGAAAAAATAATTGTGAAGCTCTTTGGCTTTATGAATAATTGGGGTGGTAGTATTCAAAGAGTTCTTGCAATCGGTTTCGCCATACTTATGGCATATTCTGTTTTATACTTTATTATGGACAAAGGATGGGTGAACTACGCAACGGATACAGAAGGAGTCAAAATTGCACATGTGCATACAGAGAGTATTTATTTTTTCTTTTCATCATTGATAAAAAGCTTCGATATAACATTCCTTGCAGGCTACACAAAACACATATCCAACCACGATAGCTTATTCAAACAATATGTATTGCTAACTAACATGTTAATCGGTTTATTCTGGTATGCCGTTGCGATACCATCATTAATAAATAAGATAAGCGTTACCAGATTATGAATAAAATTATTAAAGATAATAAACTGGAATGCCTTGCTGTAATAGGATCTCATGCAAGAGGAGACAATGATAGTTATTCTGACGTTGATTTACTCGGCATCGTTGTTCGAGAAAATCATCAAATGATTAATGTTAATAAAGTTAACTTAGCAATATATTCAAAATCACATCTACGTAAGATGATGCATGATGGTGAACTATTTGCGTTACATATAAAACAAGAAGGGATAGCATTAGTTAATGAAGAGTTGTTTAATGATATTTGTTCAAGCTTCAAATACAAAGACAATTACAATAAAGATAGGCGCTTAGCATTCTTAATGGGGAGTATTATTCTCAAAGAGCAGTCTACAATAAGAAATTGGCTTGTTGCAAACAAGCGCATTGCTTGGTGTGTTAGAACATACATCCTATCGTTAATGGCTGAGAATGGGAACATTTCCTTTGCAAAGCCTGATATTGCTTTTCATGGTCATAGTGTTCATAAAAATATTTCATACCAAGACTTCCTACAACTAATAAACCCAAGAGAAAATAGCGGTTGCTCTTTAGTTAACTTACAGTTATTACGTATTTTTTTGAGTGAGATCCAATATTGCAAGCCTTCACATCAGGAATCTGAATATCTGGTTAACAGTGAAGGAATACTTAAAAATACCGTAGCTCAGTTAATGTATGAGTCCTATACGTGACAATTAAACTACATGGATATTTCATTGTTATCACTTGATGAAAGATTTATACAAGTCCATACATAGGTGTTGAAACATCCTAAAGCATTCTGATTATATAATTCAGGAGTTAATGACTAAACACTTTGAATAATGATATTTATCTACTAAGTAAATCCAGCGCGAACTGACGTTCGAGTCCTGTCACTAACTGTGGGTTTGAAAGAAAGAAAGCCACCTCAAATGGGAGTGATTGCCAGGCTGGAACCTACTTTATAGCGTCCAACTTCGATAACTTTCGTGATGCAGACTACACAAATACCACAGAAGTTTGGATAAAGAGTTACATGTGCGAAAAAAACTCATATTATCCCCTTTGATTTATAGAAAAAAATCATATTTAACAAACACATACATTTAAAATGCAACTTACATCATTAAAAAAATTTCCAAGAATTAAATAATTAGTTAAAGTTAGAGCAATTATGCCAAAGTTTCTTTGAAGTAATCTAAGTTCTCATAAAATATTCATGTATTTTCAAATAAAATTGGTGGTCAAATGAAATATACACAGCTCAATGACAGCCCTTATTGGGTAGCACTACAACAAAGAGAAGATCTTAAGGTACATGGTAATCTAAATTCCGCCCTCTACGCCTTAGAATTGCATGGAGAATTTGATGATATAAATCTCTTAGCTCCTGATATAATCACAGAGGGCGGAGATGATGAAAATATTGATGTATTACTTGTTGATCGTGAGGGGAGGAGAATTTATTTAATACAATCTTTCCAATCCCCTCTTTTTCGGCCGTTGGGTGCAAAGCCAACTAAAGCACAAGAGTCATCATATGCAGAAACTGCATTATTTTCGGCAGATATTGAAAAGGTGCCTCTACGCATAAGACGCCAGGTTGAAGATGCTAGGGATGCTTTAGAAAAGAGCGAAATAGATAGAATTAACATTTGGTTTTTACACAATTGCCCTGAAACTGATGAGTGCGGGAGACCTCTCCATGCGATTGGTCGCTCCGTTATAGACAAGCTAAATCATCTATATAAAGATCAGAGTATTAGGGTCGATTCAAAGCAAGTTGGTTTAGAGACTCTTGATGAATTATATAATGCACAGCATAGCCCTATCCTTATTTCAGACCAAATTAACACAGAAGATTTAGCTGGTTTTGTTGAATCGAAACCTGGCTCTTGGGTTTCATTTGTAACATCTATAAAGGGTAGTTTCCTTAAACAGTTGTACGATAGCTACGGCGAAGATAAATTATTTAGCGCTAATGTGCGTTCATATATGGGAAGTAATGGTAGAGATTTATCGATAAACAAAGAGATTCAACGCAGTGCCGTTGAAAATGCTGGGGACTTCTTCGTATACAATAATGGTATCACTGCATTAGTACATGATTTTAGATACACCCCTGTTTGCGATGGTTCCACGTTAGGAAATCTAAATACAATAACAGGCATCTCAATTGTAAACGGTGCACAGACTACTGGCAGCATCTCGAATACTGATCGTGATGTTAGCGATAATTTAAAAATCGGCATTAGATTCATTAAGGTTGAGGATGAGGATCAAATCCAAAAAATCACCCTTGCGAATAACTCGCAAAATAAAGTGTTACGTTCTGACTTCAGATCAAGTGATGCTATTCAGCGCAGACTTCGTGAAAGTTTTGTTAGCAGCAAAGATGTTTTATACACTGGTGGGCTACGTAAAACTCTTACACCAACTCAAAAAAGAATGCTTTTACCGACAGATACTGTAGCTCAAATTCTAATTGCTTTTCATTTTCATCCAACAAACGCTTATCACAATAAAAAGGACATTTGGGATGATGACATCTTATATAAAAAGGCATTCGACGACTCAATAACAAAAGGGCATATTGTTTTTGTATATACTCTCAACGAGGCTATTAGTCAGATTAAAAAACACTATGCTGACTTGTATCGGCATGGTGAACTACCAGAAGTTGACAAAGTAAAACAGTTATTTTTGAGCAGACCAGGAGTTTCACTTTTAATAATAAATGCAACATCTAGTATTATTGAAATAATCATGGGAAGAGCCATCCCAAACAAATACATTGTTTCATTTAAAGATTCAATTTCTCGCTTAGAGGCGATAGAACTATGGAAAACTGTAATAACTAGAATCCTTACACGTTCTAGTGTGTTAGATCCGGCTACAGAAGGTCGGCTATCTCACCGAAAAGATATTACTGACGCGATCCAGAGATTCCAGAGCGATATGGATATGTATAGGGATGATTTCCCAACACTACTTCCAGATTTTACAAAAAATGTAACATTCTAATAAAAATTGGATGTGTTCATCACATCCAATTTATTATCTACAATTCAAATACTGATGAAATTGCAAGTTAAATTACTAGTGAGATCATAATTGGCCTTTTGCAATTTAATTTAAAAGAAGAAGAAATTAAGCCCAAAAAATTCCATTACCGATAACGGTACTCCTCCGCATGCATCACCTGCATGATTTTGCATGATCCAGAAAGGATCAAAAGACATGAGAATGCCGCTCTAGCTGGGCTTAGCGTCGCTCTGACACATGCATTAAAAACAGTGAACCAAGTCAGAAACGGGCAGGCGGGTAACATTGCGCGCGCCGAGGTGTAGCATGGAAAATCGCACATTTTGCTCGCGCTGATGTGCAACACTTCTTCATTGTGGTTTTCCATACCCCTCTTGAAAGGAATGCACATTGGAGCTATTTTCTGAGTGTGGCTGCGGCAGGTAAAATGAAATTAAGACGCACCGGAATTTTCACTATCACTCTACAAATCACTGTTATGTAGGTAAGCATGAACAACAAAAAAGCAACATTTTCAAATATTACAATTGGTCAGATAATAGAATTGGATTTCGAGGCTTTCAACGGGTTAAATAAATGCAGGATGTCTCTGGTTCAAATTGGTAAAAAATTTGTTTCGCATATACTTGATATTAACTTATGCGAATGTGAATTTAATGAGGTTAGAAATAAATTTACAAGTGAAACAGGTAATTTTGATGTAAGTGAAAACGAGAACGAATTTTACAAGTATATTGCTGATTACTATCTTAGGCTAAATAAAGAACCAATAGATAAAGTATTGGAATACTTTTATCATTCGCAGGATGATATAAATAAAATTAGAGTCCAGTTAAAGTACATTGATTCCGAACTAAAAAAATTAGAAGATAAGAAAAAAACCAACGGTTGGTTAAACGGAGAGGAAAGATATGAGCGTAACCTACTAGAATATTACAGAAATAAGAACAACTCCGCCAAGAATGAGATATTAAAGTTCATGTCTGAAGACATTGAACGTTATGCATTGCAAAATTGTACCAATCATCCTTTTCCATCCAGTAATATGCTAAGTTGGTTTATTGGAAGGATGCCATATCAATACTCACGCGGTCTCATCTTCAATCCGTCTACAGATCCATATGATGTGCGTGACATGACAGAAATGTCTAATAAATTTTTGGATTTTCCTCCTGAATCTTATATTCAAATAAAAAACCTATATAAAACAAACAAAGAAGAGTTTTATGCTTTCGCAAAGGAATATATTTCTGGTGACGTTGATGGGTTTCAAAATGAAATCAGTAAAATAGAAAAAATCATTGAACAGAATCACATAATAGCTAACAGAAAAGCAGTAATTTCAACCATCATCAGGCATTATCAGAACAAAGACTTTATCTCAGTGGTTAATATGCTTCCAATGCAAATTGAGGGGATATTCCATGACATTTGCTTAGAGGTTGGAATAGATGAATCTAGACTAGACATTTCATCTATTAATGAGAAGTTACGGATAATACAATTAAAAATAGAACACTTCATTTATTTTGAATATTATTCATTTAAGTTTCCCATCATTAGAAATGTGGTTGCCCATGGTAAGTTAATCGAATTTGATATAGAGCAAGCTGCTATCATGCTGATGTTGGACTTGTTACCTGTTTGCGAATTGGCAATGTCAGAGGAAATACCAATAATAAAAAAAATAAAGTTACTTGAAAAGTTGTTGAAAGATGACTTTAGCTATTTCCCTGAGTATTTTGAATTCAGCGAAGTAACAATACCTGACTTTTATAAATTAGATACAGAGATAGGGGTTGTTGAGGGGAAATACAATAGCTTAGAATTTTGGGAATACCTTAAAGCCAAAGTTAAAAAAGAGAAGATTGAAAACATTGATCGCTCAGATACAATGTCATTCATCAGGAAAATACATGGGCGTAAAATATGTAAAGATAAATCAAGTGAATTTATGAAGAATCTGCCAATACTAATTAATGAAATGAAAGAAATAGAATTAGAAAGAAAAAAGAGAATTGAACCATTTTTACGGGCATCAAAAAGGAGTGATTAAGGTCTTTGATGGTAATTGAAAATCATATTGCACTTTGAACAAGTGCGGGTTAGATGTTTAATGAACCAATACTGCTACATTATGTTGCTTGCAATTTAACACGCGCTATCTCTTAATGTACTTCCAGATTGCTCTGTACCTTACTACGTAATATGAGCAGAAAATAAAGCGAAGCGATGAAGGATATACAAAGCCCCGTGTCATAGGGCTTTGCCGTTTTACTCCGGCGTCAATTCATAAGAAGTAAACCTAATCACCTCCTCCCCAAACCACGCATTTAGCTCCTTGAGCCGTTCCTGCAACGGCGTCAGCTCATTCCGCACAAATACCTGCG
This sequence comes from Rahnella rivi, assembly GCF_019049655.1. Lineage (GTDB taxonomy): Bacteria > Pseudomonadota > Gammaproteobacteria > Enterobacterales > Enterobacteriaceae > Rahnella > Rahnella rivi. The sequence continues at coordinate 6,445 of NZ_JAFMOX010000054.1, forward strand.
AGGCCTTAACCGAATCCCCAAACCCGCCGCTGTTCTCCGGGACAATCCCCATCACCTTCGGCGGTAAGCGATGCGCGCATAGCAAATCGTTCCAGCTGGCCTTCTTGATGTTAAAGAAGTCGTCTTTCGTAGCGACTTCACTCAGCGGCAAAATCTTGATCCCGTCCGGCGCGTACATGAACAGGTTGCGGAAGTTGCCCAGACCTTTCGTGTCCCGCATCGCTTTACGCATCTGATCGATGTCCGAGCTACTTTGAGCCGCATCGGTCATATAGAGGATATACCCGGCGTGCGCGCCGTTCTGGTAATACTTACGGCGGAATAGCGTCGCGGCGTTCAGCCAGGCTGAGTTCAGGGCGCTGAGGTATTCCGGCAGGCCGTACAGCTCCTGATTAATATCCGGCTCAATCAGATGAAGTACGCTGCCTGTTTCGAACTGGTGGGCGTTGTATTCCAATTGCTGAGTATTTCAGTCTGATGATCTTAAATGGCGCCGGATATAAATGCGACACAACAGGATTACCAGAATAGATATTAAGCCTGAGACAATGAGTGAGGCATCGACATAAAGGTCTAGCATTCCCTCTATGTCATGTACTCCCCAAAATTGAGCGAAACTTTCTATCTGTTCACCTGTAGCATAGCTGTCAATCACTTGGGTAAAGATGGTCATCAGTATGCAGAACGCCACAAGGTAGCCCAATGCGGCAAAAAAATACTTAACCCACTTCATCCGAGCGTCACTCTGATCGTTCCATGCGCTTTTAGCGATGACCCCGGAACACCGATCATGGAGGTACCCAGCAATGCAGTCCGAAGATAATCAAAATCAGATTGTGATGTCATAGTAATACAGCCCTCACTGAGTCCCTTTGGTCCGATTGGATGAAGCCGGAAACTTCCACGTTTAACGCCTTCAATAAAAGTTTCATCGTTTATCTTTCCGTCATTGCGATAGAGCCCAAACCATGTATCTCTGTCAGTGCCGTAACCATATTTAAGGACAGCATTTCTTAAGCCGCCTAAGCGCCCCCCAGAAACGCGGCTGACAATAAAATAACGCCCTGTAGGAAGTGGTCCCAGATCAGCAATGTTAGTTAATGTTGGGTTATTTCGACCAACTAACTGGCCTGAGAAGGCAGGGAAATTGCCTACACCAGCACAGCTCAAAATGGAAGTTTCCATGCCATTCAGCACAAAACTACAATTTAGAGCCATTTAAGCTGTCACCCTTTCATTCCAGGCGTCGGCAAAAATTACATTACCGTCACAATGATACAGAATTACATTTCGCAATGGTTGAGAATTGGCCGGAGCTTAACTAAAAAACTTAACCCGCCTCATCCCACCATAATCTTAATCATTCCTCAGTAAAGGACACGATTTAAGGCATGTTCTTCTGCCATAAACTACTTATTGGTTTTTGAGGCATCTTCCTGTTTAACCTGTTCCATCCAACCTTCCAGTGACCATAGGCAGGTTGCGGATTCAACGCCAGGAACATCAAGCAATGCCAGACGTGTGTCATTATAAATACGCATCATTTCTTCTTTAGGCTTATTTAACGGTGAAACACAGGATAGAACGCTTCCCTGCTGATGCTTATATTTGTGCTTATCGAGTATGGCGAGAGTATTCAATGTCTCTTTAGCATTTGGGGCAATAGCATAATAAAGTGCTTCGGAAAGCTGTTCTGCCTGTTGCTGATTGATCACTGATGCTAAATCTGGTGCCAAAGATATCCAATCATTTTGACCGTTGGCAATATTCTTAAGTGCGGTTTTCCAATCATCTGATGATACTTTTTCAGAGAATTCAGTTTCGCCATATTTTTGGATTTCACTGCGTAATTTTTGCGGAGAGGCCGCAGCAAAAGCCATCAAAGGAAAAAATAAAAGTGCGGCAAAAACTCTCATCTCACTACCTCAAGAGATTCAGACGACCCTCGAATTTGATGACGTACTGTTGGCGGCAGGATGATGCAACCCTCAGATGCGAAACCTGCCGGACCATGCGTTCTTTCGCCATGAATACGAAATAGGCTCCTACCAAAAGAATCGCCATATGTCTGGTGAAGTTCTATCGTCATAGGGCCTTTAGATGCCGTTGTGGAACCAATTCGGTAAGTCCCACGTGGAAGAGGCCCCATTCCTCTAACATGTTGGCGATCTGGATTGTTTTTGTTGGTCAATGCACCCGAATAACCTTGTCCAACTAATACACCGTCATGAAACATTTCACCGGTACTCTGTTTATATGTCCAAACCATTTTTACATCTCCCTATGCAGTAGTGCGTTCATCCCAGCTATCAGAATACTGAGTGTTTCCATCCAGGTATTTCCATGTGATTTTTTCATATCTCAATTCTACATATTCGATATGACTCCTCTTTTCGCCATACGCAGATTTAATATCGTGCATCATTGGAATGATTCCAATAACTTTTACGTTCTCTAAAAAGGTATTGAAATATTCGACTTCCTGCCCAGCATCGTTAATACGGTAGTATTTTATTTCAGCTGATTTGAGCGTTTGTCCGGTACATATTGCTTTATAGATGTAGGGAGTCGATGAATCGATTTCTTTATCGAAAGTAAACGGCGCATGAATCCTGGTGCCTGTCGGCTTTCCTGTATTGTTGTCATTGGGTATTGAAACGTCATGTGTCAAACCTACTATCTCAATGCTCCCCTCACGTCCCCGGACATCAACAGAACCTTTGATATCTGCTCCGCCGTCATCCTTCAACCATAAATATGCTGGTATAGCCATTATTAACAACTCCTTATGTTTTGTGGGAAAAACATACACCTCAAAAGCCACTTGAACAATATGGACTTCTACCGCAAGGCAAAGATTGTCTATTTAGCAGGTGAAGCATTTAGGTGGCAGATAATTGCCATGCATAACATTAAGAAATATATGGAAATCATATCTAAAAAAATCCACCACATTGTATAAACACACAGTTGAATGGGGTGGGGATGGAAGGATTACAAACAGCTGCATTGTTAGAGAGGATCGCGTTAATTGCCAAATTAGCCACATCTACAGATTGCGATCATGTTGAACTTGAGAGGGTTGACATTTGGATTGCGGAAATGGCGGTAACCGCAAAAGAGGAGTTAATTGCCGTTATCTTTGACGTTAACGGTGCGCGCCTAGCTTGATGCAACTAAAAGCCGTGATGTTGCCGCGTCGGCACGATTTGCGGCAGAATAACGGGCGGGCAGTCTTCAACGTCGATGCTGGCCTGAACCGGGGCGGGTGCATGGTCTGCGTCGGTAAAATCAACGACGACCTCTCTGGAATATCGTTATCCCATCCGAGAAATAATCAACAGGGCTTTTGGCTGGCGATTACCGTTTACTCGCCTACTATATTATCTGGTGAGCATTACTGATAGGGCGGTTATAAAGCATTTTTGCTCGTTATATTTAATGATTAATTTTTCTGGGGAAGGATAAATAGTTGAAAACTAAAATGAAGCTTTTTCTCTTTAGTGGGATCGCTGGCAGCTATGGGTTATTTAATCCTGTGAATGCTCTGGCAGCCTGTACTCCCGCGGTGGGGAATGACGTAAGCATAACCTGTGATGGAATAATAAATACCCAGCAATCCTTTACTGATGCAAGTGGTATCACTGCGACGATTATTCCCCGTACGCAAATTACTCTTACTGAACAGGATACGCCTGCCTTTTATTTCAATACCTCATCCAGCCGCCTTCAAAACCAGGGCAACATTACTACAGACGCCATCACCAGTGATGGTGTGGCTTTAGAGACCCTCAGTGCGTTCACTTTAATAAACGACGCCTCCATAGGCACTTCGGGCAGTAATTCCAACGCCGTCCATTTGTCGGGTGTTTTTGATAGCACCATTACCAACAATGGACAGTTAAGCACAACGGGGAACGTCAGTTCAGGGATCCTCTTAGATGCAAACATTGGCAATAACACCATAAATAACAATGGCGTTATTACCACGACCGGTGCTCAATCCCATGGTATCTGGGTCACAGGAGAGAGTCGGAACATCGCAATCAACAACAGCGGAAGCATCACAGCAAGCGGTCCAAGCAGTTCCGGTATCTTCGTTGATACGGCCACAACGACGGCTGAAGATGTCGCGGTGGTAAACAGCTCATCAGGTGTGATCTATTCTGAGACTGACGATGGTATTAACTTTAGCCGTGATTCAACCGGTACCATTGATAACGCAGGGATAATTGAAGCGGCTGATAGCGGCATTTCTTTGCAGGATAACGCGCAAGTTTCACGCATTATCAATGATGGAATTATTGCTGCCGGGCGCGGAGGGATTACCCTTGACGATACCAGCGGAACCAATTTACTGCTTAACCGCGGTGTTATTGGTTCGATCGAAGGGGATGCGATTCGTGTCAGTGAAACCAGCACCGTCACTAATGGTATAAATAATGAAGGCATTATTATTGGCAGGGTTGATGCTCCGGCAACGAATATGAGCAACAGTGGCCTGTTTGATTTGCTCAATAATAATTCCCCTTCACGCGTGGCCAACTATAGCCAGTCTTCAAATGCCTTCCTGGCATTGCAGGCTGAGAATGCCACTAATTATGGGCAATTGCAGGTTGCCGGAACGGCATCGCTGGCGGGTAATACCATTGTGGTGACCAATGGTAGCCAGGACTTTAGCAATGGCGATTTGTTGAGTGATGTGGTCACCTCCTCAAGCCTTATCGGTACCCCGACATCGGTGATTGATGACTCTCTGCGCTTCCAGTTTGTACAGGAGTTGACACCCACAAGTTACTCATTACGCATCGTGGATACAGGACTTACCAGCGTACAAACGGCGGTCACCACGCAAACCGCTTCACCGACGGCCTCCCGTATCGGTGGCGCCATCGACCAGATTATAGCCAAAACAACTTCCGCTGGTGAAGGCACCAGTCCGGGTACTCTTCCCGGCGCAAACCCGGACACCGGCGGCAACGGTAATGAGTCCAGCTATTGCTCTGGCGCGTTAGGGGCGACGGTCTGCGCCATCACTTCCTCCTCGAACGCACAACAGGTTTACCGTAACGTCGTGCAGTTAGGGCCGTTGATGAACGGTATGCTGCCTTATGCCGAGTTAAATAATGCGCGTGCCTTTGGCAATATTGTGGACTCTCGCCAGGATTCGGTGCGGGAGTCTGGTCAATACGAAGAGTTTAATCCCGAGAAGTATTTATGGATCAGGCCGGTAGGTCGATGGGATAACCAGGAACAACGTGACGGGTTGGATGGTTATAAATCTGATACTCGCGGTATCGCCATTGGCGCCGATGTGCCGGTATTACAACAGGCTCGCGTGGGTGTGGCAGTGGGCACCAGCCGCACCGATGTGAAGGATACTTCAGACGATTTCCGCCATGATGCGCAGATCGAAAGCTGGAATACCCTGCTTTATGGCAGCTTTGACTTCACTCCCGCCACATCCCTGACCTGGAAAGCGGGCTACGGGCGAGACAGCGTTGAGGGTAATCGTTACCTGAACATCATTAACCCGTCGTCCTCTGACCTCGCTTTTGGCGGCGTGGCGCGTTCCAGCTATGACAGCCGTAATCTGCAGGCAGGCCTCGGTTTACAGAGCATCTTCAATCTGACGGACGATTTGACCCTGACGCCGATAGTGCGTGGCGACTACTACAGTATCAAGGACAAAGGCTACACCGAGAAAAATGCCAGCGATCTGGGTCTGGATGTGGATGGGCAGACGCTTGAAGCGATGATTGTTTCCACCAAAGCCAAGCTGGGTTTCCAGGTGTCTAACTTTGTGAATGTGCATGCGACGGCGGGTGTGGGGTATGACACCATCAATGACCGTAGCGCCAACCGGATCTCCTTTACCGGCAGCCCTGATACCCCGATCACCTACCAGAGCATGGAGCAGAGCCCGTGGATTGGGATGGCGGGCGTAGGCGTGACCGCAAAGTTCACTGACCAACTGGACGGCACCGTTCAGTACGATTCAGAGCAACGCTCCAGCTTCTTCAGCCAAAGCATTGCCGTTAAGGTGCGTTACGCTTTCTGATAACAATCTGAATTAACGGACTGACCAAAGCCACCCGCAACCGCAGGTGGCTTTTTTTTGCCTTCCCCCAAAGGACGATGATGGGGGGCGCAGGTAAAACAAAGAATTTCCTGCGCTACGTCGGTTTTTAGGCGGCATGCCCTGCAACATCCAAAATTTCCTGCACTTACAAATTTATCAACATAAATCAATGATTTACATCTTGCGTAAGCCGCTCTAAGCCCTGTAACGATGCTCAGGCGTGGACAGGATGTGGGCACTCAATGTAAGGATTGTGTATGACTATCCATAACGTTCTTTACAACAGAAATCTCCGTTTAAATGACACAAAACAAATTAATATCATTCGTTAATAATATAATGCGCTGAGATTTTAAGGTGTTAAGGAAAGTTGATGGAATTGAATAAAGAGGAAGCAGAGGTGGTTGCGGGGTTTATAGCCGCCAACTGGTCGGCATTTTCACAGGCAGCAGAGGAAGTGATGTCCGTCTGCGCCCTGCACCGGCTGGCCGAAAAATTAGAGCTTGAGAACGTCTGACTTGTTTTAGAACCCGGCACACCGGTCATTGATAAAGCCAGTCATGCAGCACGTAAATAATCACAACCGGATTGATATAAAAGCACGAATCAGCCAATCCCCTTGAATCCATTCAGAAAGTACCGTTCAAACCCAACGTGTTTGTCACCTGTTCTGGATAAAAAAACGGCCTTCAAACTGAAGGCCGTTTTTATTCGAATGAATTACTGCCCGCGCCCAAAGGGCTAAAACGGATTGCCAGACACTACTCGTCGAGCATCACAACTTTGCCCACATACGGCAGATGGCGGTAGCGCTGGGCGTAGTCGATGCCGTAGCCGACAACGAATTCGTCGGGGATGGCGAAACCCACGTACTCCACTTTCACGTCCACTTCGCGGCGTTCTGGTTTATCCAGCAGCGTACAGATGGCGAGGGATTTCGGGCCGCGCAGTTGCAGGAGTTCGCGCACTTTGCTCAGCGTGTTACCGGAATCGATGATGTCTTCGACGATCAGAACGTCTTTACCGCGAATGTCTTCGTCGAGATCTTTAAGAATCTTCACGTCGCGGGTGGTGGACATGCCGTTGCCGTAGCTGGAAGCGGTCATGAAGTCGACTTCGTGCGGCACATCGACAGTGCGGCACAGGTCAGCCATAAACATGAAGGAACCGCGCAGCAGTCCAACCAGCACCATTTCGCTGCCGCTGTCGCGGTAGTGTTCGGTGATTTCACGGCCCAACTCGGCAATTCGGGTTTTGACTTCCTGCTCGGAAATCATGACGTCTACGCGATGTTTCATATAAAGACTAACCACCTGATTTGAGGATATTTATCGCCGTTTTTCAACAAAACGGCGACCTTGAAGCGGAAAGGATTATATCAAAGAACCCGGCGACGGGTCACGCGCCGGGCGGGTACGGGTAGGATTTTATGCAGAAACGGTAAATCCGAGCATCATGCCGGTGTCTTCGTGTTCCAGCAGATGGCAGTGCGCCATGTATGCATGTTGCTTATCCGCCAGATGATTAAAGCGCACCAGCACTTCGCTGCGCGCGCCTTCAACGCGCACGATATCTTTCCAGCCCTGACGATGCGGCGCCACCGGCTGACCGTTTTCAGAAAGAATACGGAACTGGGTGCCGTGGATATGGAACGGATGCAGCATCATGTCGCCTTCGCCCGAGAGGGTCCATTTCTCGTACTGGCCCTGCTTCACATCGAATGCAGGCACATTCATGTCATAGGATTTGCCATTGATTTTATTGCCCTGCATGAAATCGTATTGGCCGGAAGCTTTGCTCATGTCCATGCCCGCCATCCCGCCGTGGGCATCGTGACCGCTATCAGACATGCCTGGCATGGCGGCCATCTCGCCATCGCCGTGATCCATGCTCATGCCGGCCATAGCGTTGTGTCCATACTTCGCCATCAGCGCGGCCATACCCTGCTGATCCAGTTGCGGATCCATCATCAGTTGCAGCCAGCGGGTCGGCAGGTTATCGACGGAAACCAGCGCCGGCAGCGGCACCAGTGTGTCCGGCAGTGTACTGCCGCTTTGGGTCAGCGTCGGCTGAATGCGCAGCACAGGCAGCGGCTTGTCGAACGGCGCCAGCGTCATGCCCATCTGTCTGACCGGCAGCGTGACCAGATCAAAAGCTTTGCTGTCGCTGCAATCAATCAGCACTTCAAAACGCTCGCCCATCAGCAGCGGTAAATCGTTGACTTTCACCGGTTCCGGCAGAAAACCGCCGTCGCTGGCGATGACATACATCGGGCGGCCATCACTGGTGGCGATGTGCAGCGAGCGCGCATTACAGCCATTGAGTAAACGAAAACGCACCCAGCCGCGGGAAATGCCGTGCTGCGGATAGACCGCGCCGTTGGTAAGCATGTGTTGTCCGAACCAGCCCACGGCGGCGGTCATCACATCCATCTCATAATCGATTTTCCCTGCGTCATTCAGGCGTTTGTCCTGCAAAATGACCGGGATGTCATCCACGCCCCAGCGTTTCGGGATCTGCAACAGATCGCTGGCTTCATCTTCAATCAGCACCAGACCGGCCAGCCCCATTGCCACCTGATACCCGCTGGTCTGGTGCGGATGCGGGTGGAACCAGCAGGTCGCGGCGGGCTGATCGAGCTGTAAAGTCACTTTGCGATTTTGCCCTGGCGGGATAAGCGCCTGCGGGCCGCCATCAACGTCACCGGCAATGTCCAGCCCGTGCCAGTGAACGGTGCTGGCGACGTCCAGTCGGTTATTGACGGTGACGCTGACCGGCGTCCCCCGGCGAATGCGCAGCGCCGGGCCAAGCAGATTGCCGTTCACGCCCCAGGTGTCAGTGCTGATGCCCGGCAAGAACTGACTCTGACCCCGTTGCAGTGTCAGCGAAATGCTGCCACGAACATCCGGCTCCAGTAACGCGGGGATCGGCAATGGCGGGCGGCTCTCGGCCAGCGCATAACGGCTCCAGCCGGGAAACGCGCTGGCTGCGCCCATCAGGGTCGTCCACTTTACGAAATCGCGACGGTTCATGTTCAGTCCTTATGATTGGAATTTGCCAGGCGCAAACGCATCGGGCGGCATTATAGCCTGTTACCCTAAACCCTGCCCCTGGGGGAAGGTCAAGCGGCGGGCCGGGCTAAAGAAACTTCGTGACCCTTTGTGCTAATATGGTAACGTCATTTTATTGCTGTTTGAGCCGAGTCTTTCTCATTTTCTTTCCCTTTAAAAGAACAAGAACACGCCCATGAAAAGAACAACACTGTGTTTGCTGTTGCTGTCACTGCTCGGCTTCTCCTCCGCCAGCCAGGCGTTAAGTGAATCAGAAGCCGAAGATCTGGCGGATCTGACCGCCGTTTTCGTGTTTCTTAAAAATAACTGCGGCTATGAACAATTGCCGAATACTCAGATCAAACGGGCAATCGTGTTTTTTGCCCAGCAAAACCGCTGGGATCTGAGCAATTACAACAGCTTCAATATGCAGGCGATGGGTGAAGACAGCTACCGCGATCTGAGCGGTATTGCGGTGCCAAAACCGACCAAATGTAAATCTCTGGCGCGTGATTCGCTGAGCCTGCTGGCTTACACCAACTGATGACCTGCCATGGTGCTCCGTCATACTGATGCCGGAGCCTGTACTTTTTCCTCCCTTTCCTCCCCGCTTTTCCTGGCTGAACTACACTGGATTCACAATCATTGCCTGAAATGCAACCGTGCATGCAAAGTCAGAGTTAGCTATCATGTGCGCCCATTTTTATGGCTGCGAAGGCTCAGGAGAAGTATCAGATGTCCAGGAACCCGTCATCCAAAGAAATATGGTATGAGACGCTGCACGCCCATTTTGGTCAGTATTTCAGCGTCGATAAAGAGATATACCGTGAGAAAACCGATCATCAGGATCTGGTGATTTTCGAAAATGCCGCGCTCGGTCGCGTAATGGCGCTCGACGGCGTGGTGCAAACCACTGAGCGCGATGAGTTTATCTATCACGAAATGCTGACCCATGTGCCTTTACTGTCGCACGGTCATGCCAAAAAAGTGCTGATCATCGGCGGTGGCGACGGCGGAATGCTGCGTGAAGTGTGCCGCCACCAGGGCGTTGAGGCGATCACTATGGTCGAGATTGATGCAGGCGTGGTGGAGTTTTGCCGCCAGTATCTGCCCAACCACAGCGCCGGGGCGTATGACGATCCCCGTTTCAATCTGGTGATCGACGACGGTGTAAACTTCGTGAATCAGACCACCGACACCTTTGATGTGATCATCTCCGATTGCACCGATCCGATCGGTCCCGGAGAAAGCCTGTTTACGTCGGCGTTCTACGAAGGCTGTGCCCGTTGTCTCAAACCGGGTGGCATTTTCGTGGCACAAAATGGCGTCTGCTTCCTCCAGCAGGATGAAGCGGTCAACAGCCACACCAAACTGAGCCACTACTTCAGTGATGTCAGTTTCTACCAGGCTGCGATCCCGACCTATTACGGCGGCATCATGACCTTTGCCTGGGCGACCAACAGCCCGGAATATCGCCAGATTGATAACCAGACCTTGCAGGCGCGTTTTGACGCCGCTGGCCTCACCTGTCGTTATTACAATCCGGCGATCCATCACGGCAGCTTTGCCCTGCCGCAATATTTACTGAATGCCCTGTCAGCCGCGCGCTGATACTGCATCCATAAGGGGGTGAACTAAATTGCAAAAGCTGAAACTGCATGGCTTCAACAACCTGACCAAAAGCCTGAGTTTTTGTATCTACGATATCTGCTACGCTAAAACCGCAGACGATCGTGATGGCTACATTGCCTACATTGACAAAGAATATAACGCCAACCGCCTGACGGAAATTCTCACCGAAACCTGCTCGATTATCGGTGCCAATATCCTCAACGTCGCGCGACAGGATTACGAACCACAGGGTGCGAGCGTTACGATCTTAGTAAGCGAAGAGCCGATAGATCCGAGCGATGTTGATACCACCGAACATCCCGGCCCGCTGCCGAATTCCGTGGTCGCGCATCTGGATAAAAGCCACATCTGTGTGCACACCTATCCGGAAAGCCATCCTGAAGGCGGTCTGTGTACGTTCCGCGCTGATATCGAAGTGTCGACCTGTGGCGTGATTTCACCGCTGAAAGCGCTGAATTATCTGATCCACCAGCTCGAATCTGACATCGTCACCATCGATTATCGCGTTCGCGGTTTTACCCGCGACGTGAACGGCGTGAAACATTACATCGACCATTCCATCAACTCGATTCAGAACTTTATGTCGCAGGATATGAAAGCGCTGTACGACATGATGGACGTCAACGTGTATCAGGAAAACATCTTCCATACCAAGATGTTGCTGAAGGAATTCGATCTCAAGCATTATCTGTTTAATGCCAAACCGGAAGAGCTGAGCGCGCAGGAGCGCAAAGAGATCACCGATTTGTTATACAAAGAGATGCAGGAAATCTATTACGGCCGTAACTTTTCGCCGGCGTAACCGCGCATAAATGAGAAAGGCCGGACATCTGCGGATGCCCGGCCTTTTTTATTTTTACTTAAGCCTGCCGGTTTCAGGCCAGCGTCAGGTGAAACGGCTGATCGCCTAATGACTGGCGGATCTCCGGGGGCAGTCCTTTATCGCTGATGATGTCGGTCATTTCCGCAAGCGGCGTGACGCAAAACAGCGAGTACGCGCCGTATTTGCTGCTGTCAGCCAGCAAGACCCGCCGCCGCGCATTCGCGGCCAGATCCTGTTTCAGCCCGGCCTTTTCTTCCGTCGGCGTGGTAATGCCTTTATCCAGACTCCACGAGTTGCAGCTGATAAACGCAATGTCAGGATAGACACTGCGCAGCAAACGACGGCCATGTTCGCCAACGCAAGACTGACTGCTGTCGTCGATCCGCCCGCCAATAATGGTCACTTCTATTTGCTTAAACTCGGATAAAAACAGCGCGATGCGCAGATCGGCGGTGATCACCCTCAGCGGCAGATGCGTCAGGTTACGCGCCAGTTCGAGCATGGTGGTGCCGGCGTCCAGCACCACGGCGTCACCCGGTTTCACCATCGCGGCGGCCATTTCTGCAATCGCCTGCTTTTCCTGCAAACTGCGCTGAAGCTTTTCATTGGTGGTCGGCTGGCTGGGGATAAACCGGTTGAGCGTCACCCCGCCATGACTGCGGCTGATCACGCCCTGTTCATCGAGTTTTATCAGGTCGCGGCGAATGGTCGCCGGGGAAGCCGCAATGGCGGCGACCAGTTGTTCTACGGTGACCAGATTATGGCTTTTCAGATAATCCATAATCTGATCGAGGCGGCTTTGTCCGGTCAACGTGATTCCTTTTTATCCTGCGCCGCTGACGTAGTATTACGCCAGTTGTACGGCCAGCTGAATAGAGATCGCCATGCTCTCAGACTTGGCTTTTCCTGTCCACGCAATATCAAACGCGGTGCCGTGGTCAGCCGACGTGCGGATGAACGGCAGACCGGCGGTGATGTTAACGCCGTCATAGAATCCCATCAGTTTCAGCGGAATATGGCCCTGATCGTGATACATCGCCACCACCATATCGTACATCCCTTCGTAGGTTTGCAGGAACACGGTGTCCGGCGGGCACGGGCCGGTGACGTTAATCCCTTTGGCTTTCATCTTCTCAACCGACGGCCCGACAATCTTAATTTCTTCATCGCCAAACAGCCCGTTTTCACCGGCATGCGGATTCACCCCGGCCACGGCGATACGCGGATTGTCATATCCGACGCGGCGCAGGAAAGTGTCTGCCATCTGGATCACCGTTTCGACCCGCTCGTGACTGAGCGTGTCGAGGAATTTGCGCAGCGCAATGTGTGTGCTGACGTGGATCACCTTGAGTTTATCGGTGTAAAGCACCATCGCGTAGTCGCGGCTGTGGGTGAGTTTTGCCAGCAGTTCGGTGTGTCCCGGATAAATATGCCCGGCAGAATGCAGCGCTTCTTTATTCAGCGGCGCGGTGGCGATGGCGTGAACCTCTCCGGCCATCGCCAGTTCGGTCGCGCGTTTTACGCAGCGATAGGCCAGATCACCCGCCTCTTTCTGCACTTTTCCGGGGATAAGCGCTTCAGGATTGGCCAGAGGTTCATCAAGCACGTTGATCACGCCCGGCGCGAAATGCGCCTGTGAGACGTTATCAATAATGCGCAGCTCCGCCGCTGGCGTGACGCCCAGCGCAAGGATCCGCCGCAGTGTTGCCGCACAGCCGACCACCACCGCCTGGGTGCCGGAAAGCTCACCTTCCGCCAACGCTTTAATGATAATTTCGGGGCCGATACCGGCAGGATCACCCATGGTTACTGCGATAATTTTAGTCACTCACCTTCTCCTCAATAAAGCGTAAAACGTCAAGTAGCGTGTTTTCAGTGCCGAATCCGCCCGCTTTGGTCATCACCGGCAGCCGCTGAAACTGGCTTTCGAGCAGATATCCCCAGGGAACGCAGCCTGCAATCTGTCCTTTAATCTCAAACCCTGTTGCACCGAGCGCGCGGGCGACGGCCAGCGCAATATCCCCGCCGGACAAATACAGCCCGCCCGGCAGTTTTCCCGGTTGTCGTAAAACCTCATCAGTCAGTTGCCCGAGGAAAGCGGCGATGCGCTCGCCCATCTGCGCACGGCTGATGTGCTGAAGTTTGCAGAATTGCGCAATCTGATGCCGCTGCGCTGCGCCCTGCGACGTGCGGATCACGCAGTGTTTGCTCTGCCCGAGCGCCCCGCTTATCTGCGCGGCGAGCGTCAGTTGCCGTGCCGGTGAGCCGGGCGAAAACAGATCCAACACATCGATATCCACCAGCGTCACCGCCCGGTGTTGCCTCAGAAAAGCGATCTGCTGTGCGGCGATGTCACTCATTGAACCGACCACCGCCAGCAGCGGCAATTTTTCAAAGGCGGAGCTGAGCGGCGCGTCGCCGCTCCCGCGCTGGCTGGCGTCTGTCAGCGCATGAATAAGCCCCGACGCGCCGACCATCAGCGGGCGGAACGGCAGGCGTTGCGCGGCCTGCACGATACGCGCCAGATCCTCAGAGGTTTCGCTGTCGGCCACCAGAATGCGTACACCCGATGCCACCAGCGCAAAAATCTCTGTCTGCACATCGCCGCCTCTGAGCGCGTCAAGCCCGACATGGTGCACACGCAGCGAGGTTTGTTCCGCCAGCCGTTCCGCCACGCTGGCAGTATTCAGCGGCGTTTTCGGGTCGGTGGCGAATTCGGTTTCGGTCAGCAGATGGCCGTTGACGTAGCACTGCCCGCCGGTGACCACCCGCCCGAGTTCAGGCACCGCCGGCGCGACAATCGCCAGCGGGCAATTCAGTGCGATCAGCGCCGCTTCTGTTTCAGCACCAATGTTGCCGCGCAGCGTGGAATCGATTTTCTTAAACACCTGATACTCACCGGAGAAAGCGGCGGCCCCGGCCCGGAGGGCACGTGTGACTTTGCCTGCCGCTTCTGCCGCACTCAGCGCCCGGCTGTCGGTGCTGTAAATTACCGCACGCCCTTCGCGGCTGCCCTGCACGCCGCGGTGTTCGTCAAACTGCACGCTGGCCGCCAGCCCCTGCCGGATCAACGCCACGCCGGTGTCATTCGCGCCGGTAAAGTCATCGGCGATCACCAGAAGTTGTGGCGGCGTCGGCCGGTCTGCGGTTGTTGCTGTTTCAGCCATCGTGGCTCCGTGAAGAAGAGGGTCGGATTAATCTTGCTGGTTATGATTATATTCAATCATGATTGATTATATGTGAGCAACTTCAAATTATTCAACTTCAATTTCGCCTATAAATTCTCCTGACGATGTGAGGAGTATCGACCTTTGATGATTGAACTCACTCTTTATTGAAGACTCAGACGGCAGGGATCAGACATGAATATCAACAGTACAGTCATTAGCGGTTATCAGTCATTGCAGGACATCGGCTACCTGCTGGCCGGAAAGCATCAGGTATTACTGGTCAGCGACAAGAACATTATTGGCCTGCCGCCGGTGCAATCCCTGATAACCCAGCTGGATAAGGCGGGCTGTCAGGTGAGCGTGATTGATAACGTGCCGCCGGAGCCGAGCCAGCATGACGTCTCTGCCATTCTGAATGCGTTAAATCAGCCTTCGGCAGATCTGGTGATTGGCGTGGGCGGCGGCAGCGTGCTGGATGTCGCCAAACTGCTGTCGATGCTGTGTGCGGGTGATGAAAACGTCACGCTGGAAAGCCTGCTGGCAGGTGAGAAACCGCAGCGTCGCACCACGTCTTTGCTGATCCCGACCACCGCAGGCACCGGGTCAGAAGCCACGCCCAATGCGATTCTCGCCATCCCGGAAAAAGAAACCAAAGTCGGCATTATTACGCCAGTGATGCTGCCCGATTACGTGGCGCTGGTGCCGGAACTGACCACCAGCATGCCCGCACGCATTGCGGCTTCCACCGGAATCGACGCGCTGTGCCACCTGTTCGAATGCTTCACGTCAGTGATCGCCAACCCGGTCAGTGACAACTTTGCGCTGGTCGGCATGAAGAAGCTGTTCGCCAACATCGAAACCGCCGTCGCTGAGCCTGGCAATCTGGAAGCGCGGCTGAACATGCTGTGGGCGTCTTATTACGGCGGTGCATCCATTGCCCATGCCGGTACGCATCTGGTGCATGCCATGTCCTATCCGCTCGGCGGGAAATATCACATTCCTCACGGCGTGGCGAATGCCATTCTGCTCGCGCCGTGCATGGCGTTTGTCCGGCCTTCAGCGGTCAGTAAATTCGCCCGGACTTACGACTTAATTCCGGAGGCTGACCTGACATTAAGTGAAGAAGAAAAATCCTATGCGCTGGTGGAATATTTTGACGCGCTGGTGCATCGCCTGGATTTACCGGTCACATTAAGTCAGCTGAATATCACACCTGATGACATTCCTTATTTGTCGCAGGGGGCAACAGAGGTACAACGTTTAATTAAAAATGTACCCATGCCGGTAGAGAAAAATCAAATAGAAGAAATTTACCGCAGTATCAGGTAAGCCCTTATTTCGTATCCGATGACAACGACGTGAAGAGAATAAGATGAATAACATTACCGGAGTGTATACCGCGATTGTGACGCCTTTTTCCGCAGACGGAAAACTCGATAGCGACGCATTGCGCCAGCAGGTAAAACGCCAGAAACAGGCGGGGAATAATATTTTCTGCAACGGCACCAACGGCGAATTTTTTATGCTCAGCGGGCAGGAAAAAATTCAGGTGACCGAGGTCTGTCTTGAGGCCGCAGGGAATGACACAGGCGTGATGTCGCATATCGGCGAGATCTCGACCCGCGACACCATCAGGCTTGGCAAACAGATTGAAAAACTCGGCGTGCGCGCCGTCTCGGTGATTACGCCGTGGTTTGCAGCGTTGCGCCCGCAGGAACTGATTACGCATTTTCGCGCGGTGGCCGATGCGCTGACCGTACCGGTCTATCTCTACAACATTCCCGCCCGCACCGGAAATACCCTGACGCCGGAGGTGGTGCGCGTGCTGGCCGATCATCCCAACATCAAAGGCATTAAGGACAGCGCCGGTTCGTGGGAAAGCCTGCATGGCTTCCATGAGGTCAGCCGTCAGTTTGCAGATTTCGATGTTCTGACCGGGCCGGATTCGCTGATTTACAAAGGTTTCACCGAAGGCAGCGCCGGGTGTATCTCCGGTATCGCCAATATTATCCCCGCACAGGTGAATGCCGTTTACCGCCACCTCCGGGAGAATAATGCCGCCGCCGCCGAAGCCGTGCAGGCGGAGATCAATCAGATCCGAACCGATCTTTACAGCATTGCATTTTCACCGGCTGTGGTTAAAAAAGCCGTGAATCTGCTCGGTTTTAACGTGGGTGAAAGCCGGTATCCGGTCGAATTCACGCAGGACGATACACAAAAGATCCTGACCGTTATCAAGACCTTTACTTTGCGCGATTAAACGCGCCTTACCTTCTGAAACCACCGACACCTGCACATGAAAGTGCGCAGGCAGGGTCCCCTACGCGCTGTGTGAGGAAAAAATGAAAGAATTTAGCTCATCAGATACGTTAATAATTATCAGCATTGTTCTGGTCTACATCCTGTTTACCACCTGGCTGACCTACCGGTTACGCAGTAAAAACAGCGGTGACTTTATGGAAGGCTCGCGTGCGATGCCCGCCTTCATCGTCGGTGTGCTGCTGATGTCGGAATACATCGGTGCAAAATCCACCATCGGTACCGCTCAGGCGGCGTTCGAAGGCGGTTTTGCCGCCTCATGGTCAATTCTGGGCGCGGCCATCGGCTTCCCGATCTTCGGCTTACTGCTGGTAAAACGCATTTATAACACCGGGAAAATCACCATTTCCGGGGCGATTGCCGAGAAGTACGGCAACACCACCAAGAACATTATTTCGATCATCATGATTTACGCCCTGCTGCTGGTGAACGTCGGTAACTACGTCAGCGGCGCGGCGGCCATTTCCACCGTGCTGAAAGTCAATCTGCCGGTCGCGGCGTTTATCACCGCCGTCGTCAGCACCTTTTACTTCGCGTTCGGCGGCCTGAAAGGTATGGCGTGGGTCACGATGCTGCACAGCGCCATCAAGTACATCGGCGTGCTGGTGATTTTAGGCATCGCCCTGCACATGACCGGCGGCGTGATGCCCATGGTAAAAGAGATGCCTGATTTCTACTGGACCTGGGACGGCAGCATAGGCGCCAGCACTATCTTCGCGTGGCTGATCGGCACCATCGGTTCTATCTTCTGTACGCAGTTCGTGATCCAGGCAATTTCCTCCACCAAAAGCGCGGAATCCGCCAAACGC
This sequence comes from Rahnella rivi, assembly GCF_019049655.1. Lineage (GTDB taxonomy): Bacteria > Pseudomonadota > Gammaproteobacteria > Enterobacterales > Enterobacteriaceae > Rahnella > Rahnella rivi. Next base: position 24,330 of record NZ_JAFMOX010000054.1, read on the forward strand.
GCCACCTGGGTCGCCTTCTTCTTCTGTGTGCCGATTGCGCTGGCCATTGGCATGATCGGCGTGGCCGCGAAATTCCTGCATCCCGATATCGACAGCCTGTACGCCCTGCCGATCTTCATTCAGGACATGAATCCGTGGATCGCCGGTCTGGTGACCACCTCGCTGGTGGCGTCGATTTTCGTCAGCGTCAGTACCGTTGCGCTGGCGATTGCCTCGCTGATTGTGAAAGATTTCTATGTGCCGTACCGCAACCCGACGCCTGAACGCGAGTTCAAAATGACCCGCTGGCTGTCGCTGCTGATTGGTTTCCTGCCGCTGATTTTCGTGCTGCTGGTGCCGGAAGTGCTGAAACTGTCGTTCTTCACCCGCGCCATCCGCCTGTCGATTTCCGTGGTGGCGGTGATGGCGTTCTACCTGCCGTTCTTTAAAAGTGCGCGCGGTGCCAACGCCGGCCTGATCGGTGCCTGCGTGGTGACTTCCGTCTGGTATCTGCTCGGCGATCCGTTTGGTATCAACAATATGTATATTGCGCTGGTGACACCGGCCATCATTATGGTGATTGACCGACTGATCCCCCAGCGTGCAGTAAAGAGTAAAAATGCACACCTTATTCAAAAGTCTGGAGCTTAAAGATGACCACTGAAACGCTAACCGTCGAACGCAGCGGTAAAGTGCACACCGCTGAACATGACGCCGCGCGCCGTGACGCCATGCTGCCGTCGGATTGCCCGCAAAATCACGCCGCCAATCTGCTGCCTTTGCCCGACGGCAGCCTGCTGTGCACCTGGTTTGCCGGAACCCAGGAAGGCATTGCCGATATTTCCATTTACCTGTCGCGGCTGGAAAAAGGCGCGCAGGTCTGGAGCCAGCCGGTGAAACTTTCAGAAGATGCCAGCCGTTCGGAGCAAAATCCGGTGCTGTTCCTCGACCCGGATAATGTGCTGTGGCTGATGTACACCGCGCAGAAATCCGGCAATCAGGACACCGCGATTGTGCGTTTTCGCCAGTCTCAGGATCTGGGCAAAAGCTGGGGAGAGATCGGCACACTGCTCGGGGAACCCGGCACCTTTATCCGCCAGCCTGTGACTGTGCTGGCCAATGGCGACTGGCTGCTGCCGGTGTTTTACTGCCGCACACAGCCGGGTGAAAAATGGGTCGGCAACAATGACGACAGCGCCGTTAAAATTTCCAGCGATAAGGGGAAAACCTGGCGTGACGTGGCGGTACCGGAAAGCACCGGCTGCGTGCACATGAATATCACGCCGCTGCACGACGGCAGCCTGCTGGCGTTGTATCGCAGCCGCTGGGCGGATTTCATCTACCAGAGCCGTTCCGTGGATGGCGGTAACAGCTGGACTGCACCGCAGCCGACCGCGTTGCCTAACAACAACTCGTCAATTCAGGTGACAACGCTCGCCAACGGGCATCTGGCGCTGGTGTTCAATCATCTGAGTGCCGCCGATGCCAGCGAACGCCGGGCCTCGCTGTATGACGAAATCGAAGATGAAGACGACGATGTGCGCGTGGAAGCGACCGCCGAAACCGGCGCACGCACGGCCTTCTGGGGCGCACCACGCGCGCCGATGACGCTGGCCATTTCCGAAGACGGTGGCCGTTCATGGCCTTACCTGCGCAATCTGGAAACCGGCGACGGCTACTGCATGACCAACAATTCGCAGCAAAAACTCAACCGCGAGTTCTCCTATCCCAGCATCAAACAGGGGCTGAACGGCGAACTGCATATCGCGTTTACCTACTACCGGCAGGCGATCAAATACGTCTGCGTCGAAGAGTCCTGGGTAAAAGGCTGACGCCGGTCCGGCCCGCCCTGCGCGGGCTTTTTTATAAGGAGAAGATCATGATTGCAGGTCATTTACGTGCGCTGTCACTGGCAACTTTGCCTGATGTGCTGCTCAGCATTCTTACGCTGCCGGAGTGTTCGCTGGAAGCGCTTTGCGCGCGGGAAGATGGACGCTTTCAGCCGGAGGGCGCAACCTGGTTTTGCCATATCGGCAATGCCAACACCTCGCCTGCGGCGGACCGGCATACTGAATTTCATCACGACTGGCTGGATATTCAGGTGGTGCTGGAGGGCGAAGAGATCATCGGCTTCGATACCCGGAGCGCCATCGGACAGCCCGCCACGGAGCGCAAACCCGACTTGTTTATTCCCGACAATCCCGCGCTGCACAATGAGATTTTGCTGCGCAGCGGTGACTTTGTGACGTTCGCGCCAGGCGAGCCGCATCGCGCATTGTGTTGCACCACACATCCTGCCGTGGTGCGTAAAGCGGTGTTCAAAGTCCCGGCATCAGCGTTAAAGGAGTAAGCCATGAGCAATACACCGCTTAAACACGCGCTGGTGACAGGTTGCAGCTCGGGCATTGGTGAAACGGTGTGCCTGACATTGCTGGCGCAGGGCTGGAAGGTGACCGGTCTGGCGCGCCGCGAAGTGAGCTTTCAACACCCTCACTTTCGCGCAGTGCCGCTCGATATCACCGACACGGAAAAACTGACAACAGTGCTGGAAACACTGCCTCAGGTGGATGCCGTGATCCACGCCGCAGGCATGATGAAAGCGGCACCGCTCGGGCAGCTGGATCCGCAGGCCAGCGAGGCGTTATGGAAACTGCACATCGGCGTGGCAGAAGTGCTGGCCGACCGGCTGGTGGAAAAGATGCCGGACGGCGGGCGCATCGTGTTGCTCGGCAGCAGGACGTCATCGGGCGTCGCCGGACGCAGTCAGTATGTGGCGACCAAATCCGCCATGATCGGTATGGCGCGCAGCTGGGCGGCGGAGCTGGCACCGCGTGGTATCACCGTCAACGTGGTGGCCCCCGGCGCGACGCAAACCCCGATGCTGGACAATCCGCAGCGCCAGAGCTCGCCGCCCAGATTGCCGCCGATAGGTCGCTATATTCAGCCGCAGGAAGTGGCCGATTTAGTCATTTACTTACTTTCGCCCTCCGCCGCAGCGATTACCGGCCAGCAATTAATTATTTGCGGCGGCGCTTCCCTTTAAAACTCGATTAGCATTACTTAAGTAAAATAACCATGCCGGTATAAAAACCGGCTACACTCCTTAAGACAAATTAATATAAAAACGCCTATTAAAATCTATTTTAAGTCAAATTGATCGTTAAACGATCTGTCCGGTAAGCCAAATTATTAAAATAATGCACAGCCTGTAACTCAAATTATATTTATATACATCCATTAATTTTAGTTAACACCGATCAAAAGATCGCTATTTTCTGAAAAACAGATAAATCTCTTTATCTCTGCCCTTCCGACCTTTAGCATCGCCGTATTGCTTACTAAGCAACCAGCTCCATCCACCTGCAAGCAGAAATAAAAAATGACAATGAGTAAATTAAAGACCGTATCCAGCCTGCTGGTCGCGAGTTCTTTATTGGTTTCCGGGGTTTCCCGGGCCGGGGAAAGTTTGTTAGGCAGCAATACTGAAGGGATGCGGCACTATGTGAGTTATGGTGCTGAATATTATAAGTGGGACGAATCCGTCGATAATATGGACGGTAAATATGTTGCTGAACATGGCCCGCGCCTGCGCGTAAATTTCGGATCTAATAATTATCTCGACGCCCCAAGCGGCTTATTAAAAGCCTGGGACATGAGTGTGATGTTCGGGATCGTCAATTATAAAGGCAGCACCCTTGACGATCAGGCCAACGTGCCAAACGGTACGCTGAAAGGGAAAACCTATTACACCGGCTACAGCGCCGACCTGACGCGCGGTTACCGTTACCGCGCATCAGACAGCGTTTCTTTCGATATGAAAGGGGCGCTCGGCGGCCAGGTGTGGTTGCGTAATATCCGCTCCGACGATGTTTACATCGCTTCGGAAAACCGCACGCGGGATTACACGGCGCTGGAAGTGTCGTTGCAGCCGTACGCTAAGGCCTCTGTAGGCGCGAACTGGCAGATGACCGCCGATTCACGTCTGAGCCTGGAAGGCGGAGCGCTGTACCCGATCAAAACCTGGACGCACAGCAATCAGGGCGATGTCTGGCTGGAGCCGAAGTCTAAACTCTCGCCGTTCACCAGCCTGACCTGGAACATCAACAAAGATGTGTTCGTCAAAGCCAGCTATGTGCACCAGAAGTATGGCAAGTCAGACGAGAAACAGGGTGATCTGAACGGACGCAACGTTGGCTATTATCAGCCTGCGACCACGACGTCTACTCTGGGTCTGGAAGTCGGTTTCTACTTCTGATGATGTCAGTCAATCAGCGCCCCTCAAGCGGATTGTTCCGGTGTAAATAACCGGAACAATCGCTTATCTTAAAAGCCTCCTTTTCCAGAGGCTTACCTTTCATATGGATCGTTTCGCAACGCTGTTCGGCGTTCTCGCCATTTTATTGTGGAGCATGAGCGTGGCGCTCACCCGCAGCCTGTCTGAATCCCTCGGCCCTTTTGGTGCTGCCGCGTCTATTTATACGGTCAGCGGGATCATGGTCTGGATGGTGGGTGGAAAGCCGTCGCTGCGAGGGGAATCCGCGGCTTATCTGATCATCTGCGGTCTGTTATTTATCTTTTATATGGTGGCATTTTCGCTGGCGATTGGTCTGGCGCATAGCCGTCAGCAAACGCTGGAACTGGGACTGATCAACTATTTGTGGCCGAGCCTGACACTGTTGTTTGCCGTGCCACTGCTGAAACTTCGCGTGCGCTGGTGGATCTGGCCGGGCGTTATTCTGGCGTTTGCCGGCGTACTGTGGGCAATCAGCGGCGGCCACGGGCTGGACGTTCATCAGCTGATGCGTAACGTGCGCGGCAATCCGGTGGCCTACAGTCTGGCGCTCGGTGCCGCCGTTTCATGGGCGCTGTATTCCAATCTGGTGCGGGTATTGTGCAAGGGCAAAGGCGTGCTTCCGTTGTTTTTACTCGCCACCGGTGCCGTGCTTTGGGTGCTGTATTTCACCTATTCATCGAATCGCATCAGCCTGACGTTACCGGCCATTCTCGAACTGCTGGCGATGGGCGCGGTGACCGCCATTTCTTATCAATGCTGGGATATCGCGATGAAAAAAGGCAATGCGACGCTGGTCGCCGCGCTGTCGTACTTCACGCCGCTGTCTTCAATTCTGATTGCCGGATTGTGGCTGCATACACTGCCGGGCGCGAGTTTCTGGCCGGGCGTGCTGATGGTGGTCGGCGGTTCGCTGCTGTGCTGGACCGCCTCGCGGGGGAAATAAACTCAGCGATAGGTCGTGATAAAAGAGCGGTACTTGGCGAGGACTTGCAGAAAGTCCTCAACGCCGCAAAACGCCAGGCTCTCTTCATCGTAATAACTCATGCCTTCTTCGATTTCATCGCCATCGAAATCCAGCTGATTGGTACGCACCATCACTTCATCGTCAGCTAACAACAGCGTGTATTCGTGACCGACCATTTGCGTTTCACGCTCGCTGCCTTTGAGTTCACTCAGCGCGGCTTCCACTTTATCCAGCACCGATAAATCACCCTTCACTTCCTCATTCAGCCAGTGGCCGATCACTTCGTGGCCCATTGAAAAACGCACTTTGACCTCACCGGTGATATCGCGCAAAAAGTCGTAGTCCATTGTCTAGTCCTTAAAAATCATCAAACGCCACCAAAACCTGCCGCATGATAGCAATAAAAAAGGCGGAATTTCTTCCGCCTTTCCAGTTTATGAATCTCTTGTCATGTTAATTCACGGTCAGAACCACATTAATGTCAAAGGAGAATGAAGGCTTACTGACGCCCCAAAGCTGACCGGCAAAATGGATAACCCCTTTATACACACCAGGGGCCAGACCTGGATTTTCCGCTGATGAATAGTTCAGTATCGCCCGAACACTTGCCCCACCTTGGCATACCATCGCCGTATTGAATGTTCGGGTCGAACAGTCCGACCCTCGCATCCCCCCAAAGTTAACGATCACATCGTTTCCTTGTTGATCCGTCATTGATGTTGTCAGCGGCGAATTGGTATTGACAGCACCATCCCAAACAAGAGACGTTGGCCCGGTGGTCGGCGTCACTGCGATAAAGCCCAGGTAACCATATTCGACAAATTTCTGTGTTTGATATTTGCCGGAAGTCCCACTGATCACCCAGTCACCGGTGACCGAACCAGCAAATTTCGTGATGGCTGATTTCGAACTTTGCCCATAACTTGCGGTGACCGTCGCCTCTCCGTCATCGGTACCCGAAATCGTCATTTTGGTGACACCTGATGCATTGGTCACACTGGTACTTTTCGCCAATGTATTACGGGTGGTTGACCAGTTAACCGTTTCATTGGTGACTAGATTTCCCAGCGCATCTTTTACCGTGGCGGTAAATGTTGTCTCATCAATACCGTTCGTGGAAACCAACGGCCGGTCCAGCGTCAGCGTTGTGATTTCAGCAGTACTGAGGTCTGCAACAAAGCTGACTTCTGCCGCACTTGCCGTACGTTGTTGCTGAGTCAGCGTCGCCGTCACAATTTCAGTGCCCGCTTTGACCGACGTACCGGTCACTGTCGTTGTGCCTGCTACCGTGGTCTGCGTGTTGCTGTTCGCCAGCGTGACATTCGCATTATTGCCGCTCCAGTCAACACTGACCGCATTCACCGGGTTGCTATTGGCATCTTTAACGGTCGCAGTCCAGGTTATGGCGTCTGTGCCATTGGCCGGTGCCTGCGTTTTATCAGCAGCAATAGTCACCTGAGCAGTGCTGGCATCGGCAATGATATCCACTGCCAGAGTTTTCTGGCTGCTGCCCGCACTCGCGGTCACAACGGTATTCTGCGCCAGTGTTGAAGTCAGCGTTGCACTTGCCTCACCATTGACATCCGTCACTGCCTGGACCGGTGTCAGGATACCCGCCGTATTGTCACTGCTCCAGGTCACGGTGAGATTTGGCACCGGATGATTTGTCGCGTCAAGGACCGTGGATTGCAATGTCACGGTATCGATGCCCGCAATAACCCCCGCTGTTTTATCGCCAGTCAGTGTGGTGACAATCGCCGTGGTGCTATCCGCAACAAACGCGATTGTCGGGGATGTGGCCGTTTTACTGTTAACCGATGCCGTCACCGTCGAATTGCCCAGGATCAGAGAGTTCAACGTCACTGTGACAATACCTTGCGCGTCCGTTTTCGTCGTTGCCGCTGATAACGTTCCCGTTGAAGGATTCACACTCCAGCTAATATCTGCACCCGATAACAGGTTACCGTTAGCATCCGTGACCGTGGTTGTCAGTGTGGCGATATCACTGCCGTTCGCCAGTACCTGCGTTTTATCCGTTGCCACTGTACTCATCTGCGCCGTGCTGACATCCGCGATATAGCTGAATTTGCTGGCGCTTTTACTCACCGCAGGCGTAGTCAGCCCCGCCGTGATGATGACATCCGCCGTTTTGAGTGACGTTGCGGTTACCGTTGTGACACCGCTGGCATTGGTTTTGGTCGTCGCGCTGACAGGCGTGACGTTGGCGTTATCACTGCTCCAGTTCACTGCCAGATCGTTAATCGGGTTCTGGTTAGCGTCTTGCACCGTCGCAGTCCAGGTCACAGTATCCGTCCCTGAGGCCAGCGCTTGTGATTTATTGGACACCACTGAGCTGAACGTCGCCGTACTGCTATCGGCAATGACATCAAGCGATTGGGTCAGGCTGCTGCCGGTAATACTGGCCGTCACGACGGTGGCCTGCGCATGAGTTTCTGTAAATGCCGCCGTCGCCACACCTGCGGCATCCGTTACGCCTGAAACCGGGGTAAATGTGCCGCTGGCATTATCACTGCTCCAGGAGACGGTGACACCCTGAACCGGATGATTACTGGCATCCTGCACGGTGGCGCTCAGATTCACAGTGTCTTTACCCGCCACCACTGAGGCGGTTTTGTCCGCCACCAGCGTCGCGAGTTTCGCGGTTACCGTATCGGCAATGAATGACAATGAGGCAGAGGTTTCAGTTGCACCACCCACCGAGGCCGTGACCTTGAAGGCGATGACGTCGGCTGATGACAGTGTGACTGTCGCCACGCCCAGCGTGTTGGTCTTCGTGCTGCTGGCCGAAAGCGTGCCACCTGCCGGCGTACTGCTCCAGTTAATGTCAGTATTCGCCAGCGGATTTCCTTTAGCATCCGTTAACGTGGTGCTTAAGGTGATGATGTCCGTGCCATTCGCCAGCGCCTGAGTTTTATCGCTGCTCACTGCACTCATCTGCGCCGTGCTGATATCAGCCACATAACTCACGCTGCTGGCGCTGAGGCTGCCTGCCGGTGAAGTCAGAGTGGCCGTCATGACGGCATCAGTTGCCTTCACGGACGTTGCGGTGATCGTCGCAAGTCCATCGGTACCGGTCTGACTGCTGTTGCCTGACAACGTGATGTTAGCGTTGCTGCTACTCCACTGCACCGTCGTCCCCTTCACCGGGTTCTGGTTGGCATCGGTTACCGTTGCCGTCCAGGTGATCACGTCAGTGCCGTTCGCCAGTGCCTGCGATTTGCTCGCCACCACGCGGGTCAGTGACGCGGTGCCCGCATTGGCCACGACATCAATGGACTGCGTTTTACTGCCGCCCGCCGCGGTTGCCGTAATCACGGTGGTCTGTGCGCGAGTTTCGCTAAACTGCGCCGTCGCCACACCGTTACTGTCGGTTACAGCGGAAACCGGCGTGAATTTGCCGCTGGTGTTGTCGCTACTCCAGTTAACTGTTGCGCCAGGTACGACGTTACCGTTTTTATCATGCACGACAGCCGTCATAGTGACAGTGTCCACACCTGCCACCACGCCCGTGCTCTTGCTGGCATCGAGACTGTAAACAGTGGCCGTGCTGGCATCCGCCGCAAAGGTCAGCGACGGCGAATCCACACCTGCGCCGTTAACATTACCCGTGACGACCGTGCTGCCGCTTGAAGCAGAGTGCAGAGTTACTGTCGCAATACCCTGAGCATTGGTGGTGGTACTTCCCGCCGAAAGCGTGCCGATGGCAGGGGCATTACTCCAGTTTACCGCCGTGTTGGACAGGACATTACCGTGGGCATCCGTCACTGTTGCGCTCAATGTAATTGCGTCAGTCCCGTCTGCCAAAGCCTGCGTTTTATCTGCTGTCACCGTGGTGACCTGCGCGGTACTACTGTCTGCTACGTAACTCACTTTACCCGCGCTGGCGCTTCCTGCCGGCGAAGTCAAACTGGCTGTTATTACGGCATCCGCGACTTTCACCGACGTCGCCGTGATCGTTGCAACGCCGCCCGCAGTGGTTTGGCTGGTGCTACCTGCCAAAGTAATATTGGCATTGTCGCTTTTCCAGTTCACCACCATTGCGGAAATGATGTTCTGATTGGCATCTTTCACGCTCGTGCTCCAGGTCACCGCCTCGGTGCCGTTCGCCGTCGCCTGCGATTTATCAGATGTCACGCTGCCCAACGTCGCGGTGCTGACATCGGCAATCAGGTCAACAGACTGTGTTTTGCTGCTGATACCGGCAGTCGCCGTGATCACCGTTGTCTGCGCTTTTGTACTGCTGAACTTCGCTGTCGCCACACCCTTGCTGTCAGTCACCGCAGATACCGGCGTGAAGCTGCCGTTACCGTTATCACTGCTCCAGTTAACCGTAACGCCCGGTACTGCGTGGCGGTTAGCGTCCAGCACGGTTGCCGACAGATTAACCGTGTCTTTACCCGCGACCACTGACGCGGTTTTATCTGCCACCAGCGTATCTATCGCCGCGCTTGTCACATCGGCAGTAAACGACAGAGCCTGCGACGTCACGCTGGCCGCATTAAACGACGCCTTCACGGTGTAATCTGCGACATCTGAGGACGTTAACCGGATGGAACTCACACCCTGCGCATTCGTTTTAGTGCTGCTGGAAGATAATGAGCCACTGGTCGGCGTCGCTACCCAGTTGACATCAGCATCCATCAACGGGTTACCGTTGACATCTGTTAACGTCGTATTCAGGGTGATGACATCTGTGCCATTCGCCAGTGCCTGCGCCTTATCGGTGGACATCGGGGTAAACTGCGCCGTATTCACATCGCCAATAAACGATGCCGCGGGCGCGGCACTGGCCGTACCGCCCGGCAGTTGCGCGGAGATAATCACGTCGCCTGCCTTGAGGGTGGAAACACGTATCTGCGCCTGCCCCTGTGCATCAGTGCTGACGGTGCTTTCAGAAAGCCGGGCTGTGGATTGATCGCTTTTCCAGCTCACAGGTGCATTTGGCACTTTATTGCCGTTCGCATCGGTGACTGTCACGGTATAGATGACTGCGTCAGTACCATTGGCCACTGCCTGCGTTTTATCCTGTTTCAGGTCAGTAATATTCATACTGGCACTGTCAGCAGCAAACGAAATGACACCCGTCATTTTGGCATCTGTTGTTCCGGCGCGGGCGGAGACTTTCACGTCACCCGCCACCGTCGAAGCCAGGGTAATTTGTGCATTGCCCAGTTCGTCTGTCGACACTTGCGGTGCACTCAGCGTTGCGATGCCCTGCTCCACTTTCCAGTCAACGGCTGCGCCTTTCAGAGGTTGGTTTTGGGCGTTAACGACATTTGCAACCAAAGTGACTTTATCGGCATTATTTGCCGTCGCCTGCACTTTATCCAGGTTCAGGCTCATCACCTGTGCGGTGGAGGCATCCGCGTCAAAGTTGAGCAGCTCACTTTGCAGCGAACTGCCGCCTTCCACCGTTGCGGTCACCATCGCGTTCGCTACGCTCAGACTGGTGACCGTGACGGACGCCATGCCTTTTTCATCAGTCACGCTTTGCGCCGCTGATAATCCGAGAGCGGCATTATCTGCCGTCCATGACACCGTTACGCCTTGGTATGGCAGGCCATCTGCCGTCAATGCTTCAGCCGTCAGGGTGACCGCATCATTGCCGTTGGCCATGATGTGATTTTTTGATGCACTCAGCGTAGTCAGCCTTGCCCGGGTATCTGCATTTTGCAGCAGGATACGCGCTGTTTGCAGGGCAGTCTTGCCGCTGGCTACCGGCGTGATATCGGCAGTTCCGGCGACGTTGCCGCTGGTAAAGGTGGCGGTATAAACGCCCGGTGCGGATTCATTGAAGGCGGAGACAGTAGCGTTTTTCATTGGCGCAACGGATGTCACGTCAGTGCTACCGGATGGCGTGAGCTTCAGGGTGGCCGAAAGTTGAGGGGCTATCGTGGTCACCGGCAACTGATCTGCACCGGTAATGTGTAACGTCACCGTTGAGGTGCTGATGCCGTCAGCGAATAAGGTGTCAGGGCTGACCGTGGTAGAAGACTGCCAGGTCGCAGCATCATAGCCTGCCACGAAGACATCCATTTCACTGCTGTTTGAGCCGTTGCCTCTGGAATCGAAGGCCTTGCCTCTGACGATGTAATGATTATTGACCGCGCCATATTGATAATTTGGCAGGGTAATCGAGTATTGGCCCGAGTGTTTATCTTGCACGATTTTACCGCCGTGCTGCAGGAGTTCATCCGCCTGCCAGTCAATGCGATCCAGCCCGTATTTGCTGTTAACGACGACAGAAATTGGGAAGGTGGCGCTTTCTGCACCTTCAATTTTGGCCGGTAAACCCAGCGAAATCAGATCTTGCTTGCGATAATCCAGCACGATGGTGTTGTTGCGGTTAACCAGATCCATGCGGCTGCCAAGCAGTGAGCGTTTCACTGCTACCTGCGATGCATCCAGCTGTTTATCGAGGCTGACGCCCGGTGCATAACTGAAGCTCAGGTTAAACTGCGTATCCTGAGTATCGCCTTTGCCCATTTTCTGGCTGATCCCCGCTGTTATAAGCGTAAAAGGCGTGTAGTTCAGACCGACAGTGACCGCATAGGGATCTTTCTGACGGTTATCTTCATCATTAAATAAATCGACGTTATCACCATAATACTGCTCAAATACGACGCTTGCGCCGAGTTGTGGCCATGAAGGTAAATAACCTTCCGTACGAATATCGAATCCGTTGGCCGCGCGCTCGTCATAATCCTGATAACGTTCTGATGCCATCCAGTCAGTGAGTCGCATATAACCATTCGCTGATATCTTTAAATAATCCCAGCCTAATTCCCCTCCTATGCCCACGCGCTGGTGATGATTTTGCGACAACTGACGGTCATAGAAGGTATTCGCCCCCCACATCCAATTCTGTTGAAAATGGCGATAACCCATGCCCGTATTAATAATATTGCGGTCATCCGCGCGGCGCGCGCCAAGTTGGGTGAATAGCAGGTTGGTTTTGTCGTCATATATCGGCAGCAGAACATCTAAGTTTGCATCTTCGAGAGAAAAATCATTATCTACCGACACTTGTACGCGCGCAGTACCGAACTGGTTCAGCCAGGACTCAACGCTTTGCGCTGCCTTGCCCGTCGTACCGGTTGCCACCATCCCTTTCAGTGCATCGCTGGAAGAATCACCGGAAAGCAGCGCACCCGATTGAACTGCCAGCCCTGCCAGCGAGGTATTATTATCGTTATCTGGCGTGGAGGTGGAGGCTGAAAGCGCTGTCTGGGGACTGTCAGAGGATAATTTTCCATTCGATATTTTCTCAGTGACCACAGGTGCTTTCGTTTCAGCGGTGGCATTAAAAGAAAAGGCATAAACACATAAGGAAGAATAAGAAAACTGAATACCTATTTGTAATATGCAAACAAACCTGGAAACACGCATTATCTATTTCACTTTACATGTGTTATTAGAGGAAGCGAAGTAAATTGCAAAAGGCAGTTATATTCCGCAAGGGTCGAAAATTTAAACCACAAAACCCTTCAACTCTACTTAAAGAGTATTTAAGCAATAGTTAACAACTCGCAACCAATTAAAAATAAACAGTCAAATGAAACACTTACTCAATACATATAAGTTACTTGAATAATAAAAATATGCCGAATACCGGTCACTTAAGTTGACCGGTATTGTTTTTTTGAAGGATAGGTACGCTGGTTAAATACGGCCATGCCTGCGCCTGAGATAGCTGCATAAAAAAAGGTCCATGGAAGCCATGAACCTTTTTTACACTCGCTGTGGGATCGGTCAGCCGATCCTTAAACGATCAGCATAAGTCACCTTTCAATGACCACAGTGAATAATGACGATTTAGACTGCGGTCTGGAAGATCACGCCGTCAGCTTTATCGGTGTATTCACTCAGCTTGTCGAAATTCAGATAACGGTAAGTGTCCACCGCGGTCTTATCGACTTCAGCCATGTAACCCAGATACTCTTCCGGCGTTGGCAGACGGCCAAGCAGGGAAGCAATCGCCGCCAGTTCTGCGGATGCCAGATACACGTTGGCACCGTTACCCAGACGGTTCGGGAAGTTACGGGTAGAGGTAGACACCACGGTAGAGCCGTCGGCCACACGCGCCTGGTTACCCATACACAGTGAACAGCCAGGAATTTCAACACGCGCACCGCTCTTACCAAAGACGCTGTAATAGCCCTCTTCGGTCAGCTGCGCCGCATCCATTTTGGTCGGTGGCGCAACCCACAGACGGGTTGGCAACGCGCCTTTATGGCTGTCGAGCAGTTTACCCGCCGCACGGAAGTGACCGATGTTAGTCATGCAGGAACCGATAAACACTTCATCGATTTTGCTGTTCTGTACGGAAGACAGCAGACGTGCGTCATCCGGATCGTTCGGTGCACAAAGGATGGGCTCTTTGATGTCCGCCAGATCGATTTCGATCACCGCTGCGTATTCCGCATCGGCATCGGCTTCGAGCAGCGTCGGGTTCGCCAGCCACTCTTCCATGCCTTTGATGCGGCGCTCAATGGTACGACGATCGCCGTAACCTTCAGAGATCATCCACTTCAGCAGCACGATGTTGGAGCTGAGGTATTCTTTGATCGGCGCCTGATCCAGTTTGATCGTACAACCGGCCGCTGAACGTTCTGCGGACGCATCCGCCAGTTCAAATGCCTGTTCAACTTTCAGTTCCGGCAAGCCTTCGATTTCCAGAATGCGGCCAGAGAAGAGGTTTTTCTTACCTTTCTTCTCAACGGTCAGATGGCCTTCTTTGATCGCGTAGTAAGGGATCGCATGAACCAGATCGCGCAGGGTGATGCCCGGTTGCATTTTGCCTTTGAAACGCACCAGAACGGATTCCGGCATATCAAGAGGCATCACGCCAGTCGCCGCAGCAAACGCCACCAGACCGGAACCCGCCGGGAAGGAAATCCCGATCGGGAAACGGGTGTGGGAATCACCGCCGGTGCCGACCGTGTCCGGCAGCAGCATACGGTTCAGCCATGAGTGAATGATGCCATCGCCAGGGCGCAGTGAAACACCGCCTCGGTTCATGATGAAATCAGGCAGCGTGTGGTGCGTGGTCACGTCAACCGGCTTAGGGTACGCCGCAGTATGACAGAATGACTGCATCACCAGGTCAGCGGAGAAGCCCAGACACGCCAGGTCTTTCAGCTCATCACGGGTCATCGGACCGGTGGTGTCCTGAGAACCGACAGACGTCATTTTCGGTTCGCAATATTCGTTCGGACGAATACCGGCAACGCCACAGGCGCGGCCCACCATTTTCTGTGCCAGCGAGTAACCTTTGTTGCTTGCAGCAACCGGCTTCGCAATGCGGAACACTTCGCTCTGTGGCAGCTTCAGTGATTCACGGGCTTTGGTGGTTAAACCACGGCCGATGATCAGTGGAATACGGCCACCGGCACGCACTTCATCGAGCAGCACGTCGGTTTTCAATTCGAAAGTGGCGATCACGTCGTTGGTTTCGTGGTTACGCACTTCGCCTTTGTACGGATAGATGTCGATCACATCACCCATATTCAGATCGGAGACGTCCACTTCGATCGGTAAAGCACCGGCATCTTCCATGGTATTGAAGAAGATTGGCGCAATTTTACCGCCGAGAACCACACCGCCGCCGCGTTTGTTCGGCACATGAGGAATGTCATCGCCCATGAACCACAGCACGGAGTTGGTGGCAGATTTACGCGAAGAACCGGTACCGACCACGTCACCCACATAGGCCAGCGGGAAACCTTTTTTGTTCAGTTCGTCGATCTGTTTGATCGGACCGACACTGCCCGGTTGATCCGGATGAATGCCTTCACGTTCGTTTTTCAGCATTGCCAGCGCGTGCAAAGGAATATCTGGACGGGACCAGGCATCCGGAGCCGGTGACAAATCATCGGTGTTAGTTTCGCCGGTCACTTTAAAAACAGTGACGGTGATTTTTTCAGCCAGTTGCGGGCGTGACAGATACCATTCGGCATCGGCCCACGACTTCAGGATTTTTTTCGCGTGTTCATTGCCCGCGTGCGCTTTTTCTTCCACGTCGTAGAAGTTATCAAACATCAGCAGCGTGTGGGACAGCGCTTTAGCCGCGATAGGAGCCAGCGTCTCGCTATCCAGTGCGTCGATCAGCGGATGAATATTGTAGCCACCCTGCATGGTGCCCAGCAGTTCGATAGCTTTTTCAGGGGTGACCAACGGAGAGGTGGTTTCGCCTTTGGCGACGGCAGCCAGGAATCCGGCTTTAACATAGGCGGCTTCGTCGACGCCCGGTGGAACACGATTAATCAGCAGGTCTAACAGAGTGTCTTCTTCGCCTTGCGGCGGATTCTTCAGGGACTCAACCAACGCTGCCATCTGTGAAGCATCAAGTGGCTTAGGGACGATGCCCTCTGCAGCACGCTCGGCTACGTGCTTACGGTATTCTTCTAGCACGACTTTCTCCTCGCTCTCATTGTCATTTATTATGCCTGGCTTCCATCATCAGCATCGCGTCATGCCTGTAGGGACAGGGGAATTCAAGCGGTCTGATGAATCGGGGACACTGCGGGTAAGCGTGTTTCTTAACGCTGAAACGTCACGTCCTGAACCTAAGCACAGTGCCCTTTTGCGCCGGGGCAGCATAGCAGGATTTTGCCCGCTTGTTAATTCGTTCACATAAAAGCAACATTAAATCTTTGCTGAATCGTTGAGCACAGACGGATCGGCTGTTCATCGCAATTCGCCCTCTAGATCATCACATCAACCCTGTGGGTACAAGGGAATAAATGACAGAGAACGCAGAAAAAAGGCACAAAAAAACCGCCCAAAAGGACGGTCGATTTGTATAAAAATGCATATAAAAAAAGCGGCACTTTTCAGCGCCGCTTTTTCAAACCCTAAAACCGATATACCTGAATCATTCAAGTTGCATCAAGGCGGTAGCCAACGCAGAGGCAGCTTGAAGGATGACGGTATATTATTTCTTTTTGGCTTTCGGGTTTGGAAGGTCGGTGATGCTGCCTTCGTAGATTTCTGCTGCCAGACCCACGGACTCGTGCAGAGTCGGGTGAGCATGGATGGTCAGCGCGATATCTTCCGCATCACAACCCATTTCTATCGCCAGACCGATCTCGCCCAGCAGCTCGCCGCCGTTGGTACCGACAATCGCACCACCAATAACACGATGAGTCTCTTTGTCGAAGATCAGTTTGGTCATGCCATCTGCGCAATCGGAAGCGATAGCACGGCCTGAAGCTGCCCACGGGAAGGTGGCAGTTTCGTAGCTGATGCCTTTTTCTTTCGCTTCTTTCTCAGTCAGGCCAACCCAGGCAACTTCTGGCTCAGTGTAGGCAATGGATGGAATGACTTTCGGATCGAAGTAGTGTTTCTTGCCGGAAATCACTTCGGCAGCCACATGGCCTTCGTGAACACCTTTATGCGCCAGCATTGGCTGACCGACGATGTCGCCGATAGCAAAGATGTGTGGCACGTTGGTGCGCATTTGTTTGTCGACGTGGATGAAACCACGGTCGTCAACTTCAATGCCTGCAGCGCCTGCTTCCAGCAGTTTACCGTTAGGAACACGGCCGATAGCCACCAGCACGGCGTCGTAACGCTGTGGTTCAGCAGGGGCTTTTTTGCCTTCCATCGTGACATAGATGCCGTCTTCTTTAGCTTCTACCGCGGTCACTTTGGTTTCCAGCATCAGGTTGAATTGCTTGCTGATTTTCTTGGTGAAGACTTTCACCACGTCTTTGTCAGCCGCAGGGATCACCTGATCGAACATTTCTACCACGTCAATCTGAGAACCCAGCGCGTGGTAAACGGTGCCCATTTCCAGACCGATGATACCGCCGCCCATCACGAGCAGACGCTCAGGGACGGTTTTCAGTTCCAGTGCATCAGTGGAATCCCAGACGCGTGGATCATCATGTGGAATGAATGGCAGTTTGATTGGACGGGAACCCGCCGCAATAATGGCATTGTCGAAAGTGATGGTCGTTGGACCATTTTCGCCTTCAACAACCAGAGTATTCGCGCCAGTAAATTTGCCCAAGCCGTTGACGACTTTGACTTTACGGCCTTTCGCCATCCCTGCCAGACCACCGGTCAGCTGGTTGATGACTTTTTCTTTCCAGACACGCACTTTGTCGATGTCAGTTTTCGGCTCACCGAAAACGATGCCGTGCTCGGCCAGTGCTTTTGCTTCAGAGATCACTTTCGCGACATGCAGCAGAGCTTTAGAAGGGATACAACCTACGTTCAGGCACACGCCCCCGAGAGTGGAGTAACGCTCAACCAGAACAGTTTCAAGACCTAAATCAGCGCAACGGAAAGCAGCAGAATAGCCCGCAGGGCCCGCCCCAAGTACCACGACCTGAGTTTTAATTTCAGTACTCATCATGACCTCTTAATTTATGTCCGGCGGGTCTGACGTCATTTTTATGTCGCAACGCCCATCATCCACCGGGTCGTTCTATCCGCCCGCAGTTTACAAAATTGTTAACAAATTTGAAACAACAAACGGCATACGATTTGTGCTTAGCCCCGAAAAATCTCAAACAGCATGAAGAGATTATCAGAAAAAAGCCGGCCGTTTGGCCGGCTTTTTCGCTTACATCACCAGACGGCGAATGTCAGACAACACGTTGTTGATGATGGTAATGAAGCGCGCACCATCGGCACCGTCAATCACACGGTGGTCGAAGGAGAGCGACATTGGCATCATCAGGCGCGGAGTGAACTCTTTACCGTTCCAGACTGGCTCGATAGCAGACTTGGACACACCGAGGATAGCCACTTCCGGCGCATTGACGATTGGCGCGAAGTGGGTCGTCCCGATACCACCGAGGCTGGAGATGGTGAAGCAACCGCCCTGCATTTCGCCAGCAGTCAGCTTACCGTCACGGGCTTTCTTGGAGATAGCCATCAGCTCACGGGACAACTCGGCGATGCCTTTCTTGTTCACGTCTTTGAAGACCGGAACAACCAGACCGTTTGGCGTATCAACCGCCACACCGATGTTGATGTATTTTTTCAGCGTCAGTTTCTGACCATCTTCAGACAGTGAACTGTTGAAGCGTGGCATCTGCTCAAGCGCAGCAGCAACGGCTTTCATGATGAAGACCACTGGGGTGAATTTCACGTCCAGTTTACGTTTAGCCGCTTCATCATTTTGCTGTTTACGGAACGCTTCCAGCTCAGTGATATCGGTTTTGTCGAAGTGCGTAACGTGCGGGATCATCACCCAGTTACGGCTCAGGTTCGCACCAGAGATTTTCTGGATACGGCCCAGTTCGACTTCTTCAATCTCACCGAACTTGCTGAAGTCCACTTTCGGCCAAGGCAGCATGCCTGGCAGACCGCCACCCGTTGCTGCTGCCGGCGCGGCTTCAGCACGTTTGACTGCGTCTTTCACGTAAGTCTGCACGTCTTCACGCAGGATACGACCCTTACGGCCCGTCCCTTTGACTTTCGCCAGATTCACGCCGAATTCACGGGCCAGACGACGGATAACCGGCGTGGCGTGAACGTAAGCATCGTTCTCAGCGAATTCGCCTTTGCTCTCTGCTTTAGCCGCAGGGGCAGCCGCTTTCTGTTCCTGTTTCGCAGGAGCAGCAGCCGCTTCTTCTTTCTTCGCCGCCGGAGCAGGCGCAGCGCCTTCAACTTCGAAGACCATGATCAGAGAGCCGGTGCTGACTTTGTCGCCCGCAGCGATTTTAATTTCTTTCACGGTACCGGCGAACGGCGCAGGGACTTCCATTGAGGCTTTGTCGCCTTCAACGGTGATCAGTGACTGTTCAGCACTGACTTTATCACCCACTTTAACCATGATTTCAGTGACTTCTACTTCGTCGCCGCCGATATCAGGTACGTTCACTTCTTTGCTGCCGGTTTGTGCGGCAGCGGCAGGTGCCGCGTCTGATTTAGCTTCTTCTTTCGCTGGTGCGGCAGAACCGGAACCGGCGATTTCGAAGACCATGATCAGAGAACCGGTGCTGACTTTGTCGCCCGCAGCGATTTTGATTTCTTTTACAGTACCGGCGAACGGTGCAGGGACTTCCATAGAGGCTTTATCGCCTTCCACGGTGATAAGCGATTGTTCCGCTTCCACTTTGTCGCCCACTTTGACCATAATTTCAGTGACTTCAACTTCGTCGCCACCGATATCAGGCACGTTCACTTCTTTGCTTTCGCTGGAAGCAGGCGCAGCGGTAGCAGTAGCGTTCTCTTGAACATTCGCTTCTGCTTTGGCTTCCTGTTTCGCCGGTGCGGCATCAGCAGCACCGTCAGCGGCTTCAAAGACCATAATCAGTTTGCCGGTTTCGACGGTATCGCCGACCGCAACTTTAATTTCTTTGACCACGCCAGCTTGTGGAGAAGGCACTTCCATAGAAGCTTTGTCGCCTTCAACGGTGATCAGCGATTGTTCAACGGAAACGGTATCGCCCACCTTCACCATGATTTCGGTGACTTCCACTGCATCTGCACCGATATCCGGTACGTTAATTTCAATAGCCATCTGTCTTTACCTCTTATGCCAGACGCGGGTTAACTTTGTCAGCATCGATGCCGAACTTGGTAATGGCTTCAGCCACTACTTTCACATCGATCTCGCCACGTTTGGCCAGTTCGCCCAGCGCAGCAACCACAACGTAGGAAGCATCAATTTCGAAGTGGTGACGCAGGTTTTCGCGGCTGTCAGAACGACCGAAGCCGTCGGTGCCCAGTACGCGGAAATCGCTGGCAGGAACGAAGTTACGGATCTGCTCTGCGAACAGCTTCATGTAGTCGGTTGAAGCAACAACCGGCGCATCGTTCATCACCTGAGCCACGTAAGGTACGCGTGGAGTTTCAGTCGGATGCAGCATGTTCCAGCGCTCGCAGTCCTGACCGTCACGGGCCAGTTCAGTGAACGAGGTCACGCTGTAAACGTCTGAAGCGACGCCGTAGTCTTTGGACAGGATCTGAGCCGCTTCACGTACGTGACGCAGGATAGAACCGGAGCTCATCAGCTGTACTTTACCTTTGCTACCTTCCAGGGTTTCTAACTTGTAGATACCTTTACGGATGCCTTCTTCCGCGCCTTCCGGCATGGCTGGCATGTGGTAGTTTTCGTTCAGCGTCGTGATGTAGTAATAGATATTTTCCTGCGCTTCGCCGTACATACGAACCAGACCGTCATGCATGATGACTGCCACTTCGTAGGCATACGCCGGATCGTAAGAAATACAGTTCGGGATAGTCAGAGACTGAATGTGGCTGTGACCATCTTCGTGCTGCAGGCCTTCACCGTTCAGGGTGGTACGACCGGAAGTGCCGCCGACCAGGAAGCCGCGAGCCTGTTGGTCACCCGCTGCCCAGCACAGGTCGCCGATACGCTGGAAACCGAACATGGAGTAGTAGATGTAGAACGGGATCATTGGCAGATCGTTGGTGCTGTAGGAAGTCGCTGCGGCCAGCCATGAAGATGCGGCGCCCAGTTCGTTGATCCCTTCCTGCAGGATCTGACCTTTCTCGTCTTCTTTATAGTAAGCAACCTGCTCACGGTCCTGCGGGGTATATTGCTGACCGTTCGGGCTGTAAATACCAATCTGACGGAACAGACCTTCCATACCGAAAGTACGCGCTTCATCGGCGATGATCGGTACCAGACGGTCTTTAATGGAGTCGTTTTTCAGCATCACGTTTAGGGCACGGACGAAGGCGATAGTGGTAGAGATCTCTTTCTTCTGCTCTTCCAGCAGTTGTGAGAAGTCTTCCAGTTTCGGCATTTCCAGCTTCTGAGTGAAGTTTGGCAGACGAGTCGGCAGGTAGCCTTTCAGCGCAGCACGACGTTCATGCAGGTATTTGTATTCTGCAGAGTCTTTTTCCAGAGTGATGTACGGCAGTTTTTCCAGATTTTCATCGGTCACTGGCACGCTGAAACGATCACGGATATAGCGCACGCCATCCATGTTCATTTTCTTCACCTGGTGAGCAATGTTCTTGCCTTCGGCCGCTTCGCCCATGCCATAACCTTTGATGGTATGCGCAAGGATAACGGTCGGCTGACCTTTGGTGTTTTGAGCTTTGTTCAGTGCAGCGAAGACTTTCTTCGGATCATGACCACCACGGTTCAGCGCCCAGATTTCGTCGTCGGTCATGTCTTTGACCAGCGCAGCGGTTTCCGGATAACGGCCGAAGAAGTGTTCACGAACGTATTTACCGTCGCGGGACTTGAAGGTCTGGTAGTCGCCGTCCACGGTTTCGTTCATCAGCTGGATCAGTTTGCCGCTGGTGTCTTTACGCAGCAGTTCGTCCCAACGGTTGCCCCAAATCACTTTGATCACGTTCCAGCCGGCGCCTGCAAAGATGCCTTCCAGTTCGTTAATGATTTTGCCGTTACCGGTTACCGGGCCATCAAGACGCTGTAAGTTACAGTTGATGATGAAGCACAGGTTGTCCAGTTTCTCACGGGTGGCGATAGTGATCGCACCTTTGGATTCTGGCTCATCCATTTCGCCGTCGCCCAGGAACGCGTAAACACGCTGCGCCGTGGTGTCTTTCAGACCGCGGTGATCAAGATATTTCAGGAATTTAGCCTGGTAGATAGCACCGATTGGACCCAGACCCATAGAAACGGTCGGGAACTGCCAGAATTCAGGCATCAGTTTAGGGTGCGGGTAAGATGACAGACCTTTACCGTGAACTTCCTGACGGAAATTGTTCATCTGGTCTTCGGTCAGGCGGCCTTCAAGGAAAGCACGCGCGTACACGCCCGGAGAGATGTGGCCCTGGAAGTACACCAGATCGCCGCCGTCATTCTCGTTGCGAGCACGGAAGAAGTGGTTGAAGCACACTTCATAAATAGCAGCAGAAGACTGGAAGGATGACATGTGGCCGCCCAGATCCAGATCTTTCTTCGACGCACGCAGAACGGTCATGATCGCGTTCCAGCGGATTGCGGTACGAATGTTGCGTTCCAGCTCCAGGTTACCCGGATACTCAGGTTCGTCTTCAACAGCGATGGTGTTGACATAATTACGGCTGGCCGCGCCAGCTGCGACGCTCACGCCGCCTTTACGTGCTTCACTCAGAACCTGATCAATCAGGAACTGCGCACGCTCAACACCCTCTTCACGGATGACCGATTCGATCGCTTGTAGCCAGTCGCGAGTTTCGATCGGATCCACGTCATTATTTACACGTTCTGACATGGTGCTTTTCCTTATCTGTATCTAATACGTTGGTTTATCTGGAGCCTGTCTTCCTGCGCTCTTAGTGACAGTCTTCGCTCTCAACAAAACGCACGAAGACAGGCCCGTCATGTAGTTGCCGTGAGCCCTCAAAGGAAGGCTCTAAAAATTAATCCCGAAGGTTAACTTTCATCTTTTCGTTGCTGGAGCCGTCGTAATGACCGATCCCGCCGGGTGTGTTCCCTGCTGAGATCCAGCAAAACTTCTTCAATGAACGCCAGGTGACGGTGAGATGCGGCGCGTGCCATTTCTGGTTCACGTGCAACAATCGCCTCGAAAATACTGGCGCGGTGGTTGCTTACCGTTGCCAGCATTTCCCGGCGTGAGTACAGCAATTCAAAGTTCTGTCGAACGTTCTTCTCAAGCATCGGCCCCATACAGCGAACCAGATGCAGCAGAACAACATTATGCGCGGCTTCTGTTACAGCAACCTGATACTGCATAACCGCATCAGCTTCTGCGTCCAGATCCCCGCTGTCCTGGGCGGTCTGAATACCCACGTGACAATCGCGAATGCGCGCCAAATCATCCTCAGTGCCTCTGAGCGCCGCATAATAGGCAGCAATCCCTTCAAGGGCATGGCGTGTTTCAAGGAGATCGAATTGTGATTCAGGATGGTCAGCCAGTAACTCGGCCAGCGGATCGCTCACGCTTTGCCACAGGTTACTTTGCACGAAAGTGCCACCACCCTGACGGCGCAGGAGCAGTCCCTTCCCTTCAAGGCTTTGGATTGCCTCTCGCAGAGAAGGTCGTGAAACATCAAACTGTTTGGCCAGTTCACGTTCTGGCGGAAGCTTTTCCCCGGGTCTTAAAGTGCCTTCGAGGATCAGGAACTCAAGTTGCTGCTCGATCACATCGGATAACTTAGGCTGTCGAATTTTGCTGTAAGCCATATATGTGCGGTTCTCTGCGAGTAGCGACTCTGTAAGTTGCCGGAGTCAATTGGTAATACCAATTTAAAAAACGTGGCCGTAAAGTAACAAAGTATTCACCTTGTGTCCATATGGCTACCCAGTAAATGCGTCGACCTCGCACAATTTAACAACTTTTTATCATTTCTCTTTTTTTCTGCCTTTAAGATCACATTTTTACGATCCTGAGCAAATTTAGCGTTAATTTGGTTATTTGTTATGCAGATGATGCATAAATCAGGTGCAAACTTTTTCGCATAACACTATTCTTGCCCGAACGGTAGATGATGCTGCTTTTTAGGCACAATCCAGCCGTAAATAATTAAATACAAAAAGTGTAATTATCGCCTTACATTCTTTCTAACACGCAGAATGCTATGGGTTTTGCCCCAATGACAGAGGACAGGTAAATGGTTGATCAACAACATGGCGATGAGCTGAAGCGCGGCCTTAAAAACCGTCACATTCAGTTGATTGCGTTAGGTGGGGCAGTCGGAACGGGCCTGTTTCTGGGCAGCGCCTCCGTTATCCAGTCGGCGGGACCGGGGATTATTCTCGGCTACGCTATCGCGGGTTTTATCGCTTTTCTGATTATGCGTCAGTTGGGTGAAATGGTCGTGGCAGAGCCGGTCGCCGGTTCTTTCAGCCATTTTGCCTACAAATACTGGGGTGGTTTTGCCGGTTTCGCTTCAGGCTGGAACTACTGGGTTCTGTACGTGCTGGTGGCGATGGCAGAACTGACCGCCGTCGGTAAATATATTCAATTCTGGTGGCCGGAAATCCCGACATGGGCTTCTGCGGCTGTCTTCTTCGTGCTGATCAACGCCATCAACCTGACCAACGTGAAAGTGTTTGGTGAGATGGAGTTCTGGTTTGCCATAATCAAAGTGGTCGCAGTGGTCGCGATGATCCTGTTCGGTGGCTGGTTGTTGTTCAGCGATACCGCAGGGCCGCAGGCCACGGTGCGTAACCTCTGGGAACAAGGAGGATTCCTGCCGCACGGCATGACCGGGCTGGTGATGATGATGGCGATCATCATGTTCTCGTTTGGTGGTCTGGAGCTGGTCGGTATCACGGCTGCTGAAGCCGATAATCCTGAAGTCAGCATTCCAAAAGCTACCAATCAGGTTATCTACCGCATTCTGATTTTCTATGTGGGCTCACTGGCCGTTCTGCTTTCCCTGATGCCGTGGACCCGCGTCGGGCCCGACACCAGCCCGTTCGTCCTTATCTTCCATGATCTGGGCGATGCACTGGTGGCAAATGCCCTCAACGTGGTCATCCTCACCGCCGCGCTGTCGGTCTACAACAGCTGCGTATATTGCAACAGCCGTATGCTGTTCGGCCTGGCTCAGCAAGGTAATGCACCGAAAGCACTGCTGAACGTCGATAAACGTGGCGTACCTGTCGCTTCTATCATGGTATCTGCGGCCACTACGGCACTTTGCGTACTGATTAACTACCTGATGCCGGGCGAAGCATTTGGTCTGCTGATGGCACTGGTGGTTTCTGCACTGGTTATCAACTGGGCCATGATCAGCCTTGCACACATTAAATTCCGTCAGGCAATGCGCCGTGAAGGTGTGGAAACCAAGTTCAAAGCGCTGCTTTATCCGCTGGGTAACTACATCTGCCTGCTGTTCATGGCCGGGATTCTGGTGATCATGGCGATCACGCCGGGCATGGCGATTTCCGTCTGGTTGATCCCTGTGTGGCTGGTGATCCTCGGCCTCGGTTACTGGTTCAAGAATCAGCAGAGCGGTAAGTCCGTTAAAGTCTGACCCTGAAAGGTTGTCTGACATGACGGAGGGGTTTAAACAGCGAATCGTTTAAACACCACCGGTTTCAAAAAAATCACGCGCGCCCCGGTCCGGTTTCACTGGCCGGGGCGCTTTGTTATCTGTGTCACACTTTACCCAGCATGACCAAATCGTCCATCTTCACGACTCTTACCTCCTGACTCCTCAGCCCCTCCCGCGCCAATACTCTTGGCTATCAAACAGTTTCTTAACAACTCACTTATTAACTACTAGCCGGAGACTACATCCATGAAGGAAGGCGCGCTGTCATTTAGAGAGAAAGTGGCGTACGGCATGGGGGACGCAGGGTGCAACATGATTGGCGGCGCCATCATGCTGTTTCTTAATTATTTTTATACGGACGTCTTCGGTCTGGCTCCGGCTTTGGTGGGCATATTACTGCTTTCGGTACGCGTCATTGATGCCGTCACCGACCCGATCATGGGGGCTATCGCCGACCGTACCACAACCCGCTGGGGCCGGTTCCGTCCTTATCTGTTATGGATATGTGTGCCTTATGTCCTGTTCAGCGTGCTGATGTTTACCACGCCAGACTGGTCCTACAACAGCAAAGTAATCTATGCATTTGTCACCTACTTCCTGATGTCGCTGACCTATACGGCCATCAACATCCCTTACTGCTCGCTCGGCGGTGTGATCACGGCCGACCCTCATGAGCGCGTTGCCTGCCAGTCATACCGCTTCTTTATGGTAGGGATTGCCACGCTGATTTTGTCTTCAACATTACTGCCGATGGCCGACTGGTTCGGTGGCGCAGACAAAGCGAAGGGCTATCAGATGTCGATGGGTGTCATGGCGATCATCGCGCTGTTTATGTTCCTGTTCTGCTTCAGCTTTGTGAAAGAACGTATCCAGCCGGCGGTGCCTGCCAAACATGCGCTCAAATCTGACCTGAAAGACATCTGGAAAAACGACCAGTGGGTGCGCATTCTGCTGCTCACCTTCTGCAACGTGTGTCCGGGCTTTATCCGTATGGCAGCGACCATGTATTACGTTACCTGGGTGATGGAGAAATCCACCTCGTTCGCCAGTATGTTTATCAGCCTCGGCGTGGTTGGCATGATGATTGGCAGCGCGCTGGCGAAACCGCTGACGGATAAATACTGCAAACTGAAAGTATTCTTCTGGGCAAACATCATTCTGACCATTTTCTCCTGCGGCTTCTATTTCCTCGATCCGCACGCGACAACGCTGATTTTGGTGGCCTACTTCATCCTGAACATCATGCACCAGCTCCCTTCCCCGCTGCACTGGTCACTGATGGCAGACGTGGATGACTACGGCGAATGGAAAACCGGCAAACGTATCACCGGCATCAGCTTCTCCGGTAACCTGTTCTTCCTGAAATGCGGCCTGGCCGTGGCCGGGGCAATGGTCGGCTTCCTGCTCTCTGGTTATGGATACGATGCAGGGGCTGCCCGTCAAAGCGATCACGCAATCAACGGTATCGTGCTGCTGTTCACGGTGATCCCAGGCATTGGCTATCTGATCACTGCAGGCGTAGTGCGTTTACTGAAAGTTGACCGCGAGATGATGCGCACCATTCAGTCTGATCTTGAAATACGCCGCCGTAATTATCGCGAGCTGAATGAATATCACGACACGAAAAATGCACCGGACGCAGGTTCTGTTCCGCTGCACAGCAAGGAGCTTAAACATGAGTAATTATCCAAATCCTCTTATCGAGCAACGTGCCGACCCGCATATCTGGCTGCACAACGATGGCAATTATTACTTCATCGCCTCAGTGCCGGAATATGACCGGCTGGAAATCCGTCGTTCTGAAACGCTGGCCGGCCTTGCTGATGCGCCTGCAAAAATCATCTGGCATAAACCGGATACCGGCCCGATGAGCGCACTTATCTGGGCGCCGGAGCTGCACTTCATCGACGGGAAATGGGTGATTTATTATGCCGCAGCGCCTTCGCAGGAGATTGTGGACGGATTATTCCAGCACCGTATGTATGCGCTGGTTTGCGAAGATGCTGACCCGCTCAGCGGAGTCTGGCAGGAGAAAGGCCGGATCCAGACCCCTCTCGACAGCTTCTCGCTTGACGCCACGCATTTTGAGCACCAGGGGAAAAATTATTACCTGTGGGCGCAGAAAGATCCGGCTATTCAGGGCAACTCCAACCTGTATCTGGCCGAAATGGAAAACCCGTGGACACTGAAATCGCCCCCCGTCATGCTCAGCAAACCTGAGCTGGACTGGGAAATCATCGGTTTTTGGGTAAACGAAGGCCCGGCAGTGATTAAGCATGGTGATAAGATTTTCATCACCTATTCCGCCAGCGCCACTGATGAAAATTACTGCATCGGTTTACTGACGGCGGATATCAACAGCAATCTGCTGGACGCTAAAGCGTGGCGTAAATCTGACCGTCCGGTATTCACCACTCACGCGGGCAACAGACAGTTCGGGCCCGGCCACAACAGCTTCACCCGCAACGAGCAAGGTGAGGATGTGCTGGTTTATCACGCGCGCAATTACACTGAGATTGAAGGTGACCCGTTGTACGATCCAAACCGCCATACCCGTATCAAAACCTTCCGCTGGGATGAGAACGGACTGCCGGACTTCGGTGAACCCGCCGCAGATAACCGCCCGCTGACGCTGCAACAACCCTTTAAGTCCTGAATAACATGCAAAAAGCCCGGCCATGTGAATGTGCCGGGCTTTTTTATGCAGATTTTATATAGCGCAGACAGGCGGTACTTTTGCCGTTAAATCAACGCACCATAAATCGTTAACAGCGCAACCACGACCAGAATAATCATAGTGACCTTTCGCGCCAGCCCGACGGCTGCACGCGGCGTCTGAACCGGATCCGTATGGGGATCGCGTGCCAGTGAGAACTGCGCCAGGCGGGTCAGAACGTGATATTGCGAAGAATGAATATCTCCCAGCGAGGCGAACCACGCCGGCAACGCTTTTTCACCGTGCCCGAGCAGGGCATACGCCGCGCCCGCCAGCCGCACCGGGATCCAGTCCAGAATATGCAACAGGCTATCGACACCGGACTGAGCACGTTTAAGCGGCATCATGTGGCGCGCCAGCCAGGTCTGATAGCCACGTAATACGGCATACCCACCCAGTGCAACAGGCCCGTAAGGCCCGCAGACCACGAACCAAAATAGCGGCCCCAGATAATAACGGAAGTTAATCCACAGCAGCGCATTTTGCAGCTCCCGCAAACGAGCCTCTTCACTGCAGTCCGCAGGCAGCCCGTGAATCAACGCCAGCTCTTCCGCCATTTCTTTCGTGGCATCAATATTGCCCTGACGGGCTGATTTGAGATAGGCGCGATAGTGTTTGCGTTTAACGCCAGCACCAATGCACAACAGACAGATAATCACCCATAACACCAGTGAAGGAACACCGAAGAACAGGCCCTGCACTGCACGCAAAATCGCCCAAATGACCGCCATCCAGACCACGGTTATCGCCAGCGTTTTCGCCAGAGACGTCTGCCGTCCACGGTTGAAAATCACCTCAAACCGATGATCCAACTGCCAGTGTTCACCCAGTTTGAACAACCGTTCCCAAGCCAGCACCAGCAATAAAGTAAATAACGTCATCGATTCTCACTCTCTCTCAACACATCACTCGCAGAAAACAGAATCCCGAACCCGCGTTCATTCACGAGTCAGCAGAGACATTTTGCCCTGCGATGGGTGTTAACAGCTTGCGATAAAATGCCCAGTCAAACTCAGGACCAGGATCCGTTTTACGCCCTGGCGCGATGTCACTGTGTCCGGTAATGGCATCCAGACTAATCGGATAGTGCTTAATTAACAACTCGGTAACGCTTGCGAGGCTGCGATATTGCGCCTCGGTGAAAGGCTCGAAATCAGTGCCCTCCATCTCAATACCGATAGAAAAATCATTACATCGCTCCCGCCCCTGCCAGCTTGAAACGCCCGCATGCCAGGCACGTTTATCAAAAGGCACATATTGGACGATTTCGCCGTCACGCCGGATCAGGCAATGCGCGGCAACGCGCAACTGGTGGATCCCTTCGAAATAAGGATCATCCTGCGGATTCAGCGTGCCGGTAAACAGCTGGTCAATATGAGGGCCACCAAATTTTCCGGGCGGCAAACTGATGTTATGGATCACTAACAGCGAGGGGATTTCGTCTTCAGGACGGAGATCAGAATGGGGAGAAACTACCTGCCGGGCCCCGGCAATCCAGCCATGTTCTAAGTGCATCAATGACCTCAATGATGTGCTTGGGTGGTACTTATCACAGCAACAGGGTAGCATGTTTTTTTGTCCTTCTTATCCGCCATTTCGGAGTATTTGTATGTCTACCCGCAGCTACAGCCCTGAAAGTCGCCGCGCACAGTTACTCGAACGTATTCAGAATGATATCCCCTTACTTGTGACTCAGGCTTTAGGTGAAGACCTTGGCGGCGAAGCCAATGCCAACAATGACTTAACTGCGCAATTGTTGCCGCAAGACAAGAGTGCAAGCGCGACAATTATCACCCGTGAAGCCGGTGTTTTTTGTGGCCAGCGCTGGCTGGATGAAGTGTTCACCCAGCTGGCAGGCGATAAAATTACCGTCAAATGGCATGTCAAAGACGGCGATACCCTGTCTGAAAACCAGACATTATGCGAGCTATCCGGATCTGCCCGCATGCTGCTGACCGGCGAACGTACTGCGCTCAATTTTGTCCAGACGCTCTCTGGCGTAGCCACCGAAGTCAGCCACTATGTGAAACTGCTTGCAGGCACTAAAACCCAACTGCTGGATACGCGTAAAACCTTGCCCGGCCTGCGTACTGCGCTGAAATATGCCGTACTGTGCGGCGGCGGTAGCAATCACCGTCTGGGCCTCGCCGACGCGTTTCTGATCAAAGAAAACCATATTATTGCCTGTGGCTCGATCAAAGCCGCCGTCGAACGTGCGCTGTGGATCCACGCGGATGTGCCGGTTGAAGTAGAGGTCGAGTCACTCGACGAACTTCAGCAGGCGCTGGATGCCGGTGCTGACATCATCATGCTGGATAACTTCACCGTGCCGATGATGCGCGAAGGCGTCACCCTGACTGCTGGCCGCGCATTGCTGGAAGTGTCTGGCAACGTCACCGAAAAAACACTGCGCGAATTCGCTGAAACAGGCGTGGATTACATTTCTGTTGGCGCACTGACCAAACATGTCCGCGCGATGGATCTTTCGATGCGTTTCAACTGATTAACCGATGCGCTATTGCCCCGGATATCCTTTCCGGGGCAATACGACTTCTTCGGACTATTTCGTACTTGCTGCATTACCCTCTCATTCTCCCCTGCACGCTGCCAACCCTCTTTTTGAACGCCGCATCATTATTGCGAGACGCCGCGCAAAAGTTTTGACAGCCTTTTTCCCTTGCATAGTTATCCTGGAAGGCATCGCGGAGAAGCCATAAATGACGCTGGAATCAGAATTTCTCTCCGTTTAGTTTGCTGCCTGAGCAACATCCATGCAGTTACACAAAACGGAGAAAGCCATGCACCGGCAACAAGGATTTACCCTTATAGAACTGATGGTGGTCATCGCAATTATTGCGATCCTGAGCGCCATCGGCATTCCCGCCTACCAAAGTTACATCCAGAAAGCAGCCCTGACTGACATGCTGCAAACCATGGTGCCCTATAAAACCGGCGTCGAGCTGTGCGTGATAGATGCAGGTGCGCTGACGAGCTGCAACGCAGGCACGCAGGGGATCCCTGCGACGGCCACCAGCCGTTACGTCAGCCAGATACAGGTGAACGCGGGGGTGATTTCACTGACAGGCCAGCAGGCGCTTAAAGGCCTGAGCGTTGTGATGACTCCCGCCCCGGATATCCAGGCAGGCGGTATTGTCTGGAGCAGAAGCTGCACCAATGCCGAGAGTTCGTCGATGGTGGAAGCATGCGAAAGCGTATTCCGCTTTGATACCACAGGAGCGCCATGATGACCGATATGCCACTGCGTCCCGTTTCCCCGCCTGACAGTGATCGCCTGCAAAGCGAGGCGTCGCTTGATGCACTTTGTCAGCGTTATAAAGCGGTGATACTGCACCGCGACGATCAAACCTTGCGCGTCGCCTGCCATGAGGCGGAACCCGATGCCGAGACGTTAGGCAATGTTTTGCGTTTTGCCAGCGGACTGAAAGTTCAGCTGGAGCGCTGGCCGCAGGCAAGGCTGGAACAAATGATGGAAAAAGACGGCGCGGAATCACCACAAGAAGCAGGGAATGGGGATTCTAAAAGGCCAGAAGCCAACGAACTGAATGACCAGAGTGACGCGCCGGTGATTAATGTTCTTAATCAGATCCTGAGACAAGCGATTACCCGCCGGGCATCGGATGTTCATTTCGAACCTTATGAAAACTGCTTCCGTGTCCGTGTACGCATTGACGGCGTGTTGCAGGAGATCCCCGGCCCTGAATTTTCGATGGCGGCCAGCGTCTGTGCAAGGCTCAAAATCATGGGACAACTGAACGTCGCTGAACGTCGTTTACCACAGGACGGACAGCTGTCGGTGGTGCTGCAAAATCAGCGCTACTCGATGCGCGTTTCCTCTTTGCCGACGCTGCATGGCGAGAAAATCGTGCTGCGTATTCTGCACATGACCCAGCAAGATCTGGCGATGTCGCAGCTGGGACTCACCCTGAGAGATCTGGGATATTTCAAGGCGGCACTGAAACATCCGCAGGGGCTGATTCTGGTCACCGGCCCGACCGGCAGTGGCAAGACCGTGACGCTCTACAGCGGCTTGCGTGAACTGAATGCCATCTCACGCAATATTTGCAGCGTGGAAGATCCGATCGAAATTCCCGTCAGCGGTATTAATCAAACGCAGATTAACAGCAAAACAGATCTCAGCTTTGCCAGTGTTTTACGGGCGTTACTGCGTCAGGATCCTGATGTCATCATGGTCGGTGAGATCCGTGATAAAGAAACGGCTGAGATCGCGGTAAAAGCAGCGCAAACCGGTCACCTGGTGCTTTCAACGCTGCACACCAATTCTACCTGCGAAACCCTGACCCGCCTGCGTCAGATGGGCATCGAAGGCTTTCACATTGCCGCCAGTTTGCGGCTGGTGATTGCCCAACGGCTGGTGCGAAAACTCTGTCCGCATTGCCGTAAGGCGCACATGTCATTTGTCGGGAATGGCGAAAACGGACAAGGAAGACAAGTACCGCTCTGGCAGGCAGCCGGATGTCATCAGTGTTTTTCAGGCTATTACGGACGGACAGGTATTTATGAAACGCTGAACATCACGCCCCGTTTACAACAGGCGCTGGTTGCAGAAGCCACCGTGAACGAACTTATCAAAATCGCCCGCGAGCAGGGGCAGATCACCTTACAGGAAGCCGGGATGCTGCTGGTGGAACAAGGTATTACCTCGCTTGAGGAACTCTATCGCGTCACCGGCGAGGGAACCGGTGCATGAGTGATTTGTCAGTGCTTCATCAAACGTGGAAGCTCTATCACTGGCAGGCTATCGATAGCCAGGGAAGTATCCAGGATGGCGACAGCATTGAGGTCAGTAAAGAGGGCATTTACCAGCAGCTTTTCGCTGCTGGTTTGCAGCCGCTAAAGATTCACATGAAGCAGAGCCTGCACCGGCGTTTCTGGAAGAATCAGGAGCGGGTATCGATAATCAGGCAGCTCGCTACATTGTTGCAGGCGGGGCTGCCGCTGGTTAACAGCCTTACGCTGCTGGCCGGTGAACATCCGAAACCAGCATGGCAGTGCGTCCTGCACAATATCGCCAAAGGGGTACGCGAAGGTAAACCTTTATCGGAAATGCTCAATGCGTATCCGGACGTCTTCCCGGATATCTACCGGCAGATAATCTCCATTGGTGAGCTCACAGGACAACTGGATCAGTGTTGTTTACAACTGGCAGCCCAGCAGGAGCAGCAAGCGGAACTGAAGGCGAAGGTGAAAAAAGCATTGCGCTATCCGCTGATTGTCAGCGTTATCGCCACCCTGGTGACGCTGCTGATGCTGACGATGGTTCTGCCAGAGTTTGCCAAAATCTACGCATCCTTCGATGCGCAGTTACCCTGGTTTACCCGCATGCTGGTAGCCACCTCTGAGGTTTTGATTGGAACTGGCCCGTGGCTGGCAGGTATTTTATCCCTTTGCTGTTTTGCTTATCTGCGCAAATTGCATCCGCAAAAAAGGTGGAAACTGAGGGAACAAAAGCTGCTGCTCACGCTGCCGTTAACATCACGGCTGGTCACCGACAGCTGCCTGAGCCAGATATTTCAGACTCTGGCGATGACGCAGCAGGCGGGTATGACATTGATTGCAGGGCTGGCAGCCGCATCGGCCTCAATGTCTAACCTGCATTTTCAGACCGCACTCGGTCAGATCCGTGAGCAGATTATGCAGGGTGTGCCCTTACACAAAGCTTTTGTACAGTCGCCGCTGTTTCCATCGCTGTGCCAGCAACTAATCAAAATAGGTGAGGAGTCAGGATCGCTGGATGAGTTACTGCTAAAACTGGCGCATCTGCATAATGAAAAAGCAAATTCGCTGGCAGACACCTTGTCACAAACGATTGAACCGGTACTTATGGCAGTAATGGGCGTGATTGTTGGCGGATTAGTGATAGCGATGTATCTGCCGATATTCCAGCTGGGCTCGGTGATGGGCTGAGGATGGCAATGTTGAATCTGTGCATAAACAGAAAACGGCGAAAATTATTTCGCCGTTATTTAGCCTGAATGACGATGGGTTATTTGCCGCCGAACAACCGGTTTTCCTGCTCCGCAACGCGGATAAAGGTAGTGCGTTTCGTCAGCTCTTTCAGGCGGTCGGCGCCCACATAGGTGCAGGCTGAACGCAAGCCGCCGAGAATATCGCGGACAGTGTTTTCTACCGGACCACGAAGGGGTAATTTCACCGTTTTGCCTTCTGCGGCGCGATATTCCGCGACGCCGCCCACGTGGCGTTTCATCGCTGATTCAGAACTCATGCCGTAAAACAGCATGAATTTTTCGCCATTTTCTTCAACCACTGAACCTTCACATTCTTCGTGCGCAGCCAGCATACCGCCGAGCATAACGAAATCGGCACCGCCGCCGAAGGCTTTGGCTACGTCACCCGGAACAGCACAGCCACCATCGCTGACGATCTGTCCGCCTAAACCATGGGCTGCATCAGCACATTCAATCACGGCAGAAAGTTGCGGATAACCTACACCGGTTTTGACGCGGGTGGTACAAACGGAACCCGGACCGATGCCAACTTTAACGATGTCTGCGCCAGAGAGGATCAATTCTTCCACCATTTCACCGGTGACAACATTACCTGCACAGATCACTTTATCCGGGCAAGCTTCACGCACACGCCGCAGGAAATCCACAAAGTGTTCTGAATAGCCGTTAGCAACATCAAGACACACAAACTTCAGCAGAGGCGACATCGCGAGAATTTGCAGGGTTTTGACGAAATCAGCTTCTGACGTTCCGGTTGAAACCATCACATTGCGCAGTACTGATTCATCAGCAGAGGAGATGAAAGCTTGCCATTGCTCTACGGTGTAATGCTTATGGACTGCGGTCAGCATCCCGAATGATGCCAGCACAGTCGCCATACGGAATGTACCAACGGTATCCATATTGGCGGCAATAATTGGCGTGCCAGACCAGCTGATAGCAGAGTGTTTAAATGTGAAGGTGCGCTCCAGCTCTACTTCGGAACGGCTTTTGAGGGTGGAACGTTTCGGGCGGATAAGTACGTCTTTAAAACCTAACTTCAAATCTTCTTCAATGCGCATGACGGGTTTGTCCTGGTTTGGCGACGGGTCGCTAGGGTGGCAGCAGAAAATTAGACACCCTTTCCAGTGGTTTTATCATACACAGGAAAATGACAACGGCAAGATGGCTTTTACAGCGCACATCACAGACTTTTGATTGTGTAGCTGATTAATTTTTCCAGTCCAAAACCAATACGAGAGCGGCTTGCACTTACTCATAATCTCTTTATCATTTACCCAACTAATTCTATCAGAGCATCAGCATGGCCTATATCGTTGCATTGACCGGAGGCATAGGAAGCGGAAAAAGTACCGTAGCCGAAAGCTTTGCCCGCCGCGGGGTGAGCATTGTCGATGCTGATATCATTGCACGTCAGGTTGTGGCTCCCGGTGAACCGGCGCTGGATGAACTGAGCAAACACTTTGGTAAAGATATTATTCTTGATGATGGTTCGTTAAATCGAGCCGCTTTGAGAGAATGCATTTTCAGTCATCCGGCTGAAAAAGCCTGGGTGAATCAACTGCTCCATCCCGTTATTCATGCGCGTACTCAGCAGTTTATAAGGCAGGCTGAAACGGCTTACGTGCTGTGGGTGGTGCCGTTACTGGTTGAAAATGGGTTACAGGCGCAGGCAAATCGCGTTTTAGTTGTAGACGTTGATCCACAAACCCAGCTTGTGCGCACAATGCAGCGCGATGGCATCAGCCGTCAGCAGGCTGAAAGTATTATTGCTGCGCAGGTGAGCCGTGAAAAACGACTGGCCTGCGCGGATGACATTATTGATAACAGCGGCGATCCTGAAACGATTGAATCGCGTGTTGCCCAATTACATAGCCGCTATTTAACATTTGCGGCATCAGTATCCCCTGAATAATTCATCAGAATATCAAGGGGAAAACAGACAGGATATTGCCAAGCATGAGTGAAGCAGCAGCCACCGTTCTTTTTGAACATCCTCTAAATGAAAAAATGCGTACCTGGCTACGCATTGAGTTTTTGTTACAGCAACTGCATGCCAATGCGCAAGTTACTGATATTTCTTCTGCGTTGCTGTTTTTCCGCACTGCATCCGATCTGCTGGATGTTTTAGAGCGCGGGGAAGTACGTACGGATTTGCTGAAAGAGCTGGAAAGACAGCAACAGAAACTCTCCCAGTGGCAGGATGTCCCTGGCGTAGATATATCTCGCATTGAAGGAATTCGGGCAGAGCTAAAGCAGTGCGCAGGCATCCTGATGAAAGCCCCCAGAATTGGTCAGGCATTGAAAGAAGACCGGATGATCGCGCTGGTTCGTCAACGCCTGAGTATTCCTGGCGGTTGCTGCAGCTTTGATTTACCGACGCTGCATATCTGGCTGCATTTGGCGCAATCTCAGAGGGATGGCGAAGTTCAAAACTGGCTGGAAACTCTGGCTCCGTTAAATAACTCGCTCACAATGGTGCTGGATTTAATCCGTCAGTCAGGCGTATTTCGCAATCAAATCAGCCTTAACGGCTTTTTCCAGGACAATGCGGAAGGCGCAGATCTGTTACGATTACGTCTGTCGATGGAAAATCTGCTTTACCCGCAAGTGTCCGGGCACAAAACCCGTTATGCCATTCGCTTTTTACCCCTCGACAGCGAACATGGTGTGGTTCCCGCGCGACTGAATTTTGATCTTGCCTGCTGCTAGGAGTTGCAAATGGATCCCGAAATTATTGAAGTAAATTGCCCGACCTGTGGCAAAACAGTGGTCTGGGGCGAACAAAGCCCTTACCGCCCATTTTGTTGTAAACGCTGCCAGTTGATCGATCTCGGCGAATGGGCCGATGAAGAGAAACGTATTCCCAGCAAAGGGGATATCAACGATCTGGATGAGTGGAGCGAAGAAGAGATTTAACGCAGCAAACAAGCGTAGAAAGGAATGACACAGAAAGGGGCTTCAGCCCCTTTTTTGCGAGAGGTATAACATTATAACTGGTTATTTTTCAGTGCCTTGACTATCTCTTCGTTCGCTGGTGGAAATTCAGTTTCATCCAACTCAGACTGTGCAACCCAGCGCTTAGGCTGCCCTTCTTTGCCGTAAGGTTCGCCCTGCCAGCTTTGTACCAAAAAGAAATGCAAAGTGATAATGCGATCGGAGAAGCGATGCTCTAACGTTTTCAGCAACACTGGAGATGTTGCATTTATCCCCACTTCTTCCTGTAACTCACGAATGACGGCCTGTTCCGGCGACTCACCCGCTTCTATCTTACCGCCGGGAAACTCCCAACATCCGGCCATGTGTGATGAGGCATCACGCTGGGTGATAAAAATTTCTTTCTGCTCATTGCGGATGATGCCGACTGAGATATTCAGTTGCTTAATCGTCACAGTTCTCACCTTTCTCCTGACCAAGAATCCTGTACTGAAACCGTACTTTTTAAGACAAAAATAAAGGCGGTGATTAGCCGCCTTTAAGATTAACACGATGACTTAGCCTGAGATCTTACTTTTGCAGGCTGCCATGGCATTGTTTGTATTTCTTGCCGGAACCGCATGGGCAGAGATCGTTACGACCTACTTTGCGTTCGCCAGAAGAAGCAAGACGCGCGGCTTCGGCCACTTCGATTTCCTGCTGATCCTGATGGCTCAGCTGTTGCTGACGCGCCAGACGTTCAGCTTCTTCACGACGCTGAATCTCCATCGCTTCTACTTCTTCAGGCATACGTACCTGTACTTTGCTGAGTACGCTGACCACTTCGTATTTCAGCGATTCCAGCATAGAAGCAAACATGGCGAAGGATTCACGTTTGTACTCCTGCTTCGGATCTTTCTGCGCATAGCCACGTAAGTGAATACCCTGACGCAGGTAATCCATTGCGGCCAGATGCTCTTTCCACAGGGAGTCAAGGGTTTGCAGCATCACGCCTTTTTCGAAGTTGCGCATCATTTCAGCGCCAACGACTTCTTCTTTACGGGCGTAAGATTCTTTCGCGATTTCCATGATACGGTCGCGCAGTGTTTCTTCATGCAGTTCTGGCTCTTTATCCAGCCACTCCGAAATCGGCATTTCCAGCTCGAAATCGGTTTTCAGACGCTGTTCCAGACCTTCAACATCCCACATTTCTTCCAGAGACTGTGGCGGAATGTAGCTGTCGATAGTGCTTTTGAACACGTCTTCACGAATGCTGGCGATGGTTTCGCTCACGTCGGACACGTCCAGCAGTTCGTTACGCTGGCTGTAGATCGCACGACGCTGGTCGCTTGCCACATCATCATATTCCAGCAATTGCTTACGAATATCGAAGTTGCGGCTTTCTACTTTACGCTGCGCATTAGCAATCGCTTTGGTCACCCAAGGATGCTCAATGGCTTCGCCTGGTTTCATCCCCAGTTTACGCATCATGCCAGTTACACGGTCAGACGCGAAGATACGCATCAGAGCATCTTCCATGGACAGATAGAAGCGTGATGAACCCGCATCACCCTGACGACCCGCACGGCCACGCAGCTGGTTATCGATACGGCGTGATTCATGACGCTCGGTACCAATGATGTGTAAACCACCGGAAGCCAGCACGGCATCGTGACGAATCTGCCATGCTGCTTTAATTTCTGCGATTTTCTCGTCTGTCGCTTCTTCGCCGAGATTCTCAACTTCAACCTGCCAGCTGCCGCCCAATACGATATCCGTACCACGACCGGCCATGTTGGTGGCGATCGTTACCGCACTTGGCTGGCCCGCCTGGGAAACAATGTCCGCTTCTTTAGCGTGGAATTTCGCGTTCAGTACGCTGTGTGCGATACCGGCTTTGGTCAGCTCATTTGAGACAACTTCTGATTTCTCAATTGAGATAGTCCCCACCAATACCGGCTGGCCATTCGCGGTGCAATTGCGAATGTCTTCAATGATTGCGCCAATTTTTTCCATTTCTGTCATGTAGACCAGATCGGCCATGTCTTTACGCACCATCGGGCGGTTAGTTGGCACAACAATGGTATCGAGTTTATAAATGGAACTGAATTCGAATGCTTCGGTGTCCGCAGTACCGGTCATACCGGCCAGTTTTTCGTACAGACGGAAGTAGTTCTGGAAGGTAATGGAAGCCAGCGTCTGGTTTTCGTTTTGGATATCAACGCCTTCTTTCGCTTCAACCGCCTGATGCAGACCATCTGACCAACGACGGCCCTGCATGGTACGGCCAGTGTGTTCGTCGACGATGATAACTTCACCGTCTTTCACAATGTAATCCACATCGCGGGTAAACAGCACGTGTGCACGCAGCGCGGCGGTCACGTGGTGCATCAGCATGATGTTAGTCGGGGAATAGAGGGATTCGCCCTCTTCCATGATACCCGCTTCCATCAGCAGTTCTTCGATCAGAATCAGACCGCGCTCAGTCAGGTGAACCTGACGCGCTTTTTCATCCACTGAGAAGTGGCCTTCGCCCTGGAAGGAATCGGAGTCTTCTTTTTCCTGACGGATCAGTTTTGGAATCAGCTTATCAACGCGGGTGTACATTTCTGAGCTGTCTTCGGCCGGGCCGGAGATGATCAGCGGAGTACGCGCTTCATCGATCAAGATGGAGTCAACCTCATCCACCAGCGCATAGTGCAGCTTACGCTGAACACGTTCTTCAGGGCTGAACGCCATGTTGTCACGCAGGTAGTCAAAACCGTATTCGTTGTTGGTACCGTAGGTGATATCTGCAGCATAAGCCGCACGCTTAGCCGGAGAAGGCATACCCGGTAAGTTAATACCGATGCTCAGACCCAGGAATTCAAACAGTGGACGGTTATTTTCGGCGTCACGCTGTGCCAGGTAATCGTTGACGGTAACAACGTGAACGCCCTTACCGCTCAATGCGTTCAGATAAGCAGGCAGCGTTGCGGTCAGTGTTTTACCTTCACCGGTGCGCATTTCTGCGATGCAGCGTTCGTTAAGTACCATACCGCCGAGCAACTGCACGTCGAAGTGGCGCATGCCAAAGACACGTTTACTGGATTCACGTACGACAGCAAAAGCTTCAGGGATCAGATTTTCAAGCACTTCACCTTTCGCCAAACGCTCGCGGAACTCGTTGGTTTTCGCTTGCAGTTGCTCATCGGTCAACTTTTGAATTTCAGGTTCCATGCGGTTGATAAGGTCAACCACTTTGCGCATACGGCGCAGGGTACGATCATTACGGCTACCAAAAACTTTGGTCAATAATTTGATTAACATAGTGCTTAATATCTCTTGGAGGCCACCTTAGGTAGCCACTAATTTATTGATTTATAGATAGATTTTACAATTACAGTCTGTTAAATCAGAGAGGCCGGGCCGGCACGAATGCCTTGCACCTGTGCTAACCACAGGCCGGTTTGATGCGATGAAGCATGAGAGAGGAAAGGCTGTTGCGTATGACGAATGATAACCGGAGGTTTGGATTCATGTGTCAGTAAGGCATTCAGGGTGACCAGTAAAGCGAGTTGCTGGACATGCAGCGGCTCTGCGTCTTTAGCAACGACTTCCGGTGCAGCGGTATAAACAACCTGCGGTGCCAGAGCAAAAGAAAGATGACGAATAACGGTACGTAGTGCATGCTGCTGCCAGTAATCGACACCGAAAGACGGGCGGCGATGCGCCTGGAGTAATGCCAGATTACTCAGCCCTGTACTGCCGATGTTGAGACGGTTTAGACTTGAAGACGTATTAGGAACGGCAACCAGTTCAGTTTGTGAGAGATTCGTCGACACGCCAAGGCTAGCCGCGACCATCCCCAGGAGGAGATGCGGCCAAAAATACCTTCTGCCAAATTGTCGCCAACGATTTAGAATACCAATCACACGTTTACAATCCGCCGGAGCCCATCATGCGCGATAGTCGCCCACAATTATTAGATATCCTGTTCGATGACGCCTCTTCAACGGAACAAAGCCCGCTGCGAATTGTTCAACAGCGCGCTGCGGCTTTATTAAAACTAAACCGCGCAGTGAAGGGGCTTTTACCGTCACCCATGCAACCATGGTGTCGTGTCGGTAATTATCGACAGGGAGTTTTAGTGCTGGAAATTGCTAATGCCAGCTGGATGATGCGATTACGCTATGAACAACCCGCATTACTCTCTGCACTTCGAGCGCAAATTCTACCATCATTGTCATCAATCGACATCAGGATTAATCCCTCGTTGATGGCTAAAATGGAAAATGCTTCGCAAATTGCTCAGAAAAATAAAACGATCGCAGCAGAGTCTATGCCGGTACGGCATTTGAGTTCGCAGAGTGCTAATGAATTGAGAGGACTGGCGAGCCGAAGCCCGGAAAAACTGAGGAAGGCATTAGAACGACTGGCTGACCTGGCCGGAGAGAGTGCCAGAACAACCAGTCGTAATAAGTAAAACAGTAATATCTGTACCGATTATGCCAATACGGTAGAAGGGGCTTTAAAAGCCAATGGCACTTCAGCTTCATCCTGGAATGTAACGAGTTCCCAGGCTTCCTGCTGCGCCAATACCGCTTGCAGTAACTTGTTGTTCAGAGCGTGACCAGATTTGAATGCGGTAAACGCACCAATAATGTTATGGCCGCACATGAACAGGTCGCCGATAGCATCAAGCATTTTGTGACGAACGAATTCATCTTCAAAACGCAGGCCATCTTCGTTAAGTACGCGGTAATCATCTACAACAATCGCACAATCAAAGCTGCCACCCAGGCACAAACCACGTGACTGCAGGTACTCGATATCACGCATAAAACCAAATGTGCGCGCACGGCTGATTTGGCGAACAAATGCTTCTGCAGAGAAGTTCATTTTGTAGCGCTGTGAGCTGGAATCAATCGCCGGGTGATTGAAGTCGATAGTGAAATCCAGAGAGAAACCATTGAATGGTTTGAACTCTGCCCACTTATCACCGTCTTCAACACGCACAGTCTGCTTGATGCGCAGGAATTTCTTCGCGCAGTTCAGCTCTTCAATCCCTGCATCCATCAACAGATAGACGAAAGGTGCAGCACTACCGTCCATAATAGGCACTTCAGGCGCGTCGACTTCGATAACGATGTTATCGATGCCTAAACCTGCGAGGGCCGCATTAAGGTGCTCTACCGTAGAAATACGTACGTCATGCTCATTGACCAGGCAAGTACAGAGCATGGTATCACGCACGGATTTGGCATCTGCCGGGAAATCGACCGGTGGATTCAAGTCAGTGCGACGATAGATGACCCCGGTATTGGCCGGTGCAGGACGCAGAGTCAGGGTGACTTTCTTGCCGGTATGTAAACCGACGCCCGTCGCCTGAACGATACGTTTTAATGTACGTTGTTTGATCATCGTTTTTATCTCGCAATGTTATCCATCTATCCTGCCAACCTTTGCATAGTACATTAAGGTTGGCGGGACAGTTTAGCACAAAGAGCGGAGATCCTACAATTCAGACTAGTCTGCCTGCTTACGCAGGAAGGCTGGGATGTCCAGATAGTCGGGCTCTTTATTAGATTGCGCGCTTTGATCGTTGACCACTTTGGCAGCTGGCTTCGTTTCCTGCGGCAACGGAGACATCCCGTGCTGCTGGTAGCGATGATCCATAACAGGCTGGCTGGCTGGCTTGTTGGTCACCAGGGTGATCTCAGGACGTTTGTCCATGCCGATACCCGTTGCCACTACTGTCACGCGCAGTTCGTCATTCATTTCCGGGTCAAGAGAAGTCCCGATAACCACGGTGGCG
The DNA here is from genome assembly GCF_019049655.1 of Rahnella rivi. Lineage (GTDB taxonomy): Bacteria > Pseudomonadota > Gammaproteobacteria > Enterobacterales > Enterobacteriaceae > Rahnella > Rahnella rivi. The sequence continues at coordinate 66,936 of NZ_JAFMOX010000054.1, forward strand.
TTGTCAGAGGCGAAAGCACGGATGGTGTTACCCACCGTTTCGAATTCATCCAAACGCAGATCGAAGCCCGCAGTAATGTTGACCAGAACGCCGCGCGCGCCTGACAGGTCGATATCTTCCAGCAACGGGCTGGAGATCGCCATTTCAGCCGCTTCTTCAGCACGGTCTTCACCACATGCCACACCGGAGCCCATCATGGCATAACCCATTTCGGACATAACGGTGCGCACATCGGCGAAGTCGACGTTCATCAGACCCGGACGGGTGATCAACTCAGCAATACCCTGCACCGCGCCTTTCAGCACGTCGTTGGCCGCACCGAAGGCGTCCAGCAGAGAAATACCGCGACCCAGAACTTTCAACAGCTTGTCGTTCGGGATGGTGATCAGGGAGTCCACGTGTTTGGACAGTTCAGCGATACCCTGCTCCGCGAATGCCATGCGTTTTTTGCCTTCAAAGTTGAATGGCTTAGTCACGACAGCAACGGTCAGAATACCTAAATCTTTTGCTACTTCAGCAACCACTGGCGCTGCACCGGTACCGGTACCGCCGCCCATGCCCGCTGCGATAAAGACCATGTCAGCGCCTTCGAGCGCAGCACGCAGGGCTTCACGATCTTCTTCAGCAGAATTGCGACCCACTTCCGGGTTCGCACCAGCACCCAGACCTTTGGTAATACCGCTACCGATCTGAATCGTCTGGCCTACTGCCGTTTTGCGCAACGCCTGAGCGTCGGTGTTAACGGCAAAGAATTCAACACCTTCGATGCGCTCACGCACCATGTGTTCGACAGCGTTACCGCCGCCACCGCCGACGCCGATGACTTTAATCACCGCATCGTTGGTCAGTTCCATAGGTTCAAACATAGTTTCTCTCCGTTTTGTGCCTGTCGCGTCGGGATCGAAATACTTAAAAGCATGATCCCGTTGTTAAAACATTAAAACTCTTTTCTCAGCCAGCTATTGATTCGTTTGAACCAGTTGCCCACTGAGGCGCGTTTTTCCACTTCTGCCTCACCGCTGAGGTGAGACTCCTTCCCGTAGTGCAGCAGCCCTACAGCAGTTGAGTAGTAAGGTTCCTGCGCATAATCTGTCAGCCCGGTGATGTTCAGAGGTTGCCCGATACGCACCTGGGTATGGAATACCCGCTGCGCACAAGCTGCCAGACCATCAATTTGTGCTGCGCCGCCTGTCAAAACTATACCTGCGGCCAGATGATGTTTTACGCCCTGCTGACGTAACTGCTCCTGCAATTGCAAAATTTCGTCGTTCACAAGATTCAGCAATTCTGTATAACGAGGCTCGATAACTTCAGCCAGTGTCTGACGTTGCAGACTGCGTGGCGGACGTCCGCCTACGCTCGGCACTTCGACATTTTCGTCTTTGCCGACAATCGCCCCTAATGCACAACCGTGGCGAACTTTGATCGCTTCGGCATCGGTAGGTGGTGTGCCGAACGCGTAAGCGATATCACTGGTGACCACATTCCCTGCATAAGGGATTACCTTAGTATGACGCAGTGCGCCACCGGTATAAACAGCGATATCCATGGTTCCGCCACCAATATCGACGACACAGACACCTAATTCGCGTTCATCTTCGGTCAGAACGGCATAACTGGAGGCCAGACCGGCAAAAATGAGCTGATCAACTTTCAGGCCGCACCGTTCAACCGCTTTGACAATGTTCTTCGCCATATCGTTATGGCAGGTGATCAGGTGGACTTTAGCCTGCATACGCACGCCAGATAATCCGACCGGATTTTTAATGCCTTCCTGATAATCGATGGCATATTCCTGAGGAATGACGTGCAATACCCGATGCTCATCACGTACGCGTACCGACTTAGCGGTATGCACAACGTTCTCTACATCTTCCTGCGTCACTTCCTCTTCTGAAATAGGAACCATCCCTATTTCATTCTGACAACTGATATGTTTACCAGACAAAGCAAGGTAAACAGAGGAAATCTGGCAATCAGCCATCAATTCGGCCTGATCGATGGCACGCTGCACGCATTTCACCACCGATTCCAGATCGTTAACGCCACCTTTATCCATGCCCCGGGATGGGCAACTGCCCACACCGATAATGTTGACCATGCCATCGGGCAGAACTTCTCCCACCAATGCGGCGACTTTTGCAGTACCGATTTCCAGCCCAACTACCAGTTTTCTGTCCGTCGACTTGATCATTGTTGTTTAGCCTGTGCCTGATTCTGTTGCTGATTACTGTTTTGCTGGTCAATAAACTCTGGCGCCCAACCCACTGATGCACCGCTGTCATAACGTAAATCGACATAAGTGATGCGCTTTTTGTCGGCGTCAGCCTGTTGCTGGAAACGCGGATAAAGTTGGATAAAACGCTGTAAACGTCCCATCCGGTCATCTCTCCCCAATTCCAGCCGGATATCATTATCCAGGGTTAACTGCCACGAGTGGCGTGCACTCATTGCCACGGCTTTCAACGTGAACTTGCCGGCGGCCAGCGCCTGACTCATCGTTTGATAGCCTTGCAAAACATCCTGTTCACTGCCTTCCGGACCGTAGAGCAACGGCATTTTTTGATTGACGACACGTTCAGCAGGTATGCTGAATGACTTGCCGTCAGCATCAACCATGTGCAAATCATTCCAGTGTGCGACCGGCACATACTCCACCAGGTGAATCTTCAGTTCATTCGGCCATTGCTTACGGACGCTGACCTGTTTAATCCACGGCAATCGCTCAATCTGCTGTTGGATGACATTCACATCCTGCGTCATAAACGTGCCCGGCGCCCCTAAGGACAAGATCGCCTGGCGAATATCGTCGTTAGTGGTGTAATGACGCTCGCCAGTCACCACCAGCTGAGACAGCGGCAGTCGGTTTGCGTCCTGCATCCAGACCACAACTGCCCACGCGCTCCATAAAATAGTGCCTGCAACCAGCAGCAGGAATACGATCCCTGCCAGCTGACCGCCGTTACTGCGACGGCCGCCATTATTGCTCTCGGCCGTCTCTCGCTCTCGGGTATTCAGGGCGGCTTGAGACATATCAGTCAGCCAGTTCCAGAATACGGAAAACTAATTGCGGGAAGCTCAACCCGAATTGTTTCGCGGCCATCGGCACCAGGCTATGACTGGTCATGCCCGGTGAGGTATTCACTTCCAGCAGATTAAAACTGCCATCGCTGTCTTGCATCACATCAACACGCCCCCAGCCGCTGCAATCGAGCGCCTGATAAGCCTGCAATGCCAGTGCAGACAATTGCTGTTCCTGATCCTGACTTAAACCGCTTGGACAAAAATACTGTGTTTCATCAGACAGATACTTCGCCTGATAGTCATAAAAGGTACCGGCAGGCTGAATACGGATCGAAGGCATAATTTGCTCGCCCACGATAGCCACGGTGTATTCAGGACCACTTAGCCATTTTTCGATCAATACGTTATCGTCATGGCGGAAGCCTTCCTGTAAGGCAGGTAACAACTCATTTTCAGTCGTCACTTTGCTCATACCTACGCTGGAGCCTTCACGACTGGGTTTCACGATCACCGGCAGGCCTAATTCAGCGATTTTTGCCGCTAACGTGCCCTGCCCTGCCGCTTCAATTTGTGAGCGATGCAGTGCCACGAACGGAGCAACCGGTAAACCCAGTGCCTGCCACACCAGTTTGGTGCGGAACTTATCCATGGTCAGTGCGGATGCCATCACGCCGCTGCCGGTATAAGGCAAATCAATTTGCTCCAGCAGCCCCTGCAATGTGCCGTCTTCACCCCCGCGACCGTGTAGCGCGATAAAGACTTTGCTGAAACCTTCTTCTTTAAGCAGTGCAACATTAAAGGTTTTGGTGTCGATGCCGTGGGCATCCACACCGGATTCACGTAAGCCAGCCAGCACCGCAGCGCCGGACTGCAATGACACATCGCGTTCTGCGGAAGTACCACCAAATAAAACTGCTACTTTCTCAGACATGATGTTCTTCACCTTTTTTCACTGGCTGCAATTTTTGGTCAGCCAATTTGCGGGCCACTCTGCCAATCGTGCCAGCGCCCTGAACCAGAACTAAATCGTCCCCTTCGAGGATCTGCGCCAGGCTTTCAGGCACAGCGTCAATATCAGACACCAGAATGGGATCCAGCTTGCCACGCGCGCGAATGGTACGGCACAGCGAGCGGCTGTCAGCACCCGGGATCGGCGCTTCGCCAGCCGGGTAAACATCAAGCATGATCAGCACATCAACCTGAGACAGCACGTTGGCAAAATCATCGTACAAATCACGGGTACGCGTGTACCGGTGCGGCTGGAAAATCATGACCAGGCGTTTATTCGCCCAGCCCGCGCGTGCGGCTTTGACCGTCGCGTCCACTTCTGTCGGATGGTGACCGTAGTCATCAACCAGCATGGCGCTGCCGGATTTGCCGTTCACATTTTCCAGCGCGAATTCGCCGAGGAAATCGAAACGACGCCCGGTGCCCTGAAAACCTTCCAGCGCGCGCAGTATGGCGTCGTCGCTGATGCCTTCATCGGTTGCTACCGCAACAGCGGCGGCAGCATTAAGGGCGTTGTGACGGCCCGGCGCATTCAGCGTCACCGTAATCTGCGGCAAATCATGACGGCGCAACGTAAAGTGCCCCTGCGCGCCTTCCTGACGATAACTTTCGATCATCACATCTGCATCTTCGCTGAAGCCGTAGGTAGTGATATGACGGCCAACACGGGGGATCAGCTCACGGATCACCGGATCATCGATACACATCACCGCACGGCCATAGAACGGCAGGTTGTGCAGGAAATTCACAAAGGTCTGTTTCAGGTTTTCAAAATCACCCTGATACGTGTCCATGTGGTCTGCTTCGATATTGGTAACAATCGCCACCATCGGTTGCAGGTGCAGGAACGACGCATCGCTTTCGTCGGCTTCTGCAATCAGGAAGCGGCTTGAGCCTAAACGCGCATGCGTGCCTGCCGCTTTCACTAAACCACCGTTTACAAAGGTCGGATCCAGTCCGGCCTCGGCATAAATACTGGTCACCATCGCTGTCGTCGTGGTTTTACCGTGCGTACCTGCCACGGCGATACCGTGACGAAAACGCATCAGCTCGGCGAGCATTTCTGCACGACGGATCACCGGGATCCGCGCTTCGCGGGCGGCGACAATCTCCGGGTTATCGGATGAGATCGCCGTAGAAACCACCACTACGCTGGCATCGAGCACATTCTCCGGGCGGTGATTGAAATAAATCGTCGCACCCAGCGCAGTCAGTTGCTGCGTCACCGCATTCGGTGCCAGGTCAGAACCGCTGATCTGATAGCCTTCATTGGCCAACACTTCGGCGATACCACCCATGCCGGCACCACCGATGCCAACAAAGTGAATGTGCCGGACACGATGCATCTCGGGCACGAAGGTACGCAGTTTCGCCAATTGTTGTGTATTCACGTTTTTATTCACTATTTCAGGTTACTGATTAATCCGTTTCTTACGGCTGGGACCACGCAATGCATGGCCCGTTCAATTTCATTTTTTACTGGCGGCAACCACTTCGGCAGCCACGCGTTCTGTCGCATCAGGGATGGCCGCTGCGCGTGCAGCGCGTGCCATTTCCATAAGATGGGTTCTGTCCCATCCGGCCATCAGATCGGCCACTGCGGCAGCACTAAAATCTTTCTGCTCGATAATCTTTGCTGCACCGGCTTTCTCCAGTGGCAGCGCATTCCAGTACTGCTGACGATCTTTGTGCTGGAAGGGGATAAATATCGCCGGTAAACCCGCCGCAGCAATTTCGCTGACCGTTAAGGCACCGGAACGACACACCACCACATCCGCCCATGCGTATGCTTCTGCCATGTCATCAATAAATTCAGTAACTTTATGCTGAGTCTGGCCGACTTTTTCATAAGCCTGGTTCACTGACTCCAGCGCACCTTTACCGACCTGATGCCACAGCGTAATTTTGTCACCCATCAGCGCCGCCAATTCCGGCATGCTCTGATTGAGCACTCGGGCGCCCTGACTTCCGCCAATCACTAAAACGCGAATCGGCCCTTCACGCCCGGCCAGTCGGGTTTCTGGCAACTCCAGCGCCAGTACGTCGGTACGCACCGGATTACCGACCACGTCTGCATGAGGAAATGCGCCGGGAAATGCCTGCAATACTTTTTTGGCAATGTGCGACAAACCTTTGTTGGTCATGCCCGCAATACCGTTTTGTTCGTGTAGCACCACCGGGATCCCCAGCGACCAGGCGGCTAACCCGCCGGGACCAGAAACGTATCCGCCCATGCCAAGCACCACATCCGGCTGGAAACGTTTCATGATGACTTTTGCCTGGCGCCACGCATGATATATGCGAATTGGGGCTGTGAGTTGCGCTTTCAGACCTTTCCCACGTAATCCTGAGATTTTAATAAAATCAATCCCAATACCGTGTTTAGGAACCAGATCTGCTTCCATACGATCTTCGGTTCCCAGCCAGCGGACTTCCCAGCCTTGCTCCATCAGATGATGTGCCACAGCCAGCCCCGGGAAAACATGCCCACCGGTACCGCCTGCCATCACCATTAACCGCCGGGTATTGCCACTCATCGGGCACTCCTTACAAACGCCTGGGCTTTAGCCAGCCGCGTTTCAAAATCCACTCGCAGCAATAACACGATTGCCGTCGACATAATGATCAGGCTCGAACCACCGTAACTGATGAGCGGCAGGGTCAAACCTTTGGTCGGCAACATTCCCGCTGCGGCCCCAACGTTTACCAGCGCCTGGAAACTAAACCACACGCCGATTGAGCAGGCCAAAAAGCCGGAAAATCGCTGATCAAGCTCTAAAGCACGGCGTCCAATGGACATCGCGCGAAAAGCGACGAAGAATACCATCAACAGGGCTAAAACCACACCGAAATACCCCAGTTCTTCGCCTAAAATGGAGAAGATAAAATCGGTATGCGCTTCCGGTAAATACTCCAGTTTTTGCACCGAGTTACCGAGGCCTTGCCCCCAGAATTCACCACGGCCAAAGGCCATCAGTGACTGGGTTAACTGGTAGCCACTGCCAAAGGGATCGGCCCACGGATTCCAGAAAGATGTCACGCGGCGCATACGGTAGGGTTCGGCGATAATCAGCAGCACAACCGCAAAGGCTCCGGAGCCGATGATGGCCAAAAACTGCCACATTTTTGCCCCTGCCAGAAATAGCATCGCCAGCGTGGTGATAAACAGTACAACCACCGTACCGAGGTCAGGCTGAGCCAGCAGCAACACGGCCAGCACAACCATCACACCCATCGGCTTACAAAATCCCCAGAAATTGCTGCGCACCTCATCGACCTTGCGCACCAGATAGCTGGCGAGATAGCAGAACAGTGATAGCTTGGAAAACTCAGCAGGCTGAATACGCAGAGGACCAAAGGAGATCCAGCGCGATGCCCCGTTAACGGAACTCCCCACCACTAACACCACCAGCAGCATGACCACTGAGAGCAAAAGCAGCACGTTGCTGTATTTCTGCCAGACCGCCATGGGTACGCGCAGGGTGACCAGTGACATCCCAAATGCCAGTGCGAGGTAAATCGCATCACGTTTGGCAAACAGGAACGGGTCATCGGCCAGACGCTGTCCAATGGGCATCGATGCCGAGGTCACCATCACGAAACCGACAATCGCCAGACCAAAGGTCAGCCACAGCAGAGTCCGGTCATACAGCACCAGCGTCACGGCGTCATTTTCTTTGGCGCCCATCACCCAGTCGTTAAACTTTCTAACGAGACCCAGCCCCGGCATACGGATCCGCATCAGCCAAGCTCCTTCGCCAGCGCGGTGAAGACATCACCCCGTTGTTCAAAACTGCGGAACTGATCGAGGCTCGCACAGGCCGGAGAAAGCAGCACCATATCGCCGGAAACCACACGCGTGCTGATGTCACGCATCGCCAGCTCCAGGGTGTCAAACAATGAAGAGACATCAGGCCGTAAATCAGCCAGCTCTGCACCGTCACGGCCAAAGCAGTAAACGCGCAGATTGTCGCCCTGCAAATAACGGATCAACGGAGAGAAATCAGCCGATTTGCCATCACCGCCTAACAGCAGGTGCAACGTCCCCTCAACCTGCAGGCCATTCAGCGCCGCTTCGGTGCTGCCGACGTTGGTCGCCTTGGAATCATTTATCCAGCGCACGCCGTTATGTTGCCAGGCAATCTGGAAACGGTGAGCCAGACCGGTAAATGTGGTCAGTGCTTTCAGGCTGGAGGCATGTGGCACGCCGACAGCATCTGCCAGCGCCAGCGCAGCCAGCGCATTGGTATAATTGTGACGGCCAGTCAGCGGCATCTCATGGGTATTAAGAACTTTTTCGCCACGCACACGCAGCCAGATGTCATCCTGCTGACGGGTCAGGTGGTAATCACCGACATCCACACCAAAGCTCACGCAACGTTTATCTGCGCCCCGCACCGGCATGGTCAGTGCATCGTCCGCATTGACGACGCACAGCGCGGCGTTTTCATAGACTTTCAGTTTTGCAGCCCGATACTGCTGCAAGCCAAACGGATAACGATCCATATGATCTTCGGACACATTCAGGATCGTGGCCGCTGCAGCATGTAAACTTTCCGTGGTTTCCAGCTGGAAGCTCGACAGCTCAAGCACGAACAGATCGTATTCGTGATCCAGCATGGTCAGCGCTGGCAAGCCGATATTGCCCCCCACGCCGACGCGCCATCCGGCGGCTTTCGCCATTTCACCCACCATCATGGTCACTGTGCTTTTACCGTTTGAACCGGTGATCGCCACAATCGGCGTATCGGTTTCCCGGCAGAACAGTTCGATATCACCAACGATTTCCACTCCGGCTTCTGCGGCGGCGCTCAGTGCTGGCGTCGCCAGGGCAATGCCCGGGCTTGCAACGATCAAATCAGCGTCCAGCAGCCACTCTTCATTGAGCGAACCGAGATGGCGCTCAATGTTATCCGCAAGTTTGTCCAGTCCTGACGGGCTGACGCGGGTATCAATAACACGCGGCGTAACCCCACGTGCCACAAAGAAATCAACACAGGAGAGGCCGGTCAGCCCCAGCCCGATAATGACAACTTTTTTACCCTGATAGTCAGCCATAATTACCGCACCTTCAGCGTAGCGAGGCCGATCAACACCAGCATCAGCGAAATAATCCAGAAGCGTACGATGACACGCGGTTCCGGCCAGCCTTTAAGTTCGTAGTGATGATGAATAGGCGCCATACGGAAAATACGCTGCCCGCGTAACTTAAAGGACCCGACTTGCAGGATAACCGACAGTGTTTCGACGACGAACACACCGCCCATAATCACCAGTAAGAATTCCTGACGCAGCAGAACGGCGATGGTACCCAGCGCGCCGCCCAGAGCCAGAGAGCCGACATCGCCCATGAACACTTGTGCCGGATAGGTGTTAAACCACAGGAATCCAAGTCCTGCACCGACAATGGCGGTACACACGATCACCAGTTCCCCCGCATGACGCAGATAGGGAATATGCAGGTAACTGGCAAAATTCATGTTACCCGTGGCCCATGCGACCAGCGCAAAACCTGCTGCGACAAATACCGTAGGCATAATCGCCAGACCGTCCAGACCGTCCGTCAGGTTTACCGCGTTGCTGGTGCCCACGATCACGAAATAGCTCAGCAGGATGTACAGCAGACCAAGCTGTGGCATGACGTCTTTAAAGAACGGTACAACCAATTCAGTCGCGGGCGTGTCTTTGCCGATGGCATACATCGTAAATGCCGCGGCCAGCGCGATGACGGACTGCCAGAAGTATTTCCAGCGGGCTATCAGCCCTTTGGTGTCTTTACGCACGACTTTCCGGTAATCATCGATGAAACCGACAACGCCGTAGCCAATAAGAACAAACAGCACGCACCAGACATACGGGTTCGACGGATATGCCCACATCAGCACTGAAATAGTGATAGAGGCCAAAATCATCAGGCCGCCCATCGTTGGCGTACCGCGTTTACTGAAATGTGATTCCGGACCGTCGTTGCGAACAACCTGACCAAATGACATTTTTTGCAGACGGGCGATCATCCGTGGACCAATCCACAATGACAGGAAAAGTGCAGTCAGCAGGCTGACAATGGCGCGAAACGTCAGGTAGGAAAAGACGTTGAAGCCGGAATAATATTTGACCAAGTGTTCGGCCAGCCAAACTAACATGTTGCATTCTCCTGTAACGCGCGTACTACCTGCTCCATTGCGGCACTACGTGAACCTTTAATCAAAACGGTAATTACCGCATGTTCAGACAGTAAGCTCGTTAAACGGGCCGTCAGGGCTGCCTTATCCTCTACATGCTCACCACAGCCACTGAGATCACTGATGATGCGGCTGTCATGGCCAATACTGAATACTTTGTCGATACCTGCGTCGCGGATGGCTTCACCAACCTGACGGTGGCAACTTTCGCTTTCCGCACCCAGCTCTGCCATATCGCCCACTGCCATCACGCGGTAGCCAGGCATCTCGGCCAAAACCTGCGCGGCAGCGGTCATGGAACCGACGTTGGCGTTGTAGCTGTCATCAAGAAGAGTTTTACCTTCGCTCAGCACAATCGGGAACAAGCGCCCTTTCACTGATTGCAGCGTCGCAAGCCCTGCGCGCACGTTATCCAGCGAGGCACCGACTGAGAGTGCCAGCGCCGCAGCGGCCAGCGCGTTAGCGATATTGTGACGACCAGGAACAGGCAGCGAGACATCAATGCTGCCCTGAGGGGAATGTAAGGTGAATGCGGTATTCAGCGGGCTGAGTCTGACATCCGAGGCGCTGAAGTCGATGTCCGCACGCTGGGTCGCAGAGAAACGCCAGACCTTTTTACCGGTAAGCTTGTGCTGCCAGTTTGCCCAGTCATTATTATCTGCATTGATCACAGCGATGCCGTCGTCCGGCAACCCTTCGAAAATCTCGCCTTTCGCCTGAGCAACTCCGGCCAGTGAACCGAAACCTTCCAGATGTGCGGCAGAGAGGTTGTTTATCAGCGCCGTTTCAGGACGCGCCAGCGCAGTGGTGTAGGCGATTTCACCCGCATGGTTTGCGCCCATTTCGATAACAGCAAAATCGTGTTCTGCGGTCAGACGTAATAAGGTCAGCGGCACGCCGATGTCATTATTGAAGTTGCCTGCGGTATACAGCACATTGCCGCACTCACGCAAAATCGCGGCGGTCATCTCTTTCACCGAGGTTTTGCCGGAAGAACCCGTAAGGCCAACCACGCGTGCAGGAACCTGCTGACGCACCCAGCCGCCGAGTTGTCCCAGCGCGATGCGGGTATCAGCCACCACTAACTGCGGGACGTCCACCGGTAAGCGCTTACTTACCAGCAACGCCCCTGAACCGGCCTTGACAGCCTCTGCAGCAAAGTCATGAGCATCATACTTCTCGCCTTTCAGGGCAATGAACAAACAGCCTGGCGTGACCTGACGGGTATCGGTTGTGACGCTGTCAATTTGGGTATCATTGCCGATAAGTTCAGCATTGAGTGCCGCCGCCAACGTTTGCAGGGAAACGCGGATCATGCGATCACCCCCAGTAAACGGGCAACGGTGACACGATCGGAGTAATCAAGACGCTGATTACCGACAAGCTGATAATCCTCATGACCTTTACCCGCAATCAGCACAACGTCATTTTCCGTTGCCTGCATAATCGCGCTGGTCACCGCTTCTGCGCGGCCATGAATTTCCTGAGCACGCCCGCCATCGAGCAGCCCGGCAAGGATGTCTGCGACAATAGCGCGAGGCTCTTCGCTGCGCGGGTTATCGTCAGTCACGATTACGCGGTCAGCGTATTGTTCTGCGATGCCGCCCATCAGTGGGCGCTTGCCTTTATCACGGTCACCGCCGCAGCCAAACACACACCACAGCGTGCCACGGCAATGCAAGCGGGCTGCCGCCAGCGCTTTTTCCAGCGCGTCCGGCGTATGGGCATAATCCACGACTGCTGTCGGTTTGCCCGGCGCATTGAAAACTTCCATGCGGCCGCACACCGGTTGTAATTGCGAGCTCACTGCCAGCAGTTGTGCCAGCGGGTAATCCTGAGACAGCAGAGTCGCCAGCGCCACCAGCAGATTGCTGACGTTGAAAGCGCCCATCAGACGGCTTTCCAGCAGCCCTTCGCCCCAGCTTGAATCGATGTTTACGGTGGCGCCGTTGTCGTGATAATTCACGCTGCGCGCCGCCAGCCAGCGGCCTTTCCAGCCTGCCGGAATTTTATCTTCCATGGTGACGGCAATAGCGTCCGGCGTCTTCGCCAGCCAGCGCAACCCGACGTCATCGTCAGCATTAATAATTTTTTGGCCGACCTGATGCGAAGCGAAGAGCTGCCATTTGGCATCTTCGTAACTTTGCATGTCACCGTGGTAATCAAGATGATCGCGGCTCAGGTTGGTAAATGCGGCTGCCGCAAACGGCAGTGCGGCGACACGATGCTGAACCAGTCCGTGGGAAGAGACTTCCATTGCGGCAAAGGTTGCACCCTGTTTCACCAGGTCAGCCAGAATGTGCTGAACCTGCACGGCAGAGCCGGTGGTATTTTCTGCCGGAACCACTTTGTCCAGCAAACCATTTCCGACGGTGCCCATGACGGCACTGGTTTCGCCCAGCAACTGGCTCCACTGCGCCAGCAACTGCGTGGTCGTGGTTTTGCCGTTGGTGCCGGTCACGCCAATCAGGCGCAAAGCATTGCCTGGTTGATGATAAAAACGCCCGGCCAGTTCAGAGAGCAGGACATTCAGATTCTCGAGATAAATTACCGGTACACCATGCATCTGGCAGACCGTTCCGTGCTCTTGCTCACCCTTTGCTTCGGCCACGATGGCAGCGACGCCCTGGGCAATTGCCTGGGGAATAAAACGACGCCCATCACTGGTATGGCCTGAAATCGCGACAAACAGATCTCCGGCAGCCGCCACGCGGCTGTCTAAAATCATCTCTTTTAGCGCTACTGCCGGGGCATCACTCACCCAGGGCGCTAATAGGTCGCGCAAATTACGATCTGCCACCTGAAGCCTCTTTTTGATTATTCACTATGTCTGCATTTTCATCGGCAGTCAGCGCATCCGGTTCAACGTTCATGGTGCGCAATACGCCGCCCATGATGGCGCCAAACACCGGTGCGGAAACGGCCCCACCGTAATACTTCCCTGCCTGCGGATCGTTGATAACAACCACCAGTGCAAATCTTGGATTGCTTGCCGGTGCAACGCCTGCGGTGTAGGCAATGTATTTGTTCACGTATTTCCCATCGGGACCGACTTTCTTCGCGGTACCGGTTTTAATCGCAATGCGGTAACCCTTGATCGCGGCCTTCACGCCACCGCCGCCAGGCAGCGCGACGCTTTCCATCATGTGAACGACGCTGCGCACAACAGGCTCAGGGAAGATGCGTTCACCGGATACCGGGGGATCAACCCGGGTTATGGACAGCGGACGATAAATGCCCATGCTGCCAATCGTTGCGTAGACTCGCGCCAGCTGGAGAGGTGTCACCATTAGCCCGTAGCCGAAAGAGAAGGTGGCCCTCTCTATGTCAGACCACCGTTGTTTTTTAGGGTATAAGCCACTGCTTTCTCCAACCAGCCCCAAATTGGTCGGTTTTCCCAATCCGAATCGCGAGTAAGTGTCTACCAGCTCTGCGGACGGCATCGATAACGCCAGTCGTGAAACACCGACGTTACTCGACTTCTGCAAGATACCCGTGACGGAAAGCTCCGCGTAACGGGCCACATCTTTAATCTCATGACCATTTATCCGGTACGGCAAGGTGTTCAGCACGCTGTTCTCACGCACGACACCATTTTTCAACGCCGTCATCACCACCATAGGTTTTACCGTGGAACCTGGCTCGAAGATGTCGGTGATCGCCCGGTTACGCATCACGTCTTTCGGCGTATTCGGCATGTTGTTTGGGTTGTAGGACGGGCTGTTCGCCATCGCCAGCACTTCGCCGGTTTGCACATCCACCAGCACGGCAGTGCCTGATTCGGCTTTGTTGAAGGCTACCGCGTTGTTCAGCTCGCGATAAACCAGCGCCTGAAGACGTTCATCGATGCTGAGCGCCAGATTGTGCGCTGCCTGGCTATCCACTGAGGAGATGTCTTCGATAACGCGACCGAAACGGTCTTTACGGATGGTGCGCTCGCCCGGTTTTCCCGTCAGCCAGCGGTCAAAACTTTTCTCAACACCCTCGATACCTTCACCATCAATGTTAGTGACACCAATGACGTGCGAGGTGACCTGACCTGCCGGATAGTAACGACGTGACTCCTGGCGCAGGGAAATCCCAGGAAGTTTGAGTTTGTGAATATATTCGCCGACAGAAGGGTTTATCTGGCGGGCGAGATAGACGAAACGGCCTTTAGGGTTGGCATTAATACGGGCAGAAAGTTGGTCGAGCGGCATATTCAGCGCGTCAGCCAGCGCTTTCCATTTGGTATCAACCGTGATGCCGCCCCGGTCGATGATTTCTTTCGGATCAGCCCAGATAGCATTGACCGGCACGCTGACCGCGAGAGGGCGGCCTGAGCGATCGGTAATCATGCCACGGGAGGTCGGAATGGTTTGAACGCGCAGGGAGCGTAAGTCCCCTTCCTTGACCAACTTGTCCGGGTTAATCACCTGCAGATAAGCTACCCGCAACATCAGCCCCAGTAATGCCAGCAAAATACAGGCGCACAACAACGCAAAACGCCAGCTTATAAAGCTGGCTTGATCTTCTGGACGCTTTAACTTCGCGGTGCGTGTTGCTTTCATTAGCTGCCTGTATTCTCCGTGCGCATTTTAAGGCTGAACCACAATAGTTTCTTGAGATGGATCAACGTGCTGCATCTGCAATTTCTCCGTTGCGATGCGTTCTACCCGGCTGTGATCGCCGAGGGCATTCTCTTCAAGGATCAGGTTGCGCCACTCAATGTCCAGCGCATCCCTTTCCAGCACTAACTGTTCCCGCTGTGCCGTCAGTAAACGCGTACGGTGAGCGGTGGTGACCACGAAAATTGCGCTGACTAAAACAGCGATCAGCAAAATCATCGGGATCTTGCCATTGCGCAAAATGTCGCTGGCAATGACCCCCACTAAACCGTGGCGTTCATTGCCGATCACGATGCCGTTCTCTCAGCAAAACGCAGTACAGAACTGCGGGCCCGCGGGTTTTCTGACACTTCCGCATCTGAGGGCATCATTTTTCCCACTGACTTTAATGAACGCCCGCCAAGCTCGGCGATCTGCGCTTCCGTCATTGGAATACCGGCCGGTACCTGTGCACCGCGACTGTGCTGACGAATAAAGCGCTTCACGATGCGGTCTTCCAGTGAGTGGAAGCTGATTACCGACAGCCGTCCGGCCGGGGCAAGAATCTCCAGCGCGCCATCAAGCGCACGTTCGATTTCTTCCAGTTCACTGTTGATGTAGATACGAATCGCCTGGAAGCTGCGCGTCGCGGGATGCTTGTGCTTCTCGCGAAACGGCGAGGCATTCGCAATTAAATCAGCCAGCTCTTTGGTTCGCGTCATCGGCAATTCACGGTTACGCTCGACAATCGCGCGCGCGATGCGTTTCGCAAAACGCTCTTCACCAAACGTTTTCAGAACCCAAATAATGTCTTCTTCTTCCGCTTTCATCAGCCATTCAGCCGCTGAATAACCTCGTGTAGGATCCATGCGCATATCCAGAGGTCCGTCGCGCATAAAGGAGAATCCGCGCTCAGCATCATCCAGTTGCGGAGAAGAAACGCCTAAATCCAACAGCACACCGTCGATCTTACCTTCCAGACCCCGCTCGCGGACGTAATCAGCGAGATCGGAAAAAGGTCCGTGGATAATAGAGAAACGGGCATCATCAATAGACTCTGCGGCTTTGATCGCTTGCGGATCGCGGTCAATCGCCAGCAGACGGCCTTCAGGCCCAAGCTGTGACAAAATCAGACGTGAGTGGCCACCGCGACCAAAAGTTCCGTCTATGTAAATGCCGTCCTGGCGGATGTTCAGACCGTTAACGGCTTCATCCAGCAAAACGGAAGTGTGTTTGTAGTTTTCAACCATGCTTATAATGACAAGTCCTGTAATCGATCAGAAAGAGGTTCCTGAGACGATTGTTCAGCGTCTATGTCTTCCTTAACTTGTTGATACCAGGTCTGTTCATCCCACAGTTCAAACTTGTTGAACTGCCCAACCAGCATCACTTCTTTTGCGAGCCCGGCGTGCTGACGCAGTGTGTTCGCAATCAACAGACGCCCGGCGTTATCCATCTGACATTCACTGGCATGTCCCAGAAGCAGGCGCTGAATACGGCGCTCCACAGGGTTCATACTCGACAGACGGGACAATTTTCGTTCGATAATTTCCCATTCGGGAAGGGTGTAAAGGAGGAGGCACGGGTGATGGAGATCTATGGTGCAAACCATTTGACCTTGCGATTCCTCGCTCAGCAAATCCCGGTATCGGGTGGGTACGGCAAGTCGCCCTTTGCTGTCGAGATTAACCATCGTCGCGCCACGAAACATGGCGCTCTACTCCCCTTTGACCTTATTCACCACTTTCCTCCACAAATTCCCACTTAAAGGAGTTTACGGATGGTTTTAAAACCTTGTCAAGCCAGAGCGGAGGCGGTTTGGTAATATTTACGCAGGGACAGGAAAGCCCGCCCCAGGTAAGCGAGGTGATTTAGAGGTGAAATAGAAAATAACGTCATGATTAGTTGAAGAAATTTCGGAGGGTTAATAATTTCGTTTAAAAAAAAACCAAAATGAACATTATTTAACTATTTATATTCTTCTGCTCTATGACTCAGTTTTCCGGGTCTTTATGCCTTAAGAAAAATCATTTCCGATTTTTTTTCGGCCATCACTGCTAAATCATCATCATTAAGAATGCCAGCCCGCGTGGCACAAGCCTTTCAGCGCATTTAAAAACCACGAGTCGCGGCCCGCACCCATACTCAAAGAAATTAAGCCGGGAATTCTACAGCACTTTTGCAGACTGCATTAACGTATTTTGAAATTGATTTACGGGTTTATATCAGCGAAAAAAATGAGAACACATTTGTTAATAATTCAGCGCTCTGGGAATGCTCTTAAAATACCCGCTTATCCCGCAAGGGATTGTTTTTAGCGAAGGGAATACTTGTCCTGGTGAAATTTGAGAAAGGAAAAGAGCGGGTGAGGGAAAATCGCGGGCACCCCACAGAATGCCCGTCAGAGATTTACTTGCGGCTTAAACGGCCACGACGGAAGAGATTGCGACGAATACGGGTCAGGCCTGCTTTAGGTTTTTTGGGCTCATCGAGGCAAGCCAAAACCAGCTCCAGCACGCGCTCAGCCACATCGCGATGGCGCTGCGCGACAGCCAGCACCGGGCATTCAAGGAAGTCGAGGAGTTCATTGTCGCCAAAGGTCGCAATCACCAGATCGACAGGCAAACGCCCTTCCATCTTCAGCGTGACATCCATGACGCCCTGCAAAAGCTGAAACGAGGTAGTGAATAACGCCTGCGGCATCGGGTGGGTTTTCAGCCATTCAGCGAACACAACCGCCGCCGATTCGCGGTCGTAGGCGTTGGCATAAAGATATTCGGGCTGACGTGCATCATCCGCCCAGGCCTGACGGAACCCCTGCTCGCGCAGGAAGCTCACCGACAATTCCGGCAGCGCGCCCAGATACAATACCGATTCAGCAGGGAACGTTCGCAGCTCCTGCGCCAGCATCAGGGCATCTTCCTGATCGGCGCCCACGACGCTGATGAAATGTTCCGGATCCAGCGCGCGATCCAGCGCAATGATCGGGAAATCCCCGTTGGCCCAGCGTTGATAGAAAGGGTGTTCCGGCGGTAAAGAGGTGGAAATGATGATCGCATCAACCTGTCGTTGCAGCAGGTGTTCGATGCAGCGCATTTCGTTATCCGGCTGATCTTCAGAGCAGGCAATCAGCAACTGATACCCACGCTGTCGCGCCTGACGCTCAAGAAAGTTGGCGATTTTGGTGTAGCTGGTATTTTCCAGATCGGGGATCACCAGACCAATAGATCGGGTTCGGCCAGCGCGCAGCCCCGCCGCCACCGCGTTCGGGTGATAGTTATGTTCCTTCACAACAGCCATGACTTTTTCGACTGTTTTATCGCTGACACGATACTGCTTCGCTTTGCCATTAATCACATAACTGGCCGTGGTACGCGAAACGCCCGCTAACCTCGCGATCTCATCCAGCTTCACTGAGATAACCCCTTAAGAAAGATAATGCTTTATCTAACCCCAGAAGACCCTGCCGGGCAAGGTGTTTTACCGAATCGCTTCACCTGAGACACAAAAAAGAAAGCCCAACTAAAAAGTTGGGCTTTCATCAGGCAGACAATATTTACATCTTGCTGATTTTTTACGCTTTAGCGCATGATTTTGTCGCCACGCGAAACGCCGACTACGCCAGAGCGCGCGACTTCAACGATTTCAGCCACATCACGAATACTGGCTAAGAAGGCGTCGAGTTTGTCGCTGGTTCCCGCAAGCTGAACGGTGTAAAGCGTCGCCGTCACATCCACAATCTGGCCGCGGAAGATTTCTGTCGAACGTTTCACTTCTTCACGGCCATAGCCGGAAGCCTGAACCTTCACCAGCATAATTTCACGCTCAACGTGAGCGCCCTGCACCAGTTCAGTCACGCGCAGCACATCGACCAGTTTGTGCAGTTGCTTTTCGATCTGTTCCAGCACCTTGGCATCACCGACGGTCTGAATGGTCATGCGGGACAGCGTCGGATCATCGGTTGGCGCGACGGTCAGGCTTTCAATGTTGTAGCCACGCTGAGAGAACAGGCCGACTACGCGGGACAACGCGCCCGATTCGTTTTCCAGTAATACTGATAAAATCCGGCGCATGATCAGGTCCTCTCCGTTTTGCTTAACCACATTTCGTCCATCGCACCGCCACGGATGTGCATCGGGTAAACGTGTTCTGTTTCATCAATGCTGATATCCACGAATACCAGACGATTTTTCTGTTCAAGTGCCTGCGTCAGTTTGCTTTCCAGTTCATCTGGCGTGCGGATAGCGATGCCAACGTGGCCGTAAGCTTCCGCCAGTTTGACGAAGTCAGGCAGCGATTCCATATAAGATTGCGAATGGCGGCCGGAATAAATCATGTCCTGCCACTGCTTAACCATACCGAGATAACCGTTGTTCAGGTTGATGACAATCACGGGCAGATTGTATTGCAGCGCAGTGGACAACTCCTGAATATTCATCTGGATACTGCCATCGCCGGTCACACAAATTACGGTTTCTTCCGGCAGACCGAGTTTCACACCCAGCGCGGCAGGCAAGCCAAAGCCCATCGTGCCGAGGCCGCCGGAGTTGATCCAACGACGCGGCTTATCAAACTGATAATAGAGCGCCGCAAACATCTGGTGCTGACCGACATCAGAGGTCACGTAGGCGTCACCCTTGGTCAGGCGATGCAGCATCTGGATGACGGCCTGAGGTTTGATCTTACCGCTATTTTTGTCGAAGCTCAGACACTCACGCGCACGCCAGTTTTCAATGCTTGTCCACCAGTCACGCAGTGCGTCAAATTCCTGCTTGTCTTCACTTTGCCCCAGCAATTCCAGCATCTGAACCAGCGTTTGCTTCGCATCGCCGACAATCGGAATGTCAGCATTGACTGTTTTCGAGATCGACGTCGGGTCAATATCGATATGCATCACGGTGGCATTCGGACAGTATTTCGCCAAATTATTGGTCGTACGGTCGTCGAAACGCACGCCCACGCCGAAGATCAGATCGGCATTGTGCATCACCATATTGGCTTCGTAAGTGCCGTGCATACCCAGCATGCCAAGGCTCTGACGATGTGTTCCCGGAAACGCGCCCAGCCCCATCAGGGAACTGGTGACCGGCAGATTCAGTTTCTCGGCCAGCTCCAGAATTTCAGCGTGACACTCAGAGTTAATCGCCCCACCGCCGACATAAAGCACCGGTTTTTTTGCAGCCAGCAAAGTTTGTAAGGCGCGTTTAATTTGCCCGCGATGCCCCTGCACCGTCGGGTTGTACGAACGCATCGACACCTGCTCGGGGTAGGCATACGGCAGCTTGATCTGCGGATTGACGACGTCTTTTGGCAAATCGACCACGACCGGACCCGGACGGCCCGTCGAGGCCAGATAAAAGGCTTTTTTCAGCACGCCGGGAATATCTTCGGCACGTTTTACCAGAAAACTGTGTTTCACCACCGGACGGGAGATCCCCACCATGTCGCATTCCTGGAACGCGTCATAACCGATCAGTGAACTGTGTACCTGGCCGGACAGCACCACCAGCGGAATGGAATCCATATAAGCCGTCGCAATACCCGTGATCGCATTGGTTGCACCGGGACCGGACGTCACCAGCACCACGCCCACTTCGCCCGTGGCGCGCGCATAACCATCTGCCATATGAACAGCAGCCTGCTCATGTCTCACCAGTACATGATCAATCCCGCCGACCGTGTGCAGTGCATCATAGATATCCAACACCGCTCCGCCGGGATAACCGAATACCTGCTTAACGCCCTGATCGATTAAGGATCGAACGACCATCTCGGCTCCTGACAACATCTCCATGGTTTTGCCTCCAGGCTTTTTATTTCTTCTATAGGATGACTTTTATTTCAGCAAACTGTTCTATCAAGCAGCAATCTCACGTTAAATCGCTGAATTTTAGGCCTTTGCACAAGATTGATGATAACCCTGCTGTTGTTATTGGCGTTGCTAACTCAACTCAGTACCTTAGCGTGAGAATTTAGGTCAGGCAAACGCCAAAATAGGGATGACACGTTCTGATTATTGCGACGCGCTGCCTGCCCTCACCCGTTCACTACAAAACACTGCCTGCAGAGGGCAACCAGTCAGAAATATCAGGAAGGCGGGAAAAATTACAGGATTAAATTATGTCTGAGGCTGTCATCAGCATGAAGGGTAAACCGGCGAACAGGCGTTCGCCGGTGACAAATAAGACCGCAACGGCCAGCGCTACTCGCCGTAAAGTTCGTCGATTTCTTTTTTATAGCGACTGAAAATCACCTTGCGACGCAGTTTGAGCGTGGGTGTCAGCTCGCCCGCTTCCATCGTGAACGGTTTAATCAGCAGTACGAATTTTTTCACCTGCTCAAATCCGGCCAGATCATGCTGGATTTCACGTAACTGATGGGCAAACAATGACAGGATCTGTTCGTTTTTTACCAGGCCACTGCGGTTGAGATAATCGATATGGTGCGTCTGCGCATACATATTCAGCACATCAAAATCCGGCACGATAAGCGCGGAAACGAAGTGACGCTCATCGGCAATGACCGCCGCCTGTTCGATATACCGATCCTGCACCAGCGTGCCTTCGATACGCTGCGGCGCAATATATTTACCCCCCGAGGTTTTCATCAGGTCTTTCAGACGTTCGGTAATAAAAACATTCCCTTCTGCGTCCATTTTCCCTGCATCACCGGTTTTGAACCAGCCATCGGCGGTAAAGCTGGCGGCAGTCTCTTCCGGTTTATTGAAGTATCCGCGCAACAGCGTCGGCCCGCGTACCTGGATCTCATTTTCATCACCAATGCGCACTTCGATTTCCGGCAGCGCTGTCCCCACTGAGCCGAAACGAAAATTCTGCTCTTCCCAACAGGTGACGGTCGCGCACGTTTCCGTCAGACCGTACCCGTATTTGATGTGCAGACCGAGGGATTCAAAAAACAGGATCACATTGTCATCCAGGCTCGCACCGGCTGCGGGCAGAAAACGTAAGTTGCCGCCGAGCAGACCTCTGAGCTTTTTGAGCACCAGCTTATCGGCCAGAAAATGCGCCGGGGATAACCAGAAAGGGTAACGTTCGCCACGGCGCTCAATAAGAAACTTCTCTTTACCCTGCGCCACCGCCCAGTGGAATAAGCGCTTTTTGACCGTGCCCGCGCGGGCCACTTTGTCATGAATCGCACTGAACACTTTTTCATAAAAACGCGGCACGGCGCAAATCACGGTAGGCTTCACCGCCGCAAGAGCATCACGCACCAAATCCGTTTCGCGCAGGAAAACATTTTGCGCGCCGCTGTGCATCACAAAGAAACTCCATGCGCGTTCAAATACGTGCGCCAGCGGCAGGAAGCACAGGGAGATATCGCTGTCGGAAATCGTCAGGCGTTTTTCATGCTGTTTCAGCTGAGTTGCCATGCTGCGATAATCCAGCATCACGCCTTTTGCTTCCCCGGTCGTACCCGAGGTGTAAATCAGGGTGAAGAGATCGTTGAGATCGCAGCCGCCGATCCGCTCCATGAGCCCGGCGGATAATGCCGGATCCGAGGCAACCGCCTGAGAAACGTGTCTGGCGATAGAAACGCCCTGCAAATCGACGTCGTTATCCAGCACCAGAATATGTTTGAGCTGCGGGCATAATTCACGCAAAGCCACGGCGGCATCATATTGCTTCTGACCCACCACAAACAAAATGCGGATATCGGCATCATTGAGCACGTATGCCGATTGCGCAGGCGTATTGGTGGCATACACCGGCACCGTGACCGCGCGCACCTGCAAAATCGCCAGATCCGCCGTCGCCCATGCGATGGAATTATTGCCGCAGATGGCGATCCGCTCCTGAATCCCTGCCTGCTCCTGCAACAGAAGATGAGATAACGCATCCACATTCTCGCCCAGCTGACGCCAGGTCAGTGCAGTGTGCGCAGCTGGCGACCACTCGCGAAAGGCTGTTTGGTCGGCACGCGTCATCACCTGTTGGCGAAAACGGGTGATCAGATGATAGTCATTTAAGGTTGGATTCATTCAGCGTCTATACCGGCGTCCAGCGCAGCTCACCGGGGCGGCTGACTGTATTGCTCTGTTACAAAGATTTAACGCAGTCTACCGGCAAATATTGTGCGGCGAAACGAAATTATAGCGGGTGAGAAAATGCCGGCTGGTAACCGCGATGGGGGAAGGGAGAGAGGAAAAAAACCTGCATAGCCTTAACGAGGAGAAAAAAACTACGCAGGATAAATCACTTCAAATTAAATCATAATCAGCCATTTTTACCTAAACGCGCGCCGAAGTAAAAATGATGTTCTAAACGGGATCAGGCCGTGGCAACACACTGGCTCAATAAAGATTTCATCCACATATTGCCGCGATCTTTGCTGGATGACTCATGCCATGACAAATAACAGGTCAGCTGATTTTTCATCCAGGGTAACGGAATGACAGATAAATTCAGTATTCCGGCGTTGGCCTGCGCTAACCAGCGAGGAACCAGCGCTACCATGTCTGTTTTTGAAACCACTTCCATTACGCTGTAAAGATCAGTGCCCTGATAAGCAATTAAAGATTGTAACTCTGGATCATCATAATAAGGTCCGCTGAAAGAGTAGAAACGATCAATCATCATCACCGCGTGTTTTTCTCTCAGATATTTCTCATCTGACATATATGGACTGATACGCGGATGATTTTGCGAAGCCACCAAAACCAGCTCATCATTAAATAAAGGCTCATTACAGAAATCAGCACGTTCGAATTTACGATAGCTGATCATAAACTCGATATTCTGGTAGCGCAGCTGATGTTCAATATTATCATTAACAATGGTTTGTAATTTAATACTGACGCTGCTGGCTAAGGTATCTACTGCATGCAGAACCTGTGATGTGAGGCGCTTATCCAGCGGGCTGCAAATCGCCACGTTGAACTGGCGCATGCTGACGGTAGGGTCAAAACCGGCACCGGGTAATTCATTCATGACCAGCTGCAACGCCTGACGCACCGGGCCAAAAAGCTGGCGGGCACGCATTGTCGGTTGAATGCCACGGCCATAGCGGACAAACAAATCATCATTAAACATGATTTTTAAACGAGCCACCGCATTACTGACGGCCGGTTGAGACATACCCAGCATATTTGCAGCGCGGGTAATATTTTGTAATTGCATGACGGCATCAAAAACTGTCAGCAAATTCAGATCGACGTTACGAAGATGTGTTTCAGGTTCAGCAGTTTTCACTGAGTTTTCGGTAATGATGTCTGACATAACAATCCTCACTAAAGAGCATCAGACTCGCAGAAGAATGATTATCTTTAATTGATATGATTAAAAAAATCGGCACAGTGACATCAGACTAATTAACAAATAGCTGACAATGAGCGCGTGCCATTTAATATTATTATTTTTAGAAAGATACGCGAATACGGCTTTAAATAATAAGAAAGCAAAATATAAAATTCATTTCCTTCTAAAAAAACTGATGATATAAGACATTAAAATACTTGCACGAACAACATGCAAAAAATGAATAATAAATTAAGCAGCAGTAAATCATCTGCAATCCCTTGTATTACATTGCTTTTTTACAGGCGCAGTCCGTCAAATGTCCATATTTAGACATTTTTTTGTGCAATTAAATGCCGGAGTTCGCCATGAATTCTTTAAGCTAAACACATTCTTACAAACAGAGTTTTATGCTAAATGAGAGTCAGTTTCATTTGTGAGTTTTCACGGTATTTCCACACGCTGAAGGTTGACATACCTGACGCATTCCCGTATCAATTTAAGCACTGTTTAAACGACGTCCGTTTAACAACCCTATTACGAGAAGCTGAAAACATGTTTATGACCACCCGTCTCCTAGGCCTACTACTCAACGCAGAAAATTTGCGCGGTAAGCCAGTGGGCGAAAATCAGAACTGATTCAACTTCCACAGACAACAAACCCGCGCCGATGCGCGGGTTTTTTTTTACCTCCCGCAGGGCGCGAATAATAAAACAGACAAGGAACAACCCATGAGCGAGCAAGTCATTATTTTCGATACCACGCTGCGTGACGGTGAACAGGCGTTACAAGCCAGCCTGAGTGTTAAAGAGAAGATTCAGATTGCAATGGCGCTGGAGAGAATGGGCGTTGACGTGATGGAAGTCGGCTTCCCGGTGTCCTCTCCCGGCGATTTCGAGTCTGTACAAACTATCGCGCGCCAGATTAAAAACAGCCGTGTTTGCGGTCTGGCCCGCTGCGTTGACGGCGATATCGATGCCGCTGCTGAAGCATTGCGCGTTGCCGAAGCCTTCCGAATTCACGTCTTCCTGGCCACATCTACCCTGCACATTGAGTCCAAACTGAAGCGTTCGTTTGATCAGGTGCTGGAGATGGCAACGCATTCCGTGAAACGCGCCCGTAACTATACTGATGACGTCGAATTCTCCTGCGAAGACGCAGGCCGCACCCCGCTGGATAACCTGTGCCGTGTCGTAGAAGCGGCAATCAAAGCCGGAGCGACCACCATTAACATCCCTGACACCGTCGGTTACACCACGCCGGTTCAGTTCGGTGGCATCATCACCAATTTGTATGAACGCGTGCCTAACATTGATAAAGCGATTATCTCCGTTCACTGTCACGACGATCTGGGCATGGCGGTCGGTAACTCCATCGCCGCAATCCAGGCCGGTGCGCGTCAGGTTGAAGGCACCCTGAACGGTATCGGCGAACGCGCCGGGAATACCGCGCTGGAAGAAGTGATCATGGCGATCCGCACCCGTTCGGATTACATGAACGTCCATACCAATATCAATCACAAAGAAATCTACCGCACCAGCCAGATTGTCAGCCAGATCACCAACATGCCGATCCCTGGCAACAAAGCGATTGTCGGTTCTAACGCCTTCGCGCACTCCTCGGGTATCCATCAGGATGGCGTGCTGAAAAATCGCGAAAACTACGAAATCATGACCCCGGAATCCATAGGTCTGAACCAGATTCAGCTGAACCTGACTTCCCGCTCCGGCCGTGCTGCAGTGAAGCATCGTATGGAAGAAATGGGCTACAAAGAGTCCGATTACAATATGGATCATTTGTATACCGCGTTCCTGAAGCTGGCAGACAAAAAAGGTCAGGTTTTCGACTACGATTTAGAAGCACTGGTGTTCATTAATAAGCAGCAGGAAGAGCCGGAATTTTACCGTCTGGATAACTTCAGCGTGCAGTCCGGTTCCAACATTACCGCGACCGCATCAGTCAATCTGGCCTGCGGCGAAGAGGTCATCACCGAAGCCGCGACCGGCAACGGCCCTGTTGATGCCGTGTATCAGGCCATCAACCGTATCACCGGCTATCAGATCGAACTGGTGAAATATCAGCTGAGCGCGAAAGGCCAGGGCCGCGATGCGCTGGGTCAGGTTGACGTGGTAGTTTCCTTTAATGGCCGCCGCTTCCACGGTGTCGGTCTGGCAACAGACATCGTCGAATCCTCCGCGAAAGCGATGGTCCATGTACTGAATAACATTTGGCGCAGCAAACAAGTTGAGATTGAAAAACAACGTTTGCAGCAGGAAAGTCAGCAACACAACATTCAAAATAATCAGGAAACGGTGTGAACATGAGCAAGTCCCATCATATTGCCGTCTTACCCGGAGACGGAATTGGCCCGGAAGTCATGGCCCAGGCATACAAAGTGCTGGACGCAGTACGTCAGCGTTTTGGTCTGAACATCACCACCAGCGAATACGATGTGGGTGGCGCAGCCATCGACAAACACGGCAGCCCGTTGCCGGAAGCCACCGTCGCCGGTTGCGAAAACGCGGATGCAATCCTGTTCGGCTCGGTCGGTGGCCCGAAATGGGAACATCTGCCGCCAAACGATCAGCCTGAGCGCGGCGCATTATTGCCGCTGCGTAAGCACTTCAAACTGTTCAGCAACCTGCGCCCTGCCCGTCTGTATCAGGGGCTGGAAGAGTTCTGCCCGCTGCGTGCAGACATCGCGGCCAAAGGCTTCGATATTCTGTGCGTCCGCGAACTGACCGGTGGCATTTACTTCGGTCAGCCGAAAGGCCGCGAAGGTCAGGGCATGCACGAAAAAGCCTTTGATACCGAAGTGTATTACCGCTTTGAAATTGAACGCATCGCCCGTATCGCTTTTGAATCTGCGCGCAAACGCCGCAGCAAAGTGACGTCCATCGATAAAGCGAACGTGTTGCAGACCTCAATAATGTGGCGCGAAGTGGTAAACGAAATCGCTAAAGATTACCCGGATGTCAGCCTGAGCCACATGTACATCGATAACGCGACCATGCAGCTGATTAAAGATCCGTCGCAGTTCGACGTGCTGCTGTGTTCCAACCTGTTCGGCGACATCCTGTCTGACGAATGCGCGATGATCACCGGTTCAATGGGCATGCTGCCTTCTGCCAGCATGAACGAGCAGGCGTTTGGTTTGTTCGAGCCAGCGGGCGGTTCAGCGCCGGATATCGCCGGTAAAAACATCGCGAACCCGATTGCACAAATCCTGTCTGCCGCGCTGTTGCTGCGTTACAGCCTGGGTGCGGATGATGCCGCTAACGCTATCGAACAGGCCGTTAATAAAGCACTGGAAGCGGGACACCGCACCGGTGATTTGGCGAACGGTCAGCAGGCGTTGGGCACCAGTGAAATGGGCGACATTATTGCCCGCTTTGTGAAAGAAGGGGCATAACATGGCGAAGACTCTGTATCAAAAGTTGTATGACGCGCACGTCGTTTACGAAGCGCCAAACGAAACGCCACTGTTGTACATCGACCGTCATCTGGTGCATGAAGTCACCTCTCCGCAGGCTTTCGACGGCCTGCGTGCGATGGGGCGTCCGGTGCGTCAGCCGGGTAAAACTTTCGCGACCATGGACCATAACGTGTCCACGCAAACCAAAGACATCAATGCGAGCGGCGAGATGGCGCGCATTCAGATGCAGGAACTGATCAAGAACTGCGCAGAATTCGGCGTGCAGTTGTATGACCTGAACCACCCGTTCCAGGGCATCGTTCACGTCATTGGCCCTGAACAAGGCATGACCTTGCCGGGCATGACCATCGTGTGCGGCGATTCACACACCGCCACCCACGGCGCATTTGGTTCACTGGCGTTCGGTATCGGGACATCAGAAGTGGAACACGTGCTGGCGACGCAAACCCTGAAACAGGGCCGCGCCAAAACCATGAAAATCGAAGTCACCGGCGATGCGCCTGCCGGTATCACCGCAAAAGATATCGTGCTGGCGATCATCGGCAAAACCGGCAGCGCCGGCGGTACCGGCCATGTGGTGGAATTCTGCGGTAAAGCCATTGAAGCGCTGAGCATGGAAGGTCGCATGACCCTGTGCAACATGGCGATTGAGATGGGGGCTAAGGCCGGTCTGGTTGCACCGGACGAGACGACTTTTGCCTATCTGAAAGGCCGTCAGTTTGCCCCGAAAAACCAGAACTGGGATGCCGCAGTAGAATACTGGAAGACCCTGAAAACCGACGAAACGGCTCAGTTCGACAGCATCGTGACGCTGGACGCCGCAGACATCGCACCGCAAGTCACCTGGGGCACGAATCCGGGTCAGGTAATGGGCGTTAATCAGGTGATCCCAAATCCTTCTTCCTTCACCGATCCGGTTGAACGCGCTTCCGCAGAAAAAGCACTGGCCTATATGGATCTGCAACCGGGCATTAAACTGACCGACGTCGCGATCGACAAAGTGTTTATCGGTTCCTGCACCAACTCACGTATTGAAGATTTACGTGCCGCTGCCGCCGTTGCCAAAGGTCGCAAAGTCGCCACCGGCGTACAGGCGATTGTGGTGCCAGGCTCCGGCCCGGTAAAAGCTCAGGCGGAAGAAGAAGGTCTGGATAAGATCTTCATCGAAGCCGGCTTTGAATGGCGTCTGCCAGGCTGCTCAATGTGTCTGGCGATGAACAACGACCGTCTGGAACCGGGCGAGCGTTGCGCGTCCACCAGCAACCGTAACTTCGAAGGCCGTCAGGGCCGTGGCGGACGCACGCATCTGGTCAGCCCGGCAATGGCTGCGGCTGCCGCGGTGACCGGTCGTTTCGCTGATATTCGTGATTTGAACTGAGGACAACACCATGGCTAAATTTACCCAACACATCGGTCTGGTGGTTCCGCTGGATGCAGCAAACGTCGATACCGATGCCATTATCCCAAAACAGTTTTTGCAGAAAGTGACGCGTACCGGTTTCGGCCAGCACCTGTTCAACGACTGGCGTTTTCTGGACGATGCCGGTCAGGTGCCCAATCCTGATTTCGTGCTGAACAAACCGCGTTATAAAGGCGCAAGTATTTTGCTGGCACGCGAAAACTTCGGCTGCGGTTCTTCCCGCGAACATGCGCCGTGGGCATTGACCGATTACGGTTTTCACGCAGTGATTGCGCCGAGTTTTGCCGATATCTTTTATGGCAACTCGTTCAACAATCAGCTGCTGCCGATTACCCTGAGCGATGCAGAAATAGACGAATTATTTGCGCTGGTTGAAGCGAACGAGGGCATCACGTTTGTGGTGGATCTGGAAGCGCAGACCGTGAAAGCGGGCGATAAAAGCTATCCGTTTGTGATTGACAGTTTCCGCCGTCATTGCATGATCAACGGTCTGGACAGCATCGGCCTGACGCTGCAACACGAAACCAATATCTCCAGCTACGAAAAGAATCAGCCTGCCTTTATGCAGTGATGACGGTTTCGCCGCTATAAAAAAAACCCGCGACATTCGCGGGTTTTTTCTTATCAGCAAGATTCAGACATCCTTCACTTTATACATCAGCCCCAGCGCCAGAACCGCGAGCACCGTCGCCGCCCAGTACACCGGATAATGCCCGAAGTTTTCCACGATGAAGCCCTGTAACAAACCCGCGCAAATGACGCCGGTCGAGATACTGTTGGTGAACAACGTGGTCGCTGAACCTGCGCGCCCTGGCATCAGATCCTGAAAATAGAGCATGCCGATCCCGGCCACGATACCGATGAAAATCGCGTTGAACAGTTGCAGGATCATCAGCGCCGCTTTGAACTGAAACGCCACCAGTCCGGCATAGAAAACCACCCCGCTCGCCACGGCATACAGCATCAGCTTGCGTTTGCCGGTGCGCCTGACCAGATAGCCAGCCAGCAGCATCGCCGGGATCTCCAGCCCGGCGGCCGTTCCCATCAGCAACCCTGCCAGCCCTTCCGGCAATCCCAGATCGCTGGTGATATAAAGCGGCATATCAATGACGTACATGATGTTGCAGGTCCACATCAGCAGGGATGAAAAGAACAGCAGCCGTACGTCTCTGTTGCGCCACGCGCTGACCGGCACCACTTTTTCGTCCACCGGTTGCTCGACGCGCGGCACAGAAGGCAGGAAGAAAATGATCATCAGAATGCTGCCGACAAACACCGCTGCGGCACTCAGGTACATCGGGGTGAAGCCATAATTGAGCGCCAGCATAAACGAGAGCGGCGGGCCGAGTACCCAGGCCAGCGACAACATCGCACGCATCATCGAGCTGAACATCACCACTTCGCTCGATGAGCGATCGGCATGTTCACGCGCCAGCGCAAACAGCTGCGGCATCGAGGCATTCCCGATCGCCGCCAGCAGCACGCCGACGGTGATCAGCACCAGATAATCACGGCTGAAAGCAAACACCAGGCTGTTACCAAGCGCCATCAGACAGCAGAAAATCAACAGCTTGCGCCGGTCGCCTTTGTTATCCGAGCGGTTAGCCAGCAGAAAGCTAATCGCAATGCCGGCAATCGCATTGACGGTATAAAAGAAGCCGACCCACAGCGGCCGCACTTTCACTTCGTTGGTCAGAAACAGACTGAGCGTCGGCGCCTGCAGTGCGCCTGCAATACCACACAGTAAGGAAACCACCAGAAAGGTGACATAAATGGCATTAATACGAGGTTTTGACATAACGTCGTCCCTGAGAAATGAAAGCAGATAAAGCAAGACAGACAGTGTAGCGAAGTTTCAGGCGGTTCTGGAAAATGAGCATAAAAAAACCAGTGAGTCGCCCCACTGGCTGGTGAAATTACACCATTACTCAGAAAATCGAATTCGGGTCAAACCTGCCGTGAAAAAGATTACAGACGCTGGCGATACTCTTTTTCATCCACGGAGTCGATATCCCACTGGGTGAGACGGGACAGAATATCCAGACGATATTGCACCGGAACCCAGGACAGCCAGTCTGCATGATTTTTAGAGGCGTTCCTCTTTATGGCTTCAAAATAACGCTGGTAAAAACGGGCGTTCAGACTGCGTTTCATGCTGACCTCCGGGTGTTCACAACAGGCTTTCGTTGAGAAACAGTATCGGAGTAATATGAGGAAAGATAAATTGATGAAGATCGCCCACGGAGTTCCTCTTTTATGTCCTCGCCCCGACTGCAACAACAGTTCATTCGTTTATGGCAAAGCTGTCACGGTGAAGAAACCGAAACGACATTACAGGCGTTATCGGAAGTCCTGAATTGTTCACGCAGGCACATGCGCTCGCTGCTCAGCACCATGCAGGAACAGGGCTGGCTGACGTGGGACGCAGAGGCCGGGCGCGGCAAACGATCCACGCTGCGTTTTCTGTATACCGGGCTGGCACTACGGCAACAGCGGGCCGAAGAACTGCTGGAGCAGGATCATATTGATCAACTGGTGCAACTGGTCGGCGATAAAACGCAGGTGCGCCAGATGCTGTTATCACAGCTCGGCCGCAGCTTTCGACAGGGTAAACATATCCTGCGGGTGCTCTACTACCGTCCGCTGTTTAACCTGCTGCCCGGCACCATGCTGCGCCGTTCAGAAACACACATCGCCCGGCAAATCTTTAGCGGCCTGACACGCATAAATGAGGAAAAAGGGGAAGTTGAAGGTGATTTAGCCCATCACTGGCAGGAAATTTCACCGCTGCACTGGCGTTTCTATCTGCGTCCTGCCATTCATTTTCATCATGGCCGTGAGCTGGAGATGGCCGATATCATCGCCACCTTTACCCGCCTGACCTCGCATCCGCTGTTCAGCAACCTGAAATCCGTCACCACGCCCACGCCGAATGTCATTGATGTCCATCTGAATGAGCCTGACCGCTGGCTGCCGTGGTTGTTCGGCAATGTTCACGCGATGATTTTGCCGCAGGAATGGCAATCACTGCCCGATTTCGCCCGTCATCCGGTCGGCACCGGCCCTTACGCCGTGGTGCGTAATCTGAAAACGCAGCTGCGTATCCGCGCCTTTGACGATTATTTCGGGTTCCGGGCGCTGATCGACGAAGTGAATATCTGGGTGTTGCCGGAGCTGAGTGAAGAGCTGGTGCATTCCGGTGTTCAGCTACAGGCGGATGAATCCGGCAAAAGCGAGCTGGAAAGCCGCCTCGAAGAAGGCTGCTATTTCCTGTTATTTGACCAGCGTTCGCCGGTCGGCCAGTCAGAGGAAACGCGCCGGTGGCTGTGCGACTTACTCAACCCCATCGCACTGCTCAGTAATGCAGAGCCGATTTTTCAGCGCTACTGGTCCCCGGCTTACGGCCTGCTGCCGCGCTGGCACCATAAGGCGCCACAGCCGCGGCCGCCCAAACCGCAAAATCTGACGCAGGTGACGCTGACGTTCTACGGTGAGCACTCCGAGCATCACGCCATCTGCAATGCGCTGCGCCCGCTGCTGACGGCGGAAGGTATCGAACTGATCATTCAGGTGGTGGATTACGCGGTCTGGCATCGCGGCGACGCCAGCAGCGACGTGTGGCTCGGCAGCGCCAACTTCACCCTGCCGCTGGAGTTTTCGCTGTTCGCGCATTTCTACGAATTACCGCTGGCAAAACATTGCTTTAGCGAAGACATGAGTCAGGCCGCTGCGCAGTGGCACGCGGGAAATTTATCCATCGCCAATTGGAGCCAGAAACAAACGGCCAGCCATCAGATCCATCCGCTGTTTCACCACTGGCTGGTCTTGCAGGGGCAGCGCAGTATGCGCGGCGTGCGCATGAACACCCTCGGCTGGTTCGACTTCAAATCCGCCTGGTTTGCGCCACCGGACAGTTAATCGGACTATCGCATCGCGCCGTTAATCTCTAGAATGACATCCGTTCTCAACGGGGTGCCCGAGTGCGTTCTTTTTTAATAAAGAATGAGCTCGATCTTTAAACGCCGCGAGCGCGTGTTCAGCGGGTGAAGTCCAGCGCACAGAAAGCGGAGCGTACACACAGTACGTAAGCATTTCGAGCACTGCACGACGCCCGATCAACACACGCTCAGCAAGTTTAAAAGGCTGAGATTTGAAACCCGTCGAACCTGATCCGGTTAATCCCGGCGGAGGGATTTGAGACTGCGCGATGCTTACTCAAAATCCTTTGCCCTTTCATTTTTTTGGAGCGCAAAGTTGAAAAAAATATTGTCCTGCCTGCTGTTACTTTCTGCACCTGCCCTGGCTGCAAAACCTGTTCTGACGGTTTACACCTACGACTCTTTCTCTGCCGACTGGGGCCCTGGTCCGGCGATCAAAAAAGCCTTTGAGGCGCAATGCGGCTGCGAGCTGAAATACGTTGCGCTGGAAGATGGCGTGTCTTTACTGAACCGTCTGCGGATGGAAGGCAAGAACAGCAAAGCCGACGTGGTTCTCGGGCTGGATAACAACCTGTTGCAGGCCGCTGAGCAAACCGGTTTATTCGCCAAAGCACCGAAAACCGACGCCAGACTGACCGTGCCGGGCGGCTGGAATGACACCACCTTCGTGCCTTACGATTACGGCTATTTCGCGTTCGTCTATGACAAAAACAAACTGAAGAACCCGCCAAAAAGCCTCGATGAACTGATCAACAGCGATCAGAACTGGAAAGTGATTTATGAAGATCCGCGCACCAGTACGCCGGGTCTGGGCCTGATGCTGTGGATGCAAAAAGTCTATGGTGATAAAGCGCCAGAGGCGTGGGAAAAACTGGCGAAGAAAACCGTCACCGTGACCAAAGGCTGGAGCGAAGCCTACGGGTTATTCCTCAAAGGCGAAAGCGATCTGGTGCTGAGCTACACCACCTCCCCGGCGTACCACATCGTGGAAGAGAAGAAAGACAATTACGCGGCAGCGGATTTCACCGAAGGCCATTACATGCAGGTTGAAGTAGCGGGCCAGCTGGCCAACAGCAAGCAACCTAAACTGGCTGAAGCGTTCATGAAATTCGTCACCACAGAAGATTTCCAGAAAGTGATCCCACCCGGCAACTGGATGTATCCGGTGATTAACACGCCGCTGCCTGACGCCTTTAAACAACTGACCGTACCGGCCAAATCCCTGCAATACAGCGCACAGGATGTTGCCACCCACCGTTCACAATGGATCCAGGCATGGCAGAACGCCGTCAGCCGTTGATCCCGCGCTGGCTGTGGCCGGGTGCCGTCGCCTCGCTGGCTATGTTGCTGGTGGCGGCACTGGCGTTAGGTTCTCTGTGGCGTCATGCGCCGCAGATGAGCGGCACCTCACTCTGGCAGGATCCCTATCTCTGGCACGTGATCCGCTTTACCTTCTGGCAGGCGCTGCTTTCGGCGCTCTGCTCCGTGCTGCCCGCGATTTTACTGGCGCGTGCGCTGTTTCGCCGCCGTTTCCCCGGCCGGCAGCTGTTATTACGTTTGTGCGCAATGACGCTGGTGCTGCCGGTTCTGGTCGCGGTGTTTGGCATTCTCAGCGTCTACGGGCGACAGGGCTGGCTGGCACAGATGTGCGGCTGGCTGGGCGTGGATTACCGTTTCTCACCGTATGGTTTACAGGGCATTTTGCTGGCGCACGTATTTTTCAATCTGCCGCTGGCGACGCGTCTGTTAGTGCAGGCGCTGGAAAACATCGCCGTGGAACAGCGCCAGCTTGCGGCGCAGCTCGGGATGAACGTCTGGCAGCAATTCCGTTTTGTTGAATGGCCTGCCCTGCGCCGGCAGATTTTCCCCGCGGCTGCGTTAATCTTCATGCTGTGTTTTGCCAGCTTCGCCACCGTGCTTTCACTGGGCGGCGGCCCGCAGGCGACCACCATTGAGCTGGCTATTTATCAGGCGCTTAGCTACGACTACGATTTAAGCCGTGCCGCCACGCTGGCGCTGGTGCAGCTGTTCTGTTGTCTGGCGCTGGTGTTGCTCAGTCAGAAACTGAGTCAGGCATTGCCGGTCGGGCAGACGCATGCTCAGCGCTGGCGAAATCCCGATGATTCTCTGCTGCGCCGTATCGCCGATGGCGTACTGATTGGTCTGGCATTGTTGCTGATCCTGCCACCGCTGCTGGCCGTGATGTTTGATGGTGTCAACCGCGCGGCGGTCAGTGTGCTGCAACAAACCGCGCTCTGGCAGGCATTATGGACCTCAGTGCGCATCGCGCTCGGCAGCGGAATCGTGTGTGTTTTGCTGACCATGATGCTGTTGTGGAGCAGTCGCGAGCTGCGTTTACGTCAGCGAAACGGCTGGGCGCAGGCGATGGATCTGAGCGGCATGCTGATCCTCGCGATGCCCGGTATCGTGCTGGCGACCGGCTTTTTCCTGCTGCTCGGCGATACTACTGGTTTGCCGCAATCGCCGTGGCCTCTGGTGATCATGACCAATGCGCTGATGGCGGTGCCTTACGCATTAAAAGTGCTGGATAACCCGATGCGCGACGTCGCCGAACGCTATAACCCGCTGTGCCTTTCGCTGGATATGCGCGGCTGGCAGCGCCTGCGTTGGGTGGAACTCCGCGCGCTGAAACGCCCGGTTGCGCAGGCGCTGGCGTTTGCCTGCGTGCTGTCGCTGGGAGATTTCGGCGTGATCGCCTTGTTCGGCAATGAGAATTTCCGCACCCTGCCGTTTTATCTGTATCAGCAGATCGGTGCCTATCGCAGCCAGGACGGTGCGGTGACGGCGCTGTTACTTCTGTTGTTATGCTTCCTGTTATTCACCCTGATTGAGAAACTGCCGGGCCGCCATGCTGACGCTGAATAAACTGACGTATTTGTACGAACATCTGCCGATGCGCTTCGATTTACAGATCGACGCCGGCGAGCGCGTGGCCATCCTCGGCCCGAGCGGTGCGGGGAAAAGTACCCTGCTCAGCCTGACCGCCGGTTTTCTGTCGCCGGTCAGCGGGCAGATCCTGCTTAATGGCGCCGATCACAGCGCAACGCCACCGGCTAAGCGCCCGGTATCGATGCTGTTTCAGGAAAACAATCTGTTCTCACATCTGACCGTGCGTCAGAACATGGGGCTGGGGCTGCATCCGGGGCTGAAACTGACGGCACAACAAAAGCAGGAACTGGAAGAGATCGCCCGGCAGGTGGGGTTGAGTGATTGTCTGGCGCGGTTGCCGTCGCAGCTTTCAGGCGGTCAGCGTCAGCGTGTCGCCCTGGCACGTTGCCTGTTGCGCAGCCAGCCGATTTTACTGCTCGACGAGCCGTTTTCGGCGCTCGATCCGGCGCTGCGCAGTGAAATGCTGAGTTTGCTGGATAAGGTCTGCGGGCAACGTCAACTCACGCTGCTGATGGTGTCGCATAATCTGGATGACGCAGCGCGGATTGCGCCGCGCACGTTGCTGATTGTCGATGGCAGGATTTTCTACGATGGCCCGACGCAGGCGCTGGTAAACGGCAGTGCGCCGGAGGCCAGAGTATTAGGAATCGACGCTTCAGGAAGTAAACCTGATATCAGCGTGTAATGACGTTCCACAGCAGATGGCCGTAAACCGGCATCATCGGTTGCTTGCTGAGCATCACCAGACTGACCACCGTCGCCACCCCGCTCAGGATGCAGACAATGCGTAATCTTGGCAGCGTCAGCCATTTGCTCATGAAGTCAGGTGAGCTTTTACCGGCACGGAACCAGCGCCACCCCAGCCACGCACTGAGCCAGATAAGCATCACGCTGATAAACAACATCCACTTGAAAACGCCGCTGTTGTGAGTGGCAGGAATGTCGATCGCCACACCCGCCAGGATCCCCGGCAGAAAATACACCGGCGGCCAGGTGATGCAGCCGACAATATTTGGCGGGGCGAATTTATACGGCGGCAGATTGAGCATACCGGCGACCAGCGGCACCAGCGGACGCGTCGGACCGATAAAACGGCCTAAAATCACGGTGGCAAAACTGTGACGATCCAGCGCATAACCGGTTTTATCCAGTAATGACTGGTAACGTTTGAGGAAGCGCCAGCGATGCAGCGGCTCCTTGAAACCACGGCCAATGAAATACGAGGCCCAGTCTCCCAGGAAACACCCCAGACCGGCGGCCAGCCAGGCTTCGTATAATCCCACCTGACCACTGCCAATCAGCGTGCCGAGCGTCGCCATCATGACGGTACCCGGCAGGATCAGCCCCACCAGCGCCAGCGACTCGAAGAAAGCCACCACGGCGACAATAATTAACGCGAAGCCCACCGACTGAGCGACCAGATGTTGTAGATAGGCTTCCATATATTCCCAGAATTCAGTTTCGCCTGCGCCAATTGCGCAGATAAATGAGACAAGTGTGAGTTTTCTGCCTTCTCATTGTAGTAAATACATTAAGCGGCTGAATTGTCAGTGCATGAACTATCACAGTCAACCGGGTAATTGTATGCGTATTTGGCAGAAACCTGAGCCATAGAC
Source organism: Rahnella rivi (assembly GCF_019049655.1). Classification (GTDB taxonomy): domain Bacteria; phylum Pseudomonadota; class Gammaproteobacteria; order Enterobacterales; family Enterobacteriaceae; genus Rahnella; species Rahnella rivi. The sequence continues at coordinate 104,311 of NZ_JAFMOX010000054.1, forward strand.
AAAGACTGTATAAATAACCATACTCTGTATTGGATCCCGATATCTTCATCTGTACCGTTTCGAGGCGCTTATTACTTCCACCTTTGTTCGTCCCGCTCCTGCTGCCACTGATACCCCGCCGCGTCAGGGATTTGTGCTGACCCGCCACTGGCGCGACACGCCGCGCGGCACCGAGGTGGAACTGTGGCTGGCAACCGACGAAGGCGCACAGAAAATCCGTCTGCCATTGCAGGAATCCGTCGCGTTTATTCCGGCGGAACAGCGCCACGCCGCAGAACGCCTGCTGGCCGATGAAAAAAATGTCAGTTTGCGCGAATTACCGATGCAGGATTTCCATTCCCGCCCGGTTCTCGGGCTGTATTGCCCGCAACACCGTCAGCTGATGCGCATTGAGAAATTGCTGAAAGAAGGCGGCGTTCAGGTTTATGAGGCGGATATCCGCCCGCCGGAGCGCTTTCTGATGGAGCGGTATATCACCGCGCCCGTCTGGTTCAGCGGGAAACCGGGAGCAGGAAACCTTCTGCTCGACACCAAAATGAAGCCTGCCGAAGGCTACCGCCCGCCCATGAAGCTCTGCTCCCTGGATATCGAAACCAGCGGTAACGGCGAGCTTTACTGCATCGGGCTGGAAGGCTGCGGGCAGCGCCACGTGTATATGCTCGGGCCGCCCAATGGCGATCCGCACGCGCAGTTTGATTTCAATCTGGTGTATGTCGACAGCCGTCCGCAGTTGCTGGAAAAACTCAATGAGTGGCTGGAAACCTACGATCCCGACGCCATTATCGGCTGGAGCGTGGTGCAGTTTGATCTGCGGGTTTTACAAAAACACGCTGACCGCTACAAAATCCCGCTAAAATTCGGGCGCGGCGGCGGGGAGCTGGAGTGGCGCGAGCACGGCTTTAAGCAGGGGCACTTTTTTGCCGCTGCGGCGGGCCGTCTGATTATTGACGGCATAGAAGCACTGAAATCGGCGTTCTGGAATTTCAATTCATTCAGCCTGGAATTCGTCTCGCAAAGTTTACTGGGCGAAGGCAAGGCCAGCGACAATCCCTATCAGCGGCTGGCAGAAATCGAGCAGCGTTTTCGTGAAGATAAACCGATGCTGGCGCGCTACAACCTGAAAGACTGCGAGCTGGTGACGCGTATTTTCGCCAAAACCGAACTGATGCCCTTCCTGCTCGAGCGCGCCTCGGTCACCGGCCTGGCGGTAGATCGCAGCGGGGGATCGGTGGCGGCATTTACTCACCTTTATTTACCACGTATGCACCGCGCGGGTTATGTCGCACCCAACATGGGCGAACTGGAAGGGGAAATGAGCCCTGGCGGATTTGTGATGGATTCACGGCCCGGCCTGTATGATTCGGTGCTGGTGCTTGATTATAAAAGTCTGTATCCGTCAATTATCCGCACCTTCCTGATCGACCCGGTCGGGCTGGTCGCCGGGCTGCAACAACCGGACGATGAGCATTCGGTTCCCGGTTACCGCAACGCCCGCTTCTCGCGGGAAAAACATTGCCTGCCGGAGATCGTCCGTCAAATCTGGATGGGTCGGGAAGAAGCCAAAAAGCAGAAAAACAAACCGCTGTCTCAGGCGCTGAAAATCATCATGAACGCCTTTTACGGCGTGCTGGGGTCAAGCGGCTGCCGGTTCTTTGATCCGCGTCTCGCCTCGTCGATTACCCTGCGCGGACACGACATCATGCGTCAGACCCGCGAACTGATTGAAGCCGAAGGCTATCAGGTGATTTACGGCGATACCGATTCCACCTTTGTCTGGCTGAACAAGGCCCATTCGCAGGAAGACGCGAACGTCATTGGCCGCCATCTGGTGGAACAGGTGAATGCCTGGTGGAAAAACCATATCCGGCAGGTGTACGGGTTGGAGAGTGCGCTGGAGCTGGAGTTCGAAACGCACTACCAGCGCTTCCTGATGCCGACCATTCGCGGCTCAGAGACAGGCAGTAAAAAACGTTATGCCGGTCTGGTGAAAGATGCCGATGGCGAGCACATCGTCTATAAAGGGCTGGAAACCGTGCGCACCGACTGGACGAAACTGGCGCAGGAGTTCCAGCAGGAACTGTATCAGCGCGTGTTCCACCGCCAGCCTTATCAGGATTACGTCCGTGATTATGTCGCGCGCACGCTGGCGGGCGAATTCGATGACAAACTGGTGTATCGCAAACGCCTGCGCCGTAAACTCAGCGATTATGAGAAAAATGTGCCGCCGCACGTGCGCGCCGCGAGGCTTGCCGATGAATATAACGCCCTGCACGGCCGTGCGAAGCAGTACCAGAACGGCGGTTGGATCAGCTACGTCATGACCACGTCCGGGCCGGAACCGCTGGAAAACCGCCAGTCACCTGTCGATTATGACCACTACATTGAGCGCCAGCTTGAACCGGTGGCCGATGGCATTCTGCCTTTCCTTCACGATGATTTTGCTACACTCATTACGGGTCAGATGGGGCTATTTTAAGCAAAAGTTGATGCGCGCCCGGTGATTCGCAGGTGACGAATCGTTTACCTTCCATTACCATAGCGCCCTTTCCCATTTCTGAATCATCCTCACACAGTGAATCACTCCGTCCCTTCGGGCGGGGAAAGAAGACTATTGCCCACGCTTCATCAGAGGCATAGCAAGCATTGCGCAGTTGGCGTCACAGTTGCCATATCTGGAACACACAACACAGAGAGAGATTATGCCGTTTACATTGGGTCAACGCTGGATAAGCGATACGGAAAGCGAATTAGGATTAGGAACCGTGGTAGCAGTGGATGTACGCATGGTGACTTTGCTTTTCCCCGCCACCGGTGAAAACCGTTTGTATGCCCGAAATGATTCCCCGATCACCCGTGTGATGTTCAATCCCGGTGATACCATCAGTTGCCACGAAGGCTGGCAGTTGCAGGTCGAAGAGGTCGTTGAAGACAAAGGTCTGTTGACCTACATCGGCATCCGTCTTGATACAGAAGAAACCGGCGTCGCCATGCGTGAAGTGCTGCTCGACAGCAAGCTGACCTTCAGCAAACCGCAGGATCGCCTGTTCGCCGGCCAGATCGACCGCATGGATCGTTTCGCCCTGCGCTTTCGCGCCCGTAAATATCAGCGCGAGCAGTTCCGCCTGGAGTTCGGCGGCCTGCGCGGTATGCGCGCCAGCCTGATCCCGCACCAGTTGCACATCGCTTATGAAGTCGGTCAGCGTCATGCCCCGCGCGTATTGCTGGCCGATGAAGTGGGTCTGGGTAAAACCATCGAAGCAGGGATGATCATTCATCAGCAACTGCTGTCAGGCCGCGCCGAACGCGTGCTGATTGTGGTGCCGGAAACCCTGCAACACCAGTGGCTGGTGGAAATGCTGCGCCGCTTCAACCTGCGTTTCTCTCTGTTTGATGATGACCGCTACGCCGAATCCGTACATGAGGCGACCAACCCGTTTGAAACTGAACAGCTGGTGATCTGCTCCCTCGATTTCGTGCGCCGCAATAAATCCCGCCTCGAGCAGCTTTCTGATGCGGCGTGGGACATGCTGGTGGTCGATGAAGCACACCATCTGGTGTGGAGCGAAGACGCGCCAAGCCGCGAATATCAGGTTATCGAACAACTTTCTCAGCAAATCCCCAGCGTTCTGTTGCTGACCGCTACGCCTGAGCAGCTCGGTCAGGAAAGCCACTTTGCGCGTCTGCGCCTGCTGGATCCGGATCGTTTCCACGATTACGAAGAATTCATCGAAGAGCAACAGCAGTATCAGCCGGTGGCAGATGCCGTCACGCTGTTACTGAATAAAGAGCCGCTGACGCCACAAGCCCTGGCGTTGCTGGGTGAAAGTGTCGGCAACGCCGATACCGATGCCCTGCTGGCCGCCGCCAATAAAGGTGATGAAGCCGCCGCCAAACAGCTGGTTTCCATGCTGATGGACCGCCACGGCACCAGCCGCGTGCTGTTCCGTAACACCCGCCACGGCGTGAAAGGTTTCCCTGAGCGTCATCTGCAGGCGGTGAAACTGCCGCTGCCGACGCAGTATCAGACCGCCATTAAAGTCTCGGGCATTATGGGCGCGAAGAAATCCGCCGAAGCCCGTGCGCATGACATGCTGTACCCGGAGCAGATTTATCAGGAATTCGAAGGCGAGAACGCCACCTGGTGGAACTTTGATCCGCGCGTTGAATGGCTGCTCGGTTATCTGACCGCCAACCGCGACGAAAAAGTGCTGGTGATCTGCGCCAAAGCGGCCACCGCATTACAGCTGGAGCAGGTACTGCGTGAACGTGAAGCGATCCGCGCCGCCGTGTTCCATGAAGGTTTGTCGATCATCGAGCGTGACCGCGCTGCCGCCTATTTCGCCTCGCAGGAAGATGGTGCACAGGTTCTGCTGTGTTCTGAAATCGGCTCCGAAGGCCGTAACTTCCAGTTCGCCAGCAAAATGGTGATGTTCGATCTGCCGTTCAACCCGGATCTGCTGGAACAACGTATTGGCCGTCTGGATCGTATCGGCCAGCAAAACAATATCGACATTATGGTGCCTTACCTCGAACAGACCGCGCAGTCGGTGCTGGTTCGCTGGTTCCATGAGGGGCTGGACGCGTTCGAACACACCTGCCCGACCGGACGCACCATTTATGACAGCGCCTATGAGCAGTTGATCGCGTTCCTCGCCACGCCGGCTGAACAGGAAGGTCTGGACGACTTTATTCTCGAATGCCGCGCGGAACATGATGCGCTGAAAGAGAAGCTGGAAAATGGCCGCGACCGTCTGCTGGAGATGCACTCCAACGGTGGCGAGCGTGCGCAGCAGCTGGCAAAAGAGATCGGCGAGCAGGATAACGACGTGAATCTGGTTAACTTCGCGCTGAATCTGTTCGATATCGTGGGGATTAATCAGGAAGATCGCAGTGATAACCTGATCGTTCTGACGCCGTCCGATCACATGCTGGTACCGGATTTCCCAGGTCTGCCGGAGGAGGGTTGTACCGTGACCTTCGATCGTGAGCAGGCGCTGTCGCGTGAAGATGCACAGTTCATTAGCTGGGAACACCCGATCGTGCGTAACGGTCTGGATCTGATCCTGTCCGGCGATACCGGCAGCTGTGCGGTGTCTATCCTGAAAAACAAAGCGCTGCCGGTGGGCACCATGCTGGCCGAGCTTATCTACGTGGTCGAGTGTCAGGCGCCTAAGCATCTCCAGCTGACCCGCTTCCTGCCGCCAACGCCGGTGCGCATGCTGATGGACAGCAAAGGCACCAATTTGGCCGCTCAGGTAGAGTTCGAGAGCTTTAACCGTCAGTTAAATGCCATCAATCGTCATAATTCCAGCAAACTGGTGAACGCAGTGCAGCAGGATGTGCATAACATGTTGCAGCAGGCCGAACCGCAGATTGCAGAACAGGCGCGTGCGCTGATTGAAGCGGCTAAGGTAGAAGCCGACGCGCAACTGACGCAGGAACTCGCCCGACTGAAAGCGCTGAAGGAAGTGAACCCGAACATTCGTGATGACGAACTGGAATCGGTAGACTCTAACCGTAAGCAAGTGCTGGCGAACCTGAACGATGCCAGCTGGCGTCTGGATGCGATCCGCCTGGTGGTGGTCAGCCATCAGTAAGCCCGACGGGGTGCAGCCGGTCTGCCCCCCTCTTCTAACCCCGACACAGACTGAAACCGCTATGAGCGAACATCAACCGAACATGCCTGTCCCTTCAAACACCCGGCCGCTGGAAAACTATAATCCGCCGACCGATCCCTGGTTGCAGGTGATTTTTCAGGATGAACACATCATGGTGGTCAATAAGCCAAGCGGTCTGCTTTCGGTGCCGGGCAAGTTAGCTGAACATCAGGACAGCCTGATGACCCGTATTCAGCAGGCATTTCCTGAGGCGGAATCCGTACATCGTCTGGATATGTCGACCAGCGGCGTGATCGTGGTGGCACTGACCAAAGACGCCGAGCGCGAGCTCAAACGCCAGTTCCGCGAACGCGAAACCAAGAAAGTGTATATCGCGCGGGTCTGGGGACGGATGGAAGAAGACTACGGCATTATCGATTTACCGCTGATTTGCGATTACCCGAACCGGCCCAAGCAGAAGGTTTGTCATGAGACGGGCAAAAAGGCGCTGACGCAATACGAAGTGATGTCGTGGGATGACGATGGCACGACCCGCGTCCGGCTGCGGCCAATCACCGGACGTTCACATCAGTTACGCGTGCATCTTCTGGCGCTCGGACATCCGATTCTGGGGGATAAGTTTTACGCCCACCCCGCCGCGCTGGCCGCCGTGGATCGCCTGCAACTGCATGCGCAGGAATTGTCGTTTTACCATCCGGTTACCGATGAGCCGCTGGTGTTTAATTGCGAGCCGGATTTTTAATGCGGCGGCTAAAAACAAAAAAGGCGCTGAATTCAGCGCCTTTTGCTTTTGCATCAACCAGACTTATTTAAAGCCTTTCTCTCGTTTGATGAGGTCATACGCGGCCTGAATCGACTGCGCTTTCTCTTTCGCCATTTGCATCATTTCCGGCGGTAAGCCTTTTGCCACCAGTTTATCCGGATGGTGCTCACTCATCAGCTTGCGGTAGGCGCGTTTGATAGTGGTCGCATCATCAGTCGCATTGACGCCCAACACTTTGCAGGCGTCGGCCAGGGTCGGGCCCTGCTGTGCCTGCTGATAACCGCCGCCATAAGAACGACCGCCCTGCTGACCGCCGCCAAACTGCTGGCCGCCTTCCATCATGCGCAGGAACTGATCGAACTGCATCCGTGAGATGCCAAGCCCTTCGGCAATCACATACAGCACTTCGCGTTCGTTAGGATGCAATGAACCGTCGGCATACGCAGCCTGGATTTGAATTTCCAGAAAAGTCCGTATCAGGTCGAAACGACCAAAACACGCACTGCGTAACTCACGCATTTTCTCACGCAGGGGATAGTTTGCCTCTTTCCCGTCGCGGAAGGCGCGCTGCGCGGCTTCACGCTGCTCACCATGCAACTGCATACGATCCATATAGAGGCTGGCGATCTGGATATCCGCCTCGGTCACCCTGCCTTTTGATTTAGTCAGATTCCCCATCACCTCAAACGTGGTGCGGAAGAAGATGGTTTGACGCGTCTGTTGATCGGCAAAGTAACCCCGGCGTTTTGCAGCGCGCGCCGTGTCAAACATATGTCCAATCAGCAGACCTGATACGATCCCCCAGAATCCCGTCCCTGACATATAGCCAAGGATAAGTCCGAGCAGTTTTCCCCAATACTGCATATACTCCTCAATTCGCCATGCCGTCGCTTAAAAATTGCTTTATCATAACCGGCATTTATCGTTGTGCCTAACGGCGGCAACGTAACAGGTGGGATTTAACACTAGCGCAACCATGATGAGTGAGATAGTCTCTGACCGTTTGCCGGCATGATGCCTCTGATGACGGAACACCATTTTACGTATGAAAAACAGACGTCTGAATACACGCTTACCCACAATGCTGGCCGCCACAATCTGGTCAGCATTGTACAGTCACGGCGCAATGGCCGACCTTGCTGCACAATGTATGCTCGGCGTTCCGACCTATGACAAACCTCTGGTACAGGGTGACCCAAACTCACTGCCTGTCACCATCAATGCCGATAAAGCCACCGGTAACTATCCTGATAGCGCGCTGTTTAGCGGAAACGTTAACGTCGTACAGGGCAACAGCACGCTGGATGCCGATCAGGTTCAGCTGAACCAAATCGCCAATCCCAATCAGCCCACACCGACCCGTACCGCCACGGCGACCGGCAACGTGCGTTATAACGATAACCAAATCAAGCTGAACGGGCCGAAAGGTTTCGCCAACCTGACCACCAAAGATACGGATGTTGAGAACGGTGATTACCAGATGGTAGGCCGTCAGGGCCGTGGTGATGCCGACAAGATGAAGCAGCGTGATAATAACCGCTACACCATCATGGACAACGGCACCTTCACGACCTGTCTGCCCGGCGATAACAGCTGGAGCGTAGTGGGTTCTGAGGTGATTCAGGACCGTCAGGAAGAAGTGGCTGAAATCTGGAATGCCCGCTTCCACATCGGCCCGGTGCCGGTGTTCTACAGCCCGTATATGCAGTTGCCTATCGGTGACCGCCGCCGTTCCGGTTTCCTTATCCCGAACGCGAAATACAGCAGCAACAATGGCTTTGGTGTCACGGTTCCTTATTACTGGAACATCGCACCAAACTACGATGCCACTATCACGCCAAATTACATGAGTACCCGTGGTCTGCAATTGCAGAACGAATTCCGTTATCTGACCGTTGCCGGTGCAGGTTTGATGGAGTTTGACTTCCTGGGTAATGACAAGAAAATTGACGATCAGTATGTCGCAGATGAAAACCGCATCAGCGATAAGACGAAGCGCTGGATGTACTATTGGGTGCATTCGGGTGTGTATGATCAGGTGTGGCGCTTCAATGTCGATTACACCAAAGTTAGCGATCCTTACTACTTCACCGATTTCGATTCGAAATACGGTTCAAGTACAGATGGCTATGCTACCCAAAAATTCAGTGTCGGTTATTTCAACGAAAACTGGAATGCCACCCTGGCCAGCAAGCAGTTCCAGGTGTTCTCCGATTACGGAAATACCAATGCCTACCGTGCTCAGCCACAGCTTGATGTCAACTATTACCAAAATGACGTTGGCCCGTTCGATCTGCACATTTACGGTCAGGCAGCCAAATTTACCAGCGTAAACCCGGATAACCCGGAAGCCATTCGTACGCACATTGAGCCAACCATCAGTCTGCCGCTCAGTAACGGTTGGGGAAGCCTGGATAACGAAGTGAAGCTGATGGCGACCCACTATCAGCAGGACATTTCGGATAACTATTACGAGGCCAATCCGAACACCAAGCTGCGCTCGTCGGTAAACCGTGTCATGCCTGAGTTTAAAAGCGACGGCAAAATGGTCTTCGACCGTACGATGGACTGGAACAGTGATTACACGCAAACGCTTGAACCGCGCGTGCAGTATCTGTACATCCCATACCGTAATCAAAGCTCCATTAACACCTATGACTCTACGCTGCTGCAGTCCGACTATACCGGCCTGTTCCGCGATAAGAGCTACAGTGGCCTTGACCGCATTGCCTCCGCCAACCAGGTCGCAAGTGGTTTAACAACCCGTATTTATGATGATGGTCTGGTTGAGCGCTTTAATGCGTCCGCCGGTCAGATTTACTACTTCCAGCCGCCACGTACGGGCGACCAGAACAGCGCACTGGATAAAAATGATGACACCGGCAGCCTGGTTTGGGCGGGTGACACTTATTATAAAATCAACAACTTCTGGGGTATTCGTGGCGGTGTGCAGTACGACACGCGTCTGGATTCGCTGGCCGTGGGCGATGCCGTTCTCGAGTACAAAGCTGATTCAGAAAGAATGATTCAGTTGAGCTACCGTTACGCCAGCCCGGAATATATTCAGGCTACCTTACCTAGCGTGACAAACCCGGGTTATCAGGATGGGATTTCTCAGGTCGGTGGTATCGCCAGCTGGCCAATCGCCGATCGCTGGGCGATTGTCGGTGCTTACTATTACGACACCAAAGCACAGCAGCCTGCAGATCAGTTGATCGGCCTGCAATACAACACCTGCTGCTGGGCCATCAATGTCGGTTACGAACGCAAGATCACCAACTACGACTCCGTTAAGTCTGAAAGTAAGTATGACAATAAGATTGGTTTCAACATTGAACTTAGAGGCCTGGGAAGTAATCAAACTCTCGGAACGAAAGAAATGTTGGCCAGTGGCATACTGCCTTATCAACGCGCTTTCTAAGCCAGACGACACGATTAACTCAGTGAACTTGAAACCCGCGCTTGCGGATTAGACAAATGGAAAAAGTATGAAGAACTGGAGAACACTTCTCCTCGGCGTGACGCTTTGTGCCAGCACTGCGTTTGCAGCCCCTCAGGAAGTTGATAAAGTCGCCGCCGTTGTGAACAACGGCGTCGTGTTACAAAGTGATGTCGATGGCTTAATGCAGTCTGTTAAACAGCAGGCAGCCCAGGCTAAACAGCAGTTGCCCGATGATGCAACGTTGCGCCACCAGATCCTCGACCGTCTGATCATGGATCAGATCCAACTCCAGATGGCGTCGAAGATGGGCATCACACTGACCGATCAGGACGTGGATAAAGCCATCGCCGGTATTGCTCAGCAGAACAACATCACCGTCGATCAACTGCGCAGTCGTCTGGCCTATGACGGTCTGAACTTCAGCACCTACCGCGCCCAGATCCGCAAAGAAATGCTGATCAGTGAAGTCCGTAATGGTGAAGTTCGCCGTCGCGTGACGATCCTGCCTCAGGAAGTGGATCAGCTGTCTAAGCAAGTGGCGGCACAAAATGGCGGCAGTGCTGAATTTAACCTCAGCCATATCCTGTTGCCATTGCCGGAAAACCCGACGCAGGATCAGGTCGATGCTGCTGAAGAGCAGGCGAAGAAAATTGTTGCAGATCTGAATAACGGCGCTGATTTCGGTAAGCTGGCGATCACCTATTCTGCTGACTCACAGGCGCTGAAAGGCGGCAACATGGGTTGGGGCAAATTGCAGGAGCTGCCTTCGCTGTTTGCTCAGGCGCTGAGCACCGCGCAGAAAGGTCAGATCATCGGCCCAATCCGTTCAGGCGTTGGCTTCCATATTCTGAAAGTGAACGACATCCGTGGCGATAACAAAACGGTTTCCGTCACCGAAGTTCATGCCCGCCACATCCTGCTGAAACCTTCCGTCGTTATGACGGATGCACAGGCTAAAGCAAAACTGGAACAGGTTGCTGCAGACATCAAGAGCGGCAAAGCGACCTTTGCTGAGGAAGCAAAACAGATTTCTCAGGATCCGGGTTCTGCGCTTCAGGGCGGGGACTTAGGCTGGGCTTCTCCGGACATGTACGATCCGGCGTTCCGTGAAGCACTGATTAACCTGAAAAAAGGCCAGATGAGCGCACCGGTACACTCTTCCTTTGGCTGGCATCTGATCGAATTACTCGATACGCGTCAGGTCGATAAAACCGATGCCGCTCAGAAAGAACGTGCTTACCGCATGCTGTTCAACCGTAAGTTTGCGGAAGAAGCTCAGACGTGGATGCAGGAACAACGTGCTGAAGCTTATGTAAAAATTATGGATGGTAATGGTAAATAATACTTCCATGACAAAATCTGTGGTCATCACCCCCGGCGAACCCGCCGGGGTTGGGCCGGATCTGGTACTGGCGCTGGCTCAGCAGGCATGGCCTGTTGAGTTAGTGGTGTGTGCCGATCCGGCCCTGTTGCTTGAACGTGCCGCGACGCTGGGTCTGAACATTCAGTTACGCGATTACGTGCAGGGCCGCCCGGCCCAGCCTCAGGCTGCAGGGACACTCACGGTTCTGCCGGTAAAAACCGCAACGCCGGTGACGGCGGGCAAGCTGGACGTCGCGAACAGTGCTTACGTCGTGGAAACGCTGGCCAGAGCCTGTGACGGTGCGATAAGCGGCGAATTCGCTGCATTGATCACCGGGCCGGTCCAGAAGAGCATCATCAACGATGCGGGTATTCCGTTTATCGGGCATACCGAATTCTTCGCTGACCGCAGCCACTGTGAACGTGTAGTGATGATGCTGGCGACCGAAGAATTACGCGTCGCGCTGGCGACAACGCATTTACCGTTACTGGCCGTGCCGGGTGCCATTACCCGACAAAGTCTGCATGAAGTGATCACCATTCTTCATCATGATCTGAAAACCAAATTTGGCATTGCTGAACCCCAGATTTACGTCTGCGGTCTGAATCCGCATGCCGGAGAAGGCGGTCATATGGGGCATGAGGAGATCGATACGATCATTCCTGCACTGGATGAACTGCGTCAGCAGGGGATGAATCTGGTGGGTCCGCTGCCGGCAGATACGCTTTTCCAGCCGAAATATCTGCAACACGCCGATGCTGTTTTATCGATGTATCACGATCAGGGCCTTCCGGTGCTAAAATATCAGGGATTCGGTCGCGCTGTGAATATCACGCTTGGCCTGCCCTTTATCCGGACTTCCGTTGATCACGGTACTGCGCTTGAACTTGCCGCTACCGGTACCGCCGATGCAGGCAGTTTCAGGACAGCAATAAATCTCGCCATTCGTATGGCAATCAATACTTTTGAACCACAACACACTGATAAATAAAAACAATGAATAGTAGAGTCCACCAGGGGCACTTTGCCCGTAAACGTTTCGGCCAAAACTTTTTAACCGATCAATTTGTGATTGATAGCATTGTGTCGGCCATTCATCCGATGCCGGGACAAGCGGTGGTCGAAATCGGGCCCGGCCTGGCAGCGCTGACGGCGCCCGTCGCCTCGCGTCTGGACAGCATGACCGTTATCGAAATTGACCGCGATTTGGCGGCTCGTCTGGAAAGTAATCCTAAGTTTCAGGGCAAATTGCGCGTCATTCAGTCTGATGCGATGAAAATCAATTTCGCCGAGCTTTCCGAAGAGCTCGGCCAGCCGCTGCGCGTATTCGGCAACCTGCCCTATAATATTTCTACGCCACTGATGTTCCACCTGTTCACCTATACCAACGCCATTAAAGACATGCACTTCATGTTGCAAAAGGAAGTGGTCAACCGTCTGGTTGCGGGGCCGAACAGCAAAGCGTATGGTCGTTTAACCGTCATGGCGCAGTATTACTGTAACGTGATCCCGGTTCTGGAAGTTCCACCGGAGTCCTTCACGCCAGCGCCGAAAGTTGATTCCGCCGTGGTGCGTTTGATTCCGCATGACGTTATCCCGTACCCGGTTTCAGATATCCGCATTCTGAGTCGTCTGACAACAGATGCGTTTAACCAGCGCCGTAAAACGATTCGTAACAGCCTCGGCCACTTGTTCACACCAGAACAAATGAGCGCGCTGGGTCTGGATCTGTCAATGCGTGCTGAGAACATTTCAGTCGAACAATTCTGTAAACTGGCTAACTGGTTATCAACCCGACCGAAAACCACAGAACCCCAGGAGTAGCGATATGCTTAATTCGCCCCGCGTATGTGTTCAGGTGCAAAGTGTCTACATTGAGTCACAGTCGATACCGGAAGATGAGCGTTTTGTCTTCGCCTACACCATCACCATCCGCAATCTTGGGCGTTTTAACGTACAGCTCCTGCGCCGTTACTGGTTGATCACCAACAGTAACGGCCGCCAGACCGAAGTACAGGGCGAAGGGGTTATCGGCGAACAGCCGCTGATCCTGCCCGGCAGTGAATTTCACTACACCAGCGGTGCGATCCTCGAAACGCCGCTCGGTACCATGGAAGGCCATTATGAAATGGTCGCACAAGACGGTGAATCCTTCCGTGTGCCGGTTCCGGTCTTCCGCCTCGCCATCCCTACACTGATAAATTAATCCTTTATGTCGACATACCTTATTGGTGATGTTCACGGTTGCATCGATGAACTCAAGGCGCTATTGGCGCAGGTGGATTTTAATCCGCAAAATGATTGTCTCTGGCTGACCGGAGATTTGGTTGCCCGTGGCCCGTCCTCGCTCGAGGTGCTGCGTTTTGTCAGTGGTTTGGGCGATGCAGTCCGCATGGTGCTCGGCAACCACGACTTACATCTGTTAGCGGTTTACGCCGGTATCAGCTTTAACAAACCGAAAGATCGCATCACCCCGCTGCTTGAAGCTGAAGATGCAGATGAGTTGATCAACTGGCTGCGACGCCAGCCGGTCCTGCAGGTGGATGAAGAGCTGAAGCTGGTGATGGCGCATGCGGGGATTACGCCGCAGTGGGACCTGGAAACCGCGCAGATGTGCGCGCGTGAAGTGGAATCCGTGCTGAGAAGTGACACCTATCCGCTGTTTCTCGACGCGATGTATGGCGATATGCCCAACAACTGGCATCCCGAGCTGACCGGCCTTGCGCGTCTGCGTTTCAGCACCAATGCGCTGACCCGGATGCGTTACTGCTTCCCTAACGGGCAACTGGATATGATCTGCAAAGACACGCCCGATACCGCGCCGAAACCGCTCAAACCCTGGTTTGATATTCCGGGTCCTTTACAGGAAGCGGGTTTCAGCATTGCGTTTGGTCACTGGGCTTCGCTGGAAGGAAAAGGCGCGCCGGAAGGTATTTATGCGCTGGACACCGGCTGTTGCTGGGGCGGCGATATGACCATGCTGCGCTGGGAAGATAAAACCTATTTCACTGAGCCTTCTCACCGGCGCAGTGAAAAGGATCTGGCGCTCGCGCCAAAGGCGCGCTGAGCAGACATTTTCCCTGTTTCGGAAAGACAAAAGGCACCTTCTCAGGTGCCTTTTTGCTGACTGCTGCGGCTCAATCAGGCGCGGCGATCAAGGATCTCAAAGCAATAGCCGTGAGAGTTCTGCTCATCCGCATCATGGAATTCGCTGAACGTACTTTCCCAGTCGTCCGGCTCATAGTCAGGGAAATGGGTATCCCCTTCAACTTCGGCGTCAATGTGGGTCAGATATAAGCGGTTCGCCTTAGGCAGGAATTGCTCATACACACGACCACCGCCCATGACCATCACTTCTTCCACGCCGGCGGCAGCGGCCAGTGCGGCATCAACAGACGTCACCCAGGTCACGCCTTCGTGCTCGCCGGGTTTAGAACTGATGACAATATTCAGTCGGCCAGGCAAAGGGCGTCCTATCGACTCAAACGTTTTGCGTCCCATGATGACGGGTTTATTGAGCGTATTACGCTTAAACCAGGCCAGATCACCGGGTAAATGCCAAGGCATAGCGTTTTCCATGCCAATAACGCGATCGGTCGCCAGTGCGGCGATCAGGCTAATAATCATTGTGAAGCCCTGTGTAGATAAGGAATAAAACCGTGACCCGAAAAAAGAGCTGCCACTATACGGAAAGCCCCATCAGCCGTCGATAGGGAGACTCGCGCTTTACAAAGATATAAACGCGCGCCGCTCAGACTTACACGCCGGGACGTTTGCGGTACAGCCACAGCCCCGGCAAAGATAATCCAATCGACAATGCCCCGACGATAAAACTGGCCTTCAGGAAATTGGTGACCATGGTAGACATCAGCACTTCGCTGTAACCAAGGTGCGAAATTTCCACCATGGAAATCATCGCCGTATACGCAGAAATTCCCGGAAACATGGGGATGACGGCGGCTACTGTGAAAACTTTAGGGTGCGCGAGAAACCAGCGCGACCAGCGAATACCAATGATGCCGATCAGTATAGCCGCCAGCAAAGAAGCCCACTCAATGTTTATCCCGCCATGCATCATCAGCATGCGGGAGCCGTGCCCGATGGCACCGAGCAGCGCACAATAGCGCAACGCACGCGGCGGGACATTGAACACCATCGCAAAACCCAGCGCCGGCACCGCGGCCAGAAACATATCCTGCAGGAGTGCCCAGATCAGACTCATGCCCACCCCCGCAATTCCCACAGCGCCATCGCCATGACCACCCCGATGCAGGTTGCCAGCGTCAGCAAACTGGCCATTGCCCAGCGCGCCAAACCGGTGTTCACATGGCCTTTAAACATATCGGCCACCGCGTTGATGAGCGGAAACCCCGGCACCAGCAGTAAAACGCTGGCAGCCATCGCCACGTTCGAGGTGTGATGGAATGCATCAAGGCGCATAAGCAGGCCGGAAATCGAGGTCGCCACAAAGGCGGTACAGCAGAAGTTAATCAGCGGATTCATATGGCGAAGGGTCAGCGTCTGGCGCACCGCCATCGCCACACCGCTGGCGATAAACGTTATGCTGAACGCATCCCAGCCACCGCCGTTCAGTTTGCTGAAGCAACCGCACGACAGCGCCACCATCAGGATCATCAGCGGGCGGGGATAGCGCAGCGGCCTGATATGGCTCAGACGCTTCGCCACCAGCGTGCTGTCGAGTAACTTATGCTCGGCGAGGATCACCGTATGTTGCACTTCGGTGACCACCTGCATGTTGATCCCGCGATCGACATTTTTTCGCGTTGAGGTCAGGCAGTATCCGCCGCACAGCGTACTGAGCACCACGGCATTGGCGGAGATCGAACTTTCCACCCGATCCATGCCCAGCGCGATACCGAGCCGGGCTGATAACTGCTCCACCAACATACTTTCAGCGCCGTGCTGTAACAATAACAGGGCACATTCGATGCACAGGCGGGTGATTTCACGCTGGTAATGCGCCTGTGGACTTTCGCGCTGCGGGTATTCAACGACAGGTTCTTGCATAGCCTTTACCGCCCGTAAAAAAAGCCAATAAGTGTGATACGTCGAGGTGAAGATTGACGTATCATGCGGCCTTATTTTGCCCTGAACATTGACGACGGTTACTTTCATGCTTGAAACCTCCCTTTTTATTGCCAGTATCGCCTTTCTCGGCATGCTCTCTCCCGGCCCCGATTTCTTTCTGGTGATCAAAAATGCGGCCCGCTATCCGCGCGCGGCGGCACTGATGACCTCGCTGGGGGTGATTTGTGGCGTGATTACACATATGTCTTACTGCGTCGCAGGTCTGGCGGTCGTGATCACCACCACGCCGTGGTTGTTTGGCTTGCTGAAATACGTCGGGGCGGCTTATCTGATTTGGGTGGGGATCCAGGCATTGTTCTCGCGCAGCAACAGTAAAATGAATCTCGACGGACTGGTGCCGCAGCAGGTGAAACTGCGTACCGCTTTTGTACAGGGATATCTGTGCAACCTGCTGAATCCTAAAGCAACGCTGTTTTTCCTGGCGATGTTTACCCAGGTATTACAGGTTGACTCCAGCCTTGGCGAGAAACTCTGGTATGCCTCGATCATTGTCGGACTTTCATTGGTCTGGTGGCCGTCGCTGGCCTTGTTGATCCAAAGCGCGCCGGTGCGTCGTGGTCTGGCAAAAGCGCAAAAAATTATCGATAAACTGCTGGGCGGCGTACTGATAGGTTTAGGTATCAAAGTCGCGCTGAGCTGACAGAAACACAAAAAAAAGCCGGTGCTGTTCAGGCACCGGCTTCAGATTTCATCCTTGCTTAACTCTTCGCTTCAATCACTTCATTCTCCGGTGCTTTACCGTCGATACTTCCCCGCCAGCCTTGTTGCTGTTCAGAGGCGAGACGTTCCTGATCCTGTTCAATCGCGGCGCTCAGCATGTCTTTCGCGCGCTGCATACTGGCGATACGGAACTCAGTGTCTTCGTAATTCTCGATGGTTGCTTCCAGCATTTTCAGGTTGTAGCGGCGGAACAGATCGGCTTTCTCGCGGGCTTCATACGCATCGAGCCCGAGCGTTTCCAGCACTTCCCGGCCAACGCGCAGGGATCCTTCGAACAATTCCCGCTCCGGTGCTTCCACACCCAGCTGCCGCAGTTGATACCAGTGATCGACGTCGCGGGCGCGGGCAATAATCTTCAGGTTCGGGAAATGCTCTTTTGCCAGCGCGGTCAGTTGCAGGTTGGCTTCCACATCATCGATAGCGTTAATCAGCACTTTGGCCTGCGCCGCACCGGCTGATTCCAGCAAATCCACCCGCGTGGCATCCCCGTAAAACACTTTGGTGCCGAATTTACGCAGCGTTTCGATATGATCCGGGTCGTGATCCAACACCACGGTATGAACGTTATTCGCCAGCAATAGACGACCGGCAATCTGACCAAAGCGCCCGAAACCGGCGATAATCACCTGCGCATTTTCATCATCAATCGTATCTTGCGGACGATCGTCTTGCGGCGCATTGCGTTCCATACGCGCGGCGAGAACCAGCAGCAGCGGCGTGACCGCCATCGACAGCGCCACAGCAAGCGTCAGCGCCTTCGCCCATTCCACCGGCAACACACCGGCCATTTGTGCTGTGCTGAAAATCACGAACGCGAATTCACTGCCCTGTCCGATAAGGATGGCGAACAACCCGCGCTGCTTTTTCGGAACGCCGAGCCAGGGTGCGACCAGCCACAGTAAAGCGGCTTTCAGCGCCATGAAACCGACCAGCAAGGTGGCGATCAGTAGCGGCTGATGAACCAGTGTACCGAAGTCGATGGACATGCCGACGCCGATAAAGAACAGCCCGAGAAGCAGGCCTTTGAACGGCTGAATATCGCTTTCCAGCGCATGACGATATTCAGAGCTCGCCAGCAATACGCCCGCCAGAAACGCGCCCATCGCCATCGACATACCCGCCATTTCCAGCAGAATGCCAAAACCAAACACCAGAAAAAGCGCCACGGCGCTGAACACTTCACGCATACCGGAGCGGGCAACAAAATGCAGTAACGGGCGGGTGACATAGCGCCCGAGCAACACCACCAGCACCAGCGCACCGGCCACTTTCGCCGCCGACAGGCCAAAACTCATCAGCGTGGTGGCTTCGCCGGTACTCGCCAGCAGCGGGATCATCGCCACCAGCGGGATCGCGGCAATATCCTGGAACAGCAATACCGCAAAGGCGCTGCGGCCAATCGGTGACGCCGTCAGGCTGCGTTCACTCATTGCCTGCATGGCAATGGCCGTTGAGGAAAGCGCCAGCGTCAGGCCGATCAGCATGGCGATTTTCCAGTCGAGGCCGAGGAAATAGCAGAATGCGCTGAGCACCACGCCGCAGCCGACCATCTGGATGCTGCCGCCGCCAAAGACCGAGGCGCGCATGGTCCAAAGCCGTTTAGGATCCAGCTCAAGGCCAATAACGAACAACATCAGCACTACGCCGATTTCCGCAAAGGTCAGAATCGACTCAGCATCAGAAACCAGTTTCAGTCCCCACGGCCCGATAATGCAGCCGGCGATCAGATAACCGAGCACCGAGCCCAGACCAAGACGCACCGCAATCGGGACAAACAACGCCGCAGAGCCGAGATAAATCAGCCCTTCAATCATCAGGTTATGGTTATCCATTTTCGACCTCCGGCGCACAGCCTTCTTTCAGGCTCAGGCAAGCGGTCAGACGTCGACGGTATTCTTCACCCGCGGCTTTCAGCGCAACTTCATCGCAAATAAAGGTGTTATGTACGGCGAAATATGGTTGCCAGTGCATGCCGCAGTAAACTGCCGTCGCCTGTAATGGCTGCGCAAGCACGTCGAAATTGGGGTGATCGCCGAGCTCAAAATGGTGTTCATCTCCGCCGGTCGTCACTGCCCACAGGCAATGCTTACCGTTAAGCGCGTTGCCGTCATGGCCGTAAGCCCAGCCGTGCTCGAGCACCTTGTCCAGCCACAGCTTCATCAGTGGCGGCAGGCTGTACCACTGGATCGGATGCTGGAATACCACCATATCGGCGCGTTCAACCGCCTTCTGTTCAGCGGCGATATCGATATTGAAATCGGGGTAAAGGTCATACAGCGAACGCACTTCAACATTGGGTAAATCGCTGACGGCCGAAAGCAGTCCCTGGTTGGCCCGCGAATGGCGCGGATAAGGATGGGCGTAAATTATTAAAATCATGCAGGTCTCTTGTCTTATTAGCTTTACTTCAGCATACGCAATTTTGGGCTTTCTGGTAAAAGCTGAGCGTATAAAAAGAAAAGGCGCAGCTTTCGCCGCGCCTTTCATCAAGCAATTATGCCATTAGCCTTTGATTTTCGCGTGCATTTCCTGCACTGAAATCACCTGCTCCGTCGGGTCAGAAGACAGCGCCATCGCCGTGGCGAAACCGCCGTTCAGCGTGGTGTCGTAATGCACTTTGTATTGCAGCGCACTGCGACGGATAAGCTTGGAGTCTTCAATCGCCTGACGGCCCGCCGTGGTATTCACGATATACACATATTCACCGTTCTTGATACGGTCCTGAATATGTGGACGGCCTTCATGCACCTTGTTGACCAGACGCGGGTTAATCCCGGCTTCACCCAGCACCACCGCGGTACCGTGAGTCGCATCCAGCTCGAAACCGCGTTTGAGCAGTTTCGCGGCTAAATCCACCACGCGGCCTTTATCGCCTTCGCGGACTGACAACAGTGCGCGACCGGCTTTCTTCATGCCGGAGTTACTGCCCAGTTGCGCTTTGGCAAAGGCTTCGGCGAAGGTACGGCCGACGCCCATGACTTCACCGGTAGAACGCATTTCCGGCCCCAGAATCGGGTCAACGCCAGGGAATTTGTTGAACGGCAGCACCACTTCTTTCACGGAGTAGTAAGGCGGGATCACTTCTTCTGTGATGCCCTGCTGCGCCAGTGTCTGCCCCGCCATCACGCGCGCCGCCACTTTTGCCAGCGCCACACCGGTGGCTTTGGAGACAAACGGCACGGTACGCGCAGCACGCGGGTTAACTTCAATCAGGTAGACTTCGTTGTTCTTCACCGCAAACTGGACGTTCATCAGGCCGCGAACGCTCAGCTCAAAAGCCAGTTTCTCGACCTGCTGACGCATCACATCCTGAATTTCCTGGCTCAGCGTGTAGCACGGCAATGAACATGCGGAGTCACCGGAGTGAACGCCCGCCTGTTCGATGTGCTCCATGATGCCGCCAATCAGCACACGTTCACCGTCGCAGATGGCATCAACGTCCACTTCGATGGCGTCGTCAAGGAAGCGATCCAGCAGCACCGGCGCATCGTTGGAGACACTCACCGCGTTCTGGAAGTAACGGCGCAGGTCGATTTCGTCGTAGACGATTTCCATCGCACGGCCACCCAGTACATAGGACGGGCGCACCACCAGCGGATAACCGATACCGGCTGCTTTTTCGACGGCTTGTTCGATTGTCGCAACCGTGGCGTTTGCCGGTTGTTTCAGGCCCAGACGGTGAACCGCCTGCTGGAAACGTTCGCGGTCTTCTGCACGGTCAATTGCATCCGGGCTGGTACCAATAATAGGCACACCCGCAGCTTCCAGTTCTCGCGCCAGTTTCAGCGGAGTCTGGCCGCCGTACTGAACAATCACGCCTTTTGGCTGTTCGATACGCACGATTTCCAGCACATCTTCCAGAGTGACGGATTCGAAATACAGACGGTCGGAAGTGTCGTAGTCGGTAGACACAGTTTCCGGGTTACAGTTAACCATAATGGTTTCGTAACCGTCTTCGCGCAGCGCCAGTGAGGCATGTACGCAGCAGTAGTCGAACTCAATGCCCTGACCGATACGGTTTGGACCGCCACCCAGTACCATGATTTTCGGCTTGTCATTGGTCGGGTTGGATTCACACTCTTCTTCATACGTGGAGTACATGTACGCGGTATCGGTGGAGAATTCCGCCGCACAGGTATCGACACGTTTGTAGACCGGATGCAGATTGTATTTATGACGCAGTTTGCGCACTTCGCTTTCTGAAACGCCGACCAGTTTCGCCAGACGCAGGTCCGCAAAACCTTTGCGTTTAAGCATGCGCAGGTAATCGTGAGTCAGAATGTTGAAGCCGCCTTCAGCCACTTCATTTTCCAGTTTCACCAGCTCTTCAATCTGCACCAGGAACCAGCGGTCCACGTTGGTCAGGTTGAAGATACCGTCAACCGACATCCCGGCACGGAAAGCATCGGCGATGTACCAGATACGCTCGGCACCGGCTTCTTTCAGCTCGCGACGGATTTTGGTCAGCGCTTCAGGGTCATCAAGGTTCACTTTCGGGTCAAAACCGCTCGCGCCCACTTCCAGACCGCGCAACGCTTTTTGCAAGGATTCCTGCTGCGTACGGCCAATAGCCATCACTTCGCCAACAGATTTCATCTGCGTGGTCAGACGGTCATTTGCACCGGCAAATTTCTCGAAGTTGAAGCGAGGAATTTTAGTCACAACGTAGTCGATAGAGGGTTCGAACGATGCCGGGGTTTTGCCACCGGTGATGTCGTTCATCAGCTCATCGAGGGTGTAACCCACTGCCAGTTTCGCCGCGACTTTAGCAATCGGGAAACCGGTCGCTTTAGAAGCCAGCGCGGAAGAGCGGGAAACACGCGGGTTCATTTCGATAACAATCAGGCGGCCATTTTTCGGGTTCACCGAGAACTGGACGTTGGAACCCCCGGTTTCTACGCCGATTTCACGCAGTACCGCCATCGAGGCGTTACGCATGATTTGGTATTCTTTATCGGTCAGGGTTTGCGCTGGCGCCACGGTGATGGAGTCACCGGTGTGAATACCCATCGCATCGAAGTTTTCGATAGAACAGACGATGATGCAGTTGTCGTTTTTATCACGCACCACTTCCATCTCGTACTCTTTCCAGCCAATCAGCGACTCATCAATCAGCAGCTCTTTGGTTGGGGAAAGATCCAGACCGCGTTCGCAAATCTCTTCGAACTCTTCACGGTTATACGCGATACCGCCACCGGTGCCGCCCATGGTAAAGGAAGGACGGATAATGCACGGGAAGCCAACATCGGCGGCAACCGCCAGCGCTTCTTCCATGGTGTGTGCGATACCGGAACGCGCCGTGTCGAGGCCGATTTTCTTCATCGCGACGTCGAAACGGCGACGGTCTTCGGCTTTATCAATCGCATCTGCGGTCGCGCCAATCATGGTCACGCCGAATTCTTCCAGCACGCCCTGACGTTCCAGTTCCAGTGCACAGTTCAGTGCGGTCTGACCGCCCATGGTTGGCAGCACGGCGTCCGGACGCTCTTTTTCGATGATCTTACGCACCACTTCCCAGGTGATAGGCTCGATGTAAGTCGCATCCGCCATGTCCGGGTCAGTCATGATGGTGGCCGGGTTGGAGTTCACCAGAATGACGCGGTAACCCTCTTCACGCAGCGCTTTACACGCCTGCGCACCGGAATAGTCGAATTCACAAGCCTGGCCGATAACAATCGGGCCGGCGCCGAGGATCAGGATGCTTTTTATGTCTGTACGTTTTGGCATTTTTTATTCGCTCCTGTTATTTGGCGTTGTGGTTGTGAGAAGCGCGAAAAGCGTTAATCAGTTCGATGAAGTGATCGAACAATGGCGCCGCATCGTGCGGGCCCGGGCTGGCTTCAGGGTGACCCTGGAAGCTGAATGCCGCTTTATCTGTGCGATGAATGCCCTGCACCGTGTGGTCGAACAGTGATTTGTGGGTCACGCGCAGGTTGGCCGGCAGATCGGATTCATCCACCGCAAAGCCGTGGTTCTGCGCCGTGATCATCACGATATCTTTATCGAGATCTTTCACCGGATGGTTACCACCGTGGTGGCCGAGCTTCATTTTCACGGTCTTCGCCCCGCTGGCCAGTGCCAGTAACTGGTGGCCGAGACAGATGCCGAATACCGGGATGTCGGTTTCCAGGAAAGTTTTGATGGCGGCGATAGCGTAGTCGCAAGGCTCCGGGTCACCAGGGCCGTTGGACAGGAAAATACCGTCCGGATTCATTTTCAGCACGTCAGCAGCAGGCGTTTGCGCCGGTACTACCGTCAGGCGACAGCCGCGATCCACTAGCATACGCAGGATATTGCGTTTGGCGCCGTAATCGTAAGCCACCACGTGGAATGGCAGGTCTTCTTCTTTTTTCGCTTCCGGCAGTTCGCCTTCCAGCGTCCAGCTACCTTGTTGCCAGCTGTAAGATTCCGCTGTGGTCACTTCTTTCGCCAGATCCATGCCTTTCAGGCCAGGGAATGCTTTGGCTTTTTGCAGTGCCAGTTCAGCATCCGGTGAATCGCCCGCGATGATGCAGCCGTTCTGCGCGCCTTTTTCACGTAACAGACGGGTCAGCTTGCGGGTATCGATATCGGCGATGGCAACGATGTTGTTGCGCTTGAGGTAATCAGAAAGATTTTCTTCACTGCGGTAGTTGCTGGCAATAAGAGGTAAATCGCGAATGACCAGGCCTTGAGCGTGTACTGCGGAGGATTCTGCATCAGCGGCATTGGTGCCGACATTACCGATATGGGGATAAGTGAGAGTGACAATCTGGCGGGAATAGGAAGGATCAGTGAGGATTTCTTGATAACCGGTCATCGACGTATTGAAGACCACTTCCCCCACTGCCGAACCTTCTGCCCCGATGGCCCGACCGTGGAATTGGGTTCCGTCTTCCAGAACCAATAGCGCTGACTTTATCAAAGCATCCTCCAAGAATAATAAATCACAATATCTGCATATTAATTCAGATAACCCGATCTAAATCAATGCAAAAATCGCTCGGGAAGCCAATTTTCGGCAAATTGCGCGCATTCTAATGATGGCAGTGAGGTTTGTCTACCAAAAGCCGCCATATTTCTCTATTTTTCGCACAACTCAGTGAAAAGGCTCCGTCACAGCCACAAAACCACAGGCTAAGTAAACATAGTAACCGTTTGCGGAAGAGGATGTCTGAAAATAGTGCTGAAAATCGGTTTGTGCGGGTGAGGACGAAATGAGATGTTCGAAAAACGCGCGACTGACAGGTGAAATCGCCACAAAAGATATAAAAAAGACGACTAATCTGGAAATTTCAATCAGGATGCTTATTTTTTAATAAAAAGAGAAGGGCAATCAAGGAACTGCCCTTTTATCAAAAGATTATGACCAATACAACCACATCACATCTAAATCATCTGCTACAAATCATCCAATCCAAGCACATCCCGCATGTCATAAAGGCCAGACTTATGCGAAGCAAGCCATTTCCCTGCACGAACAGCGCCATTTGCGAAAGTCATACGGCTGGAAGCCTTATGCGTTATCTCTACGCGCTCGCCAATATCTGCAAACATCGCAGTATGCTCACCGACGATATCTCCGGCCCGGATCGTCGCAAAACCAATACTTTTAGGATCGCGCTCTCCGGTGTGGCCTTCACGGGCATATACCGCACATTCCTTCAGATCTCGCCCCAGCGCGCCCGCTATCGCTTCACCCATCGCCAGTGCGGTACCTGATGGCGCATCCACTTTATAGCGATGGTGTGCTTCAACAATTTCAATGTCGGTATAGTCGCCCATCACTTTGGCGGCTTTTTCTAAAAGTTTGAGGACAACATTCACGCCTACGCTGAAGTTAGCCGCAAAAACCACCGGAATAACCTCAGAAGCCTGTTTAATTGCCCCCTTACCCGCGTCATCAAAGCCCGTAGTCCCGATAATCATGCCTTTATGGTGCTTCTGGCAAAATTCCAGATGCACCAGGGTGCCTTCGGGACGGGTAAAGTCGATCAAAATATCGAAGTCATCCGCCACGGCATTCAGGTCATCATTGACCTTGATACCCGCTGCGCCGATCCCTGCAAGTTCACCGGCATCAGTACCGATGAGGGATGATCCCGGACGCTCCAGCGCGGCACCCAGCACCACACCTTCTGCGTCGGAAACGGCCTGAATCAACTGCCGGCCCATACGCCCGCCCGCGCCAACAATGGCCATGCGAATTTCAGCGTTACTCATAAATACTCTCTTTTTATAGGGGTTCTGCCGTGAAACAGAATCAGGTTAACTACCCTGCTATAGGGTAGCCAGCAAAATTGCCACATAATTAGAAAATTATGATACAGGCTGGTTAATATCAGTAAAAACCATTTGATTTCAGGTTACTTAAAGTGAGGTTTTGTGTTAACAACCCGACCAAACTGGAACTGTTTCAGAAAACCAGCCTTAATTCCCCTGTGTTCAACTCCCCGCATAACCATTCATTTTTGTGCATAATGGTCAGGGGATATCAACGCTCTTTGAAACTTTCATCAACTTTAGTTTGTAGCGGACTCAGCAGATAATCAATCACCTGACGCTTGCCGGTTTTAATCTCCGCACTGACGTTCATCCCCGCCACCAGGTTGATACGCTTGCCTTCCACCATCAGATAGTTTTGGTCAAGCGCGACATTCGCATTGAATACCAGCCCTAATTTCTCATGCTCAATCGCATCGAAACTGACGCTGGTGACTTTTCCGGTGATATATCCGTAGCGAGTATAAGGGAATGATTCGATTTTTATGATGACATCCTGCCCAACATTCACAAACCCAATGTCTTTGTTTGCCACCATCGCTTCGACCTCGATTTTGTCATCAAGTGGCACAATCGTCATGATCGCCTCTGCTTCTAAGGCCACCCCACCCACCGTATGAAATGCCAACTGCTGAACGGTACCGTCGACGGGAGCCTTTAATGTCATCAAAGACTGGCGCTGCCGGGTTTTTTCCATCTGGCCCTGAAGCTGAGGTATCTGCTCATTTGCCTGGCGCAGTGCGTCCAGCGTGTCTCGCTGAAACGTCTGGGTGTTTAATAGCTTTTCCTGTTCAGCCTGATGAATGCTTTCTTTTATTTGCTGCGTCTGATTTCTCAGGCTGCGAAGATCCTGTTCATTCTGGATTGTTTTGCTGTCCTGTTCATAATACTCATGCTGAGAAAGGTATTTTTTCTCCAGTAGAGCCTGATAATCTTTTGATCGCTGCAGTTCAATTTTTCGGATCTGCTCCAGCTTGTGGACCTGATCTTCATTCGACCGTAATTCAGATTTGTGCTGGCTTAAAATCGCCTGCAACCTTTCATTATCAGCAGACCACGACTGAAATTGATTTTTCGCCAGTAACTGTGTGGCTAAGATTTCGGTTTCTTTCAGACCGAGTTGTTTCGCCTCTTCGCGGTTAATCTCAATGTCGCCCTCATGTTGAAGCGCTTTGATTAACGCATCACAGCGCAATTTCGTTAACTGCACCGCTTCCAAAGCATGTCGGGATTGTTCGTAATCGCTGTCAGAACCGATGCCATTCAACTCAATCAGCGTCTGACCCGCGTGGACATAATCGCCGTCATTAACATAAATGTTTTTAATGACGGACGTTTCCAATGGCTGAATTTTTTTGCTGCGCCCGCTGACGATGGTTTTCCCCTGCGTCACCGCAACAATATCGATATGCCCAAATATGGCCCATATCAATGCAATGGCAGTAAACAACATAATCAGTCTGGCGATATATTTCGGCGCCACTGAAACAGGTGTCTCCGTAATTTCCAGCGTGGCGGGAAGAAAAACTCGCTCATCGCCTTCCCGTTTAGGCGGGTCCAATTTTTCACGAACCTTCCAGACTTCTTTCCAGACATGACAATATTTGCGGATAAGTTCTTTCGAGGCCTGCAACCAGATATTCATAATGACTGAAGCTCATGTAGGTAACGATAGTAACCATTTTCTATTTTCAACAGTTCTTCATGACTGCCCTGTTCGACGATCTCACCTTTGTCCATTGCAATGATTCTTTGCGCAAAACGAACAGTAGAAAGACGATGAGCAATAATAAGTACGGTGCGTTCACGGCAAATTAATTGCATATTCTGCATAATTGCCCTTTCCGATTCATAATCCAGAGCGCTGGTGGCTTCATCCAATATTAAAATCCGTGGGTTTCCGACCAATGCCCGCGCAATGGCAACCCGTTGCCGCTGGCCGCCAGATAGCCCCGCGCCCTGTTCGCCGACAACCGTGTCATAGCCCTCAGCCAATGCCATAATAAATTCATGCGCACCGGCGAGTTTGGCCGCGTGGATGATTCTTTCTAAAGACATACCGGGTTCCGCTAAACCGATATTTTCACGAACGGAGCGGTTGAGCAGTACGTTGTCTTGCAATACCACACCTATCTGACGCCGTAACCAGGCCGGATCAGCCAGCGCTAAATCATTGCCATCGACCAGCACCCTGCCGCGCCCGGGGGTATATAAGCGCTGAACCAGTTTGGTGAGTGTACTTTTACCTGATCCGGAACGGCCTACGATCCCCACCACTTCACTGGCCTGAATACTCAAAGTGAGATCGCGCAATACCTCATAACCATCTGGACGGTAGCGGAAATTTACCTGTTCAAAATCTATTTTTCCTTTAATTTCAGGCAGCGCTAAACGGCTACCGGAACGTTCCGTCGGCGTATTTAAAATATCTCCCAGACGCGCCACGGAGATCCCTACCTGCTGAAAATCCTGCCATAACTGCGCCAGACGAATCACCGGCGCCGCAACCTGGCCTGCCAGCATATTAAAAGCAATTAACTGACCGACCGTTAAATCTCCGCCAATAACCAGCTGAGCTCCCAGCCACAGCGTACTCACCATCACTAATTTTTGGATCAATTGAACGCCTTGCTGGCCGATGGTCGCCAGACGGGTAACCCGTAATCCGGAATGCACGTACGCCGCCAGCAACTGATCCCAGTTACGGGTCATCTGAGGTTCAACGGCCATCGATTTAATCGTCCCGACCGAGGTGACGGACTCTACCAAAAATGACTGGCTGTCGGCATTACGGGCAAACTTGTCGTTGAGCCGTGCCCTCAAAACAGGGCTGATCGTGGCAGACCAAAAGGCATAACAGGGTAATGAAACCATCACCACAAGGGTTAGCCAGCCACTGTAAAACCACATCACAATAAGGAAGATGAATGAAAAACTGAGATCCATCACCGAGGTCAACGCCTGTCCGGTGAGGAAAGTGCGGATTTGCTCCAGTTCTCTGACGCGTGCGATGGTGTCACCCACGCGTCTCTTTTCAAACCAGGCGAGAGGTAACGCAAACAGATGGCGAAACAGACGCGCCCCTAATTCAACGTCGATGCGGCTTGTGGTATGCGCTAAAATATAGGTTCGTAAACCGCTCAAAATAACGTCGAATAACACCACGATAAGTAATGCCACAGCCACAACATCGAGTGTGCTAAAACTTCTGTGCACCAGCACCTTATCCATCACAACCTGAAAAAACAGAGGGGTAATTAAGGCAAAAAACTGAATAACTGCCGATGCTGCAAGCACTTCCAGCAGAATTTTTCGGTACTTAATAACGGCAGGAATAAACCAGGTGAAATCAAATTTGGCCAGGCTGCCAAGCACAGAAGCTCTGGACGTCACCAGAATAAGCCTGCCGCTGTAACGCGCCTCAAAATCACCTTTATCCAATACAACCGGCCTGCCGAGTTCAAGATCCTGAATCAGATATTTATTGTTATCAATTTTCGCCAAAATAAAATGCTCACCATCTTCTCTCCATACCACGGCCGGTAAGCTGATTAAGTGAAGCCGGTTTATATCCTGACGCACTAATTTTGCCTTTAACCCTAAAGACTTTGCCGCTAACAGCCATTGGGTTGTTGTCAGCCCACCATTTCCATCACTGAACTGATGCTTTAAATCTTCACCATTAGCAGCAACGCCGTGGTAATGCGCAATAATAGTCAGGGCAGAAAAAGCAAGATCATGCTGTTTTTTCACCCCTGTACTGAGTTCATTTTCAAGCAGTGACATAATAGTTTATTTATTCCCTTTATAATGGACAAAACATCCCTTTCGCACTTCGTGTACCACAGCATTAAAAACAAAAAAAACGCTCAAACTCAATAGTGACATCATTAATTCAATACTATTTTTTAAATCAATAATCATGCATATATGATAATTATAAAAATATATAAAACATTAATAAGTGGGATATCTTATTGATAGACACACATCACACTATCGATAATTTAATTAATCCTCCTTGATTATTTAATTTATCTCTGACCGATATTGAATTACTTATTCTTGTGTTCAAACCAAATAGCAACATACCGTTCTTGCCTTTTAAGGGCATTATTCATAATACGCATTACGATATTGTCACTCTAAGTCATTATATCATTAGCTTCCTAATTCCATTTGTACCCCTACAGGATCTTGCACCTCCGGATGATCTCCTTGTTATCACCCGGGGAGCGGGATCACCCCTCAACGCGGCCATGCCCTCCTCCGCATCCAAGCAGTTTGCAGATAATTTCCTCAAAACCGCCATTTCTTAGATCTAAAACATCAATATTTTATTATATGGCACGAAATAATATTGATAAAACCAATGAATATGATAATAAATAGCCAGCTAATTTTAACCAACGAAAGTTGATTTTTGAGCGGTTAAAATGAAAGCAGCCTGAAAGTATGAGGCGCGTCTTCACCCTTACCAGCCTGTCATAAGTAAGGGGAAAAACTATAAAACACACAAGGCCGGTTTCTCTGTTGGTTTTTTCAAAACAGAGTACTGGCTCAGGGACTTACATGAACTTCAAACTAAACAAAGTCACGCAAGTGGCGACCGCAGGCCTGTTATTCGGCTTAGCCTCTTTTGCTTCACACGCAGAAATCACACTGATCAAACAAGATCCCCAGCCTAACGATCCGCTCAGCCGCCTGAATTTCCAGGTTGGCGGCAGTATTCGTCCACAATTCCAGTTCCAGAACGGCGTGAAAAACTACAAAACCAACGGTTTTGATGGCGGCACACGTTTCCGTTTTTCTGCTGATTATTATCTGTTTGATGACATCAGCTGGATTAACTACTACGAGCTGGGCGTGAACATTCCTGCCCTGACCGGCTGGGATAATCACCATGCAGATGGCGCGCATAACACCAGCCGTCGTATGCTTTACACCGGTCTGAAAAGCAAAACCTACGGTCAGTTGACCTTTGGTCAGCAAAACAGCGTTTACTATGATGTGGTCGGTGCGAAAACCGATATCTGGGATTACGACATGCTCGCCCAGGCACCGGGTAATGGTGTTAACGGCGATTACGATGGTTCATACCGTTCCCGTAAAATGCTGAAATATAAAAATACATTCGGCGATGCAGATGTTTACGCTTCTTACTTGTTTGAAGACAGCGAACTGCTGACCGGCAAAAATGGCCTGCGTTACAAACGTAACGGCGGCGGTTCTGTCGGTGTGGATTACCACATCACCAAAGACCTGACCTGGGGTACTGCGTACAACTACACCGACGCAGAAATGAGAAATCCGGGCGATAACACGTCCAAAGACTATAACCAGAGTATTGTTGGTACTGCGCTGAGCTGGAAACCAGGTAACTGGACGGCATCCTTCGGCGGCGGTTATTACCATGACTTCCTGACCACTGGCGTGAAAACTGAAGATAGCTTCTTTGCAGGCGACGCTTACGGTCTGGAATACTTCCTGGGTTATGCCTTCCCGATCAACCAGATGGCCGTCAAAACCATTCAGCCTTACTTCATGGGTGACCGTCTGACCTATGTCACAGGCCGTAATTATCAGCGTATTGATAACGGTCTGGGTGTTTCCTTCCAGCTCGATTACGGCTTCCGTGTTGATTACGAACACGTGTTCACATCCTCTACCGATAACCTCGGTGATATGAACCTGATCCGTCTGAGATACGATTTCTAAGCATTTAAGCACTCATTTGCGGGCCGGTTTTACGTCTTAATGACGTGCCGGCCCTTTATTTTTACACCTTTTCTACTATCCACTACACGCAAAGCAGGACTAGACTGAATGCTGCCACAGCCTATCCCTCAGGAGAGCTTTACGATGTCAGCATTATTCCGGTCCGACGTGACCGCCGTTGGCGATTATCGAGCCGAATTGGGTGAAACTCCCGTCTGGTGCCAGCGCACTCAATCGTTGTTATGGGTCGATATTCTTGCTCAACGTGTGTTGCGCTACTGGCCTGAAACCAAAAAAACTGAAATCCACGATCTGCCGAGCATCACCAGTGCCGTCCTGCTGACGGAGAAACGTAATCTGTTTTTACTGGTTTCGATCGACGGCATCCATCTCTACGATTACGATCTGAAAAGCCGTCAGACAATCTGCGGTTATTTCGGTGCAGAAGGTACTCGCCCGAATGAAGCAGCAATCTCGCCGGATGGTTCTCTGTGGTTTGGCACTCTGGACCTCAAAGAAGAAAAGAATAACGGGGCCTGGTATCGCTATGAAGCAGGAGCCGATGCGCCAGAAATGATGCTTGATAACGTCGGGATCACTAATACGCTGGTCTGGTATGAAGGCAAGGTCTGGTTCGCTGATACACGAAAAAACCGCTTCTATTCTGCTAATGCACGCCGTATCAATCCGCAAAAAATCTCCTGCTTCTCTTCCGGCGATAAATCTCCCGACGGTTCCGCACTGGCTCAAAATGGCTGGCTGATCACCGCCTGCTGGGGATCACATTGCTTGTTACGCCAGCAAATCAATCAGGGTGAATTACTGACTCTGGACACCGCCCCTCTTCCGGTGACACAACCGAGTTGCTGTACGTTTGGCGGGCCGGACATGACTGAGCTTTACATCACTTCTGCGCGCAAAACCCTTGAAGCACCCCATGCGCTGGAAGGGGCGTTATTGCACGTTCAAACGTCAACCGTTGGCGCCCCGCAGAATTTATTCAAACTGCAAAAGCCTTAAGCAGCGCTGATGCAGACGCAGAAAATAAAAAACCGGCCACGATTGAGCCGGTTTTTTTTATTGTTGCAGGGACCTGTGAAAATCAGTCGATCTGTTTCACATCCACACGCAGTTCTTTTGGCACTTCGAAAACAATATTTTCTTCGCGCCCTTCGATGTTAATCACATCCAGACCACCAAACGTTTTTAGTTTGTTGATCACATCCTGCACCAGGATATCCGGTGCTGATGCGCCTGCTGTCACACCAATGCTTTTCGCGTCTTTCAGCCAGCTTTCCTGAATATCTGCCGCAGAATCGATCAGATAGGACGGCACGCCAACGCGCTGCGCCAGTTCAGCCAGACGGTTGGAGTTGGATGAGTTTTTCGACCCCACCACCAGCACCACATCTGCGCCATCGGCAAGCGTTCGCACGGCTTCCTGACGGTTAGTCGTTGCGTAGCAAATATCGTCTTTACGCGGCCCGATGATTTTCGGGAAGCGATCGCGCAGGGCATCGATGATCGCCGAAGTGTCATCCACAGAGAGCGTAGTTTGCGTCATAAAGCACAGGTTGGTTTCATCTTTTACCTGCAATTTGTACACATCTTCCGGCGCTTCAACCAGGTACATGCCTCCTTTCGGATTGCTGTACTGGCCCATGGTGCCTTCCACTTCAGGATGACCGGCGTGACCAATCAGTATCGCTTCTGTCCCTTTACGGCTGGCGCGTGCCACTTCCATATGCACTTTGGTCACCAGCGGGCAGGTCGCGTCAAACAGCATGGTCAGGTCACGGGCTTTTGCTTGTGCACGCACCGCCTGCGAAACACCGTGGGCGGAGAAAATCAGGATCGAACCGTCAGGCACTTCACTGATTTGCTCGATAAAAATCGCGCCGCGCTGACGCAGGCTGTCGACCACGTAGCGGTTGTGCACCACTTCATGACGGACATAAATCGGTGCGCCATATAATTCCAGCGCACGTTCCACAATGCTGATGGCACGATCAACGCCCGCACAAAATCCGCGCGGGTTAGCCAGCAATATCTGCATGTTTCTCCTCCAGTTGCGGGTCGATTTCCAGCACTTCGATATCGAAATCAATGTACTGTCCCGCCAGCGGATGGTTGAAATCAACAGTGATTGAATCTTCTGTCACTTCGCGCACCACACCCGGCATTTCGTTACCGTCACGACCACTGAACAGCATGATGGTACCGACATCCGGCACCCCTGTTTCCTGGAAATCACGGCGCGAGAAGAACTGAACCAAATCCGGGCTTTTCGTGCCGAATGCAGATTCCGGTGACAGGGTAAACGCATGTTTATCCCCGACACTCAGCCCTGAAAGCTGATTCTCCAGCGCGTCAGACAAACTGCCGTCGCCGAGGCGAAACAGCGCAGGTTTCCCATTGGCGCGGGTAGATTCTGCCGTCGAGCCGTCTTCCAGCTTTAACGTAAAATGCACCAGTACGGCGCTGTCGTGTTTCACCTGTTGAGACATGCTTCTTATCCTTTGCTCTTCGTCGCTTCGTTCGGTTTCGCGAGGAAACCTTCCAGCACGACCAGCACCGCACCGACACAGATAAAGCTGTCGGCCAGGTTGAAGATCGGGTAATGCCAGTCATTCACGTAGAAATCAATAAAGTCGATCACGAAACCGTGCACCATGCGGTCGAACATATTGCCCAGCGCGCCACCAATAATCATCGCAAACGCAATGTTATTCATGCGCTGTTTCGCGCTGCTGCGATACATCAGTACCAGCAGAACGACCACAATCACCAACGCGATGGCAGTAAAGAACCAGCGCTGCCAGCCGCCTTTATCCGCGAGGAAACTGAACGCTGCACCCGGATTATGGGCGTAGGTCAGGTTAAAGAACGGGATCAGCGGCAGAGATTCACCGAGCTGGAAATGCCCCATGACCATAAACTTACTGCCGAGATCGACGATAACGACGAGAACCGCCAGCCATAGCCAGCGGAGTCCGGTAGAACTGAGAGGTTTACTCATTATGCAAACTTACGCTCTTCGCCGTCGCCGGCAATGTTAGTAACACAACGGCCGCAGATGTCGCTGTGTTCCGCGTTCTGCCCAATATCGGTAGTGAAATGCCAGCAGCGCGGGCATTTATCGCCCTCGGCTTTTGCCAGGCCGATCTTCAGGCCTTTAAGCAATTCACTGGCCTGAGCGGAATCGTCGGCTTCCGACAACGCAGCGACTTTCGCACCGGAGGTCAGCAAGACGAAACGCAGTTCATTGCCCAGTGAACGCAGGTCAGTGGCCAGCGCGTCGTCTGCGTACAAGGTGACAGCAGCTTCCAGAGAACCACCAAGACGTTTATCTGCACGAGCCTGTTCGATCACTTTGTTCACTTCACCACGAACTTTCAGCAACTCATCCCAGAACGCATCGTTCATGGATTCGTTACCGATCAGGCCAAACAGACCGTCGTACCACTCTTCGGTGAAGACGAACTTCTCACGTTTACCTGGCAATTCAGCCCAGATCTCGTCTGCAGTGAAGGACATGATCGGTGCCATCCAGCGAACCAGTGCTTCACAGATATGATAAAGCGCGGTCTGGCAGCTGCGGCGGGCAACGCTGTCGCTTTTCGCGGTGTACTGGCGATCTTTAATGATATCGAGGTAGAAGGAACCCATTTCGATCGAGCAGAACTGCATCAGACGTTGTACAACGCCATGGAAATCATAGGCTTCATACGCAGCAATGATCTCTTCCTGAGCGGCTTTCGCGCGGCCAACGGCCCAGCGATCCAGTACGACCATTTCTTCCGGAGCTACGCTGTGCAACGCAGGATCGAAACCGTTAAGGTTCGCCAGCAGGAAGCGCGCGGTGTTACGGATACGGCGGTAAGAATCAGCAGCACGTTTGAGGATTTCATCGGACACGGCGATTTCGCCAGTGTAATCCGTAGACGCAACCCACAGACGCAGAATGTCGCCACCCAGCTTATTCATCACGTCCTGAGGCGCAATGGTGTTGCCGATGGATTTAGACATTTTACGGCCCTGACCATCGACGGTGAAGCCGTGAGTCAGCACTTGCTTATAAGGCGCTTTGCCTTTCATCGCCGTGGAAATCATCAGTGAAGACATGAACCAGCCGCGATGCTGGTCAGAACCTTCCAGATACAGATCAGGCTCGTGACCGTTGAACTCAGGACGCACATCCACAACGGAAGAGTGTGTGGAACCGGAGTCAAACCAGACGTCCAGCGTATCTGGCACCTTCACGTAATCAGCAGCGTCAGCACCCAGAATGTCTTCCGGGTTCAAATCCCACCACGCCTGAATGCCGTCCACTTCAACACGCTTCGCGACTTCTTCCATCAGCTCAAGGCTGCGCGGATGCAGTTGTTCTGTGTCTTTATGAACGAACAGAGACATCGGGACGCCCCACGTACGCTGACGGGAAATACACCAGTCAGGACGGTTAGCGACCATATTTTCGATGCGTGCCTGGCCCCAGTCAGGGATCCACTGCACGCCTTTGATCTCTTCCAGAGACTGCTGACGCAGGCCTTTCTGATCCATGCTGATGAACCATTGTGGCGTAGCGCGGAAGATGATCGGTGTTTTGTGACGCCAGCAGCACGGATAGCTGTGCGTGATTTTCTCAACGTGCAGCAATGCGCCTTTTTCACGCAGCAGCTCAACAATCAGGTCGTTGGCTTTAAAGACGAATTTACCGTCCAGCGTCGGGTATGTGCCAGGCAGGTAGCAACCGTTCGGCCCCACCGGGTTTGCCACTTCCAGACCGTATTTCTGGCCGATAACAAAGTCATCCGGGCCATGGCCAGGTGCAGTGTGCACGGCGCCGGTACCGGCATCGAGGGTCACGTGATCACCGAGGATCGCCGGAACGTCGAAACCAAGGAACGGATGTTTGAAGCGCAGCAATTCGAGATCGGCACCTTTGCACTCGCCAAGTACGGTCCATTGTGCAACGCCTGCGCGTTTCATGACGCTTTCAACCAGATCGGTTGCCAGGATCACGCACTGCCCGTCAATCTGCACCAGCTGATAGGAGAACTCAGCGTTGAGTGAAATCGCACGGTTTGCTGGCATGGTCCACGGCGTGGTGGTCCAGATAACCAGCGAAATCGGGCCGTTAAAGGACGTCGCGCCGAATTTCGCCGCCACCGCAGCCGCATCGGTTGCATTGAACATCACATCAATAGAAGGGGAGCTTTTGTCGTAATACTCCACTTCGGCTTCAGCCAGTGATGAACCACAATCTGTACACCAGTGAACCGGCTTAGCCCCTTTGTGCAGGTGGCCGTTACCGATGATTTTTCCCAGCGCACGGATGATGTTAGCTTCAGTGTTGAAGTCCATGGTCAGGTACGGATGATCCCAGTCGCCCAGCACGCCCAGACGGATGAAGTCTTTCTTCTGACCTTCAACCTGTTCTGCGGCATATTTACGGCACGCCTGACGGAATTCCGCGGCGGTCACTTTCTCGCCCGGCTTACCGATCAGTTGTTCGACTTTCAGCTCGATTGGCAGACCATGACAGTCCCAGCCCGGTACATAAGGCGCATCGAAGCCCGCCAGCCCTTTGGACTTAACGATCATGTCTTTAAGAATTTTGTTGACTGAGTGACCAATATGAATGCTGCCGTTCGCATACGGAGGGCCGTCATGCAAAATAAAGGTTTTCTTGCCTTTCTTGGCAGCACGAATAATCCCGTACAGATCCTGGTCATACCAATTTTTCAGCATGTCAGGTTCACGCTTGGCCAGATCGCCACGCATCGGGAACCCTGTTTCCGGCAAATTCAGGGTGTTCTTGTAGTCACTCATAGATTCTCGGTTCCGTTTTCGGCTGGATTCCAGGCTTTGTTACACGCCTGTCAGTACAAGTTTAGCGTGGTGTCTTTAACCCGAAGAATTCCCGGGCCGTCACCTCATCGTTCGCAATTTGTTGCTTTAACGCATCAAGCGAGGAGAAACGCTGTTCATTGCGCAATTTTGCGCGAAGCACCACGTCAATGTGGCGCCCGTATAAATCTAATGTGGTGTCGAGCAGGTGAACTTCCAACTGCTTGCGCACGCCACCGACCGTCGGACGAATACCAATATTGGCGACGCCCGGCAAAGGTTCCGGGCCCAGGCCAAGAACTTCGACGGCATACACGCCGCGAACCGGTGAAACTACGCGTTTTAACGGCACGTTAGCCGTCGGGAAACCAATCGTGCGCCCCAGTTTGTCACCGTGGACGACGCGACCTGAAATACTGAACGGATGGCCCAGTAAGTTTTCGGCCAGTGCTAAGTCATCGTCACGCAGCGCATCGCGGATTGCCGTGCTGCTGATACGGTTACCGCCTTCGCGGAACGTCTGGGTACTGATCACTTCAAAGCCATACTCTTTTCCGGCTTTCTGCAACAGTTCAAAATCGCCCAAACGACTGGCACCAAAGCGGAAGTCATCCCCTACGGTCAGGAATTTAACGCCCAGCTTTTCGACCAACAGCTGTGAGACAAACGCCTGTGCCATGTGCGCAGCGAACCGCGGCTCAAAGTGCACACATAAAAGATAATCCACGCCGCACTCAGCCAGATATTTGGCTTTGTCACGCAGGCTGGTTAAACGAGCAGGCGCTTTATCCCCTGCAAACAGTTCCAGCGGCTGTGGTTCAAATATCATGACCATCACCGGCAGCCCCAGACGTTGACCTTCCAGCTTTAGCTGTTCAATCAGGGCCTGGTGACCACGGTGTACACCATCAAAATTGCCAATAGTCAGCACACATCCATGATGGCGTGCTCGAATATTGTGTATTCCGCGAATTAGCTCCATAGCTGGCTCAAATCCAATGCTGACTCATAAAGATGGAAATCGGCGGATTATACCTTGTACAGCCCCCAAGGTTAACCAGCGATTAGCAGGATCACACCATTCTCTCTTGCATACCGCAGATATTGCGGTTCAAATGAGTGTGTGGCGACGAAAATCTTTCTTTTCGTGCAGGGAATGCGTGACTTTTCGCATAAACAAAGCGTTAATGGCCGCCGTGGGCAGTTTGTACACTCTCCTGTCGATTTTTCTCGCGAAAGACTGTATTCCGATGCCGGAAGCTGTTAAAATCCTGCGCCATCACAACGTAACAAGCGACGATTGAAGTTCACACTTTAAAACGACGCTTATTTGCACAAATCCGTTGACAACAGAAGACCGAAAAGGCATATTCCTCGGCCTTTGAATTGTTCATCAATAGAAAAATATTTGGGAGTTGGCCTTGGCTAATATCAAATCAGCTAAGAAACGCGCCGTACAGTCAGAAAAACGTCGTAAGCATAACGCGAGCCGCCGTTCAATGATGCGTACCTTTATCAAGAAGGTATACACGGCTATTGCAGCAGGCGATAAAGCTGCTGCACAAAATGCATTTAACGAAATGCAACCAATTGTGGATCGTCAGTCTTGTAAAGGCCTGATCCACAAGAACAAAGCAGCGCGTCATAAGTCAAACCTGACTGCGCAAATCAACGCAATGCAATAATTGCATTACGCTGATATGCTTGATAAAAAAACCGGCTAACGCCGGTTTTTTTATACCTGAATGTTGAGTCTTGCCTGAACTGTTACTCAAACAGTGTTGAAAAATCCGTGTGGCAAATCCTTTGCACCGACGGATGCTGGATCATACGTTCGGCAAAAATCACGTAGTACTCTTCCAGAATCCCCTCGACACGTCCCACCTCAACAATGTTCTCATCCTGAAACTCAGTCGAAGAGTAAATCGCTGGGGCAACAAATATCGCGTCATTGTTCATGCCGAAAGCTTTCATCAGGGCAGCATCGTCAAACTCCCCCAAAATATTCACTTTCAAACCCTGCGTGTTAAACCAGTTAAGCAGCTTGCGCCCCAGCATTGAGCGACGTCCCGGGATCAGCAGAGAACGTTGCTCCAGGCAGGCAGGAAAATCAAAACCCGCAGGTGGGTTGCAGCAATAGAAACTGATTGGGCTTTCTCCCAGCTTGACTGAAAACAACCCTTCCTGTTGCGTCGAATCCACCGGACAGTCCGACAGGATCATATCCAGCTTATGCAGGCTCAGTTGTTCCAGCAGCATTTCGTGGGTGGATTCAAAGCAGCGCAGATGAATCTGCGCGTTAGCGGGTACGGCGGCTTCCAGAACGCGACTGACCAGCCGTTTCGACAGCGCATCCGCTACCCCAACGTCAAACAGCAAACTCGACTCTTTGCGATAATTCACGATATCCAGCATTTCCTGGCTCAGCGTGAACATTTTATCAGCGTAGCGATAAACCAGTTGTCCCAGCTCAGACGGCACCAGACCGCGCCCCTGACGTTTAAAAAGCTTGCCGCCTAAACGTTCCTCAAGGGATTTTATCTGCCCGGTGATGGTCTGCGGCGTCAGATACAGGGCCTCTGCGGCTCCGACGACAGAACCTGATTTACAGACGTGCCAAAAATAATACAAATGGTTGTAGTTAATATGAGGCATGTTTTATCCGTTCCTGAAAAATAAAAGCGCAGCGCGCCCTGAAACGCGCTGCACCTTCATCATTATTTGAGGGCTTTATTTGGCAAAGAGCGGCTTAACAGTAAGTAACCTAATACCGCCGAAGCCACAGACCCCATCAGGATGCCCATTTTCGCGTAAGTCAGCAGTGCCGGGTCACGTGTAGCGAAGGCCAGTGAGCCGATAAAAATCGACATGGTGAAACCGATACCGCACAACACAGACACAGCAGCAATCTGGCTAAACGTAATTCCCGACGGCAAACGGGTTACGCCAAACTTCAGGGCGACACCGCTGAAAAGGATGATACCTAACGGTTTACCGAGCAGTAATCCGGCAGCGATGCCCACAGGCAACAGGGAAAAAGCACCGGATACCGATACGCCCTGCAATGAGATCCCCGCATTGGCAAATGCGAAGACAGGCAAAATAAACCAGGCGACATAAGGATGAATGCCATGCTCAAGGCGACGCGCCGGGGATGGTTTATTTTCTTTGGTGTTCAGCGGGATCAGGAACCCGAGGATCACTCCTGCCAGGGTGGCGTGTACGCCAGACTTCAGTACGCATACCCAGAACACGGCGCCCACAACGAGATAAGGCGTCAGTCTGGTCACTCCCCGCCAGTTCATGAAGGCCAACACCCCGATGCAAACCGCGGACAGCCCCAGCGCCAGCACAGAGACATCATGGCTGTAAAACAGTGCAATGATGACGATCGCACCGAGGTCATCAATGATTGCCAGCGCCAGTAAAAATACTTTCAGCCCTGTCGGTACACGTGAACCCAGCAGCGCCATCACTCCAAGCGCAAAAGCAATATCGGTGGCCGCAGGAATGGCCCATCCCTGACGAGCGATCTCATCACTACCGTTAAACAGTAAGTAGATCAGCGCAGGCACAATCATCCCGCCCAGGGCGGCAATTGCCGGGAATAGCGCCTGTTCACGATTTGCCAGCGCGCCTTCGCACAGCTCGCGCTTCACTTCCAGCCCGATCATCAGGAAAAACACCGCCATCAGGCCGTCATTGATCCAGAGTAAAAGAGGTTTATCGATCAGCAGTTCTGAAAAACGTAGCGTAACGGGAATATCCAGAAATGCCTGATAAGCCCCCTGCCACGGGCTGTTCGCCATGATCAATGCCACGATAGCCGCGACGATCAGCACCACGCCTCCGGCGGCTTCCATCCGTAAAAACTGACGAATAATATTCGACATTCTGACTCTCCTGTAGAAAAACCGTGGCGCAAAAGGGATTGCCACAATGGAATGACCGAATTGTACGCAAAGACTCACTTCGTAAAAATTCGATTATTTCTGCAGTATAACTCGGTTTTTACGAATCATTGGATTTCAGGGTTTTGCCTGTTTTGAACCATAAAAAAATCCCCGGAGCGTCAACCGCTGCCGGGGATTTTGTCTGGCTTTCCGTCGCTGTAATCAGCGCGGGATTAGCGGGTCAGATCATCGAAGAACTTTTTCACGCCGTCCAGGAAGCTTTTAGAGCGCGGGCTGTTTTTCTCGCCCGAGACGCCACCAAAACTTTCTTCCAGATCACGCAGCAACTGCTTCTGTTTGTCGCTCAGGCTAACCGGCGTTTCAACAACAACGCGGCACATTAAATCGCCCTGAGCACCGCCGCGCACGGATTTCACACCGCGTCCGCGCATACGGAACATCTTGCCTGTTTGCGTTTCAGCAGGAATTTTCAGGCTCACGCGGCCATCGAGCGTTGGGACTTCGATTTCGCCACCCAGTGCAGCCATAGCGAAGTTGATGGGCACTTCGCAGTACAGGTTGTTGCCTTCACGCTCAAAGATTTTGTGCGCTTTAACCTGAACCTGAACGTACAGATCGCCTGACGGTGCACCATGCTCGCCCGCTTCGCCTTCGCCTTCAAGACGGATACGGTCGCCGGTGTCTACACCCGCAGGGATTTTCACGGACAAGGTTTTCGAACGCTCTACGCGACCATGACCGTGACATTTGCTGCAAGGATCTTTGATGACCTTACCGCGCCCCTGACAGGTCGGACACGCCTGCTGCACGGTGAAGAAGCCCTGACGCATCTGAACCTGACCCGCACCATGGCAGGTTGGACAGGTGGCCGGAGAGCTGCCCGCTTTCGCGCCGCTGCCGTGGCAGACGTCACATTCATCCAGCGTAGGAATGCGGATTTCTTTGGTGACACCACGAACGGCCTCTTCCAGAGTCAGATCCATGTTGTAACGCAGGTCTGATCCCCGGCTTGCACGCTGACGGCGACCGCCGCCAAAGATGTCGCCAAAGACGTCACCAAAGATGTCGCTGAAATCTGCACCGCCGCCACCGCCGTAGCCACCACCACCGCCCATGCCACCTTGTTCAAAGGCTGCATGACCGTACTGGTCATAGGCCGCACGCTTTTGCGCATCGGTCAGAATTTCATACGCTTCTTTAATTTCTTTAAATTTAGTTTCAGAGGCTTTATCGCCCTGATTGCGGTCAGGGTGATGCTTCATCGCCAGGCGCTTGTAGGCCTTTTTGATTTCACGCTCATCCGCTGTTTTGGATACGCCTAAAATCTCATAAAAATCTTGCTTCGCCATGCTTTAACCTACCCTCAACATGCGTGCACGGGCGCAGAGTTTCCTCGACGCCCGTGCTGGTTTTCAGTAATGAACTCTTACTGTGCCCGCTTAAGGGCGATTATTTCTTGTCTTTGACTTCTTCGAATTCAGCGTCAACAACGTCATCATCTTTCTGAGCGCTGTTATCGCCGCCTTCAGCCTGACCCTGCTGCTGAGCCATTTCCATCAGCTTACCGGAAACCTGTACCAGCGCCTGGATTTTCGCTTCGATGTCAGCCTTGTCTTCACCTTTAGCAGAAACTTCCAGTGCTTGCAGGGCTTCTTCAACGGCGGTTTTGTCTTCCGCTGGCAGTTTGTCGCCGGCTTCTTCCAGTTGCTTACGGGTACCGTGGATCAGGTGATCCGCCTGATTGCGGGTCTGGACCAGTTCTTCGAACTTACGGTCAGACTCAGCATTCGCTTCGGCATCATTGACCATTTTCTGGATTTCTTCTTCCGTCAGACCAGAAGATGCCTTAATGGTGATCTTCTGCTCACGGCCGGTAGTCTTGTCTTTTGCAGACACGTGCAGGATACCGTCGGCGTCAAGGTCGAAGGTCACTTCGATCTGTGCCTGACCGCGCGGCGCTGCCTGAATACCGTCCAGGTTGAATTGACCCAGAGATTTGTTATCGCTTGAACGTTTACGCTCACCCTGCAACACATGGATGGTCACTGCAGACTGGTTGTCTTCCGCAGTAGAGAACACCTGGCTGTGTTTTGTCGGGATGGTGGTGTTTTTGGTGATAAGCGGCGTCATTACGCTGCCCATGGTTTCGATACCCAGTGACAACGGAGTAACGTCCAGCAACAGAACGTCTTTCACATCACCTGCCAACACACCACCCTGAACCGCTGCACCGATAGCAACAGCTTCGTCCGGGTTCACGTCTTTACGTGGTTCTTTACCAAAGAATTCAGCCACTTTCTTCTGAACCATTGGCATACGCGTCTGACCACCGACCAGGATCACGTCCTGAATGTCAGACACTGACAGACCTGCGTCTTTCAGCGCGACTTTCAGCGGATCGATACAACGGTTAACCAGGTCCTCAACCAAAGATTCCAGTTTTGCACGGGTCACTTTGATGTTCATGTGCTTAGGACCGGTCGCATCTGCTGTGATGTACGGCAGATTCACGTCAGTTTGCTGAGCAGAAGACAGTTCAATCTTCGCTTTCTCAGCCGCTTCTTTCAGACGCTGCATCGCCAGCGGATCATTACGCAGATCCATACCTTGTTCTTTCTTGAACTCTTCAACCAGGTAGTTGATCAGACGGCTGTCGAAGTCTTCACCACCGAGGTGAGTGTCACCGTTGGTTGCCAGAACTTCGAAGGTTTTTTCGCCATCTACTTCATCAATTTCGATGATGGAAATATCGAAAGTACCACCACCCAGGTCGTATACCGCGATAGTGCGGTTACCGACTTCGCGATCCAGGCCATAAGCCAGTGCCGCTGCGGTAGGTTCGTTGATAATACGTTTTACTTCCAGACCTGCGATACGGCCAGCATCTTTGGTTGCCTGACGCTGTGCATCGTTGAAGTATGCAGGTACGGTGATAACAGCTTCAGTAACGGGTTCACCCAGATAATCTTCAGCGGTTTTCTTCATTTTCTTCAGCACTTCAGCAGAGATCTGCGGAGGTGCAATTTTCTGGCCTTTGATGTCGATCCAGGCGTCACCGTTGTCGGAGCCTACGATCTGGTAAGGCATGATGCCTTTGTCACGCTGAACTTCTTCATCCTGGAAGCGACGGCCAATCAGGCGCTTAATCGCAAACAGGGTGTTCTGTGGGTTAGTCACAGCCTGACGTTTAGCCGGAGAACCTACCAGAGTCTCGCCATCTGCCGCATAAGCGATGATGGAAGGAGTGGTGCGGTCGCCTTCAGCATTCTCCAGCACACGTGCAGTAGTGCCATCCATAATAGCTACACAAGAGTTGGTAGTACCCAGGTCGATCCCAATAATTTTACCCATTTAAACGTCTCCACTTAAAATTCATATTCGATCATGTTGTTACTGTATATGCGGGCAATGTTTTCGATTTCAATAGTTCGATTTCAACTGCCCGATATCGCGGCTTTCCCGACGGTA
Organism: Rahnella rivi; assembly: GCF_019049655.1. Lineage (GTDB taxonomy): Bacteria > Pseudomonadota > Gammaproteobacteria > Enterobacterales > Enterobacteriaceae > Rahnella > Rahnella rivi. The sequence goes on from NZ_JAFMOX010000054.1 coordinate 148,541, forward strand.
ACAACTGCGGTTGGGAATAAGATGGGGCCATGCGGCGCAGCATCAAGGGGACAAGTGAAAAAAAATCTTCGATTGCTGTTACGCCAGATCAATGTTTGCCCGCCGCCACCTCTTTATGATGCCGCGCGCTTCTGAAGATATGTGGGGTTTTTACCCATTTCGCAAGCGGATATCCCCCAGTTATCTATTCGTAATATTTCTTATTCAGAGGATCTATGCAGAGCAAAACGTTGGCAAATCCAGGCCCGCTCGGGTTAATGGGCTTCGGTATGACCACTATCTTGTTGAATTTACACAATGCAGGCTTCTTCCCGCTGACGGCAGTGATCGTGAGCATGGGTATTTTCTATGGCGGTCTGATTCAGATTCTGGCCGGCATGATGGAATTCAAAAAGGGAAACACCTTTGGCACCACGGCGTTCACCTCTTACGGCGCATTCTGGCTGAGCCTGGTGGGCATTCTGATGCTGCCACGTATGGGCATGGCTGATGCCAGCAGTGAAAGTTTCCTCGGCGCGTATCTTGGCCTGTGGGGCGTTTTCACCTTATTCATGTTTTTCGGCACCCTGAAAGCCAACCGGGGTTTGCAGGTTGTTTTCGCAAGCCTGACGATTTTGTTCGCATTGTTGTGTTTCGGCAACATGACGGGCAACACCGCCGTACTGCACTTTGCCGGTTTCGAAGGCATTTTCTGCGGCGCCAGCGCAATCTATCTGGCCATGGCTGAAGTGCTCAACGAACAATACGGTCGTACCATTTTGCCGATTGGCGAACCTCACGGTCACCCACTGAATGCGGTAACCGCCGGGGCATAATTTCCCTCTGCACGATCTAAAAAGGCCTCGCTTATGCGGGGCCTTTGGCTTTTATAGTACCGATGTTTTTACCGTCGAAAGACCCGGTTGCCATTAACGCCCGGATGTCACCCGCTGATCAAAACCGGCCGGTGTCTTGTCCTCACTGTTGAGATCACGGGTTAAATAGATGCCCGTCAGCAAGCCAATCGCCGATAACGCCAGAACGTAATACGCCGGTGCCATCGGCGTCACGCGCATAATCAACGTGACAAAAATCGGTGTAAGCCCGCCAAAAATGGCGTAAGCCACATTGTACGAGAATGAAATACCGGTAAAACGGACTTCAGCCGGGAATGCGCGAACCAGCACATAAGGCACCGCGCCAACGATCCCGACGCTGAACCCTACCAGCGCGTACATGCCCATGAGCATCGACGGGTCTGCGGCCACAGAATGGTAGAAGGACCAGCTGCAGATGCCAAGGAACAAGCTGCCCACGATAAAGGTTTTGCTGGCACCAAAGCGGTCAACAATCCAGCCCGCCGCGATACACCCAAACGTCAAAGCGATGGTCGCCAGACTGTTCGCCTGTAACGCCTGCGCAGCCGGAATGCCGTATTGCTTTTGCAGCCAGGTTGGCGTCATCAGAATGATCACCACAATGCCCGCCGACAAAAGCCAGGTCATCAGCATCGATACCACGATCTCTTTTTTATGATTCACTACCACTGATTTCAGCGGCAGATCTTCTGCCAGCGTTTTTTGCGCTTTCATCTCAAGGAAGATCGGCGTCTCCTGCAACCAGCGACGCAGATACATAGCAAACAGGCCGAAAATACCGCCGAGGAAGAACGGAATTCGCCAGCCAAAGTCGCTGATCGCCGCAGGCGTCATTGCGCTGTTAAGCAGGGTTGCCACCAGAGAACCTAGCAGGATCCCCGCCGTCAGCCCGGCGGTCAGCGTCCCGCAGGCAAAACCAATACGGTTACGCGGAACGTGTTCTGCCACAAAGACCCATGCACCGGGCACTTCTCCGCCAATCGCCGCGCCCTGCAGAACGCGCATCAACAACAGCAATAACGGTGCAGCGATGCCGATTGAGGCATAGGTTGGCAGCATCCCCATGGCCAGCGTTGGCAGCGCCATCAGTAAAATGCTCAGGCTGAACATGCGCTTGCGGCCAACTAAATCGCCGAAGTGCGCCATGATAATGCCGCCCAGCGGACGTGCCAGATAACCGGCGGCGAAAATGCCAAAGGTCTGAACCTGACGCAGCCAGTCGGGCATATCTGCAGGAAAGAAAAGATCGCCGATTACCGCAGCGAAAAAGACGAAAATGATGAAGTCGTAGAATTCGAGGGCGCCGCCCAGCGCAGCCAGGGACAGCGTTTTGAAATCCTGCCGGTTCAGCCGGCGCGATTGTGCGTGTTGCATAAGAGTCCGTGTGACACCAGAGTGAGAATAGAAAAAAGGTTTTGCCGCCTCATGTAAAGTAATCATTACTATAGCGGCAAATAATTTTCACACCAGTGAGCCTGAATCTTACGTCAGCATATTTTCATAAAGTGATGGTATTCAGTTTTTTGTATCGCGACGGGCACTTTTCGGGCGAAAAGCTGCTACAACCGCCTCGTGCGTTTCCACATAAGGGCCATCAAGCAACTGGATGCAGTAAGGTACGCTGGCAAAAATGCCGGACACAATCACCTTCCCTTCTGCATCTTTCAGCCCTTCAAGCGTTTCCTGAATCGATTTTGGCTGGCCGGGTAAATTGAGGATCAGCGCCTGTTTGCGGATCACGCCCACCTGGCGCGATAAAATCGCCGTCGGCACAAAGTGCAGACTGATCTGACGCATCTGCTCACCAAAGCCCGGCATCTCACGGTCTGCAACGGCCAGCGTAGCGTCTGGCGTAACGTCGCGACGCGCCGGGCCGGTTCCGCCGGTGGTCAGCACCAGATGACAACCGCATTCATCCACCAGCTCACTGATCGCCTGTTCAATCAAAGGCTGCTCATCGGGGATTAATCTTTTTTCCAGCGTATAGGTCGTGATCAGCGCTTTTTCCAGCCACGCTTCCAGTGCCGGAATACCTTTATCCTGATAAATACCGCCCGACGCGCGATCTGATACCGATACCAGACCAATTCGTAATTTATCCATGCTATTTCTCCACAGCATTTTTCTTCATTGTCACAGGCTTCAGTATATCGGTAACCGGCCGAGGGTTTTATCGCAGGCATAAAAAAAGCGGCTGATGAGCCGCTTTTTGCTGAAACTGAGTGCTGATTACAGCAGGTCAGAAATCATTTTTTCCAGTTTACCCTGGTCGATTGCAAACTTACGGATGCCGTCAGCCAGTTTGTCGATCGCCATTGGATCCTGATTGTGGTCCCAGTAGAACTGAGCTTCAGTCAGTGGTGCAGGACGTGGTTTGGTTTCACCGGAGAAGGACAGTTTGCGCTCCAGCGGGCCTTCGCTCTCTGCCAGCTCTTTCAGCAGTGCAGGTGCGATGGTCAGACGGTCACAGCCAGCCAGTTCGATGATTTCGCCGATGTTACGGAAGCTTGCGCCCATCACGACTGTCTCGTAGCCGTGCTGTTTGTAGTATTCGTAGATTTCGGTCACAGACACAACGCCCGGATCTTCATTCGGCGCGAACTCTTTTTTGTCGCCATTGGCTTTGTACCAGTCGAGAATACGGCCAACGAATGGAGAAATCAGGAAGACGCCCGCTTCTGCACAAGCACGAGCCTGAGCGAAGGAGAACAGCAGCGTCAGGTTACAGTTGATGCCTTCTTTTTCCAGTTTCTCTGCAGCGCGGATGCCCTGCCAGGTAGACGCCAGTTTGATCAGGATACGGTCGTTAGTGATACCCGCGTCGTTATACAGTTTGATCAGACGTTTAGCTTTAGCCACGCTCGCGTCGGTGTCGTAAGACAGACGAGCATCAACTTCAGTTGAAATGCGGCCAGGGACCAGTTTCAGAATTTCCAGACCGATGTTTACTGCCAGTTTGTCAGCGGCATCAGTAATCTGCTGATCGTGATCGCTGCTCTGGTCACGTGCCCAGGCGATTGCTTCGTCGATCAGTTTACGGTATTCAGGAATTTGCGCAGCGCTGAGGATCAGTGACGGGTTGGTGGTCGCATCCTGCGGCTGGTACAACTTCATTGCCGCGATATCTCCGGTGTCAGCAACAACCTGAGTCATTTGGCGTAGGGAAGTCAGTTTATCGGTCATTTTGGCATATCTCATCGTTTGGACGTTTTCGTATAGGCATTTTCATGCCTTGCCTTTGGCTGATGATAACATGCAAAAAGCCAGGCGCAAGGCGCTTATCGCGGCATGCTCGGCTACGAACATCATGGATTTTCCCACCTTCCAAAACACACAAAATCAGCCAAAATGAATATATTCCCCGTCACGTAAAAAAGGTATGTTAGCCCTCCCGCAGCGAGGCGCACGCACGGAGTGGATAAAAATGATGAAAGGTAAATCAAACAAGGATAAGTCATGAATGAGTTACTGGAATTTTTCGATACAGTTCTCTGGAGTTCGATCCTGATTTATCTGTTGTTAGGCACCGGTATTTATCTCAGCTTCCGCCTCGGCTTTATTCAGTTCCGCCGCTTTCGCCATCTCTTTTCCTGCGCACCGTTCCAACGTCATCCCGACGCCCGCGGCTTGTCCGTATGGAGCGTATTTTGCCTGAGCATGTCCTCAAGAATGGGGACGGGTAATCTGACCGGTGTGGCGATTGCGCTGACGCTGGGCGGGCCCGGTGCCATATTCTGGATGTGGGTGATTGCGGTATTCAGTATGGCCACCGGGATGATAGAGAATACGCTGGCGCAAATTTATAAAAGCCCCGGCAACAAAGGTCGTTTCCGTGGCGGCCCCGCGGATTATATGGAGAAAGGTCTGGGTATGCGCTGGATGGGCATCCTGTTTTCCATTTTGATCGTCATTTCCTGCGGATTCATTTTTATCGCCTTGCAGGCCAATGCTATCGCACAGGCCTCCTCCCGGTTTTTAGACACGCCCGCGCTGACCACCTCCTTCGTACTGGCCACACTGACGGCGATACTGATTTTTGGCGGCATAAGCGCGATAACGCGGCTGGCGAACAAACTCATGCCCTTCATCGCCCTCGGCTATTTGCTGCTGGCTGTCTGGGTCATTGGTCATCATGTGGAAAAACTGCCGCAGGTTCTGGCGCTGGTGTTCAAAAGCGCCTTTGGTTTGCAGGAAGCGGCTTCCGGCGCGCTGGCGTACGGTATGACGCAGGCCATCACGCAGGGTATGCAGCGCGGTGTGTTCGCCAGCGAAGCGGGTGTCGGATCCTCGCCTAACGCCGCCGCAATGGCTTCGGTAAGTCATCCGGCGGCGCTGGGTTTTAATCAGATGCTGGCCGTATTTATCGATACGATAGTGATTTGTACCGCGACGGCGCTGATCATTCTGACCTCCGGCGCGCTCGAAAATCCCGGTGCACCGTCCGGAATTGCTCTGCTCCATCAGGCCATTTCTCCTGCGATACCAGGCTGGAGCAATGTCGTGCTGGCGGCACTCGTGTTTACGTTTGCTTTCACCTCCATCTGCGGAAATTACGCCTATGCGGAAAACAATCTCGGCTTTGTACGCAGCGAAAGGGGCGTAAAATTACTGGCTTTTCGTTTACTGGTGATTGCGATGGTATTCGGCGGCTGCCTGATGGAATTACAGGTCTTATGGAAACTGGCGGATATCTTCATGGCTCTGATGGCGCTTCTCAATCTGACCGCCCTGCTGTTGCTGTCAGGCATTGCCGTCAAAGTCGTGAAAGACTATGAACGCCAGCAGCGCATGGGGAAAATTCCCGTGTTTAATCCGAACCATTTTCCTGAACTGCGCGGCCAGCTTGAGCCGGGTATCTGGGATAAAAATCCGCATCAAAACTGATTTTTCCTATCGCTGTTATTTTCACCAGCGCGCTATTTCACTGACTTTTTTGCTACAGTAGTGCAACGAAAAATTCCTTAATCTGAACCGTCACTGACCAAACGGACGCACTATGCTGACCATTATTTCTCCTGCTAAAACGCTCGATTACGAAAGCCCGCTTGCGACAACGCGCTACACCCAGCCTGAACTGCTGGATAAATCCAGTGAGCTGATCACCGTGGCGCGTAAAATGTCCCCTGCGCAGATATCTTCCCTGATGGGGATCAGCGACAAACTGGCCCATCTGAACGCGGAAAGGTTCAACGACTGGCAGCCAGATTTCACGCCGAAGAATGCGCGTCAGGCGTTGCTTGCCTTCAAAGGGGACGTGTATACCGGCTTACAGGCAGAAGATTTCAGCGAGAAAGACTTCGATTTTGCCCAGAAACATCTGCGCATGTTGTCCGGTTTGTATGGCCTGCTGCGTCCGCTGGATCTGATGATGCCCTACCGTCTGGAAATGGGTATCCGCCTGGAAAATCCGCAGGGCACGAATCTTTATGCTTTCTGGGGCGATTTACTGACTGAGAAACTGAACCTGTTGCTCAGCGAACAGAAAAGCAAAGTGCTGGTGAACCTGGCCTCCGACGAATATTTCAAAGCGGTGAAACCTAAACTTCTGGATGGCGAGATCATCAAGCCCGTCTTCCTCGATGAAAAAAATGGCAAATACAAAGTCATCAGCTTCTACGCCAAAAAAGCCCGCGGTCTGATGAGCCGGTTTATCATCAAAGAGCGTCTGGATAAGCCGAAACAGCTTCAGGATTTCAATCTGGAAGGTTACGCATTTGATGAATCACGTTCACAGGGCAATGAGCTGGTATTTACCCGCCCTGAACGCTGATGTCCCTGAATGACAGACATAAAAAAGCCCTCCTGAAGAGGGCTTTTGCCTTTCTGACGCACCGTCTTTATTCAGGCAGTGCCATCAGGAATGCACGCATTTCGCTGAAATCAGCCGGCAGGTTATGCGACAGCAGCGGTAAATCCGCGCGTTCAGCCAGTTCTTTCGGCAAGCCGATATCCTGACCCAAAATCGATTCCACGCTTTCTTTGAATTTCGCCGGGTGCGCGGTACCGATAAACAGGCCGAACTCGCCCGGTTGCAGCTGATCGCGCAGCACGCGGTAAGCAATGGCGGCGTGCGGCTCAGAGATATAACCGAGGTCCGCCAGCTCGCGCATCGCGTCTTCGGTGGTGTCATCGCTGACGGCACCAAAACCGAGATCTTTCAGTTGCCAGATCTTGCGGCGGTACAACTCTTCCACGCGCGGCCAGTTGTTAGGCTGGCTGACGTCCATCGCATTCGACAGCGTCGCGACGGTTTTCTTCGGTTCCCATTCCCCGTTAGACAGGAAACGTGGCACCGTGTCGTTGGCGTTAGTTGCCGCAATAAAGCGTTTGATCGGCAGGCCCAGAGATTTCGCCAGCAAACCGGCGGTCAGATCGCCGAAGTTACCGCTTGGTACCGACACAACCAGCTGATTGCGCGCTTCCTGCGGCAATTGGGCAACGGCCTCGAAGTAATAGCAAATCTGCGCCAGCAGACGGCTGATGTTGATGGAGTTCGCCGAGTTCAGCTTCAGCGCGTGTTTCAGCTCTTCATCATCAAAGGCCTGCTTGACCAGCGCCTGACAGGCGTCGAAATCGCCATCAATCGCCACGGTATGAATATTGCCACCGAGCGTACAGAACAGTTTTTCCTGCAGCGGGCTGATTTTGCCGCGCGGATACAGAATAACAACGCGCACATTTTTCATACCGTGGAAAGCATGCGCCACTGCCGCACCGGTATCCCCGGAGGTTGCGGTCAGAATGGTCACCGGCTGGTCGCCAGACACCTGAGTCAGGATCTGCGCCATGAAGCGGCCGCCGAAATCTTTAAACGCCAGCGTCGGGCCGTGGAACAGCTCCAGGCAGGCGATGTCTTCTTCCACTTTGGCGAGCGGCGCCGGGAAGGCAAACGCGTTTTTCACACGCTGATGTAACGCTTCTTCAGGGATTTCATCGCCGATGAAAGCAGAAAGAATATGGCTGCTGCGGGTGACGAAATCCAGCTCCAGCAAGCGGTCAATTTCGGTCAGTTCAAATTCAGGCAGATCCAGCGGGAAGAATAAACCCTGCTGTTTTCCTAAACCTTGTTTGACTGCCTGAGCAAAGCTGACCTGCTCGTTGTGATCCTTCAGGTTGTACAGTTTCATTTGTTATCCCAGTAAATTTTCGAGTTATCCCAATACCCGCGCGCCCGCGGTATCAAGACGACAAATATGAACAAAACCTTCGTCATTTTGCAGATAGTGCGCCTGCAACCAGTCAGCCATGCGTTTCGCCGTGGCGCTGTCGTTACACACTGCAAACAGCGTCGGGCCGGAACCGGAAATCCCGCAGGCCAGCGCACCGATTTCTTCTGCGGCGGTGCGTGCTTCCGCAAAGCCCGGCAGCAGACGAGTGCGATACGGTTCAGCAATCACGTCTTTCATCAGCTTCGCCGCCAGCGCGGGTTGCTGGGTATGGCAGGCGTGAATAAAGCCCGCCAGATAACGGCCATGGCTGATGCAATCCTGGCGGCGATACTGTGCCGGTAAGATTGCCCGCGCTTCCGCCGTTGAAACTTTAATCCCCGGATACGCCATCACCCACAGCCAGTCGTCAAAACTCGGCACGTTCTGGCTGATGATATCCAGCTCTTCCAGCATCAGCTGAATGCCGCCCAGATAGCACGGCGCGACGTTGTCAAAATGTACGCTGCCGGAAATTCGCCCTTCCAGCTCTCCCATTAGCGACAGCATCTGGTTTTCACTCAACGGCTTGCCGCAGAATTCATTCATCGCCATCAGACCGGCAACCACCGAGCATGCGCTGGAACCCAGACCGGATCCGATCGGCATGTTTTTTTCCAGCGTCATCGCCACCGGCACTTCCTTGCCGATTTCCTGACAGAAACGCTGCCAGCACTGATAGACAATGTTGTCTTCCATGCGGTCTGGCAGTTTGGAGACAAACTTGCCTTCACTCTTCAGGCTAAATTCTGTGGCAGCTTCAACCGACACACAGTCGCCGAGCAGCGTACCGTCCACCGGAGAAACTGCCGCGCCCAGCACGTCGAAACCGACGCTGACGTTCCCAATTGAAGCCGGGGCATACACCTTAACCATATTAAACTCCTAACTTCCATGACAGCGTTCGCAAAAGATCGGCAAACACACCTGCTGCCGTCACATCATTACCGGCACCGTAACCACGCAGAACCAGCGGCAACGGCTGATAATAGCGACTATAAAACGCCAGCGCATTCTCACCATTTTTTACTTTATAAAGCGGGTCATTACCATCGACGGCATCGATTTTCACTTTGCAACGCCCCTCTTCGATAGCACCGACATAACGCAGTACCTTGCCCTCAGCGGTAGCCTCGGCCACGCGTTTGGCGAATTGTGCATCCAGTTCCGGCAGACGCGCCACAAATTCATTTACGTTGCCTTCTGCATTGAAGGAAGACGGTAAAACAGATTCCACCTCGATATCCGTCAGTTCCAGCTTGTATCCGGCTTCACGCGCCAGAATCAGCAACTTACGGGCAACGTCCATACCGGAAAGATCATCACGCGGATCCGGCTCGGTATAGCCCATTTCCTTCGCCTGCAAGGTCGCCGCAGACAGTGACATGCCTTCATCCAGTTTACCGAAGATGAACGATAACGAACCGGAAAGGATGCCGGAGAATCGCAGCAGTTCGTCACCGGCGTTCAGCAGGTTTTGCAGGTTTTCGATCACCGGCAAACCCGCACCGACGTTGGTGTCGTACAGGAATTTACGGCGCGAACCATCCGCTGCTTTGCGCAACTGGTGGTAGTAATTCATTGATGAGGTGTTGGCTTTTTTGTTCGGCGTAACAACGTGGAAACCGTCTGTCAGGAAATCAGCATACTGATCGGCCACTTCCTGGCTGGACGTGCAGTCGACGATCACCGGATTGAGCAGATGATATTCTTTGACCAGACGGATCAGGCGCCCCAGATTCAGCGGCTCTTTCGCCGCGGCCAGCTCCTGCTGCCAGCTGTCGAGCGCGATGCCGTGAACATTGGTCAGCAACGCGCGGGAATTGGCGATACCGCAAACGCGCAGATCGATATGTTTGGTTTTCAGCCATGCCTGCTGACGGCGGATCTGTTCGATCAACGCGCCGCCTACACCGCCGACGCCGATCAGGAACACTTCGATCACCTGATCGGTGTTAAACAGCATCTGGTGGCTGACACGCACGCCGGTAGTCGCATCGTCGTTATTGACGACAACAGAAATTGAACGCTCAGAAGAACCCTGGGCAATCGCCACAATATTGATGTTGGCACGCGCCAGCGCAGAGAAGAATTTCGCCGAGATCCCGCGCAGCGTACGCATGCCGTCGCCGACCACGGAAATCACCGCCAGCTTTTCCATCACGTCGAGCGGCTCAAGCAGACCGTCTTTCAGTTCCAGATAGAATTCGTCTTCCAGCGCCTTGCGCGCGCGTTCCAGCTCATTTTGCGGCACACAGAAACTGATGCTGTATTCAGACGAGGACTGAGTGATCAGCACAACGGAAATGCCCGAACGGGACATCACCGCAAAAACGCGCGCCGCCATGCCGATCATCCCTTTCATACCCGGCCCGGACACGTTGATCATCGCCATGTTGTTCAGGTTGGTAATGCCTTTCACCGGCGTGTTATCGCCAAGGCTTTCACTGCCAATCAGGGTGCCAGGCGCCTGCGGGTTAGTGGTGTTTTTGATGAGACAAGGGATCTGGAACTGAGCAATAGGCAGGATGGTACGCGGATGGAGCACTTTCGCACCAAAGTACGACAGCTCCATCGCTTCCTGATACGACATCGATTTCAGCAGGCGGGCATCGGGAACAATGCGCGGGTCACAGGTATACACGCCGTCAACATCGGTCCAGATTTCGCAGCAGTCAGCGCGTAAACACGCCGCCAGCACGGCGGCGGAATAGTCAGAACCGTTGCGCCCCAGCACCACCAGTTCGCCTTTGTCGTTACCGGCGGTGAAACCGGCCATCAGCACAATGTGGTCAGCGGGAATGGCACTTGCCGCAATGCGACGGGTGGATTCATTGATATCTACGGTGGATTCAAGGTAATGGCCTTGTGCGAGCAGCTTCTCAACCGGATTGATCACGGTGACGCCAAAGCCTTTGGCAATAAATACGGCTTCCATGATGGCAATAGAGAGTTTTTCGCCACGACAGATGATCGAGGCGTTGACGCTGTCCGGGCACTGGCCCAGCAGGGTGATGCCGTGCAGCAACTGTTTGAGCTGAGCGAATTCCTGATCTACATAGGCTTTCACTTTTGCCAGATCAAAGCCCGGTTGTGCGTCCGCCAGACCCGAGATCAGCTGTCCGAAAATGCTTTCTGCATCACTCATGATGGTATGAATGTCCTGTCCTGCGACAGTTCGCTCAATCATGGCGACCAGATAGTTGGTAATTTTGGCAGGTGCAGATAATACCGTTGCGACCTGTCCCTGACGCGCATTGCTTTCCATAATGTCCGCAACCCGCAAGAAGCGTTCTGCGTTTGCTACCGAGGTCCCGCCAAATTTCAACACTCGCATTTCTGATTCTCTCCTGAAGCTCGTCGTTTTAAAGTGTTAAAAAAAAAGCCCGCACTGGTTAGGTGCGGGCTTTTTTCTTTTTTCCTGTACGCGTCAGCCCGCCCCGTTACCTGTGGTATCGGTGGTGGTAATAATTGTTGTGTTCAGGCTGATGATTCGCATTTTTATCTTCTGTCTGTCTTAGAGTTTTTACGCTGTCTGCCTCTATTAGCTAAAGCATAAGGCACAACAAGTCAAATTTTTTCTGGTTTTACGCTGACGGTCACGGTCGAAACAAAATGAACAATCCGCTGCACGTAAAGCAAATTCCAGTTCAAATAGCAGGGTTATTCAGTTTATCCGGAATATTGCACTACCGTAAAGAATAAACCCCTCACATCATTGGTTCAGCTTTTTTTCGATGTCATGCAGCAAAGTGTGCAGCATTGCAGCATCCCGCTGCTGCAAAAGTCCGAGGCGCTGATGCACCCAGTCGGCCAGTTTTTGATCATCTTCGGCCCCGACATTTTCCAGTAATCGGCCCACCCGCGAACGCAAGGCAGACAACTGCCCTGCCTCGGCATTTTCCGCCCGTGCAGCGGCAACCTGGTTGAGTGACGACAGCTGGTAACAGAAAACCATCACCGCCTGCCCGAGATTCAGAGACGGATAATCAGCCACCATCGGTACGCCGGTGAGGATGTCGGCGAGCTCAAGCTCTTCATTCGTCAGGCCTGAATCTTCACGCCCAAACACCAGCGCCGCATGGTTCACCCACTGACTTTTTTCTTCCAGCTGCGTCAGCAACTCCGGCGGCGTGCAGTAATAGTGGAAGCGCGCACGGCTGCGGGCAGTGGTCGCCACCGTAAAATCGATATCGGCCAGTGCTTCCGCCAGTGTGGTGAAATGCAGGGCATTTTGCAGGATCTCCTGCGAACCATGCGCCACCCAGCCCGCTTCCGGTTTCAGATGCGCTTCGCTGTCGACAATACGCAAGGATGCGAAGCCCATGGTTTTCATGGCTCGTGCCGCCGCCCCGACATTTTCAGGGCGCGCAGGTGAAACCAAAATAATATGAAGTTGCATGTCGTACCTTCGCAAAGAGTGGGAGAGATAATGTCGGGTGTGGTTCAGCGATGAATTTTTGCCCTGCGCCAGACCTTATTCAATGCTTATATTATTCACAAGAACTTAACAGCCGACGGAATATATTCATCCATTTTATCGGAAAACCGAAGCTGACAGTAAAAAAAGGTGCTGGCGCGGTTAAGCAAACTTTATTAAAATTTAAATCATTATTTTTCATAAGGATATATAATACTCACTCATCCATTTTTTGCATTTATCTCGGTCAACTTAATGAATTGCTGAATCGTGTACAATAAAGGACGAAATGTGACTCAAGCGTGCATTCTTATAAGTGTTTTTCACGTTTCTGTTACCGTGCTACAATTGAACTTGATATATGTCAACAAACCGTAGTTTTGTTGGGTGGTAATTTCGGCACTCGCTGTTATATTGCTGTTAATAGGGTTAGGATATGCGCCGCTTTAGGACCACGTGGAACTGCAGAAAGTGGAATCCCTGACCGAGCTTGCGATGTTGTTGCCGTTGATGGAAATTGCATCGAGAACGCGTTTACGTACTTTAGTCATGTAACGAGTGAGATGGCCAGTAAGCCGTCGAAATTCATCGGGATAACAAGGACTTCTGTACTCCTATTTTCTATTTGTTGGCAATCTTAGGTAGCAATCATGCAGACCCCACATATTCTGATCGTCGAAGACGAGTTAGTGACACGTAATACGTTAAAGAGCATTTTTGAAGCAGAAGGCTACATGGTACATGAAGCCAATGATGGCGCAGAAATGCACCAAATCCTGTCCGAAAATGACATCAATCTGGTTATCATGGACATCAACTTGCCGGGCAAAAATGGCCTGCTGCTGGCACGCGAATTGCGTGAACAAGCCAGCGTTGCACTGATGTTCCTGACCGGCCGCGACAATGAAGTTGATAAAATTCTGGGTCTTGAAATCGGCGCAGATGATTACATCACCAAGCCGTTCAACCCACGTGAGCTGACCATCCGCGCTCGCAACCTGCTTTCCCGCACGATGAACCTGGGTACTGCCGGTGAAGAACGTCGTCTGGTAGAAAGCTACAAATTTAATGGCTGGGAATTAGACATCAACAGCCGTTCACTGATCAGCCCTCAGGGTGAGCAGTACAAATTACCGCGCAGTGAATTCCGCGCCATGCTGCACTTCTGCGAAAACCCGGGCAAGATCCAAACCCGCGGCGATTTGCTGAAGAAAATGACTGGCCGTGAGCTGAAACCTCATGACCGTACGGTGGACGTGACTATCCGTCGCATCCGTAAGCATTTCGAAGCGACGCCTGACACACCAGAAATCATCGCCACCATTCACGGCGAAGGCTACCGTTTCTGCGGTGATCTGGAAGACTGATCCCCGGCCCGCATACAGAAGGTTGCCAACCGTTCTGTTGCAACA
>NZ_JAFMOX010000053.1 GCF_019049655.1 Rahnella rivi
ATATTGATGAGTATAACGACAAGCTAAAATGGTCAGTAAAGAAACTAATAATAATTGCATATGTATAAACCAAATAACTGTATGAGCTTATGTAGTCATAGCTAAAAATAGAATCAATTTCCGGCTTTAGTGGGAATGATTGCGGGATGTCTTTTGTAAACTGGTTGATGTTATCTATAAATGGAAATATAGATCTGTAATAATCACCTGTGTTAACCATGTAAAGCGAACTGGATGTTATAGCTATCACGATTCCTATCGCAATAGACGCAATAATCTGTTTGGTAGAGATGTTCATTTACTTGCCTTTTTTGACGATGTAACGAGGTCTTTGTTTTGACTCAGTGTAAATTCTTCCAATGTATTCTCCTAGAACGCCAATGCCGATAAGTTGGATGCCTCCTAAGAAAAGAATAGATACCAGTAAGGACGTATACCCCTTGACTGGGTTACCAAAAGCGATAGTATCAAATATCATCCATGCCCCGTATAAGAAAGAAAATCCAGCTACTAGCAAGCCAATATATGTCCACATCCGAAGTGGAAATGTTGAAAAACTAGTTATACCTTCTAAAGCCAAGTTCCAAAGCTTCCATCCGTTAAATTTAGAAGTCCCAGCAACTCGTTCAGCTCTCCGGTATTGTACAACGTCAGTTTTCCCCCCAACCCAGCTAAGAACACCCTTCATAAATAAGTTGCGTTCGGGGAGTAGTTTTATATTTTCTACAACTTCACGGGACATAAGTCTAAAATCGCCAACATTTTCTTCAATTTTTGGTGTGCTGATTTTATTATGCAGTTTATAGAACATTTCAGCTGTTTTGCGCTTGATATGACCATCGCTTGATCTGTCAAATCTTTTTGCTAGGACCATGTCTGCTCCTGCAAGCCATTTTTCTATTAGTTCTGGTATGACGGTGATTGGGTCTTGTAGGTCAACATCAATAGGAATAACTGCATCACCTGAGGCATGCTCAAGTCCTGCAAACAGAGCTGGCTCTTTGCCGAAGTTTCTCGTGAAGTTAATGGCCTTTACGTTTTTATCAGACAGGGCCAACGCATTTATAATTGACTCCGTTGAGTCTTTACTTCCGTCATTTATGAAAACAATTTCAACCACATGTTGTGAAAACTCTACATATTCGCGCACTTCTTTATAAAAAATCGGTATGGTGTCTTCTTCATTGAAGACGGGAACAACCAGCGAAATATTCATTATTCTTCCTTAAATACAACGTATGTAGAATACAAAAAACCTACAAAAAGACTTATTGCTGAGAAGCCTAACAAGGTGATGATCGGATTCAGGGAAGCTTTATCAGCAAGATATCCACACGCCAGGGCTAGTAGCCCCATGAAGCCGACATACATGAAGTATTTTGAGGTTGTATGCTCAGACTGAAAAGTCCATTTAGCATTTACAAAAAAGCTGAAAGTTACTGCAACGCAAAAACCTGCGAAGTTACTCAGCATTTGGTTATGGCTTGAGGAGTAGAAAACTACTGCGAATGTTACCCAGTGTAAGGCCGTGTTCATGCCTCCTACGACTGCATACTTTAAAAATACTTTTAACATTAGATTGGTCTTAAAAAAATTGATTGGTCGATCCTAGCACCTGTAACGGTTAAGGCAAGGATGCGTAAAGAATTGTAATACTTTTTTTTCTGGTTAGAAATAACCACACTTTGTCAAGCACTTAAAATGATGAGAAGTCTGGACTTGTGCTGTTTTTATATACAGTTTTTTGCTGGGTCAGTTATGGTTGCTAAGGATTTAGGTTCTGATGTGATGTACCGCGGTCAGACCAGGAAGAGAATAGAGCCGGGCATATACGTGTTCTTTTAACGCAACAAAGAGTATGGCTGAGGTTTTGATTGGGCCAGGCGTATGATATTTAGTTAGCTATGTGATTGAAGCGCCGGCGTCGCTGAGTCAGGGGATCGATTATCTGATGATGCTGCGGATGATAGTGTCACAGATTGTAGGGTTCCATGAAGACGTTGAATATTTCTTTCTGCGGAGTTCATGAAAATTCTATGTGGCATGGTTGAGGCAAAAAATCAACGCGAACTTACATTCTCCATCCTGCAACGAATTTTGGTTTGGGTTACTTATCAGCATGTTATCTGCTCTTAAGAGTTATTCTTTATTTTCAGAATATTAAGCCTCATATGATGAAGGTGTCGGTGCAAGTGAGGAACCGGTTGTTTTAAATAAATGCTTTGATTTTTATTCTTTCAGGCATGGATGGAACAATGTCTAATCATCTGTCATGGGGACTGTATTTATCTCTAATCAGTTTTTTGAATAATGATTTATGATTGTCTTGATTTTACTCATGATAGCGATGGCCAACTTTTTGTTGGCCATTAAGCTAATTCACTGTGTCAGCAGTCATCAAACGCTTTGCATACGCTTATCAGATGACCTTTACCTGTATCAATAAAAGCATCTAAAGGAATACCAGGTAAACCTTTGATGAATTCGCTTTTACCATCCTTAACCACTCCGATAATTTGCTGTCTAAATTGTACCGACGTAAATACATCGCTCGTTAATACGCCATTAAGACTTATATAACCATTGTCATTGCTACAGATAATGGAATCACTTGAAGCAATAATCGAAATTTTATTTTTTCTAATCATATTTTGTACCGCATTATCATCAACTACAGCACCAGTGCAAGTCTGATAATTTTGTTCGACTTTAAAAGATAAGCCCTGCGGAGAGAGAAAATTGATTCCGCTTGGAAGACTATTGTTAGTGCCGGAAGCGGAGAAACCGCTTTCTATAAAGTAAGGCGCTGAAGATATCCCTTCAATATCCCGTTTGAAAAATATTGACTGATAATTCGACTGTTTACTCGAGACTATGCCCTGTGGGGTGATTCTTAGTTTTATGATTTTTTCTGGCGAAACAACGTATCCACATATGGCATTATCATCTATTCCTATGTTTTTGCAGGCGTTTGCATAGAAAAATGAGTTGTCTTCTGAGGTTATTTTAAATATATTTTTTGCGAAGGCTTCAAACCACAATGAATTGAGTTTGCCCTCAGTTATCGGCGAGTAAATGGGTAGTGAAAACTTTTGCGACCCTATCTGAAGCTTGTCCCCAGATTGGAGTGTCTTGTCTTTGAGGGATGTTACCCCCCATAAGTTTGAAGCAAAGGCTAAGTAGTCCGCATTCTTCCCTGATTTATAATCAGCTACATATTTGTTTTCTTCATCTTTATTAAGACTCCTGCCAAAGCCAAGAGATTTGGTGTCAGATCCAGAAATATCGAGTACCGTAGGCCATACATCCATCAAAGTACCGGCCGTATTGTTTTTTAAGGATTTAAGCCCCTTTTTAATGATGATGAAATTGTTTCTTCTCAGGTCTTTATTTTTATCGAGCAGTGCGCTCGCATCATTTTCCATCATAAGATGATCTGATACGAGAACAATAATCGTGTTGTCAAAAGATGGGCTGTTTATTATTTTTTTTATGAAATCAGAAAGCAAATAGTCAGAGCATTGAACTGCAGATAACATCGCGTAGTCTGTCTTAATCCCAACTTTATCTTTGCAGTCGGAAAGGAACAAGCCATCAGGTGAGTGTGTATTTACAGTCAGAAATGATAAAAGGAAGGGTTGCTGGGATTTGGACAGACGATTAAATTCCATCCATGCATGATTAAGGAGAACATCATCATGAACCCCCCAACTACTTATTTGTTCAGATGACGCCAGACCATTACTGACAAAGTAATTAAGATCGTCCTGTCTGTTCCAGCCATGTTGCGAAAAGAACTTATCACCGCCTGCAAATTCCTTATCACTACCTCTAAGAAATTCTGTGTTATATCCCTGGTTCGTTAACCATGTCGCCACACAGTTAGCTTTATTCAGAAACTCTGATAAATTCCCCCCAGCATTTCCTTGTGCCATGACTAAGGGTATACCACACTGAGTATTGACCATGCCGGCCATTGTCCAGCCAAAACCCCTGTTGGCTGGTTGGATTATATTGGTGAAGTCTGCATAATTGTCAGCCAGAGCACTGAGGTTTGGCAGGTAATTTTCACCTTCTAAATCACGAAATGTACGTTCTAAACTTTCAGCATAGATGAAAACATAGTTATATTTTTTATCCAGATTTTTATCTGGGGTAATATATTCGTTTTTAACTGCTTCTGGGTTGCCCTTGCTTAAGAAAGATTCCTTCGTTGCGTTGTAGATATTTATTGAAAATGACGAGGAAAAAATAGAAGCAAGTGCCAACAAATATAAAAAGGACGACATTGGCAGATTTAGCGATTTTATTTTTTTAAGCTTGGTAAGGATGCAGTAGATTGTAAGGACTAAAATTATAACTATAAAAAAAGAGGCAACTTTAATTTTGGGGATGAGATCATCTACTGAAACACCTTCTGAACTGTTTTGTAAATGGTAAAAGACAGCGTCATTAACACCGTTGCCTGTGAACATATTTGATATATACCAAAAGGCGAAGGCCAGTAGTGCGACTATCGTCACAGTTGTTTTGGTAACTATGAGTTTTGGTGATGAAATTGTGAATAAAATCAGTAGAGCTAATAGTGAGTAAGTCATTCTAGCGGTTCAACATTTGTTAAGGAATTATGACAGTATGCCACAACTTTGTTTATCAAATAAATGTTAAGCATTATTTGTGCAGATTTTAAGCATGTGAATTTTTCAGATACATAGGGAATCTGTATTAGAAACTTACAAATTTAGAAGGGAAGAAAGGGGGGACTGAATGGAAAAAACTGAAAAGCATAAATGAGTGCTGACAAACCACATTGCACCGACAGCAAAGGGCGTTCAATGCAAGAACTATCAATAATCGTTATCGATGTCTTTCACTGCCGCTCTCAGTACGTACCAAACTATGAAAACGACAAAAGCTATGATGAGGACTAGGTATATCAAAGCTCATTTCCTTTCTAGAATGTTGACATTTTTCTATGAGTTCTCGGTTGCTGTTCATAGACTATTGTTCGAATGTTACAGACGAACGTAAAAATATTTGGTTAAGAATAATTACACACCTGTATTATCGACAATATCAGAGCAAAACTTGAGTTGCCGTGAAGAATTGTTGCAAATTATTTAGTTGCGTTATTATTTCAATGTAATGGATTGGTAGACCATTCAAGAAAAAATGTTACCTGTGTCACAAAATTGTCCTTTGCTTGTGCAGGTTTATTTGCCAAAATCGCAAAAAAATGGTCCCACCTGCAAAAAGCACCTGTCTAACATGATAATCCGTCCACCGCGTCACTGGTTCCTGCGTTTGTTCGTCTGGCACGGCTCCGTGCTGCCCAGCATTATGTTCCGCCTGAGTTTAAATCTGCTGATGTCACTGGCCGCCATTCTCTGCCTGCCCTGGTATGAGACGCTGGGCGTGAAGCTGACGCTTGCCCCTTTCAGCCTGCTCGGCGTGTCGATTGCGATCTTTTTGGGGTTCAGAAATAGTGTAGCGTACTCGCGTTATATCGAAGCGCGTCAGCTGTGGGGCGGGTTACTGATTGCCTGTCGCACGCTGCAAAGTCAGATGATGGCAGTGTGTCCCGGTGAAGCGCCGCGGGTTACCGCACTGCTGCTGGCTTTCTGCTACAGCCTTAAACATCAGCTGCGGCACAGCGATCCCCGCCCCGATCTGGAGCGTCTGCTCGGGGAGGATGCCGAGGATATTCTTTCACGGCGCGCACCGACCAATATGGTGCAATTGCGGTTGTCGCAGTGGCTGGCGGAGCGTCGGCGCAGCGGGGAGATGTCGGACGTGGTGTATGCGCATATGGATACCACGCTGTTACAGCTTTCTCAGGTCGTCGGCGGCTGCGAGCGTATTGTCAGTATGCCGATCCCTTTTGCTTACGGGCTGCTGTTGCACCGCACGGTGTATCTGTTCTGCAGTTTGCTGCCGTTCGCGCTGGTGGTGGACTTACATTACATGACGCTGCTGGTGTCCGGCTTCATCTCCTACACGTTCCTTTCTCTTGATACGCTGGCCGAAGAGCTGGAGATGCCGTTTGGTTACGCCAATAACCATCTGCCGATGGACGCGATGTGCACCAACATTGAAATCAATTTACTTGAGATGAATAACCAGACGCAGCTGCCGGACACGCCGATGCCGGATGCGCATTACCGTCTGACTTAATTTGTCTGTGTCACGGTTCTGCCAATATTCATAAGACTGTCATAAATACGCAACAAAAATGAAATAGCGTAGACGGGCAACTTCACAATGTCCGTCAGCTATCTCGAGGTATTTATGTCAGTCATTCAGGCCAAATCCCTGCACGAAGCCGAAGACCTGCTGAATTCCGGTATGGTAAAAAAAGTCGAACTGGCTTTTAGTATTAACAGTGATGAGTTTTTTAAACTCGCGCTGGAATGCGGCGACCGCGGTGCGAAAATCACCAAGGGTAAGAATTTTTTTATTATCACACTCAAGAAATGGGTCATTCCCTCCAATGACCTGCCTGCCACCAAAAGCAACGTACTGATGTGATACAGTCTCCATAACACTGCCATGCTGACAGTGTTATGGAGCACTTTGCTACGCCACCGTTTTCATCATAAACACGCTGAGCGGATCCGGTGCCTGCCGGTAGTCGCCAAATGCCTCCGTGCGTGCATACCCGAGTTTTTCATACAGCGTGATGGCTTTTTCCTGAAACACGCCGGTTTCTAAATACAGATCTTTATGCCCCAGCGTTTTGAGCTTTTTCTCCATGGCCTCGATCAGCAACGAGGCAACACCTTGCCCGCGAAACAGCGGATTCACGTACACCCGTTTCATTTCCGCAATGCTATTTTTGGAGATGTACAGACAGGCGCAACCCGCCCAGTCATCATCGACGCGCGCCATAAAACAGGTGATTTCCCCTTCACTGAGCTCCGTGATGTTGACCCCGTAAAAGGATTCTGGCGGGTAGAGCGGGTACTGGTAAGCATCCAGTTCGGCGATAAGACGGGCTAAATGCGGGTGGGCGACATCGGTTTCGAAAATCTGGGCACTCACGGCGTGGGCTCTCATTGCAACATTATGGATTTATATTCTTAACTGAAATCGCACCGAAAACAAGGGACTGGCAGGAGAGCGGTCGGAGTGTCGGACAGGTGAATGTAAGAAAACAGTCATATAAGAGGAACTCTTCGCCACGTCTGTCAGAGTTATCTGAATTGATCAAATCATGAGCATTTTATCTGTCTTACCCGTCTCTTTTACCTCATATTCTTCCACTGTAATAAACGGATATAATGCAATAACTCACGGTGAGTAATTCACGTTAAAATGGCGCTGTGAGATAAATGAAACACGTTATAAGTGTTTGAATAAAGGATAAAATCATGACCGTCTATCCTGTTGGCGTTTTTGTCACGCTTACTTTTACACCAGGTTTGTTTGAAGTTGTCGCAATTTTGACTGAGGTATCACCCGTGCAATATCAGGTGATGAATGTGGAGACAGGTAATGTTATCAAAGTGAATGAGAACTATATTCGCGGGATAATAAAACCTTAACTGCATGGCCGGGCAGGGCGCACGTTGCTGCCCGCCCGGCCTCTCACCCACGTTCTGCTTTACCGCCGTCAGTCCGGCATCAGCGCGTTAAAATCCTCCTCGTACAATTCCCGGCATTCCTGAATAAACTCCGGATAACCCAGTTCTGAGGTCTGTACATCGCGACCCAGACGTTTTTCCAGGTCCTCGTGAAACCATTCAAACTCTCCGTGCAGAATGCCGGTAAAACCGGTCAGGATGATGCATTGCTGGGGTGTCAATTTGGTCACGTTACGTTCCTTACGCTGAGTGTCTGAAAAGCGTTTTCTGAAAAGTTGTTAAAAGAGAGAAGTGCCTCACGCCGGGTTTCTGCAAAACGTCGCAACATGGCCTATCCTCTAATTAATCCTACTGAAAAACAAGGAGTCACCGATGGATCAGGACTTATTCGAACAGGCACCTTTGCCGCTGTTAACCCGTTTTGAGGTGGGTGATCGTGTGAAATTACTCACGTTCCCGGTGGGCGTGCATCCTGCCAGCTATCAGCTGGATGTGGCGATCACCCGTATTCTGGACGGCGAATTTGAAGGGGAGATTGTGCGTATTGCCCCGCTTGGCCGGCAAGGGCACGAGGAGGGGCATTTTAAGCTGGGCGGGCAGGTGGCGTTCTTTGCAGGTAATATTCAGGGGACTGCCTCCTGAACCGGAAAAACAAAACCCCGCTTTCAGGGCGGGGTCTTAAGGGACTGCTTACTCTTTACTTCTCACTCGTTACATCTGATATAACCGCAGTTACATCATTGGCTTAACGTGTTTGGTGTGTGCCTGGTTTGTCAGTTCATCGGCAGGAATTTTCGAGCAACTGCCACAATAACCGACCAGATACCATTTTCCGTCAACGCCTTTCTCCGGATTCACTTTGTAACGTTCGTTACGCTTTCCGTAAAACTCACGATCCCTGTGCTGTGATGCATCTTCCCAGAAACACAACGAGAACTGATGGCACGCATCAACATGCCGTTGTCCGTCGCGGCTTCCGCCAACCAGTAAATAATGATATTCCGACATACTGCCTCCTGAACCCCAAATATGATGGGGTAATTGTCCTGACTACAAGGGATCTACCTGGATTTTCGTACCCAAAAAGCAAAACAAGAGAGACAACAAGAGGCATAACGTACCGCCCGGACATCCTATTTTTTTATACGTAAACTATAGAGTAGATCACAGCATTGGGCCGAGAAAAACGCCGAAATGTGATGAGAATCACTTTTTTATTTTTAGATGATTTTTGTGATGTGTTTTAAACCGTTCAGGCTGCTGAAATTGCCGGTTTTTTTCTTGTAGGTTTCGATATCGCCGGTAAATTCTACGCGCCGAATTAGCGGGGTTAATCGTCTCAGCTACCGGCATTGCCGCGGGATCCGTCATGCTACTGTGGCGCTGTTGAATCTTTCACTCCAGCAGGAACAGCAATGGCAGAGAATCAGGTTGTCGATTTGGTCATGTCGGTCAATAAACACGTTGAAGAAACGGCTATGCAACATCTGATGCTGCGCAATTTTATTATTGTGATGTGCCGGAGCATGACCGAAGAGCAGAAAAATCAGGTGAGATGGCAGATGCGCCAGATCCATCAGGTGAGCGATGCAGAATACCGTCAGGGTGATGTGGAGATTTTGGAAAAGACCCGGCGTGATGTGGAAGTGATGCTCGAACTGATCAATTAGGTTTCTTCTTATGTCTGCAATATCCATGCTGGGCTATCATTAACATCATGACCAAAGGGAGATAAAAAATGGGATTCTGGAGAGTATTGATCACCATTCTGGTGCCGCCATTAGGCGTATTGATAGGTAACGGTTTCGGCGGGGCATTTCTGCTGAACATTTTACTGACTTTGCTGGGCTACTTCCCGGGTCTGATCCACGGTTTTTGGGTTCAGACGCGCAAATAACAGCACACAGATTCAAAAAGTATGTTTCTGAAAACCCGGTGAATGCCGGGTTTTCTTTTTGGAAGGTCAGAACAGAGAGAAGAGAAGTACCACCGGAAGGCTCATCGGCCAGGTAAATCCAATAATGCCTGACGTTAACAATCTGATCTTAATCGTATCGCGGCTCACCAGCAGGGTGAACAGCACGGCGATACCCAGCCCGCCCCAGTAAATCGTTTTAATCACTTCCCACCAAACATGCACAACCAACCCCTGACCATTCACAAAAAACCGGCGGGTATGGTAATCCGTTAACATCTGGTAATCAATTATTGTGTGATGTTACGCATGGATTTGCGTTGTGAGCATTTGACATCAATTGTTATTGAACATGACTTGTGCTGGATCAGTGTACTGACAAGGCGCGCAAATGCCCGCGGATGGCGGTAGGCGCGAAACCGAAACGTTTGCGAAAGCGTTCTGCAAAGCGTGAGCCGCTTTCATACCCGACCTGATGCGCGATGTGTGAAATCGCCAGATCCGTGCACTGCAAGAGGCGCAGGGCATGCGTCATACGCACGTCTATCATCACATTGCGCAATACGCTGTTTTCCGCCGCCAGACGGCGTCGCAGCATCACCTCATTCATCATCAGCTGTTCCGCCACCTCTGCCGCTGTGAAGGTTTTATGCAGATTATTCACCAGCAGTTCACGCACCCGCTGGGTCACGCTTTCGCTGTGATGCAGGGAATAGCGCACACCGAGTTGTGACAGCCATAATAATTGCTCCAGCATCCGGTGGCGGGTGATCGGCGCAGGCAGGCCGTGATGCCACAAAATGGCGTTATGGGTATCGGTGAAACTTTGTTTGAAGGCGCTGGGGACGTGGGGGATCACCTGCATATGATCGACGGTAATCAGTGGCGGTTTAAATGCCTGAGTGTGCAGGCCGGCATCGGCCAGCAGCGTCGGATCCCATGCCATGATGGCGCAGCTGAACGGGCCGTTATCGGATAACTGATGTTTCAGACCCAGCGTTTGCCCGCTGTTGAGCACCAGCATTTCACCTGTTTGCAGCGAAATTTCCTGATCCTGGTAAGTTATCGTCATACTTCCATTTTGAATCAGGAGTAATTGCGGTTTGTCGATATACACATCTTGAATAAAAAGTTCACTGTGCTGAATAAGCAACGAGGTCGATCCTATTCCTGGGGTGACTTTTATTTTACGTACCATGTTGATGATGCCCGAATATGACGACGACGGCGACCTGCTGTCTGTAATAAACAAACGTTGCGCGACTTTGTTACTAATACAAACCGGTCACCGGTTGAGGCGAAAGTCAGGGAAGGAGACAGAGAGCATTAGCCCTGGCAGCCGTGTGCTCTCTGCCTCTGAAACCTTAGTATGTACAAGAAATATTAGATAAAATAGAACAATATAAAATAAAACAAAAGTAATAATTATTGGCGATCGCCAAACGCGATCGAACGGAGATCTATCTTTCCGTAAGTCATATTCACTTGTTGTTGTCTTGTCGACTGTCCAATCAGCTCGGTCAGTTGATTCATCCGCGCTTGTAATAACGTTTTAATGGTATTTTCATTGTCCAGAATCTGACGCAAATATCGGCGTACTTCATACTGGATAACCATTGATGTGCTTTCTGATACCGGCAACGTGGTGGTCGCTTCCACGGCCTTCAGATAACTGACTTCGAGCTCGACCAGCTCATCCCATTTCTCTTCTTTCGCCAGCCGCAACATCTGCTCGCTTAAAGTCAGGATCAGTTGATATTCATTAACCAGATACTGATGTTGATCCATTATAGTGGTCCTGCGACGGGTGATAGTTTGGGCCGATTTGCCGCCAGGCATCGGCTATATTTTCAAGTAAGCCCAGCACTTCCATGATGGCTTCTTGGTCGTTGTGTAAATTAGCGTGTAATAAACGACGAACCATATAGGAATAGAGCGCTTCCAGATTATCCACTAAATCAGGATCGCCTTTCTCACGGCTCATTCCGGCTTTCAGTCCGCTGTCGATAATATTAATGGCCTTGGAGAGTGCTTTGCCTTTATCGGCAATATTTCCCTGCTGCATAAAAATGCCGGCACGGATAAGGGCGCTGCGCGCCCCGTCAAATAACATCACCACTAACTGATGTGGGCTGGCACTCATTACGCCACTTTCTAAACCTACCTGTGCGTAGGCCTGGGTTCCTTTAGCGTTATACATAATCTTCTTCCTTACGAACTTGAACTGGACGTGGACATCGCATCGAACTGCTTGGTCAGATAATCCGCCGTGCTGTTGAGCTTCTGGATCGCAACGTCAAGCGCAGTGAACTGCGTTTTATAACGGGCAATGGTGGTGTTGATGCTGGTGTTCACTTTGTTGTACTGCTCAGTCAAACTTTTGAGCGTGGTATTAACCGCAGTTTTCGCATTCGCAATAGTTCCGGTATCTGAATCGAGATAGGAAACATTGAGATTATTTAGCTTTGTAATAACGCCTGTCGTTGTACCGTTGCCAAGCAGCATCGCTTTTACATCACTGGTGTTGTCAGATAACGCTTTATCAAGCTTAGTGCTATCAACTTCAAGATTGCCTGTATCTGGATCTGTCGTGATACCAATGCTTGAAAGCGTACTTATCCCATTTGAATTAAACGCAGAGGAAACCGCTGATTTCAATTGAGTCTGGATGGTTCTCAGGGCGCTATCACCCAACAACGCGCCATTGCTGGTGTCCTGGGTTGCTGTATTACTGTCAACTGCGGTGTATTTGGTCAGATTAGAAAACGTAGTTTGCAGCGCATTATAAGCAGTAACAAACGCCTGAATCTTGGTGCTGGCGTCACTGGTATCTTTCTTAACGGTCAGGGTCGCTGCGCTATCAGTTGTTGCCAGCAAGTTCAGCGTGATGCCCTCTGGTGCATCGGTCACTGTGTTGCTTTGACGTTCCAGTGCAATCCCGTTAACACTGAGTTGAGCATTTTTGGCTTCAACGTTTTGAGTCATTCCGCCTGTGTTAGTCGCAGAGTCATACCCAATAAATTTATTGAGAGTGTCGTCGCCAGTTACGGCGATCGTCATTTTTGAATCTGTACCTGTATCGTCAGCAGAAACAATGAGCTGATAACTACCGTCGGATACTTTAAGGATACTGGCCGTGACCCCGGCATCAGCGCCATTAATGGCATCGCGCATGCCAGCCAGCGAGGTTTGATCATCAGTTAATGAAATTGTGACTGGTTTGCCATCACCCTGAGTGATAGAGAGGCTGCGCGTGCCATTAGTGGATGTACCGCCCAACGCAGTACTGGTGTCTTTCGCAGTACCTGAAACTAAGACCTGCGCCTGCGCCAGCGTGGTCACATTCACCGTATATTTGCCAGCCGCTGCCCCTGCAGCAGTAGTAGCGGTGAAAGCTGAAGAGTTGCTTGATGTGGCAGTCGTTGCCGCATAAACATCTGCACTGTTTAGCGCAGCGGTCGCATCAGCGAATGACTGCAGTGAACTTTGTAAAGTTCCATAAGCAGTTAGTTTTGCGCTATAGCTGGTTTGAGCGGTAGTGATTGGCGTCAGACGCGCTTTTTCTGCCGTGGTCATATTGTCCAGTAAGGTGGACAGATCCAGACCTGAGCCGATACCTAATGAAGATATAGTGGCCATATGTATCCTTTACGAGTTGTATAAGAGTCTTTAAGCCCTATCGGCACGACGGAGAAAAAGTTTAATGGATTACAATAAAAAGTAATGGCGTGAATAGCCGGTATAAGGAGGGGTAATTCTCAAAGTAAGAAATCGAGAAATTTTATGAAATATCTCTAAAGGTTGTGGGTGAAGCGCCGATACAAGTTTGGACGGTGATGAACGCCGTGGGCAATAAGCCCGAACCCTTAACCAGATTTGAAGGAATACACTCATGGCTCAAGTTATCAATACCAACACGCTGTCTCTGATGACTCAGAACAACATGAACAAATCCCAGTCCGCACTCAGCACCGCTATCGAGCGTCTGTCTTCCGGTCTGCGTATCAACAGCGCGAAAGACGATGCAGCGGGCCAGGCAATTGCTAACCGTTTCACTTCTAACATCAACGGTCTGACTCAGGCTTCACGTAACGCCAACGACGGTATCTCCGTTGCGCAGACCACTGAAGGCTCATTGAGCGAAATCAACAACAACTTACAACGTATTCGTGAGCTGTCTGTTCAGGCTGCTAACGGCACCAACTCTGATTCCGACCTGTCTTCAATCCAGGATGAAATCACTTCCCGTCTGGACGAAATTGACCGCGTATCTGGTCAGACTCAGTTCAACGGTGTGAAAGTATTAGCTTCAAACCAGACCATGAAAATTCAGGTAGGTTCTAACGATGGCGAAACTATCGACATTGACCTGCAGAAAATCGACTCTAACACTCTTGGTCTGAATGGTCTCAACGTACAAACTGCTAACGTTTCTACTGGTAAAGCGCTGACTACAGTCCCAACTTCAGTTACTCTTACCGGCACTGCAGCTGCAATTGCTGCGGCTGCACCTGGTGGTACTGGTTCAATTGTTAAAGCAGACGATGGCAGCTATTATGCCAATATGACAGCAGCTACTACTGCTTCAGATAAAGGGTATTATTCAGTAACTATCGATAATGGTACGGGTGCGGTAACCGTTGGTTCTAAAATTACAGATCAATCCTCTGTTAAAGTTACTGATTCAACGGCTCAGACTTCAGTTACTGTTAACAAAGCTATCGATATGACTGATGCATCTGTAACTGCTATTACTGGTGCAAAACTGTATCAAGTTACTAATGCTTCAGGAGATACCGCTTATGCACTTAAGGGTACTGATAACAAATTGTATGCAGCAGATGTAACTAACGGTGTTGTAAAAGCTAAAACCATTGATTATACAGATGCTAGCGGTACTGCAGTAACCGGAGCAAATGTTACACTGGGCGGAACTGATGGTCTTACTGAGGTTGTAACAGTTGGTACAGGCGAAAATACCAAAACTTACAAAGCTGATGATTTGGATGGTGCTGACTTGAAAACTCAGACTCTGACTTCAATCAAAACCTCTACTACTGATCCGCTGGCAGCGATCGACGCAGCAATTAGCAAAGTCGATAATTTCCGTTCTTCACTGGGTGCTATTCAGAACCGTTTCGATTCTGCTATCACTAACCTGGCAAACACCACTACCAACCTGCAGTCTGCACAGAGCCGTATTCAGGATGCTGACTACGCGACTGAAGTTTCTGCAATGTCTAAAGCGCAGATCCTGCAACAGGCTGGTACTTCAGTGTTGTCCAAAGCTAACCAGGTTCCACAGTCCGTACTGTCCCTGCTGCAAGGCTAATTTTTCGGATAACCCGAAAAACACAGTCCAACCCCGCCTCGGCGGGGTTTTTTTTAACCAAAACTTACGATTATTCTGAATCCCTTCTTCGCGCCGGCTGGTATAATTTAGGATAATCTTTATGTTTTGATCACAAAATGAGCTATTGTGAGCGGCGTACAAAAGGGTGCCGCGAGGACAATGTTCGAGACATAATCAAAATAGCCGCGCTTTTTTGTCCTTATTCTGCCGATTGAACAGGGTTTCCACTGTCACAATGATACAGACCCTTAATTTTACAGGTTACGACAGTGAGCGATCTGTATACCGCCGACGGCGTGATAGACAAAAATTCTTTGTGGCAGCGCTATGTACCGCTGGTGCGCCATGAAGCCCTGCGTTTGCAGGTACGGCTTCCCGCCAGCGTAGAGCTTGATGATCTACTGCAAGCGGGGGGCATCGGCCTGTTAAATGCGGTTGAGCGTTTTGATGCAATGCAGGGTACGGCGTTTACCACTTACGCTGTCCAGCGAATTCGCGGGGCGATGCTCGATGAGCTGCGCAGCCGCGACTGGGTGCCGCGCAGCGTCAGACGCAATGCGCGTGAAGTCTCCCAGGCGATGCATCACGCAGAACAACGTTTAGGGCGACCACCGAGTGAAGGAGAGGTGGCGCAGGCGCTGGATATTCCCATCGAGGAATACCGGCAAATACTGATGGATACGAACAGCAGCCAGTTGTTTTCTTATGACGAGTGGCGTGAAGAGCACGGCGATTCAGCCGAGGCATTGATGGAAGGGCACGAAGAGGCCAACCCGTTACATCATCTGTTGGAGGGCAATTTACGCCACCGGGTGATGGAAGCTATCGATGCGTTACCAGAACGGGAAAAGTTAGTTCTTACGCTTTACTACCAGGAAGAGTTGAATTTAAAAGAGATCGGGGCAGTGCTGGAGGTCGGGGAATCCCGCGTAAGCCAGCTGCACAGTCAGGCGATTAAGCGATTGCGAACGCGCCTGGCTAACGACCACTGATCCGCTTTTTCCTGGCCGGTTATACATTTTATGTCCCTTATCAGGAATAAATTTATGCCAGCGGGAATCAAAACAAGGCCTTTAAGCCGTTATCTTAAAGATTTTAAACACAGTCAGACTCACTGCTCACAGTGCGCAAAAGAACTCGACAGGATGGCGCTGGTGTTTCGCGGGCAAATCATTAATAAAGAGGCCATCGCTAAGATGGACCAGCCTATTGATGATGACGTGTGGCAAAACCTGTCGCAAGAACTGACCGCTCTGTGTCGTTTTTGCAGTGAGATTAGCTGTAACAGCCATTCGTCGTATTTTGACATTATGGCGTTTAAGCAATATCTGTTTGAACAGACTGAAATGAATCACAGCACGGTGCGCGAATATGTTGTCCGCCTCCGCCGTCTGGATGACATCCTGTCTGCCAATAACTATCCTCTCGATAAACTGAAAGGGGACAGTATCCACCAGCGGATCATCAGTGATCTGCCGGTGGCGGCGCATGATAACTACCGTATTGCCTTGCGCAAATACGATCAGTATCTGGCCTGGCAGAAATCAGCCTGAGACTGTTCAGCACAGACTGACGAAGTAACACCACAAACAGGTTCCTCCGGGAGCCTGTTTTTTTGTCTACAGTTTGTATACATTCTTTATATACTTCATCATTACGCTCCTTTCATATCCTAATAATCCACATTTACGGTTTCGCTCAGCGATGCGGCTGCGCGTCAGGGGAACATTGTGCCTGCTAAAATTTCATTGCTTAAAAACCGGCTGGATGCCTTTGATCGTCTCGATTTACTGGGTAACAGCACCCCGCTGGAGAAATTACACCGCCTCTCAGAACATCTGGGGCGCGATATTTACATCAAACGTGATGACGTCACTCCGCTGGCGATGGGCGGTAACAAGCTGAGAAAACTGGAATATCTGGTGGCCGATGCGCTGGCAGAAGGCGCGGATACGTTAGTCACCGCAGGCGCGATCCAGTCTAACCACGTTCGTCAGACCGCCGCCGTGGCGGCGAAGCTTGGCCTGAAATGCGTGGCGCTGCTGGAAAATCCTATCGGCACGCAAGAAGCTAACTATCTGACCAATGGCAACCGTCTGTTGCTGGATCTGTTTAACGTCGAAGTGGTGATGTGCGATGCGTTGCACGACCCGATGGCGCAGCTGGCAGAGCAGGCAGAGCGTCTGGAAGCCCAGGGTTTTCGTCCGTACATCGTGCCGGTGGGCGGCTCGAACGCGCTGGGTGCGCTCGGATATGTTCAGTGTGCGCTGGAAATCGCCGAGCAGTCCTCGGCCAGTTTTGTGGATTTCAGCGCCGTCGTAGTTGCCTCCGGCAGCGCCGGAACTCACGCAGGGCTGGCGGTCGCCCTCAGCCATCTGATGCCGGACACAGCACTGATTGGCGTTACAGTGTCACGTAAGGCGCATGAGCAACGTCCGAAAGTCGAGGCCATTGCGCGTGAAGTGGCGGCCCGTTTAGAGTTTGACGACACATCGCCAACGATTGTTTTATGGGATGAGTATTTTGCGCCGCGCTACGGTGAGCCTAATGACGCCGGGATGGCGGCGATCAAACTGCTGGCAGAACAGGAAGCGATGTTACTTGATCCGGTTTACACCGGCAAAGCGATGGCGGGGCTGCTCGACGGCATCGAGCGCGGATTGTTCCCGGACGAAGGCCCGATCCTGTTTATTCACACCGGCGGGGCTCCGGCACTCTTTGCTTATCACCCTTTTGTATAGGCATGACTTATCGTTGTGATGGGTGGAAAAGAGGGTGTTGATGGCTTAACGTGTGCTTATTCCATTTTGAGCTAAGATTATAGAATTATATTCCTGATAACTGTTGCGGCGGGTGCTACTGTGCGCAAATTCATTGGGTATATAACGTTTTATAATTAACTATAAATGAGGTGAATATGATTTTTTCTACACTGCGTCGTCGTTTACTTCTGGGTGCTGTCGCCGTCTCGCTGACTGCCGGTATGGTCAGCAACAGCTTCGCCGATGAAGGTTTACTGAAGAAAGTTAAAGAGCGCGGCACGCTGATCGTCGGGCTGGAAGGCACCTATCCTCCGTTCAGTTTTCAGGGTGAAGACGGCAAACTGACCGGTTTTGAAGTGGAATTTGCAGATGCGCTGGCGCAGCACATGGGCGTGAAAGCCAAGCTGCAACCGACCAAGTGGGACGGTATGCTGGCTTCCCTGGAATCAAAACGTATCGACGTGGCGATTAACCAGGTGACGATTTCCCCGGAGCGTCAGAAGAAATATGATTTCTCCACGCCGTACACCGTTTCCGGCATTCAGGCGCTGACCAAAAAAGGCAATGAGGCCAATTTTGCTAAACCTGAAGATCTGAAAGGTAAGAAAGTAGGCGTGGGTCTGGGCAGTAACTACGAGCAGTGGTTGCGTGAAAATGTTCAGGGCGTGGATATCCGTACCTATGATGATGACCCGACAAAATACCAGGATCTGCGCGTAGGCCGTATCGATGCCATTCTGGTGGACCGTCTGGCCGCGCTGGATCTGGTCAAGAAAACCGGCAATACCTTAGCCGTTGCGGGTGCGCCGTTCTCCCGTCTGGAAGCAGGCGTGGCGTTGCGTAAGAACAACCCGGAACTGCTGGCTGCGATTAACAAAGCCATTGCTGATATGCAGAAAGACGGCTCACTGACCAAGATTTCTGAAAAATGGTTCGGGGCTGACGTCACCAAATAATCGCTCACGATGACCGGGGCGGCGCATCACACCGCCCCGGATCCATTCAGAGCAAACATCCAGAAGGTCTTTATCGGATGCAAGAAAGTATTCAACTGGTGCTGGATTCAGCACCATTTTTATTGAAGGGCACCCTGTTTACGCTCCAGCTGAGTCTCGGCGGGATGATTTTCGGGTTATTACTGGGCTTTATGCTGGCGCTGATGCGCCTTTCGCGTTTCTGGCCGCTGTCATGGCTGTCACGTTTTTACGTGTCCGTATTTCGTGGTACGCCGCTTATCGCGCAACTGTTTATGATTTACTACGGCCTGCCGCAGTTTGGCATTGAGCTGGATCCTATTCCGGCTGCCATGATCGGCCTGTCGCTTAATACCGCGGCTTACACCTCTGAAACCCTGCGTGCGGCGATTTCGTCGATCGAAAAAGGGCAGTGGGAAGCTGCTGCCAGTATCGGCATGAACCCGTGGCAGACGCTGCGCCGCGTGATTTTACCGCAGGCCGCCCGCACCGCGCTGCCGCCGCTGGGCAACAGTTTTATCGGTCTGGTGAAAGACACCTCACTGGCGGCGACCATTCAGGTGCCGGAGCTGTTCCGCCAGGCGCAACTGGTCACCTCGCGCACGCTGGAAGTGTTCACCATGTATCTGGCCGCCTCGATCATCTACTGGGTGCTGGCGACCGTATTATCCTTCCTGCAAAACCGTCTGGAAGACCGCGTTAACCGTCAGGATCAGGAGCCTTCATGAGTACCATTGACGTTAAGCAACTGACTAAGAAATTCAACGGCCAAACGGTATTGCACGGTATCGATTTACAGGTCAACGCTGGCGAAGTTGTGGCGATTATTGGCCCAAGCGGTTCCGGTAAAACCACCTTGTTGCGCAGTATCAATCTGCTGGAAGAGCCGGACGGCGGCACCATCAAAGTGGGCAACATCGAAATTGATGGCAACAAGCCGATCAGCAAACAAAAAAACAAAGTCCGTGAACTGCGTCAGCAGGTCGGGTTTGTCTTCCAGAACTTCAATCTGTTCCCGCACCGTTCCGTGATGGAAAACATCATTGAAGGGCCGGTCATCGTGAAGGGTGAACCGAAAGAGAAAGCGATAGCCGCCGCGCGCAAGCTGCTGGAGAAAGTCGGCCTGAGCGGCAAAGAGGATGCTTATCCGCGCCGTTTATCGGGCGGCCAGCAACAACGTGTGGCGATAGCCCGCGCACTGGCGATGGAGCCTGAAGTCATTTTGTTCGACGAACCGACCTCAGCCCTCGACCCGGAACTGGTTGGCGAAGTGCTCAACACAATCCGCGCCCTGGCGCTCGAGCACCGCACGATGGTGATCGTCACCCATGAAATGAGCTTTGCGCGAGACGTTGCTGATCGGGCGATCTTTATGGATCAGGGGAAGATCGTCGAGCAGGGGCCAGCGAAGGAGTTGTTTTCGAATCCGCAGCATGCGCGGACTAAGCAGTTTCTGGAGAAGTTTCTGGCACATTAAATTCAAGACCTTGGGCTGCCGCCCAAACCGGCCTCAAGGGTGGTCCGTCGCCACCACCCTTGAGAATCCCGGGCTCTTTAAAACACGTGCCATGCATCCCGGCTCCGTTTCAGAAACTCCTCCTATTGCCGCAAAATCCCGCCGCTGCGCGGTTCCCTCCGGTCGGGTTACAACCCGCGAAAAAAACCTCGCGGTTTTCCACCTCTTCCTGCGGCGTGATTTTTGAACGCGACCAGAGGCTTTTAAGGTCACAACTTCACCTGCTCAGGATGAGAAAAGCAAACAGCTTGCCATCATTTCAAAACAACCCGGACAGCTCCTCCCCTTTGCCGTGGAGGAGCAAAAAATCCCCAAAAAAAAGCCCCGAAAAATTTTCGGGGCTTTCCAAATTCTCACACAACTCCAGGCCTTACGCTTAGTTGATTTGAACCGGCATCCCGGCACGCATCTCAATCGCACGCTGAACCACAGTCTGATTCACACTCGGATCCATCGCCACGGCATTTGAACTGCCCGTCAGGCTGATTGGAATCGGTTGTTGGGAATCAAATTCTTCCTGGTTGGAAGACAGCGGGTTATGGATTTCAACATAACGCTTGCCGTCTGGCTCAACCGTGGCTTTCACCGGCTCGTTGATGAACTGAACGCGGGTGCCCTGCGGCACGTTGTCGTACAGCCATTTGATGTCAGCATCACGCAGACGCACACAACCGTGGCTCACGCGCAGACCGATACCGAAGTTCGCGTTGGTGCCGTGAACGGCATACAGACGTCCCACGTACAGCGCGTAAAGACCCATCGGGTTGTCCGGGCCGGCAGGGAAGACGGCTGGCAGGAATTCGCCGCGTGCCGCGTATTCTTCATGCATTTTTGCCGTTGGTGTCCAGGTCGGACCGGCTTTTTTACGCTGAACAGTGGTCACCCAGTTAAGCGGGGTGTCTTTACCCAGTTCGCCGATACCGATTGGCAGAACAACGACGGTATTGGTGCCTTTCGGGTAGTAGTACAAACGCATTTCTGCGCTGTTGATGACAACACCTTCATGCGGCGTATCCGGCAGAATTAACTGCTGTGGGATCGTCAGCACAGTGCCAGGGGTTGGCAGGAACGGGTCAACGCCAGGGTTAGCTTCGAGCATGTTGCTCAAACCCATCTGGTATTGCGCTGCAAAATGTTCCAGAGGCAGGCTGCTGCCTTGTGGAACAGTGACCGTGATATTTTCACCGATCAGACGACCATTGTTCGCCGGAAGAGGATAAACCACAGCAAAAGATGCCTGGCTGTATGCAGCAACTGCCAAAACCAGGGTAACTATCGCGCGAATGCTCATTTTCATATTTTCGTTGGTCGTTAATGCCACACTGGCAGTTGTTGTCAGGATGTTGATTTCCCCCCGGCCTGCTTTCAACCGGAGGAACAGTGTACGTTCACAGGCACTTTAATGAGACTCAGTATGTGTAACGAATCACATTTCAGGGTCGCTAATTATAAGGATTTATTTCAAACAGGCCAAAGCTTTCTCACGCTGTTGGAAAAGTTCCCTGCGCCGAAGGCATTTTTTGTGGATCTCCACACAATTCCTTCACAATTAAGCCGTTCTGCGCGGTCAGATACGCCTGCCCGGACTGTTGTGGCAGGCGATTTCAGGGCATAAAAAAACCCTGATTTCTCAGGGTTCTTTCAACACGTTTAGCTATCAGAAATCATAACCCACGGTCGCGAC
This sequence comes from Rahnella rivi, assembly GCF_019049655.1. Taxonomy (GTDB): domain Bacteria; phylum Pseudomonadota; class Gammaproteobacteria; order Enterobacterales; family Enterobacteriaceae; genus Rahnella; species Rahnella rivi. Next base: position 21,788 of record NZ_JAFMOX010000053.1, read on the forward strand.
CACGGTACGTTCCTGACCCCAGTAGCAATAGCTGGTGCCGTAACAGGCAGCGACGTATTTCTTATCGAACAGGTTATTGGCGTTCAGCTGCACGAATGCGCCTTTCAGTTGTGGATTAAACTGCACCAGATTCATACGCAGTGATGCATCAACCAGCGTCGCGGAAGGCATGTGACGGGTGTTTTCGTTATCCGCCCATTGTGTGCCGATGTAACGCACACCCGCGCCCAGATCCACACCGACCGGCGTATTGTACTGACCCCAGATAGACGCCATCTGTTTTGGCGTCACGTATGGCGTGTTGCCGTTATTCTGGCTGGCATCGCGAATACGCACTTTATTGTAGGTATAACCGGCCATCACGTTGAAGCGCTCGGTCACCTGTTTCTTGGCTTCCAGCTCCAGACCCTGTGAACGGATCTTACCCGCAGGTTCATAATAGCTGCCCACCACTACGCGGTTACCTACGTCATCCTGCGTCAGGTCATACAGTGCCGCGCTGTACATATCGGATGTGCCGACCGGCTGATATTTGATCCCCGCTTCGTACTGCTCACTCTGCATCGGCTTGAGCAGCGTGCCATCAGAGCCTGGCAGGGCCGATGGCGTCATCGCCTGGCTGTAGCTGACGTACGGGGAAATCCCGCTGTCAAAGGCATACAACAGGGAAGCTCGGCTGTTGAAGTGGCTGTCTTTACGCTCGCTGCTGCTTTCTTTGCCATAGATACTTTCGTAGCTGCGGCTGTCGGTTTTCAGCGTGTCGTAACGGCCGGACAGGGTCAGGAACCACTTGTTCCAGCTCATTTCATCCTGCAGATAGGTGCCCATCTGCTCGTAACGGTTTTTGCCGCGAGAAAGGCTGTAATAGTCCAGCGCATCGCTGCCAACACCGGTGTACGGGTTGAGCGTGCCTGCGATGGCGCCGTCAGATTTCAGATCATTGACGAAGTGAGAATAGTCGAAGCCCAGCACCACTTTGTGCGCCAGTTCGCCGGTGGCAAAATCGGCTTCAAGCTGGTTATCAATCGCGAAGGTATCCAGAGAGGATTTCTCACCGGAATAGTAGCGGTTCATCAACGTGCGGTCTGCGTTCCAGCCAGCCTGATACACCTGATCCAGTTCGGTATTGGAATGGGTGTAGTTGGCGTTCTGGCGGAAGGACCAGACGTCGTTAAACGCATGCTGGAATTCGTAGCTGTAGATCTGCTCCCAGCGTTTGAACTGGTTACGATCCGTTTCGCCGTCGAAGAATCCACGGCTCAGTTTCTGGCCATACAGGCTGCCGTCGGCAGGAACCGCGGCGTGATAACCGCCGGACGGATCTTTTTGCAGGTAGGCGCGCAGTAACAGCGAGGTATTTTCATCCGGCTGCCACATCAGCTGCGGGGAGATCGCATAACGCTCTTCGCGCTGGTGATCATACTGCGTATCACTGCTGCGGGTCATGCCGGTCAGACGAAATGCCCACTGGTCGTTGATTGCATTGGTGTAATCGAACGCACCGCCTTTGGTGTTTTGCGTCCCGCCGGACAGACGGAAATGGCCTTCTTCCGCAAACTGCGGACGCTTGGTGGTTTCAACCACGACGCCACCGGGAATGCTCTGGCCGTAAAGGGCAGAGGACGGCCCTTTCACCACATCAATACGTTCGAGGAACCACGGATCGACCTGAATGGAGTTATAGCTTGCGCCATCGCTCAGAATACGCAGGCCATCGAGGAATGTGTTGTTGACGTCACCACCGTGGAAGCCACGCAGGGAAATGGTGTCATAACGCGTTGCGCCGCCCGCAAAGTTGGTAAACACGCCTGGCGTATAGTTCAGCGCGGCATTGACGGTGGTGGCGTTCTGGTCGTCCATTTGCTGGCGGGTCACGACGGACACGGCCTGACCTGTGGTGATCAGTGGCTGATCGGTTTTGGTCGCACTTTTAGACGTTTTCGCGCTGTAACCCTGCGTCGGTGCATCTGCGGTATCAGCCTGAGAGGCTTTGATGACCACGGTATCTTCGGCGGCCAAAGAGGAAGCCGGAACAGCGACGGCCATGGCGCACAAAAGCACCGAGCGTTTGAGGGGAAAAGCCAACAACATATTAATAGTCCCTATAAATAACCCGATTAATAATCGAGTAATTAATTGATGCGTGTGTAAATAAGCCCAGAAGCCAACAGTGTTCCGCACGAAAGCCCGTCCTGAATAAGGCGGGTGATAACGAAAACGAGACGAATGTTAAACTTAATGATAATTGTTATCATTATTATTTTACAAATTCAAGGGAACTTTACGACAAAAGTGTGAAGTGACGCATTTTTATCCGCATGAATCTGATGGTTTTTATGGTTTTGAGGCGGGCAGTTCAGGGCAGGGAAGACGAGGTAGTGGCCGGGCAGGTGGTGGCTAAATGGCAATGTGTCAGACAAACCCGCTGAAGAGTGCCCCGCCAAAAGACGGGACATTCTTAAGGGACCAGCAGATTAACGTGCCAGCCCGAAGCCAATATCAAACAGCGGGTTTTCGCTGTCGTGCGGCATATCTGATTTCTGTCTGAGCACGGCATCCATGGAGGAGGGCAGTTCGAACGGCAGTTTGCCGGTATAGGCTTCGGTGCTGGTCAGGCGGGTAAACAGCACCGCATCGCTGACACCAAAGTTGCCGATAATGGCTTTCGCTTTGTCATTCACGTTGGTGAGAATGGCGGGGCGATCGAGATAAACGGTCACCACCGTCGGCACCGCGTTGCTGGCTTTCACAATCGCCTGATAATCCGCATTGTCATCGGTATAGGCCAGCGAGCCTTCATGATGACGTTTGCCAAAGAACCAGGCTTTATGCGGTTGTTCATACGGCGCATGAGCGCGGATCAGCGCAATATCCGCTTTTTCCGGCGTATCCACCACGGTGAAACCGGCGGCTTTTGCGGCCTGTGGTGCGATGCCGTACAGCCAGATTTTCTGGCCCTTCTTCAGCGGCAATGTGTCACCGGTGTTTTGCAGTAACACCAGAGAATGCCCTTGCGCTGAATCTGCTTCTTTCTGCCAGTCGGCACGACCCACGGTTTGCACGGCTTTTTGCACATCAACGTACGGATTTTCAAATAAGCCTGTGCGGAATTTTTGTTCAAGAATACGCACGACAGACTCATCAAGGCGCTGTTCTGTCAGTTGCTTTTCATTCACCGCGTTAACCAGCAGCTGTGAATCGGTTACGCCGCCAAACTGATCGACACCTGCCAGCACCGCTTTTACGAAACGCTGTTGCGGTGTCAGGGTTTCAACTCCCCAGGACATGCCGCCCGGCACCGGGTCTTTGCCTTGCGGCGAACCGTTCAGACATTCGCCTTCGCAATTACTGGTGATCAGCCAGTCGCTCAGCACCACGCCTTTAAAGCCGTATTGCCCGCGCAAAATATCGGTGAGCAACTGGTGGCTGAACCCTGCACCGACCTGTTCCAGCGGTTTGCCTTCAAGGGAAACATCTTTCAGGATCGAATAAGTCGGCATGACGCTGGCGACATTGGCTTCAAATGCGCCGGTGAACGGATAAATATGCTCTTTCAAATTGTTGCCGGGAAAGACGGCATTTTTGCCATAGACGTTGTGGCTGTCGTAGCCGTTTTCCGCCGCACCGTAGCCGACCCAGTGTTTCACTACCGAAATCACGCTGCCCTGATTCAGGCCATCGGCACCGTTTTGCATGCCTTCCACGTAACCGCGCACCATGTTGTGAACGCGGGTCGGATCTTCGCCAAAGGTGCCGCTGATGCGCGCCCAGCGCGGCTCGGTTGCCAGATCGGCCTGCGGCGAGAGCGCTTCACGAATGCCGACGGCCAGATATTCCTGACGCACGATATCGGCATAGCGGCGGGTGACTTTCTCGTTGCCAATGGCCGCCAGCCCTAAGGTTTCCGGCCACTGGGTGAATTTGCCGGAAGAGGTGCTGGCGCCAATCAGATACTCAAAAGAATTACGCGGGTCGCTGCTGATGGTGACCGGAATACCGAGCCGCGTCTTTTCGGCAATCTGCTGTAATTTATTGTTCTCTTCCGCCATCACCGCCGGGTCTTCCGCTGAAAGCCGGGTGATCAGGCTGTTCACCCTGGCACCGGAAATCATTTTCTCCGCTGCCGCCAAATCATAATGTGTGCCTGCGCCGATCGGGCTGTTGGCCGTCGGTGCCGAACCGTGCATCATCACGCCGGCTTTTTCCTGCAGCGTCATACGCTTTACCAGATCCGCAGCGCGTTCTTCAGGGGTCAGCCGCCAGTCTTCGTAAGGTTCCAGTTTCCCGGAGCGGTTAAGGTCTTTGAACGGCAAGCCGTCAACGGTCAGCAGGGTGACTTCACGCTGGCTAAGTTCGGGCGGGGTATCGTTGGCGGAGGCGGCAGCAGTAGAAAGCAGAAGGGCAGAAATGGCAAGGCTCAGAGGTGTCGTTTTCATTATCATCCTTAACGATTGATATATATAGAAACTCAATAAATCATCAATACGCTATATATTGGAAAGATGCTGAGATCGGGTTCGCAATTAAAAAACCACAATAAATGCACTGTTTTCAGTCTTTAGCCTAAATTTTTCCGTCAGTCTTCCGATAACACCCTTGAATCTGCTGATCCCGCCCGCTTTTTACAGGGCGCACCGGCAGACTGATATCGATACTTATTGACCGTTAGGGTCTTCTATAAAGGGATTGTCATGAAAAAGGTTATTCTTGCGGCGGCCGTTGCCGTTCTGTTATCCGGCTGTGCACAGCAAACTTTCAACATGGGTCAGGGGATTGCCACTGCGCCTAAGCAAGTGACCACACATCACTTCTTCGTCAGCGGTATTGGTCAGAAGAAATCCATCGATGCAGCGAAAGTCTGCGGTGGTGCGGATAAAGTGGTTCGCGTTGAAACCCAACAAACTTTCGTCAACGGCCTGCTGGGGCTGGTGACCTTTGGTATTTATACCCCGCGTGAAGCCCGCGTATTCTGTTCTTAATTCGCGCTGGTACACCCCATCAAGGCTGCCCTGTGGCAGCCTTTTTAATGGAAAGAACCGTTAACCCAATACCAGCCCCAGCAACGCACCGGCGGCCAGCACCCAGAGGGGGTGGATGCGTTTGTTCATCGCCAGCAGGGTGCACACCACGATAATGCCGCCCATCAGGGCGTTGGTGGCGGAGGCTTCGGCGATCAGCAATCCGCTCGACACCACCAGCCCGACGGTGACCGGCACCAGTCCGCGCTGGATCACTTGCCGCCATGGCCGGTCTTTGTAGCGTTTCCACCCACCCATCACGATAAGCGTGACGATGGATGACGGGCCGAACTTCGCCAGAGATGACACCAGCAGCCCGGACCAACCCGCCACCTGCCAGCCGATCAGCGGTACGATCATCATATTCGGGCCGGGGGCTGCCTGCGCCAGGGCGAACAGGGCGCTAAACTCCTGCGCGCTCATCCAGTGATGCACATCGACCACTGCACGCTGCATTTCCGGCAAAATAGTGTTCCCGCCGCCGAAGGCCAGCAGGGAAAGTTCAGTGAACAACAGGGCCAGCGAAAATAAAACTGTCATCAGAATTTCCCTTTTGCACAGATGAAGATACTGACCGGTGCCAGCACCAGCATGACCGGCAGCATCGGTATACGAAACAGGGCGATGGCCACTACGCCCGCCGCGACCAGCGCCAGTTGCAGCCATTTTCCGCGCAGCGGGGCCAGCATTTTTATGCCGGTTGAGAGCAGTAAACCCGCTGCCGCAGCCGCCATTCCGGCAAAGAGATGCTCCACCAGCGGTTCATTCTGATAGCGTGCGTAAATCAGGCCGAGCAATACCACGCAAAGGGTCGGCGCCAGAATCAGCCCCAGAATGGCCGAGAGCGCACCGCGCAGGCCACGAAACTCCATTCCCAGCGCAACGGACAAATTGATGATATTGCCGCCCGGCAGAAACTGACACAGCCCGAGCAACTCGGTGAACTGATCGGCAGTCAGCCAGCGGCGTTTATCCACCAGCATGTGTCGTGCCATTGGCAGAACGCCGCCAAACCCGGTCAGCCCGAGGACGAAAAAGCCCATAAACAGTTGTCCGCAATCGGGTTGCGGTGCGGTGTGTTCTTCCAGATCGAGCATGATTTTTTCCTGTGAACAGTCGGCCATTGCTGCACTCTCCCTAAATGTAATTCAATGATGCCAAAGGCGTAAATTCTGTTGAGGATCATGCGCGTCGACGTGCCATGATGTCTAATGCCTATAATAGTGAATACCGATACCTGGAGAGTATGGCAGTGATTGAGCTGAAACGTCTGAATGCCTTCGTGACCGTTGTCGAGGCCGGGAGCATTACCCGCGCCGCAGAATTGCTTTTTATCCAGCAACCCCCGCTAACCCGTCTGTTGCAGGGGCTGGAGCAGGATTTCGGCGTGGCCTTGTTACAGCGTTTGCCGCGCGGGGTGATCCCGACTGAAGCCGGTGAAGTGTTGCTGAATGAAGCCCGTGCCGTGCTGGCGCGTGCTGATCAGTTGAGCGCTGCGATGCAACGCGCGGCGCTGGGTGAACAGGGGCGCATCCGCATCGGGTTCACCAGCTCTGCTGCTCTGCATACCTTTGTGCCCGCACTGCTGCGCCGGTATCGTGAAATTTACCCGTCGGTCAGCACCCTGCTTGAGGAAAATGGCAGCGGTGAGCTGCTGGCGGGCGTGGTGGCCGGGCAGCTTGACGTCGCTTTTGTGCGCATGCGCGTAAAAGATATGCCGGAATTAGAGATGGAAAAAGTGCTGGAAGAACCGATGTGGGTGGCGGTTCCGGCGGGACATCGGCTGGCCTCTCAGCCGGGCGATCAGCCTTTAAAACTGGAAGAACTGAGTAACGAGCCTTTTGTGCTGTACCGGCGGCGCGCCGGGCAGGGGCTGTACGATGCAATACTGGCGGCGTATGTCCGCGCCGGTTTCAGCCCGCACATTGTGCAGGAAGCGCCACGGCTGACGTCGTGTCTGAGTCTGGTGGGCGCAGGGCTGGGCATTTCGATTGTGCCCGCTTCGATGACCCGCCTCGGTGGCGACGGCGTGGTGTTTCTGCCTCTCGATGCCACCACAAAACTCAGCGCACCGCTTTATCTCGCCCGGCGGGAGGACAGCCACGGATCGTCTATCATTAATACGTTCTGTTCGCTGGTGAAATCACAACTGGCGGAAAATTAAAGGTGTTGCTCGGAGATATGTTTCTGGGTGGATTCCAGCGTAATGCCGTCGGATTCGATGGCGTTAAGCAGGGAATCGAGCAGGCCGGGGAAGCGGGCGTCCAGATCGTCGCGGCGCAGTGAAAGCAAGTTGGCGCGGCCATCCGGACGTTGCCAGATCACGCCGCTGTCACGTAATACGCGCCAGTGGTGAGTCAGCGTCGATTTCGACAGCCCCTGCAATAATGTTCCGCACGGATGTTCGCCGCCTTTTGCCAGCGTGCGTACCACGGCCAGACGTAACGGATTACCCAGCGCAGTCAGGACATTTTCAAGGCGGATCTGCTCGCGTTCGGGGTGATTGGCTATCATCGGACTATCCTCTTTACCCGTCATACTTCAGGTTGCAGATGCATTTGCCGCCTTCCTGCAACCAGAATTATTTTGGCTAAAATTTTAAATTATCGGCGGCCGCGCAATATAGCCTATCCCTCAACGGCTGTACAACGTGACGGCCTGTGACCAATTTCATTGATAGACCAAATTAATTGTACGAATATACACGTACAATTGTAGTATACTCTCCGCATTAAGAAATTTAGTACCCAATACTTTGTGACGGGACGTGAAAACCACTCCCCGCCAACTTAGCCATCAACCAGTAAGGACGTTATATGGCTCGCAAAACGCCAATCGAGCGCTACCGCAATATCGGTATCTCAGCACACATCGACGCAGGTAAAACCACCACCACCGAGCGTATTCTTTTCTATACCGGCATGAATCATAAGCTGGGAGAAGTGCATGACGGCGGTGCGACCACAGACTGGATGGCTCAGGAACAGGAGCGCGGCATCACTATTACCTCCGCCGCGGTGACCTGTTTCTGGCGCGGGATGGATCACTCGTTCGATGAGCATCGTATTAATATTATCGACACACCGGGGCACGTGGATTTCACCATTGAAGTGGAACGTTCCATGCGCGTTCTCGACGGCGCGGTGATGGTGTATGACGCCGTCGGCGGCGTGCAGCCTCAGTCTGAAACCGTGTGGCGTCAGGCGAATAAATACAAAGTGCCGCGCCTGGCTTTTGTGAACAAAATGGACCGTCAGGGTGCAGATTTCTTCCGCGTTCGCCAGATGATGGTGGACCGCCTGAAAGCCAATCCGATCCCGATCGTTATCCCGATCGGCAGCGAAGAGCATTTCACGGGCGTGGTGGATTTACGCAAAATGCGCGCCATTTTGTGGGATGACGAAACGCAGGGCATGACCTTCAGTTATGCACCGATCCCGGCGGAGTTACAGGCGCTGGCGGAAGAGTGGCGCGAGAAAATGGTGTCGGCAGCGGCAGAAGCCAATGACAGGCTGATGGATAAATATCTCGAAGAAGGCGCGCTCACCGAGGATGAGATCACCGAAGGTTTGCGCCTGCGTACCATCGCCGGTGAAATCCAGCCAATGCTGTGCGGCAGCGCGTTCAAGAATAAAGGCGTGCAGCGCATGCTCGACGCCGTGATCGAACTGATGCCTTCGCCGCTGGATATTCCGCCAATCGCGGGTACTGACGAAGACGGCAACGAGATATTTCGTCATTCCGATGACAGCGAGAAGTTCTCGGCGCTGGCGTTCAAACTGATGACTGACCCGTATGTCGGCCAGCTGACGTTTGTCCGGGTGTACTCAGGCGTGCTGAAAAAAGGCGACAGCGTATATAACCCGGTGCGCGGCAAGAAAGAGCGTATTGGCCGTATCGTGCAGATGCATGCTAATGACCGCATCGAGATCGACGAAATTCGTGCCGGTGATATCGCCGCCTGCGTGGGGCTGAAAGACGTGACAACCGGCGAAACGCTGTGCGACCCGTCTGACATTATTACGCTGGTGCGCATGGAGTTCCCGGATCCGGTGATCTCGCAGGCCATCGAGCCGAAAACCAAAGCCGACCAGGAGAGAATGGGCATTGCGCTGTCGCGGCTGGCGTCTGAAGACCCGTCGTTCCGTATCCGTACTGATGAGGAATCCGGGCAGACGATCATTTCCGGTATGGGGGAATTGCATCTGGAGATCATCGTCGACCGCATGAAACGTGAGTTTGGCGTGGAAGCTAACATCGGTAAACCGCAGGTCACGTACCGCGAAACGGTGCGTAAAACGGTGAAAGATGTGGACGGGAAATTTGTGCGTCAGTCCGGCGGTAAAGGCCAGTACGGCCACGTGGTGTTCACGCTTGAACCTCTGCCGGCAGGCACCGGTTTTGAGTTTGTGGATGCGACCAAAGGGGGCGTTGTTCCGCGTGAATTTATTCCTGCCGTTGAGAAAGGGGTAACAGAAGCGCTGAATAACGGCATTCTGGCGGGGTATCCGGTCGTCGACGTGAAAGTCACGCTGACGTTCGGGTCGTACCACGAGGTCGATTCCTCGGAAATGGCGTTCAAAATGGCGGCGATCTTTGGTTTCAAGGAAGCGGCCAAACGTGCGGACCCGGTGATTCTCGAACCGATGATGAAAGTGGAAGTGGAAACGCCGGAAGAGTATGCCGGTGGCGTGATGGGTGATTTGTCGTCACGTCGCGGCACGGTGCAGGGCATGGAAGAGATCGCGGGCGGCGGCGGTAAAATTATCAAAGCCGAAGTGCCATTGTCTGAAATGTTCGGTTATTCCACCGTTTTGCGGTCAATGTCGCAAGGCCGTGCAACCTACAGCATGGAGTTCAATCACTATGCCGAGGCACCGCGCAATGTCGCTGAAAACATCATTGCGTCGCGTGGTAAATAAGCGTTAAAACGTAAAAACTAAAAGGGTTCGGCAATGGATGCCGAACCCTTTTTTTTGGGGTTTTTAAAAAAATTAACCGACCAGTTTGCTGGTGATCGTGGCGACGTGTTTACCCTGATGCACGGCAATACGCAGCTCTTCGGCACTCGGCTGACGTGAGCCATCGCCACCGGCGATAGTGGTCGCGCCATAAGGCGTGCCGCCGCGAACCTGTGAAATATCGAACAATTCCGGGGTGGTGTAACCGATTGGCACGATGATCATGCCGTGATGGGCGAGGGTGGTCCAGGTCGACGTGATAGTCATTTCCTGACCGCCGCCGGTGCCAGTTGAGCTGAATACGCTGGCGACTTTGCCTGCCAGTGCGCCTTTGGCCCACAGGCCGCCGGTTTGATCAAGAAAGGTGCGCATCTGACCGGTCATGTTACCAAAGCGGGTTGGTGTGCCGAAAATGATGGCGTCGTAATCAGCGAGTTCTGCCGGAGAAGCAACGTCTGCCGTTTGACCGGTTTTGCCACCCGCAGCCTTAAACGCTTCTTCAGGCATGGTTTCAGGGACGCGTTTTATCGTGACTTCAACACCGGGTACGCTGCGTGCACCTTCGGCAACGCTTTGCGCCATCGTTTCAATATGACCATACATGGAATGATAGAGAACCAGTACTTTTGCCATTGTTAACTCCTGTTGAGGTGATGTTGTTACCGGATGGGGTGCAGACTTCTGGCCGGCAATTCGGGCGAAAATCTCGCTTAAAAATCCCACGTTAACTCCTGCGCCAGACTCAGCGTTGTGATGAGCAAGAGAGTTCATCGTCCGCGCATAAGGCGTGACTTACAAACGCAATTTTTTGAACAGACTCTTCAATTAATTAGGGCATGATGGCTTATTTATAGAGCCACTTATTCCCGGTAAGGTATGAATGGGACATCACTGCCTGACTTAAAATTTAGCATCGCCACTTGCTCTGCAATGCTTTACGGCATGCAGGTGCCGTAAATGTTAAACACCGTCCGGGCTCATTTAGCGGGAAAATTTTAATCATAAAGCCATCTTCCAGCCCGCGCAGATTCTGCGAGCATACGGAGTGTTAGCGGGGAAGGTTCAACACTCTTCACACGGCGAGATTTCGGAAGCAGGAAGTTAGGAATCATACCTTTCTCATCGGGCCAGTATTTCAGGAAATTAAACCCTGTCATGTCTGCACCAAAGGTCTTGGTATAACTTTCCATGATTTCTTCACCCGTCTCCCACACCCAGACATAACGCCCCGTGGTGAGGCTGGTGTCAATCGTGACAGGCCATTTCCCTGACTTGTTCCATCCTGCATTATACCAGTCAAGAATATCCTCATTACTTACCATAGGCGGTCTTTCTCATTGGCGATTGAGTTGTAACGGTTGGTGCTTTTCCAGACAATTTGGGAAATATCACTCGCCAGAATTATCACACCAAGGAAGGGAGTCCATCGTCCGACAAATGCACCAAGATTGCTGACATATGAGAATTTTAGGCGTTTTATACTCCCGGTGGTCAGGGTCGGCCACTGCTTCACCTCAGTCTTCAGCCACTGACGCAAATAGTAGCTCAGCGGTGAGGTCCCCTTGGTTGTCCCCATCGGCTTGGCGCGTGTAATCATGATTGGCTGGCCAAGTATGAACATCGCAAGCCCTGCTAAATCAGCCACGCCACCCCATATGAAAAGTAAGGTTATGTTAAAGCAAGCGGAGCGATATTCGCATGGTTAATTTGACTTAAGTTTGGTCTGGCGTAGGTGCAGTGCACCTAAGATAAACCGGGAGCAGCTTGTGTGCCGCTTTGAAGGGATTCAGATTCAGTAGGAGCGGGTGAATGAGCGAGCGGGCCTATGGGGCAAAACATATCCTCAAATCTCGCTAAAGTTCTTTGTTGGCGATTTTTGCTGATTCTAACCCACTTATGATAAGCAACGACGATGTCATCGAGTGTTACACCAATCCTTTCAACGGGTAGCTATGTGCGGGCAAGTGAAACGGGTGTTGAAATCTGGGATGGGGAGATTCGGGGCAGATCGCGCTGGATTCTATAACGGTAAGATTGAAAACAGATTTCAGCGCGATTTTATGCCGCGCTCATCCTCCTTACCTCAATTTAATACGTGTTTAAAATATCTGCCGTGCATTTTGCGCCGGTCACCTTTTCTATAAAGTGACACAGGCTCTTCGCTGCCTCGATTTTATCGTTATAAATCTTTGAGGTATGAATACCGGTCATGCTGGAAAAATGGTGAAAATGATTGAGTTTAATTAAACGCAGCGTCAGTTCTTCCACTTCAACTCTTTTCAGCCGGTAAACATACCCTTTGTCTTTCAGTGTATGCAGAAACAAAACGCCGGTAGACGAACGCTCTTTTCTGGTCAGGTCTATCACATGCATGGGAGCAAAACGTCCTTATTAATCCCTGCGGTCATTACCGCGCTGATCATTGTTCCAGCTGACTAACACGGATACTTCTTCAGGTTGCGCGATGAACTTACTCAGCGTCGCGGTATGCCCGTTATTCATGATCACCGAGACGGCGAAACCGGTGATCCCTTTGGACAGCGGCGTCTCCTCCACGCGCTGAAGCATCTTCAGGCAGGTAAGCTGCTGCTCCGGCGACAGATGTTTAAACTGATCGGTATGATGTCTTTTCATGTTGTCGCCCGACCGTAAATCTGACCGTTGCGCATCAGAACCAGCTTGTGTGTGCGCTTGTAATAAATCGCTGTGAAAATACCTTTGCGATAGACCTGAGCATCCGCGTTATCTTCATCAAGATATGCTGCAGTCCCTTCGATATACCCTTGCTTATCGCCGGGAAAGATTTTGATATCAATCCCCTTAATCTTCGCGTGAATGACTTTTTTCGTCGCCTGGCCGTACTGACTGGCGGCATTTTCCATGGCCTGCTTCAGTGCCGCATTTTGTATACCGGTCTGACGATTTTGCTCGGCGAGGTAACAGGTATCTTTTGAAATCCCCTGTGCCTGGCAGTTCGCCATTCTTGACGCCTGAGTGGAACAGCCCGCGAGCAACGTGATAGCTACAATGACAAAAATTTTTTTCATGTCAGTCTGCCTTTTCCTGAAGTGAGGCCAGCCCCGTGGGGCTGGCTGTTTAATGAGTTTAGAAGTTCCAGCCAATACCTGCGGAAGCACCGACACCGTTATTTGTGTCGCCGGTTACCGCTAATTTGGTCACTGTTTTTGCGGTGATATGGCCTGATACACCCACCGCAATGGCAGACTGATTACCATAAGTGCCCGCACCGGCACCGACCATGAAGTCAGAACCTGCTTCTACCTGTGGGATCCCGACAGCAGCGAGGGCGGACGCGGTGCCTGCATTAGCCTGATCTTTGTTGTCATCGACTTCAGATTTCAGGTCAGAGAACTTTTTATTGGTGTAATCATTTGCCTGGCTCAGCGTGTTGGCATCACCCACTGCGCGGCTGTGAGATTCAGCAAGGACTTCGGCGTGATCTTGTTCAGCGGCTGCGTTCAGCGCCGTGATTTGTTTATCGTAATAAGTTGAACGAACTTCTTGCTTAACCACCGGTTGCTGAGCCGGGGTTGAGGTGACTTCCTGAACTGTGGATGAGTTTGCAGCCCGTATTGGGGTTTTCTCAACAGTTGACTGTTCGGTCAACGTTGGAGCAACGGCCAGTTTTTGCGGCGTAGCCTGCGGGGTTGCCTGCGGCGTCAGCTGCTTGGTCAGGGTCGGCGCGACGGGCAGTTTTTGCGGCGTGGCCTGCGGAGTTGCCTGCGGCGTCAGCTGTGCGGTCAGGGTCGGTGCAACGGCCATTTTTTGCGGCGTGGCCTGCGGAGTTGCCTGCGGCGTCAGCTGCGCGGTCAGGGTCGGTGCGACGGCCATTTTTTGCGGCGTAGCCTGCGGGGTTGCCTGCGGCGTCAGCTGTGCGGTCAGGGTCGGCGCGACGGCCAGTTTTTGCGGCGTGGCCTGCGGGGTTGCCTGCGGCGTCAGCTGCGCGGTCAGGGTTGGTGCGACGGGCATTTTCTGCGGCGTAGCCTGCGGAGTTGCCTGCGGCGTCAACTGCGCGGTCAGGGTAGGTGCGACGGGCATTTTTTGCGGCGTAGCCTGCGGAGTTGCCTGCGGCGTCAGCTGCGCGGTCAGGGTCGGTGCGACGGCCATTTTTTGCGGCGTGGCCTGCGGGGTTGCCTGCGGCGTCAACTGCGCGGTCAGGGTAGGTGCGACGGGCATTTTTTGCGGCGTAGCCTGCGGCGTCAGCTGCGCGGTCAGGGTCGGCGCGACGGCCAGTTTTTGCGGCGTAGCCTGCGGGGTTGCCTGCGGCGTCAGCTGCGCGGTCAGGGTTGGCGCGACGGGCAGTTTTTGCGGCGTGGCCTGCGGGGTTGCCTGCGGCGTCAGCTGCGCGGTCAACGTTGGTGCAACAGGAAGTTTTTGCGGCGTGGCCTGCGAGGTTGCCTGCGGCGTCAGCTGCGCGGTCAGGGTCGGCGCGATGGCCAGTTTTTGCGGCGTAGCCTGCGGCGTCAGCTGCGCGGTCAGGGTCGGCGCGACGGCCAATTTTTGCGGCGTAGCCTGCGGGGTTGCCTGCGGCGTCAGCTGCGCGGTTAGGGTCGGTGCGACGGGCAGTTTTTGCGGCGTGGCCTGCGGAGTTGCCTGCGGCGTCAGCTGCGCGGTCAACGTTGGTGCAACAGGAAGTTTTTGCGGCGTAGCCTGCGGGGTTGCCTGCGGCGTCAGCTGCGCGGTCAGGGTTGGTGCGACTGCCAGTTTTTGCGGCGTGGCCTGCGGAGTTGCCTGCGGCGTCAGCTGCGCGGTCAGGGTCGGCGCGACGGCCATTTTTTGCGGCGTAGCCTGCGGCGTCAGCTGCGTGGTCAGGGTTGGTGCGACGGCCATTTTTTGCGGCGTGGCCTGTGGGGTTGCCTGCGGCGTCAGCTGTGCGGTCAGGGTCGGCGCGAGGGTCTGATTGTGAGGCGTGGCCTGCGGTTGTGCTGGCTGAATGATTTCCGGCGCTGACTGGTTTAATTTATCCCCAAGATCTAATAAGAGATTTTCATGGCCTTCGCTACGAAGCGCTTCCCGCACAGTGGCCTGTTCACTGGCGGTCATGTTTACCCACTTCGCTGTGAAATTTGAAAACCCCATATCGGTGTAGTCTTTCAACAAATCAGCATGTGCTGCAGAGGTCGCCGTCATCGTCATCACAACACCTGCCAGCACACGCCGGACTGTTGTTGCGGATACACCAAAATAGCGTGCCAATTCTGATTTATTACGGTTCCCCGCTGTGTAGGCAGCGATGATTTGAGTGTTGCGCTCTGTAACATGGGAATTCATAAGTTTTTTCCGACATTGAAATAAGTATCTGATAGCGACAAATAAGAAGCATTATCAGAACGCTCTTCTTGTCTCCCTATGAAAATCATACATGCCGTGAATGTGACTTTCTTCACACATTCACCATGCATTTGACTTATGTCAAGAAACGTAAACTTATAGCGCTACATGAATATGTTTCATGTAGCGCGTGTATTTGTCGCTATTGGGCGCTTTTTGTTGTGTCTGAGAGGGTAAAAACTAGGATTTTTCGTAGCGATTAGCGACGGCATGAAATCTCTACGAGATTCCTGTACAATGCGCAGGGTTATAAGAACTGGAGATAAGTGAATGGCAGATAACGCAAAAGAATTCCTGGACTATGTCCAGCGGCTCGGAATAGATCAGCCCGCGTTGTGTATTCTGCTTGGACTGCCACGCAGCACCCTGAATAAGTGGATTAACGGTACTGTTACCCAAATCCCACAGGTGGCCGTGACGGCAGTGAGAATGCTTTGGTTTATGCGCGAGAGTGATGAAGTGCTGTTTGAGAAGTGGGCAATGGTGCAGGATTTTGGTGTGACAGCGGATTACGCGGCCAATGATAAAGCACAGATGTTTTTGCATACCATCAGGCGGGAACCGAGTGCGCCGATTAAAAAATTACTCACGAAATAGATGTTGAATCTGACTTCGCAACGTTGTCAGAGACACATTAAATCAGGCGATTAACCCGTTCAGGGCCACGGAGTAATCGCCTTTTTTATCGTCCGATGTTTTAAACCACCACGTCGAAAATCATCTTAACCGGTTCGATATTGGTGAAGTTGGCCACATCCGCCACAAACTCCTCAGCGTGATCCTTCATAACTTTCTCAAAATCTTCTATCGAGCGGCAGTAAATGTGGCAGGCCGCGATAAATGGCGTATCTGCCGGAGCGCCATCCTGGATCTTGTCGATGGCATAGGAGTGGCAATACGCGCCCATCTTTTCTTTGATCAGCGGTAAATGCACATTGCGGTAGTACTCATGATCAAAGGTTCCGTTTTTGACATTTGGGTATAGCACACTGTATTTAATCATTTTTTATGAACCTTTTTGCAGGAATGAAAAACATATTTTAGCGTACACCCGCCGATCCCGCCGCGCCTTTTGTGCCCGGCGTCACACCCCGGCTGACGATGTACTACGCTTAAAAGATCTTAATTTCAGGGAGCTTACATGGGTTTTTTAGAATGGACTGCGGCGGTCGGCGGACTGCTGCTGGTTATGTCACTGGCATCAGGCTGGATTTCGCGTGCGCCTGTGACCACCTTTGGGGTGTATCTGGCAGCAGGCATCATCTGCGGCCCCTGGGTATTGGACTTATTACACGTTGACCTGGTGGAATACTCGACGCTCACCGCACGCTTTACCGAAATCGCCATGGCGGCTTCGCTGTTTATCACCGGTCTGAAATTGCGTTTGCCGTTCCGCTCGCAGAGCTGGCGGGTCGGTGTGCTGCTGGCTTTTCCGGCGATGTTGTTGACGGTGCTGAGTGTTACCGCGCTGGCCCACTATCTGGCAGGGATTTCCTGGCCGCTGGCTCTGGCGCTGGGGGCGATCATTGCGCCGACCGATCCGGTGCTGGCGAGCATGATTGCGGTGAATGATGCCAATGACGACGACGGATTACGCGTGGCGTTGTCCAGCGAAGCGGGGATGAACGACGGTTCTGCGTTACCCATTCTGATGCTGGCACTGATGCTGTTTACCGCGCAAGACGGCCTTTCATCGGCGGCACTGTGGGACTGGGCCTGGCGGGATGTGGTCTGGGCACTGATGGGCGGGCTGGCGATTGGTTACGCGATGGGACGGCTGGTCGGGTTGAGTGCGACGCGTTTCCACAGCCGCCAGCGTTCGGTGGCGCCGAGTGATTTTCTGGCGCTCGCGTTGATCGCACTGAGTTATGCCGTCGCGCAAAGTGTCGATGCCTCTGGTTTTCTGGCGGCATTTGCGGCAGGCGTCGGGTTACGCAGTGCGGAGTTACGTGTCTGGACGCTTAATCCGCCGGAAGATCTCACCGAAGGCACGCGCCCGCCGCCGGCAGAAGGGCTGGTTAATCCGCATCAGCGGCATTCCATGTCGGCGGAACGGCCTGCCAATTCTATCGGTCTGATGGTCGGAGACGCGCTCTCGTTTGGTGACACCATTGAAAGATTGTTCGCAGCCGGGATTGTCACGGTGCTGGGCATCACGCTTGCTGAACACTGGGAACCGATGGGGCTTGTCTTCGCAGCGCTGCTGTTTATCGTCATTCGTCCGCTGTCGGTGTACATCACGACTCTCGGCGTGAGCGTGCCGCGCGGGCGGCGGCTGATGATCGGCTGGTTTGGCATTCGCGGGATAGGCAGCATGAACTATATTGCTTACGCTTATACCCACGGGCTGAAGGGCGCAGAAGCCAGTTACATGACCAATATCGCGTTCACGGTCATTGTCGCCAGCGTGGTGATCCACGGCTTAACGGTTTCGCCGGTGATGCACTGGCGGCAGGCGAGGCGGGAGGCCGCGCAAGAACAGGAGTGATCGCCGCAGAAATACTTGCGGGATAAATAAAAACGGACGCTCAGTGGCGTCCGTTTTTATTTTACCGGTCTGACTCAGGCCGTCTGCTTTTTGCCGAGACTGAACATGAACAGCACGGCTGCTGAAAGCACCACCGAAGGACCGGCCGGTGTATCGTAAAATGCCGAAAGTGCCAGACCGGCCGTTACCGCCACAATCCCGATAGCCACCGCCACTGACGCCATCTGTTCCGGTGTTTTGGCAAAGCGGCGGGCCGTGGCGGCAGGGATGATCAGCAGTGAGGTGATGATCAGCGCACCGACGAATTTCATCGCCAGGCCTATTGTCAGCGCCGTCACCAGCATCAGAATCACCCGCGAGCGTTGCAGATTGACGCCATCGACGTGCGCCAGTTCCGGGCTGATGGTCATCGACAGCAACGAGCGCCATTGCCAGCACAGCACGGCGATCACCACCGCCACACCGCAGCCGATCATCCAGATATCGCTGTAAGTGACAGACAGCAAATCCCCGAAAAGATACGCCATCAGATCCACGCGAACGCCGGACATCAGGCTGACAACCACCAGGCCGAGTGACAACGCGCTGTGCGCCATAATGCCGAGCAGGGTATCCACCGCCAGATGCGGTTTACGTTCGAGCACAACCAGCACCAGCGCCAGCAGTAAGGTCACGGCAATCACGGTGTAAAACGGATTGATATTGAGCAGCAGACCAAACGCCACGCCGAGTAAAGACGCATGCGCCAGCGTGTCGCCAAAATAGGACATCCTGCGCCAGACCACGAAAGAGCCCAGCGGACCGGCGGCAATCGCCAGCAACACACCCGCCAGCCAGCCGGGTAATAATAGAGCGATCATGCGTCACGACCTCCGCTGTTGCGTAAAATGACTTTTCCCTTCAAATCGTGACGATGGTTGTGGTTATGGCGGTAAATCGCCAGTTGTTCCGCACCGCGGTTACCGAACATGGCAATAAATTCAGGGTGTGTGGACACCACTTCCGGGGATCCGGAGCAGCAGATGTGCTGATTGAGGCACAGCACTTCGTCCGTTTTCGCCATCACCAGATGCAGGTCATGCGACACCATCAGCACGGCGCAACCCAGCTCGCAGCGCAGGCTGTCGATCAGGTTATAAAGCGCCAGCTGACCGTTGACGTCAACGCCCTGAGTCGGTTCATCCAGCACCAGCAACTGCGGGCTGTTCATTAATGCCCGCGCCAGTAATACACGCTGATTCTCACCGCCGGACAGTTTTTGCATAGGCTGTTCCAGCAGGTGCGCTGCCTGAACGCGTTTCAGCGCAGGCAAAATGTCGGCTTTTTTAACGCCGGGCTTCAGACGCATAAAGCGGCTGACGGTCAGCGGCATGGTGGGATCAAGGTGAATTTTTTGCGGAACATAACCGATGCGCAGGTTGGGTTCGCAGGTCATGGTGCCCTCGGTTGGCGCAATCAGGCCAAGCACGACGCGCACTAACGTCGATTTCCCTGCGCCGTTCGGGCCAAGGAGGGTGAGGATTTTTCCCGGTTGTAACGCCAGCGAGATGTTAGACAGCACGCGGCGGGAACCGAAAGTGACCGAAATATTTTTAAGCGTTGCTAATGTGGGCATGTCATTGGGTCTTGCAGAACAAATCGGATGTTATAATATTGCGTTTCGCGAAAAATAACCAGTTTTCCCCCAACATGAAGATGAGTTCACCCCGCATGATACAGAAAAAAAGCGTTAAACGGATGTTCCTGGCTGCCGCAATCCTCAGTTCCACCGCGGCTTTCAGCGCGCAGGCCGCCGTTCTGGCGTCTGTTCGTCCACTGGGTTTTATCGCTTCAGCCATTGCGGAAGGTGTGACGCCAACGGAGGTGCTGCTGCCGGATGGCGCATCGCCACACGATTTTGCGCTGCGTCCTTCTGACATTCAGCGCATTCGCAGTGCGGATCTGGTGGTGTGGGTCGGGCCGGAAATGGAAGCTTTTATGACCAAGCCTGCCGCGCAGTTATCGGCGAACCGTCAGGTCGAAATTGCCACGCTGGCGGCGGTAAAACCGTTGCTGATGAAAGGCACGGATGATGACGAACATGACCACGATCACGGCACCGGGCATGACGATGAAGAGCATCATCACGGTGAATACAACATGCACGTCTGGCTGTCTCCGGAGATAGCTCGCGAGACGGCGATCGTGATCCATAACAAACTTCTCGAACTCATGCCGCAGAAAAAGCAACAATTAGATGCAAACTTGTCACGTTTTGAGGAAAGCCTGACAAAAACTGACAAAAATATTGGTACTATGCTGCAGCCTGTGCAGGGTAGGGGATATTTTGTTTTTCACGATGCTTATGGCTACTTTGAAAAACACTTCGGCCTTTCGCCACTTGGTCACTTTACGATCAATCCCGAAATTCAACCCGGCGCACAGCGTTTACATCTCATTCGAACTCAGTTGGTTGAGCAAAAAGCGACATGCGTTTTTGCTGAGCCACAATTCAGGCCAGCCGTCATATCGGCTGTTGCCCAGGGGACAACAGTGCGTATGGGCACATTGGATCCGCTGGGGAGCGGCGTTGCATTGGGTGCGGACAGCTACGTGAACTTCCTGTCACAGCTGACGAACCAATACCTGAGCTGCCTGAAGTAAGCTAAAAGGACAGAATTAAGTGCAGCTGATCGCCCGATCTATCGCTATGGCGTATAGCAACCTTCCCCGGCCCCACCGCATCATGCTGGGGTCGCTTACCGTTGTCACACTGGCCGTTGCCGTCTGGAGGCCGTTAGCCTATCACCCGGATAACGACCTCTCAGATACCCGACCTATTGTTAAAAGTATCGCCCTCGACCACGAACAGTTGCGTTCGCTGCTTCCCGAAGCCAGTGAGCCTATCGATCAAACTTCACCCGCTGAAGATGACATCCCACAGGATGATCTCGACGATAAAATCGTCAACGAAGCGGGCGTGCATGAATATGTGGTGTCCACCGGTGATACCCTCAGCAGCATCCTGAATCAGTACGGCATTGATATGTCCGAGATCGCGGCATTATCCGACGCCAACCGGGATTTGCGTAACCTGAAAATTGGTCAGCAAATCTCCTGGACCCTCAATGACGCCGGCGACTTACAGCGCCTGACGTGGGAGAAATCCCGCCGCGAAACCTACACCTTTGACCGCACAGGTAACGGCTTTAAATCTTCCCTCGAAACCCTGCAGGGCGACTGGAAAGACAGCGTCATTAAGGGGCGGCTGAACGGCAGTTTTGTCACCAGCGCCAAAGCCGCAGGGCTGAGCAGTTCTGAAGTCAGCGCCGTCATTAAAGCGCTGCAATGGCAGCTCGATTTCCGTAAATTACAGAAAGGTGATGATTTCGCCGTTCTGATGTCTCACGAAGTGCTGAACGGTAAAAATGAACAGAGCCAGCTGCAGGCGGTTCATATGCGCACCGGCGGTAAAGATTATTACGCGGTGCGTGCGGAAGACGGTAAGTTCTACGATCGTACCGGCAGCGGCCTGGCAAAAGGCTTCCTGCGTTTCCCGACCGGTAAGCAATATCGTGTGTCATCTAACTTCAATCCACGTCGTCTGAATCCGGTGACTGGCCGTGTGGCACCGCACCGTGGCGTCGATTTCGCCGTGCCGGTGGGAACGCCGGTGCTGGCCGTCGGTGATGGCGAAGTGGTTGTGGCCAAAAATGGCGGGGCGGCCGGTAACTATGTGGCGATCCGCCATGGCCGTCAGTACATGACCCGTTACATGCATCTGCGTAAGTTGCTGGTCAAACCGGGCCAGAAAGTGAAACGTGGCGATCGCATTGCGCTTTCAGGTAACACCGGACGTTCTACCGGTCCGCATTTGCATTTTGAAATGTGGATCAACCAGCTGGCCGTCAATCCCCTGACCGCCAAACTGCCTCGTACCGAAGGGCTGACCGGCAAAGATCGCAGTACCTATCTGGCCACCGTTCGCGAAGTCGTGCCGCAACTCAAGCTGGACTGATTATTCAGGATCCTGCCCCCGTGCTACATGCTGACGTGCAGTGATTTATTGCAAAATAAATCACTGCACTTATCATTAAGCCAGAATTTGTCATAAGAGCCTGAGTATGCAGCCAGAAAAAGAAAAACGAACGCCTGTTGAATTTATTCCGCAATTTCAGAAAGCCTTTTACCATCCGCGTTACTGGGGCGTCTGGCTGGGCGTCGGTGCGATGGCCGGTATGGCATACGTGCCTGCCAAAATACGTGATCCGATTTTAGGCAGTCTTGGCCGCCTGGCCGGGAAATTCGCCAAAGGTGCGCGCCGCCGTGCGCAAATCAACCTGTTGTATTGCCTGCCAGACACACCGGAAGCCGAGCGTGAACACATCATTGATGAAATGTTTGCCGCCGCACCGCAGTCGATGGTGATGATGGCTGAGCTGGCGCTGCGTGACCCGAAAAAAATCATGGATCGCGTTCACTGGCACGGTAAAGAAATCATCGACCAGATGCAGGCCGCGGGCAAAAACGTGATTTTCCTGGTGCCCCATGGCTGGGCCGTGGATATCCCGGCGATGCTGATGGCGGCAAGTGGTCAGCCGATGGCGGCCATGTTCCACAATCAAAAAAATCCGCTGACCGACTATTTATGGAATACCGTGCGCCGTCGTTTTGGCGGCAGAATGCACGCCCGCAACGACGGCATTAAACCCTTCATCAGTTCAGTGCGACAGGGATACTGGGGCTACTATCTGCCCGATCAGGATCACGGTGCGGAGCACAGCGAGTTTGTCGATTTCTTTGCGACCTATAAAGCCACGCTGCCCGCCGTCGGCAGGCTGATGAAAGTGTGTCGCGCGGCTATCGTGCCGCTGTTCCCGGTGTATAACGGCCACGAGCAACGGCTCGATATCTTTGTGCGCCCGCCGATGGACGATCTGGCCACCGCCGATGACGTCACCATTGCGCGCCGGATGAATGAAGAAGTGGAATTGCTGGTGGGGCCGAATCCTGAGCAATACACCTGGATCCTTAAACTGCTAAAAACCCGTAAACCGGGCGAGCCGGAACCTTATTCCCGCAAAGAGCTTTTCCCGAAAAAATAACGGTGAAAGAAAAACAAAAAGGCTGAGTGTTAAACCTCAGCCTTTTGCTTTTTAGGCAATCCTGGTGCGCGGGTCAGTTTTTTTGCGTTTTCGACAAAAACGCAGCAATCAGCACCGCTCCGGCCAGACCGGCTACCAAACCCGCCAGCATAAAGATGCCGCTACCCTGGGCGAAATAGAGTTTTTTCGCCACTTCGATACCCGCGGCAAACACCACAATGGTGATAAGCCCGAGCGCCGCCGCCACGGTGCCTTTCCCCGTCGGGCTGGAAAACAGTGTCAGTCGGTAAAGTCCGGCATTCACCAGCCCGGTACCCAGCGCGTACAGGCCAAGCCCGGCGATAATCCATTGCCACGCGTGGGTCATGAACAGGGCTGCACCAGCGGCGATCGCCAGCCCCAGCGTTATCGGGATCAGGCCGAGCCAGATGGGGGTACGGATGTTAACGTTGCCGCTGAGTTTGCTCAGTGCGATATTGCCAATGATGAGCCCGGTGAACACCGGCACCTGCAACCCGCCGTATTGCAGCGGCGTCATTCCGGCATCCTGAATCAGCCACACCGGCGACTGCGCGACCCATGCCAGCAGCGGCAGGGTGATAAGCCCGATGGACAGCGACCCAAGGATCACGCCTTTATTACTCAGCACTTCGCGATAATCAGCCAGCAGGCGGCGCATTGAAAAGCGGCCATCACGGCCCGTCGCTGTTTCAGGCATACTGCGCCACAACCCCCAAAATGAGAGTGCCGACACCAGCGAGAACAGGGCAAACATCATTTTCCAGGGCGCGTAATGGATGAACGCCGCACCGGCCAGCGGCCCGAGCAGCGGGGCGATAAGCGTGATATTTGCCATCAGTGCCATCAGTTTTACGCTCAGCGTTTCATCAAACGCTTCCTGAATCGCGGCATACCCCACGGCGCCGATAAAGCACAGACTCATCCCTTGTAAAAATCGCATCAGAATGAACTGTTCGATACTTTGCGTGAAGACAGTCAGAAAACAGGTCAGGGTGAAAAAGGCCACGCCGGTGAGCAATACCGGCCTGCGGCCAAGCCGGTCAGAAAGCGGGCCAAGCAGCCATTGCAGTAAAATACCGCCGCACAGGTAGGCGGTCAGTGACGTGGACACCCAGTCAGCGCTGGCGCTGAAATCGCTGATCACCTGCAACATGCCCGGCTGGATCATATCGTGGGCGATGTAGGTGGCGAATTCGAACAGCACCAGTGACAGCGGGAAGAGCCACCGGCGAACATTCAGCCCTGAGGCAGGGTCGGAAACGGACGACATAACAATCATTCTCCACGACGTAAAATCAGAAAAGCGCGGCCCTCTCAGGCCGCGCTAAAAACGCACCAAATAAATCTGTGTTTAGTATTTGTTGGCGTAGGCTGCGATCGGGTTCTCCAGCGTACCGGCGAATTTCAGGTTTTGTGCCGGATCGGACAGGTTGATCATCTGCTGATTATTCGCCAGTTGCAGACGGTTCAGGCAGGAGTGGGTGAACTCCGGACCGAACATGTCATAGCGGGCAAATTTTTCGGCCAGTTCGGGATACTGAATCTGATAATCGCGCACCACTTCCGCCACCACCTGCCAGAATTGTCCGGCAGGATAGTCACCATGCTCTTCCAGAATACGGGCGATAAAGCGGAATACCCCGGCGAAAACGTCAGTGAAAATTGACAGGATTTTCAGCTCTTCCGGGACATCCACCGCCAGCCGTTTGGCTTTTTCCGGCAGACTGGCATGCGGGTTCATCACTGCAATTTCTTCAGCAATATCCTTCATGAACGCATTCACCGGGATGTTGTTTTCAAAACGCAGGATCAGGTTTTCGCCGTGCGGCATAAACACTAAATCATACTGGTAGAAGCAGTGCAGCAGCGGGCTGAGATACGCATGCATGTAGCGCTTGAGCCAGTCGCTGGTGCCCAGACCGGAGGATTTAATCATCTCAACAATCAGCGCATCGCCATGTTTATCGGTATGCAGCAACGCGGCCATGGTCATCAGGCGCTGATTAGGTTGCAACTGCGCCACCGGGTTTTCACGCCACAAGGCCGCAAACATTTTCTTGTAGGCGCTGTCGCCTTTGATGGCCTCTTCGAAGTAATGGTTGTGATAACCGAGGGACGCCACTTCCTGTAAAATTTTGAAGCCGGTGGACTGCAGATACGTATCGTTTTCCACCAGCTCTGCCAGCCATTCATTAATGCCCGGTGTGGTCGCCATGTAATAAGGCGAAAGCCCGCGCATAAAGCCCATGTTCAGAATGGAGAGCGCCGTTTTCACATAACGGTGACGCGGCTGGCTGGCGTTGAAGAACGTACGGATCGACTGCTGTGCCAGATACTGATCTTCACCTTCACCGAGGAAAATCAGGAACTGACGGGCGATGTCCGGGGCAAAAACGGTGAGTAATTTATTCTGCCACTGCCACGGGTGCACCGGCATGAAGTAGTAGTTTTTCGGATCGACGCCGATATCCACCAGCTTTTGCGTGAACGCACAAATTTGCGCGTCGCCCAGCTCTTCGGCGATCAGTTTTTCATACGGCAAATTCTCCGTACTGGCGAAATGCGCTTTGTCGTGATGTACCGCCACCCACACTAATTTCAGCGGATTCGCGGCCTCCGGGGCATAACGCACATAATCACCGGCATCAAAACCGATGCGGCCATTGTTGGCAATAAAGCTCGGATGACCTTCCGTCATACTGGTTTCCACGGTCTGGAAATCGGCTTCTGTCAGTTGTCTGGCGGTGGTGTGATTGTTCGCCAGTTTGTAGGCGCTGCTGTAAAGCGTGCTGCTGATTTCCTCCATATAGGTCGGCAGCATGGCCTGCGAAATGCCAATCTGTTCGGCAAATTCAATGATGAATTTCAGGGCATCAAGCGGCTGCGCGGTGAAGTTGTCCAGACGCTGAATGCTGTCGAGATCGATCATCCAGTCGTTGAGAGGCAACTGGCGTGCGCGGAATCGGTATTCCACCTCAGACGCCGGAACGGCCAGCCGGTAAACGGTCCAGACGCCGTCGGACTGCAATGCTTCAGGGGCGAGCAGGCGTTCGTGGGTCAGTTCGGAAAGGCATTTACGCAACAGCAGGGCGTTAGCCCTGGACCAGATCTCAGGTTGCAGGTGCTGGCCGGATTGCAAGTGATCAGATGTCATGTGGGTGTTTTCCTTCTGGCTGGCCTGCAAAAAATCTTCACGCTGGCAAAATGCCAGCCAGGCCGTTTTGTGTGTCAGTTGAACCTGTTTCTGATAACGGAAACCGGCACGTTTATTCAGGGTGTGGATCTTCTCGTTGCGCACGTCTGGCTCGACCACCACGCGTCTGACGTCGGGCAGGCTGAACAGGTATTCCATTACCGCGGAAAACACCTGCCAGCTGAAACCGGGCAGCGGTTTTTCTGCCGGTGAAAGCAAAATGTGCATGCCGATGTCGCCCGGCTGGACGTCATAATGTTCACGCAGCGGATCATCCTGCACCGGATAGCATTCGATTAAAAAGCGCGGCTGGCCATCAATCTCGCCCATCAGCGCCGCATGGGGTTTTCCGGCGGTCAGATCACGGTAAAACGCCTCAACCTCCGCGACGCTGCTGTTCTGCATTCCCCAGAAATGGGCATAGGGACGGGTCATCCATCCGTGCAACACCGGGGCGTCCTGCGCCAGATTCAGCGGGCGCAGGGTCAGCAATCCGGCGTCACGCGGGCAGGAAAATAGGCTGGCTGGGGTTGTATCAAACATGTCCTGATCTCCTTATTTGTCTGCCAGACTGCGGGCGCAGAAAGTCTGGAAGGCGATGGATTTTTCCACTGTGTAGACTTCTTTGCCGAGCATTTCGCGGATGATGGTGCTGTTGCGGTAGCACGCCATACCCAGATCCGGCGTGACGAAACCGTGGGTATGCAGCTCGGCGTTTTGCACGAAAATCTGGTTGTGCGCATCAATGCTGTAGTTACGGTTAACGGCGTAGCGTCCGGCTTTATCCCAGCGGATGCGGTTGTGGATCCCTTCGATAAACTGCGGCGGCTGATAGCTGTAGCCGGTGGCGAGGATCACCGATTCGGTTTTGTGGCGATATTCCTGCTGCTGTTCATGGTGCAACAGGTGCATTTCAAGGGTGCCGTTGCGGTTGCGGGTGAGATCCGTCAGCTCGGAGTGTGTGTACATATCGACCTTCAGCGGTCCGTCGAGGCGCTTGGTGTACATCAGATCGTAGATATCGTTGATCAGGCTGGCGTTGATGCCTTTGTACAACCCTTTTTGTTCGCGGTTGAGCTGGTCACGTTTGCTCATCGGCAGGTCATGGAAATAATCGATGTACTCCGGCGAGGTCATTTCCAGCGTCAGTTTGCTGTATTCCAGCGGGTAGAAACGGGGGGCGCGGGTCACCCAGGTCAGATGGTAATCGTACTTTTCGATATCTGAGAGCAGGTCGTAATAAATCTCCGCCGCGCTCTGGCCGCTGCCGACCACGGTGATGGATTTGGCGTTTTGCACCTGCTCTTTATTTGGCAGGTAAGCCGAGGAATGATGCACGTTGCCACCGGCCTGACGGGCGCAGGCGGGCATCCACGGCGATGGGCCGGTGCCGAGCACCAGACGTCTGGCGCGGTAAACCTGCTGTTCACCGCTTTTGGTGGATCGCGCGTGAACCAGATAGCACTCCAGCGCGGCATCCCAGGTCACCAGTTCCACACGGGTGGAAAATTGCAGGCTGGTAAGCTGCTCGCATGCCCACTGGCAGTATTGATTGAACTCTTTGCGCATCATGAAGAAGTTTTCACGGATGTAAAAAGAGTACAACTTGCCTTGCTGCTTCAGGTAATTCAGAAAGCTGTAACGGCTGGTCGGATCGGCCAGGGTCACTAAATCCGCCATAAACGGGGTTTGCAAATGGGCACTTTCCAGCATCATGCCGGTGTGCCAGTCAAAGCCGTCATTCTGGTCTAAGAACAGGCCGTTCAGCGCGTCCACTGGCTCGGTCAGACAGGCCAGCCCGAGGTTGAACGGGCCGATGCCGATGGCGATGAAATCATAAGTTTGTGTGGTCGGGTTGATGTTCATAGTACAGCTCCTGTTACCGGTTTTTAGCGGCGCTCAGCGCGGCGGCAGTCAGTTCTTTGCCGTAATGCGTGATGAGGCCGAGCACATCGGCGATGTCTTCCGTGGTGGTCATCGGGTTGAGCAGGGTGAACTTCAGGTACTGGCGCTGATGGACTTTCGTGCCGGCAATCACCGCGCTGCCGTCGCGGAAAATCGCTTTGCGGATGTCGGCATTGATCGCATCAATCTGTTCATGGCTCATGGACAGGCGCGGAACAAAGCGGAACACCAGCGTGCTCAGTTCGGGCTTATGCAGCACCTCGATGTTCGGGTTGTTTTCCATCATCTGATGGGTTTCGATGGCACGTTGCAGCAACACGTCGAAGGACTCACCCAGCGCCTGCTGGCCCATGACGCGCAGCGTCAGCCACATTTTCAGGGCATCAAAACGTTTGGTGGTCTGAATACTTTTGTTCACCAGATTTGGCGTGCCCTCCAGCTTGGCGCTCAACGGATTGAGGTATTCCGCATGGTGGGTAACGTGCTCCAGATGGCTGTGATCGCTGACCAGAAACGCGCTGCAACTGACCGGCTGGAAGAAGGATTTGTGATAATCCACGGTAACCGAATCGGCCAGATGAATGCCTTCGATACGCTGACGATGCTGCGGCGACACCAGCAATCCGCAACCGTACGCGGCATCGGCGTGCATCCAGATTTTTTCTTTACGGCAGATCTCTGCAATCTCATTCAGCGGATCAATGCTGCCAAAGTCGGTGGTGCCAGCGGTGGCAACAATCGCAATCGGGATCAGGCCTTCGGCATGGCAGCGATCAATTTCGGTTTTCAGCGCACCGATGTCCATGCGAAACGCACTGTCACAGGCCACCGGCACCACGGCGTCATAGCCCAGGCCGAGCAGGGCGGCGGATTTTTGAATGCTGAAGTGGCTGACCTGAGAGCTGAAGATGCGCCAGCGGTTCGCTTCCGGTGGCAGCCCCTGATGCTTGATGCTGTGCTGCGGGCGGGTGCGCTTGCAGTAGCTGTCGCGTGCCAGCAGCATCGCCATGAGGTTGGACTGGGTGCCGCCGCTGGTGAAAATGCCGTCCGACTGCGCGCCGAAACCGATGCGCGCCAGCGTCCAGTCGATCACCTTCTGCTCAATCAACGTCCCGCCTGCGCTCTGATCCCAGGTATCGACGGAGGAGTTGATCGCGCTGATAAATAACTCCGCCAGCTGAGAGGGAACCACCGTCGGGCAGTTGAGGTGAGCAAGGTATTTTGGATGATGGAAATAGACGGCATGCTGGAGATATAAATCATCCAGTTCTTCCAGCGCCAGCCGGGTTCCGGCTAAAGGTTTGGTTAAATCAATATGACGAAACTGCTCAGCTAATTCAGCGGGCGACACGCCGGAAAAAGGTTTTTCCGTATGGTTTATGTGAGATTTAATTAACGCAATGCCTTGCTCGATCTGCGCCTGCCATTCCGGCGTGCTATTTTGATTGAAAATATAGCCCTGATTTTTGCTTATTTGGGTCTGCATTTCGGCAGGTGTTTGCATTAATTCCCAATTATTCATCTGGCTCATTTTGGCACCTTGTTTGTGTGGCATTTATTCCGCTGCGGGCGTGGGGCGTCCGCCCGGAATTTACAGGGATCATGTTTTGAACGTGTGCGTCTGCGGGCAGGGCCGGTGGCCACGCCTGCAAAGAGTGTGCTTTTAAAGTCTGATTTAACAAAAATTTACAGTGTTTTCTCTTGTCTGATTTCCTTAGTGCGGATTTATACAAGGATTTAACGAATGCGAATCATTATAAATGCAAATCATTATCATTCAATGTTGGCATTGAACATTTATCACATACCGGCGTATTTCATGTTTTTATGTGACGAATATCACATAACTGGCCGGTGATGAATCAAATTACTGATAATCCCAGCGGAGTAATCTGTATTTCTTATTCATTTTTAGACATTCAGACGGCAGCCTGAGAAGGCAAAAAGTTATATTTAGACGTAATAAGCGAAGGGGTAATAAAACGGAGCGGATCCACGCAGAGATAAAAACCTCATCAATATGACACCGGAATGGCAAAATAATGATCAGTTCATCCCTTGAGATGGCCTCATTAAAAACAGGGGAACGGCTTGTTTTTGGCAGAAATAAAAAAACCGGCTTTTCAGCCGGCTTAAATAATATTTTATTACAGTTTTATTTGCTGGCTTTGTGTTTATTCCACACGAAGTACGCGGCTGGTGTTAGTGGTGCCGATGGTGCTCATGACGTCGCCCTGAGTGATGATCACCAGATCACCGGAGAGCAGGTAGCCTTTATCACGCAGCAGATTCACGGCGTCCTGAGCGGCCGCCACGCCGTCGTTTTGGCTGTCGAAGAACACCGGTGTCACACCACGGTAAATCGCGGTCAGGTTCAGCGTATGTTCGTGACGGGACATGGCAAAGATCGGCAGGCCGGAACTGATACGCGACAGCATCAGCGCGGTGCGCCCCGATTCCGTCATCGAGATAATCGCCGTCACGCCTTTCAGGTGGTTGGCCGCATACATGGCGGACATGGCGATGGCTTCTTCGGTGTTATCGAATTCCACGTCCAGACGGTGCTTGGAAACGTTGATGCTTGGGATTTTTTCCGCACCCAGACACACGCGCGCCATCGCCGCGACGGTTTCAGACGGGTACTGACCGGCGGCGGTTTCCGCTGACAGCATCACGGCGTCGGTGCCGTCGAGCACGGCGTTCGCCACGTCCATGACTTCCGCACGGGTTGGCATCGGGTTGGTAATCATCGATTCCATCATCTGCGTGGCGGTGATCACCGCACGGTTCAGCTGACGGGCGCGGCGGATCAGTTTCTTCTGAATACCGACCAGTTCCGGGTCACCGATTTCCACACCCAAATCACCACGTGCGACCATCACGACGTCAGACGCCAGAATGATGTCATCCATCGCCGCGTCGCTGGCAACGGCTTCGGCGCGTTCCACTTTCGAGACGATTTGTGCATTACAGCCAGCGGCGCGCGCCAGACGGCGGGCATAGTTGAGGTCTTCACCGGTACGCGGGAAGGAAACGGCCAGGAAATCGACGTCCATTTTCGCGGCAGTAATGATGTCTGCTTTATCTTTCTCGGTCAGGGCTTCTGCGGAAAGACCCCCGCCCAGTTTGTTGATGCCTTTGTTGTTGGACAGCGGGCCGCCAACGGTCACTTCGGTGAAGACTTTCATGCCCTGAACTTCGAGCACTTTCAGCTGTACGCGGCCATCATCGAGCAGCAGGATATCGCCGGGCACGACGTCAGCAGGCAGACCTTTATAGTCGATGCCGACTTTCTCTTTGTCGCCTTCGCCTTTGCTCATGTTGGCATCAAGCAGGAATTTGTCACCGATGTTGAGGAAGACTTTGCCTTCCTTAAAGGTGGATACGCGGATTTTAGGGCCTTGCAGGTCACCGAGGATCGCCACGTGGCGGCCAAGGCGGGCGGCAATCTCACGCACTTTGTTGGCGCGCAGGATGTGATCTTCAGCCGTTCCATGCGAGAAGTTCATACGCACGACGTTTGCGCCGGCGGCAATGATTTTCTCAAGGTTGTTATCGCGGTCGGTAGCGGGACCGAGTGTGGTAACGATCTTCGTTCTTCTGAGCCTTCTGGACATACTTACTCCGTTCGTTAACTGATGCCTGATAATGTGTAAAAACAGCGAGTCCACATTGGATTAAGGTGTAATTGTCATACAAAAGAGTGTCACCTGTATGACTCGCTGACCTCCTGTCTGGCCGTCGCCAACGCACTTTGCGCGTAGATTTTCTGCCAGACTCCCTATTAAATCTGCAACTTGTTACTGATATGTTTATTTACTCAGGCTGCACCGGGATTAAGATCCCTTTATCAAAGCGCGATTCCTTCAATGCTTCTTTGACGCGCTTCAGGTTATCTCTGAATTTTGTGCCGCGGCGCAGTGTAAAACCGGTCGCCAGCACGTCAATCAGCGTGAGCTGGGCAATACGTGACACCATCGGCATGTAAACGTCGGTGTCTTCCGGGACGTCAAGCAGCAGGGCCAGCGTAGCCTCATGGGCCAGCGGGGTGTTAAAAGACGTAATGGCGATCACGGTGGCGTCATTTTCACGCGCCAGTTGTGCCAGCTCGACCAGATTTTTCGTGCGGCCGGTGTGCGAAATCAACACAACCACGTCGCCTTCGCTGGAGTTCATACAGCTCATGCGCTGCATGACGATATCGTCGAAGTAGACCACGGGAATGTTGAAGCGGAAGAATTTGTTCATGGCATCATGCGCCACGGCGGCGGATGCGCCCAGCCCAAAGAAGGAAATCTTTTTGGCCTGAGTCAGTAAATCAACGGCGCGGTTGATGGCGGCGATGTCGAGGGTGTTTTTCACCTGATCGAGGCTTGCCATGGCGGATTCGAAAATTTTGCTGGTATAGGCGCTGACGCTGTCCCCTTCGTCAACGTTACGGTTAACGTAAGGTGTGCCGTTCGCCAGGCTTTGTGCCAGATGCAATTTAAAATCTGGAAACCCTTTTGTGTCGAGGCGACGGCAAAAACGGTTTACAGTAGGTTCACTGACATCGGCCATGCGGGCCAGAGTGGCGATACTTGAGTGGATAGCAATGTTCGGTGATGCCAGGATAACTTCGGCCACTTTACGTTCTGACTTGCTCAGAATGTCAAGATGAGTCTGGATTTTTTCCAACGTATTCATAAGCATGCCACTCATAGGTTTCGACGATTTCTTTGAAAAGAGGAAATCCTGTCTGTTTGATGAAAATATACTACGCGCATTAACGTGTTGGCAGCGTCAGTCAGGCGAAATAACGGCTTTTTTTGTCAGAGTTTGACCGAGATCTAACTTTCAGTATGGTAAATTCCGTCCGGTTTTGTCATAAAATTACAGGATACAGCCGGATTTCATGGCATCCCGAAGTGTGATGATAAAAAAAGGGTTTTTACGCGGAGCCAGCGGGCAGTCAGATCAAGGTTTACGGCTTACGGGCAATCAGAGTACATTGTTGCTGAAATAAAATTACAATATGTACCCGGATATTCAGGTTGCAGCTTAAGCATTGGCAGCCCGATATATAAAAGGTATTCCTGCATTAAGGAGAAGAACATGGCGGTAACCCAGACAGCCCAGGCGTGTGACCTGGTTATTTTCGGTGCAAAAGGCGATCTTGCGCGCCGTAAACTGTTGCCTTCCCTGTATCAGTTAGAGAAAGCAGGTCACATTCACCCTGATACCCGCATCATCGGTGTCGGACGTGCGGAATGGGACAAAGCGGCCTATACCGAAGTGGTCAAAGAAGCGCTGACCACCTTCATGAAAGAAAAAATTGATCCGGAACTGTGGGAAAAACTCAGTGCCCGTCTTGATTTCTGTAACCTTGATGTCAACGATCTGAAGCATTTTAAAGTGCTGGGCAAAATGCTTGACCAGCAGAACCGCGCCACCATCAACTACTTCGCGATTGCGCCAAGTCACTTCGGCGCTATCTGCCGGGGTCTGGGTGAAGCCGGGCTGAACAAAGAGCCTGCGCGCGTCGTGATGGAAAAACCATTGGGTCACTCTCTGGAGTCTTCTCAGGTTATCAACGATCAGGTAGCGGAATATTTCGCTGAATCTCAGGTTTACCGTATCGACCATTATCTGGGCAAAGAAACGGTACTCAACCTGCTGGCGCTGCGTTTCGCCAACAACCTCTTCGCCAGTAACTGGGACAACCGCACCATCGACCACGTGCAGATTACCGTGGCTGAAGAAGTCGGTATCGAAGGCCGCTGGGGTTACTTCGATGACGCGGGTCAGATGCGCGACATGATCCAGAACCACTTGCTGCAAATTCTGACCATGATCGCCATGTCTCCACCGGCCGATCTGAGCACCGACCGCATCCGTGATGAAAAAGTGAAAGTGCTGCGTTCCCTGCGCCGCATCGATCAGTCCAACGTGCGTGAAAACACCGTGCGCGGGCAGTACACCGCCGGTTTTGTTCAGGGCAAAAAAGTCCCTGGCTATCTGGAAGAAGAAGGCGCGAAAAAAACCAGCAGCACCGAAACCTTCGTGTCTATCCGTGTGGATATCGATAACTGGCAGTGGGCGGGCGTGCCGTTCTATCTGCGTACCGGTAAACGTCTGCCGAGCAAATGTTCAGAAGTGGTGGTGTATTTCAAAAACCCTGCTCTGAACCTGTTCCGTGATTCTTACCAGCAGTTGCCGCAGAACAAGCTGACCATTCGTCTGCAACCGGATGAAGGTATCGAGATCGAAGTCCTGAACAAAGTACCGGGTCTGGAGCACAAACACCGTCTGCAAACCACCAAGCTGGATCTGAGCTTCACCGAAACCTTCAACGAACAGCATATTGCTGATGCTTATGAGCGTCTGCTGCTGGAAACCATGCGCGGGATCCAGGCGTTGTTCGTGCGTCGTGATGAAGTGGAAGAAGCCTGGAAATGGGTCGACTCCATCATGAATGCCTGGGCTGCGGAAAGTGAAGCACCAAAACCGTACCAGTCAGGGACATGGGGTCCGGTGGCGTCCGTTGCGATGATCACCCGAGATGGTCGTTCATGGAATGAGTTCGAGTAAACGCTCTTCACCAGAAAAACGCTGCTTATGCAGCGTTTTTTTATGACACATCAAGTCTTTTAGCAGTTAGGAATAGTAGTATTGTCCAATCGGGTGTGGTCGGTTTCCGCTGATTTTTTCATTCAGAAAAAGTTGCCGGACCCTGTGGCAGGGGCGCGCCATCAATCACAACGATGCCTGCGGGCATGAACGGAGAACAAGATGAAAAACTGGAAAACAAGCGCGGAACAGATTCTGACCTCAGGGCCGGTTGTTCCTGTGATTGTTATCAATAAGCTGGAACACGCGGTACCGCTGGCCAAAGCACTGGTTGCTGGCGGCGTGCGTGTGCTGGAAGTCACCTTGCGTACTGCCTGTGCGATGGATGCTATCCGTGCGATTGCGAAAGAAGTGCCGGAAGCGATCATTGGTGCGGGGACCGTGCTTAACCCTCAGCAACTGGCCGAAGTGACCGAAGCCGGTGCGCAGTTTGCCATCAGCCCTGGCCTGACCGATGCGCTGCTGAAAGCTGCAAACGCCGGGTCGATTCCGCTGATCCCAGGTATCTGCACCGTGTCTGAACTGATGATGGGTCTGGATGCCGGTCTGCGTGAGTTCAAATTCTTCCCTGCGGAAGCTAACGGCGGCGTGAAAGCGTTGCAGGCAATCGCCGGGCCGTTCCCGCAGGTGCGTTTCTGCCCAACCGGTGGGATCACACCGAAGAACTACCGCGACTATCTGGCGCTGAAAAGCGTGCTGTGCATTGGCGGTTCGTGGCTGGTGCCTGCTGACGCGCTGGAAAGCGGCGATTACGCACGCATTACTGAATTAGCGAAAGAAGCCGTGTCGGGCGCTGCCAGCTGATTTATCGCTCAGAAATAAAAAAACCTCCAGTTCGGAGGTTTTTTTTCGTCTGACGATCGGCGCTTAGCGGGCGGCGATGATCTTGATTTCAATCTTGTATTTCGGGTTCATCAGGTTCGCCTGAACCGTGCAGCGTACCGGCGCATTGCCCGGCGATACCCACGCATCCCAGGCTTCGTTCATGGCCGGGAAATCTTCTTTGTGAACCAGAAAAAGCGTGGCATCGAGGATTTTGCTTTTGTCTGAACCGGCTTCCGTCAGCACGGCGTCAATGATCGCCAGCGTTTCAGCGGTCTGATCTTTGGCATTTGCCTCCAGATTTTCCGGCACTGCGGTGTAATAAATCGTGTCGTTGTGGATTACCACATCGGACATGCGTGGCTCAGGCCGGATCCGTTCGATGGTCATACGTTGTGTGCTCCTGTTAGTCACTTTTCATTGATGGCGTTAAGGGTATCACAAAGGTTGAATGCGTTGGATTGGCAGATGGCGGTGGTAGTCAGGGCAAGGGATTGGCATAATCACTGCTGATCCGTACAGGTAGAGAGACAGCGTGACAGACGATTTTGCAACAGACGGCGCTTTGGCGCAGAAAATTGAAGGTTTTAAACCTCGTGAACCTCAGCGTCTGATGGCGCAGGCTGTCAGCAAAGCCATCAGCGAAAAGCAGGGGCTGGTGGTGGAAGCCGGAACCGGTACCGGCAAAACTTACGCCTATCTTGCTCCGGCGCTGCGCTCGGGCAAAAAAGTCATTATCTCCACCGGTTCCAAAAACTTGCAGGATCAGCTCTATTCCCGCGATCTGCCACGGGTTGCCAGCGCGCTGAAATTCAAAGGCCGTCTGGCGCTGCTGAAAGGCCGCTCAAACTATTTGTGTCTGGAACGTCTCGAACAGCAATCGCTGGCGGGTGGCGATCTTGCCAGCCAGGCACTCAGCGAACTGGCGCATCTGCGTCACTGGTCAAGCAGCACGGAAGAGGGCGATATCAGCACCTGTAACGTGGTGCCGGAAGACAGTTTTGTCTGGCCGCTGGTGACCAGCACCAACGACAATTGCCTCGGCAGCGACTGCCCGTTATACAAAGAGTGTTTCGTGGTTAAAGCCCGCCGTAAAGCGATGGATGCTGATGTGGTCGTGGTTAACCATCATCTGTTTATGGCGGATATGGTGGTGAAAGAGAGCGGATTTGGCGAGCTTATACCTCAGGCCGATGTGATGATTTTCGATGAAGCACATCAGATCCCTGATATTGCCAGCCAGTATTTCGGCCAGCAACTGACCAGCCGCCAGTTGCTGGATATGGCGAAAGACATCAACATCGCTTACCGCACCGAAGTCCGAGATTCCGTCCAGTTACAAAAAAGCGCCGACCGCCTTAGCCAGAGTACGATGGATTTCCGGCTTGCGCTCGGCGAGCCGGGTTTTCGCGGCAACCTGCGCGACGTGCTCAGCCAGACGGCGATCCAGCGCGCGCTGTTACTGCTCGATGACGCGCTTGAACTCTGTTACGACGTGGTCAAACTGTCACTGGGGCGCTCCGCCTTGCTGGATGCCGCCTTCGAACGCGCCACGCTGTACCGCAATCGCCTCAAACGTCTGAAAGACGTCTCCATTCCCGGCTACAGCTACTGGTACGAATGCAACTCACGTAATTTCGTGCTGGCGCTTACGCCGCTGTCGGTGACTGACAAATTCAGCGACATGATGAAAGAAAAACCAGGGGCGTGGATTTTCACCTCGGCGACGCTGTCGGTCAACGATCAGCTGCATCACTTTACTGACCGCCTGGGGCTGGATGACGCAGAAACCTTGCTGCTGCCAAGCCCCTTTGATTACGCCACACAGGCCATGCTGTGCGTTCCGCGTTTCCTGCCGGAAACCAATGTGCGCGGCATTTCAAAACAGCTGGCGCGCATGTTGCGCCCGCTGATTGAAGCCAACAAAGGCCGCTGTTTCTTTCTGTGTACTTCTAACCAGATGATGCGCGAACTGGCGGAAGAGTTCCGCGCAACGCTGACGCTGCCGGTTTTATTGCAGGGTGAAACCAGCAAAGGCCAGCTGCTGGCGCAGTTTGTGGAAGCGGGCAATGCATTGCTGGTTGCCACCAGCAGTTTCTGGGAAGGCGTGGATGTGCGCGGCGATGCGCTGTCATGCGTGATTATCGACAAATTACCCTTCACCTCGCCGGACGATCCGTTGCTCAAAGCGCGAATTGAGGATTGCCGGCTGCGCGGCGGCGATCCGTTCAATGAAGTACAATTACCGGATGCGGTGATCACCCTTAAGCAGGGGGTAGGGCGTTTAATCCGTGATACCGACGATCGCGGCGTGATGGTGATTTGTGATAACCGGCTGGTGATGCGGCCCTATGGCGAAGTTTTCCTCAACAGTCTTCCCCCGGCACCGCGTACCCGTGATCTGGCGCAAGCGATCCGCTTTCTGCAAAACGCTGAAGAGCAGAAATAGCCCGCTGTTTATGCTAGGATCCTGCCCGCAAAAAAGGGTTTAACTCATTCAATTCCCCGCCTGAGGTTTGGCATGTCCACACGAATTTTAGCAATTGATACGGCGACTGAAGCCTGTTCGGTTGCGCTATACAATCAGGGCGAAACGCTCGCCCATTTTGAACTTTGCGCCCGTGAACATACGCAGCGCATTCTGCCGATGGTGCAGCAGATCCTCGCCGAAGCAGGGCTGACCCTCAATCAGCTGGACGCGCTGGCCTTTGGCCGCGGGCCGGGCAGTTTTACCGGCGTGCGTATCGGCATTGGCGTCGCGCAGGGGTTGTCCTTTGGCGCAGAACTGCCGTTACTGCCGGTATCGACCTTACAAACCATGGCGCAGGGTGCCTGCCGCCAGACCGGTGCGCAGCGGGTGCTGGCCGCCATTGATGCCCGCATGGGCGAAGTGTACTGGGGGGAGTTTACCCGCAATGCTCAGGGTATCTGGGAAGGCGAAAGCAGCGAAAAAGTGATCAAGCCGGAACAACTTCTGGCCCGCGCCGGGGAACTCTCCGGGCGTTTTGCTACCGTCGGTACTGGCTGGGAAACCTATCCGCATTTGCTTGGTGAATCCCCGGCAACAGAATTATTTGATGGCAAAATGTTACTGCCCCAGGCGGAAGATATGTTGCCGCTGGCGCTCCAGCTCTGGGAAAAAGGCGTTCGCGTCAAACCGGAAGACGCTGAACCGACTTATCTGCGTAATGAAGTGACGTGGAAAAAGCTGCCGGGCCGGTAAGTACAGGCAACTTGCATCTGAAAGAGTGGTCATAGTTGAGAGTATGCACAGGAGTCATCGCAATGCGTAAGTGGTCCAAAGTTCAGCAGTTCTCAGCGGGAAAAAGTAAAAAATGGGCGTTGAGTGCCGTCGCACTGAGCGTTCTGGTGTTGTCAGGATGTGTCACGGTGCCGGACGATATTCGCGGCACCACCGCAACGCCGCAGATGAATTTACAGGCGGTGCAGGGCGCACCGAGCCTGTACGTCGGTCAGGAGTCGCGTTTTGGCGGCAAAGTGGTCGCTGTGACCAATTTGCAAAACAAAACTCGTCTCGAAATTGCCACTGTTCCGCTGGATGACGGCGCGCGACCGATCTTAGGCGCGGCCTCACGCGGGCGTATTCTGGCGTACATCAACGGATTCGTTGATCCTGTGGATTATCGCAATCAGCTGGTGACCGTTGTCGGGCCTA
The DNA here is from genome assembly GCF_019049655.1 of Rahnella rivi. Lineage (GTDB taxonomy): Bacteria > Pseudomonadota > Gammaproteobacteria > Enterobacterales > Enterobacteriaceae > Rahnella > Rahnella rivi. Next base: position 60,917 of record NZ_JAFMOX010000053.1, read on the forward strand.
TCACCGGCGTTGAAAAGGGCAAGATTGGCGAATCGTCCTATGATTTTGTGACCGTGAACGTCAACAGCTATAAACGCTGGCGGATCCAGCAACAGGTGGTCATGCCTCCGCAACCTATCGGCCCGTGGGGCTGGGGCTATGGCGGTCCTTATGATTCCTGGGGGCGAGGGTTTGGGCCGGGCTTCGGGCCGGGATGGTATGACACGACACCTGCACGGGTCGAGAGTGTCGTTACTGAATAAAACACTGCGGCGCAGGCCTCCGCCGCAGACATAACACTCAGACAAGATCGTTGTTAAGGCGGCTTAATTGCCGCCTTTTTCTTTTTTAGCCACGGACGGCGTGGAAATAGTGATATGCCTCTCAACCTCGACATTGTTTGAAACGCAACTGGTAAGCTGAGTTAAAATATTGTTAAAGACGTGATAAAACTCGTCGCATTGAGATGGCAACAGATTCAGGAGTAATACCTTGGAAAAGGTCTGGCTAAAACGTTATCCGGCAGATGTTCCTGAGAACATCGACCCCGATCGCTACAGCTCGCTGGTCGAGATGTTTGAGAACGCCACGTTGCGTTATGCCGACAGTCCGGCATTCATCAACATGGGCGAGGTGATGACTTTTCGAAAACTCGAAGAGCGCAGCCGGGCCTTCGCTGCCTACCTGCAAAATGAGCTGGGTTTGCAAAAGGGTGACCGCGTGGCGCTGATGATGCCGAATCTGCTGCAATACCCGATTGCCCTGTTTGGGGTGTTGCGCGCGGGCATGGTGGTGGTTAACGTGAATCCGCTTTATACCCCGCGCGAGCTGGAACATCAGCTCAATGACAGCGGCGCAAGTGCGATTGTCATTGTCTCCAACTTTGCTCATACGCTTGAAAAAGTGGTGTACAAAACGCAGGTGAAGCATGTGATCCTCACCCGTATGGGCGATCAGCTTTCTGCGGCCAAAGGCACGCTGGTGAACTTCGTCGTTAAATATATCAAACGCCTGGTGCCGAAATACCATCTGCCGAACGCGATCTCTTTCCGCACAGCATTGCAACGCGGACGCCGTCTGCAATACATCAAACCCGATGTGATTAATGACGATCTGGCGTTTCTGCAATACACCGGCGGTACCACGGGCGTGGCCAAAGGCGCGATGCTGACACACCGAAATATGCAGGCAAATCTGGAGCAGGCGAAAGCGGCTTATGCGCCTCTGTTGCGTCCCGGCCAGGAGCTGGTGGTGACGGCGCTGCCGCTTTACCACATCTTCGCACTGACCGTAAACTGCCTGCTTTTCCTCGAAATGGGCGGGCGCAGCTTGCTGATCACCAACCCGCGCGATGTGCCGGGAATGGTGAAAGAGCTGGCGAAATATCCGTTTACCGCCATCAGTGGCGTGAATACGTTATTTAATGCGATGCTGAATAACGAAGATTTCCGCGAGCTGGATTTCTCGACGCTGCGCCTTTCTGTGGGCGGCGGAATGTCTGTGCAGAAATCTGTGGCGGATAAATGGGAAAAACTCACCGGCAAGCATCTGCTGGAAGGCTACGGTCTGACCGAATGTTCGCCACTGGTGGCGGGAAATCCGTACGATCTGAAGCACTACAGCGGCAGCATCGGTATACCGGTGCCCTCCACGGAAATACGTCTGGTCGATGACAACGGTCAGGACGTCGCAGCCGGAGAGCCGGGTGAGTTGCTGGTTCGTGGCCCGCAGGTGATGCTCGGTTACTGGCAACGGCCTTCTGCCACCGATGAGGTGCTAAAAGATGGCTGGTTATCGACGGGCGATATCGTTACAGTGGACGAGCAGGGTTTTATCAGGATTGTCGATCGTAAAAAAGACATGATTCTGGTTTCAGGTTTCAATGTCTACCCTAACGAAATTGAAGAGGTGGTTTCACAACACGACAAGGTTCTGGAGGTCGCTGCTATTGGCGTACCCAATGACGCGTCCGGTGAAATCGTCAAAATTTGCGTGGTGAAGAAAGACCCGTCACTGACCAGCGAAGAACTCCTGGCGCATTGCCGCCGGTTATTAACCGGTTACAAAGTACCGAAGATAGTTGAGTTTCGCGATGAATTACCGAAGTCTAATGTCGGAAAAATTCTCCGACGCGAGCTTCGTGATGAACAGACTAAACCGAAAGCCGACCCCAAACAGGACGCCGCATAACGGTTAGCATGCCACTCAGTGATGGTCAGACTCCAAACGCCGGCGATGTCCGGCGTTGTCACGTTATAACGCAGTTATGATTAAGAGAAATAAGATTTGAATTATCAGTTAATTACCACCAATGACGCGCTGGAGCAAGTTTGCCTCCAGGCGAAAGCGCACAGTAAAATTGCGCTGGATACCGAATTTGTCCGCACCCGCACCTATTATCCGCAACTGGGTCTGATCCAGTTATTCGACGGCGAGAAGCTGACGCTGATCGACCCGTTACCGATCACGGCCTGGCAGCCTTTTATCGATCTGCTGACCAATCCTGATGTCGTGAAATTCCTGCACGCCGGCAGCGAAGATCTGGAAGTGTTTCTCAACGCCTTTGGCGTAATGCCGACACCTCTGATTGATACGCAAATCCTGGCGGCCTTCAGCGGGCGTCCGTTGTCCTGCGGTTTTGCACGTCTGGTAGCGGAAACGACCGGCGTTGAGCTGGATAAAAGTGAATCGCGTACAGACTGGATCGCCCGTCCGCTGAGCGAAAAACAGTGCGTCTACGCTGCCGCTGACGTGTGGTATTTATTACCGCTTGCTGACCAGTTGATGAAAGAAACAGAAGAAGCCGGGTGGATGGATGCCGCGCTGGATGAATGTCTGGCACTGTGCCGCCGACGTAAAGAGGTGCTGCAACCGGAACTGGCATATCTGGAGATCACCAATGCCTTCCAGCTGCGCCCGCGTCAGTTGGGTTGTCTGAAACTGCTGGCGGCATGGCGTCTTAACCAGGCCCGTCAGCGTGACCTGGCGGTTAACTTCGTGGTACGTGAGGAGAATCTGTGGCAGGTCGCGCGCTACCAACCCGGTTCACTGGGTGAGCTTGAGTCCCTGGGCCTGAGCGGCCCGGAAATCCGCTATCACGGGCGTACGCTGCTGGCGCTGGTGGAAGAGTCGAATGCGCTGGATGAGTCTGAATTGCCTGCGCCGATCCAGAACCTGATTGACCAGTCGGGCTATCGCAAAGTCTTCAAAGACATTAAAGCGCTTATCCAGACCGTCAGCGAAGAGAGCGGACTGAGTGTTGAACTTCTGGCGTCGCGTCGTCAGATAAATCAATTACTGAGCAGCCACTGGCAGTTAAAAACCAAAGAATCCCAGCCTGAATTAATCAGCGGCTGGCGCGGTAAACTGTTAGGTGAAAGGCTGGCGGAAATACTGAAAGATTACTGAGTCATCATTCCCGCAAGGGTAATTAAATTCAGTTGATGAATAAAAAGGGCGGAATTAATTTCGTCCTTTTTTTATTTGTGCATTTTATTTCCGCAAACGCCGGAATAATGGACAGGGAAGTGCAACTTAGAATAGGGGCATTAAGCCACAGTAAAGGGAATATCAGCCAGGCTAAATGGGATGAGTCTTAATAGAAGATCGGCAGAAAACAGAAATAAAGCAGGGTAAAATGGAAAGCGTGTTTATTTAAACAGTGGGTGGTTATACAGTGTTTAACGAATAACGTCATGTTCAGGTAACCCCCTGAGCGAGCAGGGGGACATTAACCTGGTAAATACACCGTCATAACCTGCAACTCAACTGCTGTCATTTAGGCGTTTCTTCCGATTCAGGCAAGGTGACGTTCAGCTCAAGCACTGAAATATCATCCCCTTTTTGCTCAAACTGAACCTGCAACATCTCCGGATCGATCTTAATGTATTTACAGATCACCGCCAAAATATCACGTTTCAGATCAGGCAAATAGGAGGGTTCGCTGTCCCCCCTGCGTCGCTCTGCTACGATGATCTGTAGCCGTTCCTTGGCTATATTGGCTGTCGGCTTTTTACGGGACAGAAAGAAATCTAACAAGGCCATGGTTTATCCCCCAAAAAGGCGTTTCAGGAAACTCTTCTTCTCTTCCTCAATAAAACGGAACGCACGTTCTTCACCAAGCAAACGGCTGACGGTGTCATCGTACGCTTTGCCTGCATCGGATTCCTGATCCAGAATCACCGGCTCGCCCTGGTTGGACGCGCGCAGCACTGACTGGTCTTCAGGGATCACACCCAACAGTGGAATACGCAGAATTTCCAGCACGTCTTCCATGCTCAGCATATCGCCACGGCTTACGCGACCCGGGTTATAACGAGTGAGAAGCAGATGTTCTTTGATAGGCTCTAAGCCTTTCTCCGCACGACGGGATTTAGACGATAAAATGCCCAAAATGCGGTCTGAGTCACGAACGGAAGAGACTTCAGGGTTGGTGGTGATGATCGCTTCATCGGCAAAATACAGCGCCATCAGCGCGCCGGTTTCGATGCCCGCAGGGGAATCGCACACCACGAAGTCAAATTGCATTTCGTTTAAATCATTGAGGATTTTTTCGACGCCTTCGTGCGTCAGCGCGTCTTTATCACGCGTTTGAGAAGCCGGAAGAATGAACAGGTTATCGGTGCGCTTATCTTTAATCAGCGCCTGATTCAGCGTGGCATCGCCCTGGATAACGTTAACGAAGTCATACACCACGCGGCGTTCACAGCCCATGATCAGATCCAGGTTACGCAAACCAATATCGAAATCGATAACAACAGTCTTCTTGCCTTTTTGAGCTAAACCGGTAGCGATGGCCGCGCTTGAAGTGGTCTTGCCAACGCCCCCTTTACCCGATGTAACAACTATGATGCGTGCCATGAATGGATTCCTTGTCAAAAGGGCTTAGTTTAAAGGTTGTATGGTTAACACGTTATTTATCAGGCTGAGGCGCGCGGCCTGACCGAGATAGTCGGCCGGGATTTGATCACTCAACCAGTACTGCCCTGCGATAGAAACCAGCTCAGCGCCCAGCAGTGTGCAAAAAATCTGACAATTTGCATCCCCTGCGGCACCTGCCAGTGCTCTTCCTCGCATCATGCCGTAGATGTGGATATTGCCATCGGCAATCAGTTCCGCACCTGCGCTGACGCTGCTCGTCACAATGAGGTCGCTGTTACGGGCATAAATCTGTTGGCCGGATCTGACCGGCGTACTGACAATGCGGGTTTTAGCCGGGGCATTATCGGGTACGACAGGGACGGGCGGCTCGGCGGCGATACGCTGTGCACGGCCTTCACTCAGCAGCGGTAAACCGGTGCGGGAAAGTGCGCGTTTTTGCTTTTCGTCTTTGCAACCACTGATGCCAACAACGCGAAAGCCTGCAGAAGCGACAGCCTGTTGAATGTCTTTCCAGTTTGCGTCACCACTGAGTGATGCAACGTTGATAACAACAGGGGCATTTTTCAAAAAGGCCGGAGCTTGCTCCACTTTTTCCTGTAATGCCTGGTAAATAACCTCAGGTTGTGAACTATGTAAATGAACAACCGATAAGGTAAAACTGCTGCCTTTTAGTTCTATTGGCGATTGTGACATCTATCCTGACTCAGTCTCAGCAACTCTAAATCCCCGGAATACCACTCGGGGGGCGATATTCCGATGTACATTAAGCATGGTATAGTTACAGTTATATCTCCGCAAGCCGCCGTTTCAATTAAATAGAGTTAAAAAAATGTTTTGTGTGATCTATAGAAGTACTAAACGCGACCAGACTTATCTGTATGTCGAAAAAAAAGACGATTTCTCTCGCGTGCCTGAAGAATTACTTAAAGGTTTTGGCGTGCCACAGTTCTCAATGATGCTCAATCTGGCGAACCGCGAAAAATTGGCCACGGCGGATATTGCCAAAGTCCGTCAGGCACTCGAAGAACAAGGTTATTATTTGCAAGTGCCACCGCCGGTTGAAAGTTTATTGAACATGCACCTCAGCGACAGCAATAAATAATCCTTTCCTGACATTAGTTTCGGCATTTCCCGAACTTTCGGACCTCATAACTTGCATTCATCGTTGTAGTATCTAAAGCTTACAGCGATGAATCATTTTTAGAATGTCAAAAGGAAGAGTTTGATGAAATTGTCGGCACTGGCAGTATTAACGCCCCTGATTATCCTTAGCGGTTGCGCAGCGCAGAAAGCCACCTCCGGGCAACCCGCCACACAGCCAGCGGCTGCCGCTCAGGCACCCGCATCAACGCCGCCAGCCGCCCCTGCCAAAACCTCACTGGCAGAACAGGGAAGGGATCCGGCAGAATTTCCGGCTTACGTCGAACAACTGAAAGCCCAGGCACTGGCGCAAGGTATCAGCCAGCAAACCCTCGACAGCACCTTCGCTAATATCCATTTCGTGGATCGCGTCATCAATTCCGACCGTAATCAGCTGGAAAAGAAAATTACCCTCGACGATTACCTGACCCGCGTTCTGCCTGAGTGGAAAATCAAAGCCGCACAGGAGCAGTATCAGAACAACCTGCCAGCACTGAAACAGGCAAGCGCGCGCTACGGCGTGCAGCCTCAGTACATTGTGGCGCTCTGGGGAATGGAAAGCAGCTTCGGGAAGATCCAGGGTAAAGAGGATGTGTTCTCTGCGCTGGCGACGCTGGCCTTTGAGGGGCGCCGCGAAGCCTTCTTCACCAAAGAGTTTATGTCGGCGCTTAAAATCGTCGACTCCGGTCACGCCACCAGCGACATGATGAAAGGCTCCTGGGCAGGCGCGATGGGGCAGTCGCAGTTCATGCCAAGTTCTTATCTGAACTACGGCGCTGACGGCAATGGCGACGGCAAAATCGATATCTGGAAAAATACCGACGACGTCTTTGCTTCTACTGCGAACTACTTATCAAAAGAAGGCTGGAAGAATAATCAGGGATGGGGTCAGGAAGTCAAACTTCCGGCTAATTTTGATGCCAGCCTGGCGGGTCTGAAAAACAACCAGATGCATCCGGCCAGCTACTGGCAGCAGCAGGGCATTACGCAGGCAGACGGCAGCCCGCTGGCTTCCACCGCCACACGTGCATGGGTGATTACGCCGGATGATGTGCAGGGCCGCGCGTTCCTGGTTTACGATAATTTCCGCACTATCATGCACTGGAACCGCTCAACCTATTTTGCACTGAGCATCGGCATGATGGCTGACGGCATTATGGGCGGGCAGACACAGGCACCGCTAGCCTCCGGCGAGCTGGCACCTGCGCCTTCAGCGCCGTCCGCACCACTGGCACCTGCGCCGCATAATCCGTTCAGCGGCTAAGGCTTTTTAACAAGGAGTCACGTTATGTACCAACACAGAGACTGGCAGGGCGCATTACTGGATTTTCCGGTAAACAAGGTGGTGTGTGTCGGCAATAACTACGCCGATCATATTAAAGAGATGGGCAGTCAGGTGTCTGCGGAGCCGGTGGTGTTTATCAAACCGGAAACGGCGCTGTGCGATATCCGCCAGCCCATCGCGCTGCCCCCGGGTCTGGGTTCGGTACATCACGAAGTTGAACTGGCGGTGCTTATCGGCACGCCATTGAAACAGGCGACGCCAGACAGGGTCGCAAACGCCATTGCCGGATACGGCCTGGCGCTTGATCTGACGCTGCGCGATTTGCAGAGCCAGTTCAAAGCCGCCGGTCAGCCGTGGGAAAAGGCCAAAGGTTTCGATGGTTCCTGCCCGATGAGCGGTTTTATTCCGGTGAGTGAGTTTGGTGATGCCCAACAGGCGGAGTTGCGCCTGCTGATTAACGGCGAGCTGCGTCAGGAGGGGAACACGCGCGATATGCTGACGCCTGTCCTGCCGCTGATCGCCTACATGAGCCGTTTCTTCACCCTGCGCGCCGGTGACATTATTTTGACCGGTACGCCGCATGGCGTTGGCCCGTTAAAAGCGGGGGATGAAATCTGCGCTACACTGAACGGTAAGGACGTCACCACCCGCGTGATCTGAGATAATTTTCCTCTGCGCCGGAGTGCGTTTCCGGCGGCTTTGCTTGCATCTGCGGCGCAAAGCGTCTATATAAGCACCCTCATTTTACTTCTACCGGATGCACACTATGACTGAACCCGCTTTTTGGCAGCAAAAGACGCTGCCTGAAATGACTAACGAAGAATGGGAAGCATTGTGCGACGGTTGCGGGCAATGCTGTTTACACAAGCTGATAGATGAAGACACGGATGAAATCTATTTCACCAACGTCGCCTGTAATCAGCTGAACATCAAATCCTGTCAGTGCCGCAACTATGAGCGTCGTTTTACGCTTGAAGAAGACTGCATCAAACTGACCCGCGAAAACCTGACCACCTTCGACTGGTTGCCGCCGACCTGCGCCTACCGTCTGATTGGCGAAGGTAAACCGCTGTTTCCGTGGCACCCGCTGCTGAACAAAGCCTCTAAATCCGCGATGCACACTGCGCAGATCTCCGTGCGTTATATCGCTGTACGCGAAGATGACGTGGAAGACTGGCAGGATCACATCCTGAATAAGCCAAGCTGGGCGAAGTAACTACATGAAGTGAATGAAGAATTTCATCACTGTGATACTGCGCGGGGCATATACGGGGCATCACCCGTAAATCCTGCGTTTAAAATCTCCATTTGATTGTTGTTGTTTTCGCTCATCCATTTCCCGTAAACGCTGTAAACCATCTGTGATGAAGTATGTCCCATTTGGTTTGCAACAAAGTTTGGATTAGCTCCTGCACTTAGTGCCCAGCATGCGAATGTGTGACGAGTTTCATACGCTTTCCTGTGGCGTATGCCGGCTTTCTTCAATGCGAAATTCCACGTCCCACTAAATACACCAGGCGAGTACCAGTCCCCGCCCATTCCGTTACGAGCGGATAGGCGAGGGGAGAACACGAAGGTGCAATCATCTTTACGAATTCTGCCGAACTCTCGAAGGTAAACATCTACCGTAATTTGCTTGCCCATCCTTGTCAGTGCCATCTGCTCCTTCAATGCTTCAATAGCCGCATTCGTCAGCTTAATTGTCCGATTCCCACTTTCCGTTTTCGGAGGCGTAAAGTGGTTAACAACAGCCATATTGCGAGTGATGGTTATTGTCCATTCCTGCAGATCAATATCCTCCCATGCAAGCGCACATATCTCTCCATGCCTCATCCCGGTATTGACTGCGAGACGCCAGATGTTCTTCACCTGAAGTGACGGTGCAACTTCTATCAGGCGCGAATACTCATCTCTGGTTAGAGGGTCTGGCTCAGACTTACTCTTCTTCAGTGGAGTGATCCCCTTCAATGGCGAGCGCTCTACGTATCCATTTGCTACAGCAAATTCCATCATCCCCGCAAAGCATGACATATAGACGTTTACCGTCCTTACCGATCTCCCTTTCTTTAACTGCCTCGTCTTCTGGTGAATTCCAGATATCTGAAAACCCGTCAGCAACTCCCTTCTCAGACCAAGAACCATTTCATTTGTTATAGACAAAACGAGCCTGTCTTCACCGATGATCTCAGAACATATCTTTATGTAAGACCTGTACCTGTTAATCGCATTTTTAGTTATCTCCATCGCCTTCAGTGCCAGCCATTTATCAGCAAGCTGACTCACCGTCACGTATTGCTGAGCTACCCCAAATTTATGCAGATTCTTTGAGCCAGGGAATTGTGCAGCATAATTGAAGTTGCCAATCTTTATGGCATAACGAACTGACTCTCTTAGCTCGCCGGCCATGCGTCTATTCTTTGCTGTGTCTGGTACACCAAGGTTTTCCCTAACTCTTTGCCCCTGATAGATGAACCACACGCGCAACAATCCACAGTGGTTCTCTACCCCAGTAGGATAATCAGCCATCCTCATTTCCTCATTTGTTGATAGGAGAGGGCATTTAAGCAGAAATCTTCCTGCGGATCGCCGGCCGCTGTCTCTCAACCCAATTATCGATCTCCTGCCGGTTATACATTATTGGGCTGTTTTGCTTGGGATTGAGGTCGGGGGCAACGTGACGGTACTCACGACCTTCCATCCATGAACTTCGTCTTGCGTGTTGGATCATGTGCTTAGTCATGCCGGTTAGAGACATTAGCAAATCTTCCGAGACCCATTTGCTCGGGCTCATGTGAATAACATTGTCCATGCTTACCTCTGCTATTTACCCTCAGCCACCCGATGAACCCAAACGCAAAGCCACAGCCACACTTCATGACCTGATGGGCATAGTGGCTTAGCTTGGTTGGCGTATTTATCGAGCAACTGACGGAGAGTGTGGTGGTTGTTTTTACTGCGGAGTTCGGTGAGGAGTTTCTTTGCGATGCTTCTGACTGCGTTGTCGGCCTCTTCTGGCGTCATGGGCTACTCCAGTTTTACACCGGGAATTTTTCCTGCTGCGATGGCGTCGTAAAGTTCACTCATTCTGACGCCTGCCACCGCTGCACCAAACTCATCCCTTGCCACATCTTCAGGTGAACGCAGGGGGCGAAACTTCATTGTTCGTGGGTGAGAAATGCTTTCTGCTTTCCCATTAAGCATGTCAGTGAATTCTATAACGATAGTATGTTCAGACAAATATCTGACAACACCCGCGTGCCACACGTCGCCTGCAGCGTAAGATGTGAATTCACACTCGCACCCAACCGGCGGCAGCCCTTCGCCATCCCAAACCGGCTCGGAGATTGGTTGGCGCTCGGCGATGATGAACCAGTCGGAAGGGATAGCTCTTATTTCTTCAGCAACAGCATAAAACTTAGTCTGTCCGGTGTCGTATACTCGTACGACATCTTCATTCCCAATACCATCGAAATCCTTCTCACTTCCCTTCGTAATCTCGTATTTCATGCTGCCTCTCCATAGTGAACTTTCGTTAGCTGTCGATGCCCTGTGATGACGTGAGCCATGTGATGTTTGTTGGTGTTGGTGACTTCGATTTGATAGTGCTTGCCGCGGTATCTGATGCTGTAGGTGAAGGGGTGGGACTTATTGCCGGTGCCATACTTCTTCTTGTGTTCTTCTATTGCCGAGTATGCGGCCGCTATATGGGCTGGCTCGGTGTCACCCTTGATGAGGATTTTCATCACGCATCCTCTGAAGCCAAACTTTCCGCTGTCAGGTGAGTAAATGTCTTGGATATCTCCATGCAGACACGGTCTATTTTGGAGTCCATTTCCTGAAGAGATGCAATGTCGGCCTCACGTACTTCTTTCATGATGAGAGAGCGGATCAATGAGCCCATCTGAGTATGGAATGTGGCGTTCTTGAGAACTTCCTCGCCCTCATTTTTGCCCGACTTGGCGATGCCTTTTTCCTGCAAAATGAACTGATACTTATCACTGGTAATCACCCATTTATTGTCGATTTCAATTTTCATAATGTTCTCCAATTTTAAGTATTTTGGTAACAGCCCCGACTTCACAGCCAGAAGCAAGAATCTGTGTGCCTTCATGTAATGAAACGCTCACCTGAGCTGGCTCGACTCCTGTCATGCTCCACAATCCATGTCGTAACACTGCCTCAAGTTCAGACGTGTCTACTCTACCCGCGTAGAAGTGTGCGCGGGGTAATTTGACTGTGATCATCGGGGGATACCTCATGTTGTAGGCGTAAAAAAACCAGCTATTGCTGGCTATTCTGGTTGGTTACTTCAATCTTGATTTTGTAGTAGGCCTGTTCAAACCCGCTCCAGTATTTCCAGTACTGGAACCTCTGCTGAAGCCAGTGCGGTGCCATATCACTCACCATCCTTCACGATGCCGCCAGCTTCCTCATCCATCTCCCAGCCGCTGTAACCGTCGTCGGCGTCAGACCCGGCAATAACTTCGACACCGACAGCAGGCACAAAGTAGTGGGTATCATCTGCGAACCCTGACAGACTGGTGTGCGAGAAATCAGGCAGTGATAAGTCATTCGCGCAGAGCAGCGGGTCATTGGCATTACCTTCGTCACCGTCCACGTTGTCAAAATTACGCCCGTTGTACGCGGCTACCCTGTCCAGAACGACGTAGTAGCGCCCACCAGCCTTGATAAAATCCTTATGCGCACGCTGCACACGCTTGAACGCCTTTTCTTGCTCAGGCGTCAGGGCGGTTAAGTCTTGTAACGTTCCGGTTTTCATTCAGCCACCTTGCCGCCTGCGGCCTCGATTGCTGCGATAGCGTCAGACAGATTAATCACTAATTCGCAATCTATATCACCATCAGGATAAAACGCTTCAGGCAACACGACAGGCTTTTGCGGGGCGGTGACTGGGTAAACATAATCACTACGCTTACCTGCATCGTAGGCAAGAATGTCCGGTTCATCCTGTATCTCGCCGATAAGGTAGCTCATGCAATCAGCGGCATAACGAACTCGTTCAGGATATTCGGAGCGGTCAAAGGTGATGCCTTCTGAGATGCAAACTCCCTTACGATGCAAGATAGCCGTCCAGTTTTCCTTTCCGTTCGACTCAGGCATTGAGCCGTACCAGACGCTTAAAGCAACCGGCACCTGCTCGCCTTTCAGCGCTGTAGACCATCCGTGGTAGTGCATAAATGCGCAGTAGTTAGCGACATCCAGCGGATCGCCTTTGCTGATATGATGGTTAAAATCAGTCAGGCACTTGTCCTGCCAATCGTCCTGCATCCACTCATCAGACCATCCATATTTCTGCTCTGACTTATACAGCTTCGCAGCCATTGCATTAGCGAAACCGATTACCAAGGCTTTGGTATTTTCATGCAAGACATCTGGCATCAACAGAGTTTGCGCCACATCAGCCCGCTGGCGTTCTGCTTCGAGCTGTTCTGCATAGCCAACCGATTGTTCGATAATCATCCTTACGGCTACCGCAAGATTGCGGGAGCATATTTCGCCAGATTCCGTTATGTAGCCGCGATCATTCAAAATTTCACACGCCTCACGCAGCGCCTTGATATCTGTTGTATCGGTCATCTCTTTGGCTCCCATTTAAAGGCAGGTGATACAAGCTCATGCACGTAAGTTCCTTTTTCGTTGTATTGCTCAAGAGCCTGGATTACATCTTCATCATCCTGTGTATCGCCAAAGGATCCGATGGCAAACAGAATCTCAGTCGGTGCATTTAGGTTTATGAGGATGGTGGTCATTTCTTTAGCCATGCGGCGTTTCATTTCATGGGTCATGGTTGTATCAGTCATGAGGTTGCTCCTTATTTCTTCGAGCTCGGAGTTCGATAAGCAGCATAAGCAGTTCGGTGTCGTCTGGATTTCCTTCTGACATAGCTTCGAATGTCTCAATCCATGCAGTAAGGCCACCATCTGGTTTGCGTTCGAAATCATCAGTCATGAGGTTGCTCCTTCAATTTCCGATTCAGCAAAACTATTTCAGTGTTTCTGGTGCGAATCTCGCATGGGTTGTTCGACATCCCAGTTATTGCGAGCGCGAACTGCTCAACTGTCATCTCGGCGGTAATAGATTTCCCAGTAGCGAAAGTAAGGCGTATTTCTATGCGCTCATTCTCTTCAACGCCGGTTCGGTTGATGTCTATGGTTGCTTTCACCCCTTCCTCCCAGTGCGCAGATTGGCGGCGTAGGTGTCAGCCAGTTTTGCAGCGAGTCGCACCTGAACAACCAGGCGTTTCTGCCCACCTTCGGCTACCAGTTCATTGCCTCGCTTCCACATATCAGCCGCAAATTCCCCTACGCCCTGCGCGCGGAGTTCTGCGGTGAATGCATCGGTTTTGGGAGTGGCGGGTGCGTGCATAATGGCTGTCAGCATTGCATCGTGCATACAATCAATGACATCGCATCCTGCCGCCTCAGCAATTTTGAATTCGCGATACATATTCTGGAATGCATCAGTTCGGCACCAAGCGTTGATATCCTTCATCGCTCCGCTCTCAGCCACCAGCCCATGCACATACTCAATGACCAGCTTGCTGTGTGCGCCTTCACCAGAGATGCCGAAAGCGTTGATGATGTTGTTCAGAGAGGTTTGCAGGGCATCTGTTTGTTGAAGCTGGGATAGATAATCCGCCTCGCTCACCATCCTGGTGATTCCGGTGCCGTCCGGCGCATCCTGCAAATAGCTGTTATGAATCTCATAAGTCTTGATAGACATAATCTGTTCCTTGAAATAGGGCTAGTCGCCCATGTTGCGACCCTGACCATAGCCGCGGTAATCGCCAAAGCTACCGTTGAAAGTGGTGTCTTGTTTGCGCATTTCTCTCGCCATTTCCCACTGCTCGCGAGTTGGTGGCTTGGTCGATGTGTGGGCGCCGATCATCTTCAGATGCCGCTGCTCGGGCGTAAGAGTATTTATTCTCGGATGTGGCTTGCCAGCTAGTGCGCATTCCATTGCGCTGACTACGTCCAAGATATTGGCTCGGTACTGGCGTGCGGAATCCGTCAGGTCATCACTGACCTTGAGGGTGTCTTGCATCATGTGATTTACCTGCGGAGTGAGGTGGTTATGCGGTCACATCAGAAAGGCGGGGTTTCATCCCATTCCTGCTGATTGCTTTGCTGATTCGAAGGCTTTCCTGAGTTTTGCTGCTGCGGCTTTCCCTGCTGCTGTCCTGATTGCGCAAATCCGATCCGTGCATTGAGAAGTTCCAGGGTGATGGACTGTCCGTTTTGCCCTTCGTACACATCTACCTTGATGTTTTCACCTGACACCTCAACGACTCCACCTTCAACCAGAACGCTGCGGTAGAAGTCAGCCTGAGCGCCTGCCTTGGCGAATATCACCGCACTGTAGTTAGTCCATTCCTTCTGCTTCGACTGACGGTCGTAATGCTGAACTCCGGCGCGTATTTGAAATCCTATGCTGTCACCGGCTGAAAACTCTCTTGCAGCCTTATTTAGTCTTACGGTTATGCTGTGCATTAAGCGGGTAACTCCAGTTCAGTTTTTCGGATTTGGTAGATATCGGTGGCTTTGGCGAGCAAGGCCTTATTGCTTGCAAGCTTTGTTGATGTCCATGCGTAAGCTTTCTCAAGCTCTTCCAGCGGCATTCCGTTTGCTGCGTCGGTGAATTTATTTAGAGCATCCTGCGGCGTCATTTGAGGCTTGCTAGCCTGTGGTGCCGGGTGGTGAACTTCAGCGTCAGCATCCTGAGCCGTCTCTTCCGTTGGGATGCAGAAGGCCTGAAATGCCGCGTACTTGTAGGCGATGGACATGGCTTTGTTAGTGGCCTTGTCTCCGCTATCCATGGCCTCGCCAAAGGTGATCACCGTGTGCAAACTTCCATCCTCAGTAGCGACGAAATCAAACTCAGCCTTCACGACGACATAGAACAGAACTCCACCTTTTTGCGCGATGCGCTCTGACACTGTCCGTTCCGTGATGCGCGGCAGTATCACCAACCCATTCTTCACCAGTGCTGGGGAGAGGGCGTTGTAGACCGCATCAATGCCGCGGAACTGGAATCCCTGCTGCTGGTTCCGGCTGTCCTTTGATATGCCCACTTCCGACAAGTCCTTTGCCACTCCAGCGATTGCTTTATAAACAGCCGTCATTCTGTGCCTCCTGAATCCTGTTCATTTGCAGGGTGGTGCGGTGATCTGCATTAGCCTCAATCTGTGCCAGTTCATCCGTGAATCGCTCGTCAGTAATCAGTCGCTCCCAGACTGATGCGCTATCAAGTGCTGCGTTAAATCTCTCTTCCTGAGTCATGCTGCGTCCTCCTGCTTCATCAACACCAGATACCCGCGCGACTCCATGAACTC
Organism: Rahnella rivi; assembly: GCF_019049655.1. Lineage (GTDB taxonomy): Bacteria > Pseudomonadota > Gammaproteobacteria > Enterobacterales > Enterobacteriaceae > Rahnella > Rahnella rivi. The sequence continues at coordinate 76,555 of NZ_JAFMOX010000053.1, forward strand.
GCGAATGTTTGCCTCATCCATGAGGGCGAGCATCACTTTGTCAGGGAGCGCGTAGTGCAATTCAGCGCCTTCAACCTCAAGCTTCACGCCACGCCCCATAGTGCCTCCTGAAACCTTCACGTCGGCGCATTCAAAAGTGATATTCATACGAGCCCCTTACTCTTACAGAACGCCCGAGCCATCAACTTGTAGCCGAGCGGGTTATTCGGGAATGACTGTTCGCTGCCGTCAATAAGGATGTGCAGCAGGGTGCCTATGATTTGAAATTTCATGGGTGCCCCGGCTGATTTAGGATTTCGATTAAGCGCTTTGCGGCGTTCTTGGCATTGCGGCAGATACGGTCGAGCAGTGATTCAGAGCAGCCCACGCAAGGCCACCCGATGACATAAAAGGTATGCATGGGATACTCCGGTTTAATTAGTAATGAATTTTGGTGTGGCGGATGTTGCCGTCTTTCAGGGCTGTAAGGATTTGAATGGCCTGAACTCTGTCAATTTTGGCGTTAGCGAGTAGGTCATTAACGATGTCAGTGCCAATGGTTTTGCGATGGGCTACGTCAGCAGCTCGTGCAGCAGCTTCGTCAGCGATACGCTTCTCTTCTGCCAGACGAGCATCTTCTTTCTGTTTGGCTTCGCGCTGGATTCGGTCGGCTTCCTGCTTGGCTTTGAGTTGTTCAGCTGCGATAGCTTCCTGCTTCTCGCGCTCTGCTTGCTGTGCCGCTGCTAACCGGTCGGACTCAGCTTTGTTTGCTGCATCAATTCGGTCTTGCTCTGCTTTCTTCTCTGCTGCAATGCGGTTGGCTTCAGCCAGCGCCGCCTGAGCTTTCAGATCGGCCTCACGCTGCAATGCCGCTTCACGTTCACGCTGCGCAGTTGCTTCTGCATCGAGTCGAACTTTCTCTGCCGCTTCCTTGGCAATGTGTTCTTCGTGTTCTTTCTGGATGCGCTCTGCTTCTGCTTTGGCGTCGGCTGCGTCACGGTCGAACTTCTCGTTCATGAGCAGGGCGATTTCGTGATCTGCTTCTGCCAACTTAGCCAGGCGAATGCTTTCCTGTTCCGCCTCCCACTCTTCGCGAGGTTTTAGCGTTTTGGCTTTGAGAGCATCCAGCCGGTCGCGAACCGTTTTTCGGTTGGCATCAATTTTCTTGGGGATTTCTTTGTACTCGTCGACAAGGTCTTTACCGAGGCCGTCGAGATATGTTTTGGTTTTGGCGATCTTCAAGCCCAGAGAGCCGATAGCGTCGCGACCTTTCTTAGTCGATACATCAGGCACAAACGAACCGACCTCTTGCTCAACCTTCAGCAGGATGGCTTCTATCTCATCGGGTGCAGTAAATACCGTGAGCGCATTCTTAGGCTCGACGATAACCAGTTCAGTAGACTCACTCATGGCAACTCCTGTAATTGATGTTTAGATGAAGAAGCCAGCTCTTGAACTGGCTTTTGCATCCATTAAAAAAGCCGCGGTTAGGCGGCTGATGTTGGCTTAAATGATTCACTTAACCTTTCTGGCTTATAAACGAACCCCTTTGCAACTAAGGCATCAAGAGCGCTGAGGGGGATACCGCGAGCCAGCACCTCATCTTTAGTGACCTCGCCGAGTGACTTAATGATTTCGAGAAGTTTGAGTTGTGTTTTTGACATAGTTAATCCTAAAAAAAATGGACTCTGAATTAGAGGTCGAATAGCTACACAGCATGAAGGTTGATAAGGGGCGCTTATCACGATGCGCACTCAGTGAATGCGCAGCAGGAAGGGGCTACTTGTTGCGGGCCGCAAGCATGGCGTCGGCGTAGAAATAACTCCAACGAACGAGTCTTTGATAGCTATCCGTCTCCTTTGGCGCCCATGAAAAATCTTCAGGAACAGGCGGAGCCTTTGCAGCGAAATAGTCACGCAGAAGCAAACCTTCAGTACGCACGTTCTCGTTAGGCCAGTTGGCCTCCGTGGTGGGATATACAGTCAGCAGATAGTCACTATTCATCTGTTAGTCCTTAATGAATTCTTCGGTAGGGAATCCCATTTTGGATTCCAATAGTTCGGCATGTGTGCTGCTTACTATTGCCGTGTGGTGAGGGTGCTCATTTTCTGCAAGCCACTTGATTAGTGGCTTGGCCGCCTCTTCGAATTCTTTAAGTTTTTTATCACTCATACTTCCTCCTCAACCTTAATTTCAGCCTTACGCAAGAACTTCTCATACTGCTCATGGTTCATTCGAACAGATGAACGTTCTGCTTCATTTTTAATTACGTATTCGTAACCGTTAGCCACCCTCGAAACGTCAAGGTGCTCACCGGTTAAAGTGTTGAACAGCTTCATGGGGATGACTCCGGTAGGGTGTTATGAAGGGTTTGTTTCTACTTTTTCAAACCACGCCTTATCAAAAGCGGCCATCGCTTCGGCAGGTGAATTGCCACTTCCAACCACTCCCGTAGGAAGGTCGCCATAAATGGCAAGCCAAGCATCTCCATCTCGAGTCAGTTGCGGCTTAAACATCACTGACGGCATGTTGTAATCAGCAAATGTTTGGGCGATCCCATCAAATGCGTTCTGAGCGTATCCGCCTAAATTTTCGTTTCTAATGGCTGATTCCAGCGCCTAGGAAAGATTTCCGCCGCCAATTCTGCTTCTCACTGCGTCATATGTTGCTTGGTATGTATCGCTCATATCGGTAGTCTCAGTTAGTTATGTGATGCTGAGTGGGGGTTAGCTGATGCGTGACACCATCTCGTCAATGTAATCGTCCGTCTCTGCATCACTACCATCGGCAGCAAGCAGGGCAGCTACAATCTCTTCGTCCGTGAAGTTGAGCGCTGTCAGAAACTCGACAATGCACATGCCAACCACATCCCTTTGGTTGTAGTCAGAGCAACCAACAAAAGAATTTCTGATTGCTGAATGAACCGCTGAAATTTCAAATTCGACTTCCATCTCTCACCTCATAGTGCAGTTACTGTTGCTGACAGGAGGCCAGCGGTGATGCGCTTAACTCGCGCTCCAAATTGCGATAATGCATTGCCCGTAAAACGTCTTTACGACGAAGTGAGCAATTCATCTTTTTGCAAAGACGCGCGCTACGCATATAGCCAATCTTCCGCGCTTTTGCTTGTTCTGCTTTCATCTCTCACCCCTTAATAACGTGATATGGATGCTCGTATTTATCGCTGCGATGACCGGCGGCGAAGATTGCAACATCAGGAATACATGCGGAACCTTCTTCGAACTCAACAACCGTTCCACGTTTCGGATACTTCAACTTCATCAGCTGCTGGGCGATTGTTTCTACTTTTTCCCGGCGTTCTACTAACTCTGTCAAATCGATAGGGTTGATAGCCTTGTTTACGCGTCCTACAGGCTTCTTAGCCTTGAGAGATAACACAGGCTTGCATGGCTTAGGCTCATCGCCGGTAATGCCGTGAGCTGCGTTGTATGCTGCTGTGAGTGCTTTGCGTTTGTCATCACGACGTTGGCGAGCATTGTCATAACCTTGATGAGCCATGTGCATTCCTCCTGTTAGAAAGTTTTGGTGATGGTGGCTGCACCTATTTCAATTGCAGCGCTCTCGATGGCCTTCTCAGTCCGGCAGCATTACCTGTCCTTAGCTCCAGCCATTCACCATCCCAAAACTCACTGTTCCGAGTTTGGCGCGCTTTTCAGCGCAGTCTTCTTAAAGAGCATTCGAAGCGGGTCGTTTCGTTTCGATGGAATAACAGTACAATATGTATTAATCATCGTCAATACAATTTGTACTTATTATTTATGGTGGCAATACAGAATGAATTGAAGTTGATGAATTTTGGGCAAAAAAAAAGCCCAGATTTCTCTGGGCTGTAGCTTTCTTCGGTATGATTAGTGTCTTAAATCTTCGATATCATCATTATCGATATAGCGCGATGCTTTCAGTATCCCCGCTACGAAACGAACGTGGTCTACATCCGTGGCTTCTATTGTGAATGGGCGGTGATCCTGATTAATGCTGACAAACTGATAAACTCCATCACGCTTGAAGCCTATCATCTTGATCATGTTATGGCCTTCGTGCGTCCTTACAAAAACCTCGTCACCAGCTGCTACTGGCGAGTTAGGTTCTATCAGGACGTATTCTCCGGACTTAATCCGCGGCCACATGCTATCTCCCTTAACTTTTAGCCCATATGCGTCAGGGTCATCACTATAAATCTTTAACCAGCCCGAGTGATCCTCGACCATGTCTACCATTCCATCTATCCCTAATATCGCTTCTCCGCGAACTGGTACTAACCCGTGCCTAATTTTACCAGCGTATTCCATTTCATCACCAGGTGAAGGGATGAAGGCTTGACCGTCGGATGTCAGGGTCATCGCGTCCATATGAAGCGCTTTCATAATTGCTGCTATATCTTCAACGCTAGGTTCTCTCCTGCCATTGAGCCAATGCCCAATAGCACCCTGCGTTTTTCCGACCATTTCACCGAGTCTTTCTTGTGAAATGTTCAGTTGTGTCATTTTGGCCTTAGCCAATTCCTGCCATGTCTTTTTCATATTCTCATTATTACGATACGTATTATATCGACAACTGACATTCTGTACTGATAGCTTGCAAGGGTTCAGTACATTATGTATTATCAGTGTTGTAAACAATACGGAGTGACATATGAGCAACCTACGCGAGATCAGAGAGAAGCTAGAAGTCTCTCAAACAGTTCTGGCAGAAAAGGTTGGCTGCACACAGGGAGCAATCGGCCATTACGAAGCCGGTCGACGACACCCAGACCTAAACATGTGCCGCCAACTTGTTAATGCCTTAAATGCCTTTGGTGCGAAAGTAATTTTAGACGACGTTTTCCCACCAAAAGCAGCATAGAAACACCCGCTCCTTAACACCTCTGCGCTGAAAAGCGCCCAATTACTAATCCCCTACGTTCTGGGGAACTAATCGTAATTAATAACTGTGGCATACCCCACGGTATGCACACGTAAACACACAACCAACAACGGAAGTATCACGCATGGACATTGCAAGCACTCGCAATAAAGCGAATGAAATCACAAGCAAGATTATGAATGGCATAGCTATTCGTGGTCAGCGAGCAGTAGCAAAAGCTGTAGGCGTTAACGAGTCACAAATCACCAGATGGAAAGAAACGATGATCCCCAAGATGGGAATGCTCCTGGCAGTTCTGGAATGGGGAGTAGAGGACGAGGAATTGTCGAAGCTGGCTAAGTCAGTAGCGCGATTACTCACAAAAGAAAACGCCCCGGGGTGCTTGGAACACTTCGAGGCGTAGTTGCAAATAACTGTTCATATTCACAGGAGTCATTATATGCAAAAGAGCAGAAAACTCAAGCAAGAAGAGGAGCGGCGTTATCCAGACTCACCCGATCCAATCGTGATGGCAGCCGCCACAAACAAGCCGTTCGCTGAACGGTTTATTGGTTGTTTCAGACTGGCTAAAGCAGGGGTGAAGAATGGGCAACGCAGCTAGACATTTACAGCTAGTACCGACATCTACAGATGTCATGGAGCGGCGCGTGGCGGATACCGATGATGGTTACACACGCATAGCTAACGAACTCTTAGAAGCGGTTATGAGCGCTGATTTAACGGCTCGACAGCTCAAGGTTGCGTTAGCCGTTATGCGCAAAACATACGGGTTCGGCAAGAAGACAGACCGGATCACAAACACTCAGATAGCAGGGATGACCGGCATTCACCACACGCACGTGTGTACCGCTAAGAATGAGATGATTGCGATGAACGTCATCATTACTTCTGGCAGTCAGATTGGAATTAACAAGGTAGTTTCTGACTGGAATTTCAACATTAGCCAAGTCAGCGAAACATTAGCCAAGTCAGCTAATAAAACATTAGCCGAAGTAGCTAATGACCATTCGCCAACTCAGCTAAACACAAAAGAAACTTATCAAAAGAAAAAAGAAACTACCCCTAAATCCCCAGAGGGGAGTGATGAAGTGGCTGAGAAGAAAACCCATTCCAAGTCGAAGAAAAAATCCTCCCTTGAGTTCGACAGGGAGCGGTTCAAAACCACATGGAACTGCAAAGCCGAGAAGCACGGCCTGCCGAAGATTAACGGCGTCTCTGCCACTACCGAGAAATCCCTTAAATATCTCTACGAAGCCCATTTGAGAAATTGCACTCAAAACGGCAGAAAGCCAACCGACATGGATACTCTGTTCAACGGATACATCGAATTTGGTTATCAGCCAACTGCGTGGGCTATGGGCAACAATCCTGATGGAAAAGTATTCGGTATTGCTACCGCGCTTCGCCAAGACAAGATTGATGAAATCCTGAATTCGGAGGGTTGACATGGAAAGTTATGAATTCGAGGAGTTACTCGTAGGTTCGATGATCGTGAAAGGCGACCACATCGACTGCCGAGACATCGCCGGGAAACTTCCTGCTGAAGCCTTTGAAAACTTCCACCTGCGCCGCATGTACACCGTCATCGTCGCTCTGCTGAGCAAAGCCGAGCCGACAGACATGTTCACCGTGCAAAGCAGCGTTCCTGCCGAGACGAAAGACTTCGTTCTTGAAGTGGCTACCCGTTGCCGTTCCGCTGCAAACATCAAGGCATGGGCTAAGCGTGTTCGTCAGTGCTGGATGCTGCGACAGGGTGAGGCTGAACTGCTCAAAGCAGCTGAGCTACTCCGGGGCGCATCAACGCATGATTTGGGTGAACGTCTGGCAGAAGTATCTGGGATGCTTTCCAAGCTTCAGTTTGAAACCAACGACCGTTTGCCGCGGCGAATTGGTGACATGCTGGACGACTACATGGAAGTGCTGGAGAAACGCATGAAAGGCGCTGAGTCTGGCATGTACCTGAAAACTGGCATTGATGCGATGGATGATGAGTATGGCGGATTCGACCGAACAGACCTGATCATCGTAGCCGGTCGACCGGGCATGGGTAAGACAGAGTTGGCAATCAACATCGGTAACTCAATTGGCCGACAGAAGGGGAAAGGACTGTTGGTGTCGATGGAAATGTCTGATATGCAGGTGGTCGAACGCCACGTTGCTGACCGCGCTGGCCTGTCGGTTGGATCTCTGCGTAACCCACTGAACATGCTGGATGAGCAATACACCAGACTGACAGCGGCTACCGGCACCCTGATGGACGAGAACAACTACGTTATCGACGGGTCATTCACGGTTGACGAAATCATCGCCCACGCAGAACGCATGAACATGGACGGCGGCCTTAGCTTCCTGACGATTGACTACCTCGGCCTGATGAAGAAATCGAAGGCAGAGCGTAACGACATCGCCATCGGTGACATCACCAGCAAGCTCAAACAGTTCTGCCTTCGCAATAAGGTTCCCGTAATCCTTCTATCTCAGCTTAACCGCGGCGTTGAGTCACGTCTTGATAAGCGCCCGGGATTGGGCGACCTGAAGGACTCCAGCTCCATTGAGCAGGACGCAGACGTGATTATCTTCCCTTACCGAGATGAAGCTTACGACGAGCGAAGCGACATGAAAGGCATCGCTGAAATCATCGTGGGTAAATACCGGTCAGGCAAGCCAAAGACGTTTTACATGGGCTGGAAGAATGGTCACTTCGTCAATATCGATCAGGCCGACGCTGCAAAGCGTTACGCGGAAAACACAAAGAAACCGACTGACAACAAGTCATGGCGGGGAGGTGAGTGATGGACACTAAGGCAGCATTTGAGAAGTGGTGGGATGAAAACCAAGAATTCCTATCGGGGAAGTTAAAGGTCACCCCAGCTACAGCATTCATCATTTGGAAAGCATCCCGCGAGGCAATCGAAATTGAGTTTCCTGAGCATTGCAATGGCACTACGCCAGAAGCAGAGGGGTACGACGATGCTCTGGATGAATGTATCGAGGCCATCACCTCCAACAGAATCAGAATTAAGGGGAAGACGGAATGAAAGTGAAATTTATCTACAAAGACGGCACGTCAGAAGAAATTGATAGCGTGCTTGCAAACTCGGTCGTGATGGATGAAAACGGCTCAGGTGCTTTCCTTTTACACGGTGACCTCACTTACTACCACTTTAAAGACCTTAAAGAATTCACTGTTCTGGAAGAGGTTAAGCCATGAATAACGATTTAGAGCAGTTCAGCGAAGAAAGGCTTAAATATTTAAGCACTACATCCAGCATAAAAAATGGTGCCACGGCGCAGGAATCAGCAGCACTCGCCCGCATAGCCCTAGCAGCAAAGCAGGCCAAGCCGGTGGCTCAAGTTTATCAGCCAGCCAACATTGGAATCTGTGCAGCGCTCGGACCAGCAATTCGCATGATTAATGTTGGACTTCCAGCAGGCGCACTTCTCTACACCACCCCACAGCCAGCCCATACAGAGCAGGATGGTTGCCAGTGGAATCCAGATGAAGATGCGGTCTACTCCACCAGCTGCGGTAACGAATGGCAATTCACCGATGGAGGACTTGAGGATAACCAAATCAAATTCTGCCCATATTGCAGCGGGAAAATCGCCGCCCCTAAACCGGAGAGTGAACTATGAGCATTACAGCCAAATGCCCAAAATGCGGGAAGCCTGCATTGTTCAGCGCTTCGTTCGGCTGCTGGTGTAGTCACTGTCGCAACGGGCACGATAAATAAACCGGAGAGTGAGTGATGCAGAAAATGGAATCATGCTACCGGTGCGGAGAGCGGAAAGAGGCAGAAAAATTTCGCCCCGGACAAGAGTACTGGTGCCGTTGGTGTCTCAGGTGCGAAGCCTCACCAGTTGGACATTTTCCAATCCCTGAAACAGCAGAGCACAGGTGGAAATCATGACCAAACAAATCTACCAATTACGCAACGAACAAATCCTCAGTAACGCAATAAACCACCTCCGCAACACTCCGCTTAATCCTGACAAACCATTCATCGTGACTATCCAAGAGCGCACCCGCTCACTGGAGCAAAATGCACGTTTGTGGGCAACTTTGTCTGATATCAGCGAACAGGTTAACTGGCACGGTCGCAAGCTCACCACAGAGCAGTGGAAGCATATTTTCACCGCCGCGCTAACTAAGCAGGATGTGGTGCCAAATCTGGCCGGTGATGGCTTTGTCGTTCTCGGGCAGTCAACCAGCAAGATGACAGTCGGCGAACTCAGCAACCTGATAGAGCTGATTAACGCATTCGGGGCGGAGCAGGGTGTCAGGTTCAGCGAAGAATCCAGGCTCGCAATCGAGTGGGCAAATCGCTGGGGTGAATCAAACAAACTTAAGCAGGTGGCGTAATGAAAATCACCGACCAAGAATTACTGAATAAAATATTTATCACTACCGCTGAACGCCTTCCCCACACGGCGACCTATCACTACTTTGGCAATCAAATTGGCCTCGGCTCAACTGATGACTGGTCTCACCAATATGCCACATGGATTTGCACCGCATTCCGAGAAAGGGCGATTAAAACCGGCCTGAGCAGCACGCAGTCAATGAATCGAATTATAAGGCTCATAGCTATTGGTGAATTGGTTTCTGAAAAAAGAACCGCGGGGCAGGCGTTTAATTTCAGACTCCCTGACAGCATCACCAAGCCAATGTTCGAGAGAACCTTCGATTTGCTGATTGAAAGCGGCATCACCAAGGAACCACAGGACGCAACAGGGTTTGATGATATCGCCAAGCGGATTTCAGCAGCACTCATCAGCGAATTCGGCGAGATGAAGAGGGCAGCATGATAACCACACAGACAATTCCAGAACTACTGGTGGCTAGTCGCGGAAATCAGGCAGAGGTAGCTCGCCAGCTCGATGTTAACCGCTCCACTGTCATGAAGTATGCCAGAGACAATAACGCGACCGGTCACATCATTGTTAATGGCTGCCTGATGGTCAAGACGGCCAAAAAGCAAAGGAGAGTGGCATGAAAGATTATTCAGCGATGAGTGACCATCTGATTAACCAGCAGGTAGCCGAGAGCCTTGCCGGGCGTTATCTCTACTTCCAAGATTATGTTTGGGATTCTGAAGAGGAAAAGCGTTTCAACCCCTGCAACTACCCCGCTGACGCATGGCCGATTATTTATGGAAATCTAATCACCATCGAACCGGACTATGAATTTATTGACGAAAGTGAGGCTGAGGTTTTCCCTACCGGACTATGGATTGCAGAGCGTTCAGGTAATCATGAGTTTTTGCAGCATGTGAATGAATCACCACTACGCGCCGCAATGATTGTCTATCTCATGATGAAAGACGCGGAGAAATGCGATGGCTAAATCTTGGTTCCAGCATGAACTCATGTCCACCCAGCAAGCCAACGACCTCATCAAGCAATACACCCTCCGAAACATCCAGACCTCAAAGCAATTATCTGCCGATTACACAGGCTGGTATGTCTCTGCTTTGTTACCCGAATACAGAGTAGAACCACGATCCAGTCGGACGTGGCAGAACCCTATGTGGAGATAAATCATGACCAAATTATCAGTTATCAGATCCATTCACGAAACGCGGTCGGCGCTCGCATCAGTAATCTCCGAGATGGATAAGCAGGATTCGAAGTGGGGGCTTGACCGCGACCAACATCCATACGTTTGGCAGACCATTCTTACTGAAGAAGTTGGCGAGTTGGCGCAGGCAATTCTTCACGATGATTTCGGAGGAAGTCATGCCGGTACAGCACGAGGAGAGGCGGTTCAGATAGCAGCTGTTGCTCTGCAAATTATCGAGTACTACGACCGGATTGAAGGCGGAAGAAATGACAACACAGTCGCCTGATAACCAACCACGCTGTTGCCGCTGCCACGCACCCCTGACCCACGCTGATCAAACTTACTACGGCCTTTCATGTGACCACTGCGAGCTTGATTACAGCTACGTTCTGGATGGAGTTAAAAACTATGACTACTGGAAGCGATTCACCGGCTTCATGTTGCGCTGCTTGCGGCATGGCATTGGCAGAGTGCGAGACGCATGTATGCGGGGATTGCGAAAGCTTCTTCGAAATGGGCGGCGTCGAGGTTTCTGAGCATCTGAGGGGTGAGAGTGATGAGTGAGCGTAACGGATTTTATGAGCGGATAGATGGCAGAAAGTATCGCAATATCTTCGTGGTGGGCGACTTGCACGGCTGCTACAACCGCCTAATGACGCAACTGATTGAAGTAGGCTTCGACCAATATAAAGACCTGCTGATTTCAGTAGGCGACCTGATTGACCGCGGCGTCCAGAATATTGAGTGCCTGGAATTAATGCGTGAGCCATGGTTTAAGGCTGTGAAGGGCAATCATGAGCAGATGGCTATCGAAACTATGACCGGTGCCAGCGATGGCGGTCTGTGGTTCCACAATGGCGGTAACTGGTATTGGCAGCTAGACCCAGACCAGCAAATCCTTGCGCGTGGCCTGATTCGGTTTGCCTCAACGCTTCCTCTCGTCATTGAAGTCGATATCGACGGAAAGAAAACGGTTATTGCCCATGCTGATTATCCGGCGAATGAGTACGAGTTCGGCAAACTGGTAGACCCGCAAGGCCTTGTGTGGAACCGCGACCGATTCAACGACATTGTTGACGGCAACGGCGGGGACATTTCAGGGGCTGACCAGTTCTTCTTCGGTCATACACCGACCAGAACACCAGCCAAGGCGTGGAATCAGAACTACATCGACACCGGAGCGGTGTTCGGACACCTGCTGACCATTGTGCAAATCAAAGGGGGAGTGGATGAAGCCACCAAAAAGCCGTAAATGCAAGGTCTGCGGTGATAAGTTCAAACCAGCTACTCTGTATGACTGGTGGTGCAGTGAAGAACACAAGGAAGAGCTAATCACCAAGTTAGCAAACGAAGCCCGACAGAAGCGCATACAGCAACAGGAACGACAGCGAAAGGAAACAACCCAGCAGGAGAGACGAAGCCTCAAGATTAGAAAGCTCGCAGTAAAACCCCTCAGTTACTTCGCAAAACAAGCCCAGACAGAATTCAACGCCTTCATCAGAGAACGAGACGCAGACCTCCCATGCATCAGCTGCGGCCGCTTCCATGATGGGCAGTACCATGCCGGGCATTACCGAACCGTAGGCGCTAACCCAGAGTTGAGGTTCAACGAAGATAACTGCCATCGCCAGTGCGCACCTTGCAACAACCACCTGTCCGGAAACATCGAAAACTACACCCCAGCAATCAGAGCAAAGATTGGCGAGCATGCCTATCAGTTGCTTATGGGCGCACACGAACCCCAGCGGTACCGGCGTGAAGATTTCGAGCGAATCAGGGATGAGTACAAAGTTAAGCGTAAAGCACTCAAGAAACTATCGGAGGCAGCATGATCACCTTAGAGGACGTTATTCATGGCGGCTATCAGCACTTAGCCCGCGAGATGTTCGATACCAAAAAGTGTCCAGCCTGTCACGGCATCGGCACTGTAGCGTTCTATCCGATGTACAGCAGCACATCTAACACATGCGTAGCCGAGCGCAGGCAATGCACTGACTGCTTCGGTACAGGACGGAGGCAATCAGCATGACAAATCTTGAAAAGGTACTTCAAGAGCAGAAGAAATTCGAAAAATGGGTAGTTGAAGATACATGCCTTGGTTGGGGGTTCCTGTACGGATGGAGAGGTAAGGATGGGGTAGTCGAATACGAAGACATCGATGCGAAAAATAAGTGGTCAGGCTGGCTCGCGTCCGCCACAGGCCTTAAGTCATGGGAGGCAGCATGACCCAATACGAAAGATTCGAACTCGACCGGCTAGCAGAAGAAGAAAAGCTGATCGAGAAAAAGCTAAATCGTATTCGTGAGCAGTGCCGCGAAATCATCAACAGGTCAGATACCAATAAGGTGAAGGTATGAACGTCAGAGAGATGGGCTTAACCAAAGAGCAGCACGACTGGCTCAATGCCTGGTTGGAATTATGGGGCTCATGGGTTTATTCAGGGAGACTGGAAAAGCGCATGAGCAGCGTGATAGCTCAGTACATGGCAACCGTGGAACCTCAGTCTTATCCAGATCGCCCGATGTGCAATGATGATGACGGAATGTTGATTTCTCAGGTCGTAGATTCCGTCCTCCGCATTGACATAAAGGCGATGGGTATTCTTCTCAGCTATTACTCTCACAACTCATCTAAGCGAGCAATTGCATCGTACTATCACAAGTCTGCAATTCCCCGCAAAATGTCCGGGCGGGGTGGTGATAAAATTAAGAAGCCTTCACTGGTCACATGCAGACGGGAAGTGGATGAAATTCTCACTGCATCACTCTGGATGATCTACCAACCACTATACAATGCTTTCATCTCCCGCAAATCAGTAGCTAAGTTGAAGAAAGTTGCATAGAACGTGTTGACTTCATTGATCCAATGAGCCATCATTTGTAGGTAAGGTGCCACTTGTATGTCTTAGGTGAGCAGCCTGCCCAATTTCAAAGCCCTGACCCTCACCGGTTGGGGCTTTTTGCGTTTCTGGCCTTTTATTTTGGCCTCAAATCCTGCGACTACACACAGCCAACGCAATGTTGGAGGTGGAGAACATGAAAATGCCCTACAAAAGCGACCCGAACATCTGGTCAATCCTGATCGCTTTCGGCATGACGCTTATGGGTGGAATAGCTAGTTACTCATTCAAAGTGCTCAGCGGGGAGATGTTCAGCTGGCGAACCTTCTGCCTGCAAATCATCGTCTCAATCTTTGCCGGACTCATCATGATTATGATCGCCATTCACTACGGATGGCCGCAGGAAATAACTGGCGGCGTTTGTGGCATGGCTGGTTGGTCAGGCTCATCCCTCATCAAGGCACTTGAAAAGAGATTCCTGAACAAGGCCGGAGAAGAAAATGCCAATCAGTAAAAACCTGAAAGCCTTTCTGGACATGCTTGCATGGTCAGAGGGTACGAGTACCAGTCCGGCGACAAAGAACAATGGTTATGACGTGATCGTGACCGGGATAGACAAGAAACCGGAAGTTTTCACAGATTACTCAGATCATCCGTTCAACAATGGGCGGAAATCAAAAGTGATTAACTCAAAAGGCCTGACTTCCAATGCCTCGGGTCGTTACCAGTTTATGTTGAAAGACTGGGCACACTACAAGGCGCAACTAGGACTCAAGGATTTCGGTCCTGCATCTCAAGACATGTGGGCAATCCAGTTGATCCGAGAAAGAAAAGCGCTGCCAGATATCGAATTAGGGAACATAGCCTCGGCAATCGCTAAGTGCAGAAACATCTGGGCGTCACTGCCGGGTGCGGGGTACGGCCAGCGTGAACACAAAGCAGTCGAGCTGATTGCTCAATACCAAAAGCAAGGCGGCACATTGTCGAAGGCGGCCTGACATGAACCTAACGTTAATCAAAAACCTCATCCCCATCATCTTCGCTGCAATCATCGTTACTTTCCTCTGGAGTCTGAATAGTGAGAACAAAAAACTCACTTCGGATAACAACGAACTTCGCGCGGAATACCGACGAGTAAACAGCAAGAACGACGACCTGGCTAACACGCTCGGCAATCTCACAGAGAAGATTGGGCAGGCTAACGCGATTGCATCAACCGAAGCCCGCCGCCGCGCAGCAGCTGAGATGAAAAACAACAAGCTCCAAGAAGAGGTGAAGGATGCGCTCAAGAACAATAAGTGCAGCGTTGAGCTTGTCCCTGACTCTGTTATTAGCCGGTTGCTCGAACAAGCAAATCGAATACGAATCGGTAAAGACGCCGACTACAGCGATTCCAGCAAATCTGACAAGTGACGTTCCTGTCCCATACATCAGCAAACAGATGACATTCGGCGACAGCGTTCAGCTCAACTTCACCATGCTCGACACCATAGGCACCTGCAACTATCAGCTCGGTGCTATCAGGGCTATTGAAGCGATGCGTTAAAAACTATCCACGTGAGGCTAATCAGTCTCTCGACTATTCATTACTCGAAGGAGACACCAATGATTAATCAACCATGGCCGACGTATTCAGATGCGAGCGGCGTATTCGTGCTTGGCCTGCCAATCAAAACCCTTAACCAGGCTGTAGATGGTTCGGCAGAAGCAACGTTTGATGGTCCATATCAAACTCAATACCTGTCCGCCCTGTTCATGTCCACATTTAAGCCTGTTGTCGGTGGTTACATCTTCCAAAGCCAATACGGTGAGTTGCTCTACATGAGCAAGACCGCATTCGAAGCTCAATACACAGCGACGAGCACACCGATTGCATGGACCTCAGTAACAGGCAAGCCTTCCACATTTGCACCAATCATCGGCACATCAGCAACCACTGCAATGGCTGGTAACAAAGTTCCAACCGCAACTGAGCGCGGTGGCGTTCTGCTGCAGACAGCAATCGTTGCTCTGACTGATTCCTCTGGCGGCACATCAGGCGGCAACACGGTAGCAGCTATCCCGGCTGTAGTGGCCGCAGCAACGAGTGCAGACACGGCAACTTTGCCAACCAAAGCATCAGTGGATGCCACAGTAACTGCGATTAAGAATGACTTCGCCACACTGGCGGCTAAATACAACGCATTACTGGCAGCAGTTAAAGCAGCTGGTATCACGGCATAGATTTAACTAACCACTAAGCATAAGGAACTAAGCATGTACGCATTAAAA
The DNA here is from genome assembly GCF_019049655.1 of Rahnella rivi. Lineage (GTDB taxonomy): Bacteria > Pseudomonadota > Gammaproteobacteria > Enterobacterales > Enterobacteriaceae > Rahnella > Rahnella rivi. Next base: position 92,091 of record NZ_JAFMOX010000053.1, read on the forward strand.
ATAGTCGATGGGAACTTCACTGAAGTAAATTCGATTGGCTGCAAATTCAAGATTCAACGCTATGACCAAACAGCCATGACCTGCTCAGGCTCGGCGATTGCCATCGTAACTGGGGAAGATGAAAGATTCGCATGGGAAATTCCTCCAAGCGCAGATGCTTTCATCACTACCCTTGAAGGTAAAACGGTAGAGGTGATTCACCGATCTCTGCACCCGAGACCATAACCAATTACACAGCCTATTCACTGAGTGGGCTGGATAATGAGTTAAACGAGGAAAGAGAGATGGCAGCTAAAAACAAAGGCGGTCGCCCCTCTGATTACACGCCTGAGCTAGCAGAGAGAATTTGCAACTTGCTTATGGAAGGCGAAAGTCTCAGGGCGATATGTAAACGTGATGATGTTCCCCACATTGCAACAGTGCTTGCATGGCTTCATAGACACGAAGAGTTCCACGAACAATACGTGCGCGCGCGGGAGATTCAAGCCGAAGTTATGGCTGAAGACATCATCATGTATGCCGACTCTGCGACTGAAGAAGCATCAGCAGTTGCAAAGGCTCGACTGCAGGTAGATGCACGGAAATGGTACGCATCGAAGGTTGCAACACGTCGTTATGGTGATCGCGTTCAGCATGACCAGCGCATCACGATTACCGACATGACCGATGACGAATTGCAGCGAAAGATTATGGAGCTAACCCATGCAGAATCTCAGTCGGGAGCAGAAGATTGAGTTGCTGAGGTTGCTTGAAGAGAAGAAGCGCCGCAAGACTGTTTACCGCTACCGAACCTATTACGACACACGTTATGCCTGGCAGAAGAAATTCATCGCTGCCACCGCCGAATACTCACAGTGCGCATTAATCGCTGCCAACCGAGTAGGCAAGACTGACACGGCAACTTACATCGACGCCATTCACCTGCTAGGCGAGTATCCAGAAGACTGGAAAGGTCATCGCTTCGACCATGCCCCGCTGATGTGGTGTCTTGGTTACTCCGGTGAGAAGTGTCGTGACCTACTTCAGGCCGCCATCATAGGAAAGAAGGTTAACGGTGAGTTTGTTGGTGGCTTGATACCTGCAGAACGCATCGTGTCCACCGAGCCAATGACTGGCACGCCAAACGCCATTCGTTCAGCCTACGTGAAGCACAGCAGCGGTGAGCTAAGCAAGGTTCAGTTCTGGTCATACACTCAGGGGCAACACGCACTGATGGGTGATGATATCGACTGGTTTCATATCGATGAAGAGCCAGAAGACCAGACGATTTATCCGCAGGTTCTAACACGTACCGCAACAGGTGACCGGAGAAATGGCGGCAGAGGGATTCTTACCTTCACGCCGGAGAACGGACGCACTGAGTTAGTCATAAAGCTTCTTGATGATCCGGCAGCATCTCAGTTCTGCATGAACGTAGGTTGGGATGATGCACCTCACCTCACTGAAGAAACCAAGAAGAACCTTCTCGAATCCTATCCAGCGCATCAGCGCGACATGCGAACAAAGGGTATTCCAATGCTGGGACAAGGCCGCATATTCGATTTCAGCGAAGATGTGATCACCTGTGACCCCTTCCCGATACCGAAGCATTACATGGTCATCGACGGCATGGACTTTGGGTGGGATCACCCACAGAGCCGAGTTCAATTAGCAATCGACTTAGACAGCGAAACCTTCTACGTAACCAAGGCATGGAAGGCCAGCAAGACATCACCAGCGGAAGCGTGGGGTGCCACTAAGTCATGGGCGAACAAGGTGCCAACCGCATGGCCTCAGGATGGGCTTCAGACAGAGAAGGGAAGCGGCCTGCAGCAGAGGGAGTATTACCACGCAGCAGGGTTCCAGATGCTACCAGATGCAGCTCAGTGGCCTGATGGCTCACGTTCAGTTGAGCCCGGCCTGTTTGAGTTGCATGACCTGATGAGTACCGGACGATTCAAGGTCTTCAGTGGGCTGCGTGACTGGTTCGAAGAATTCAATTTCTACCACCGAGATGATCGCGGTCGCATTGTTAAAACCCGCGATGACCTGCTCGATGCAACACGCTATGCCTACATGATGCGCCGCTTTGCCAAACGTTATGGCGACATTGGAAACATCAAAGAGAAGAAAATGCCGGCTCCAATCAAGCCAATTCCACGAGGTAGATAATGGCTGACGACAATGACAAGCTACAGGCAATCCTGACCATCTTTGATCGGGATTGGATGTCGAGCGATGAAGCCAGAACCGAAGCGACCAACGACCTGTTCTTTAGTCGGATATCGCAGTGGGATGACTGGTTAAACCAATACACAACCCTTCAGTATCGCGGCCAGTTCGATGTGGTTCGCCCAGTTGTTCGTAAGCTCGTTGCAGAGATGCGACAGAACCCGATTGATGTTCTCTACCGGCCTAAAGACGGCGCAGAACCAGATGCAGCAGATACGCTGATGGGCATGTACCGCACTGACATGCGTCACAACTCTGCCAAGATTGCTGTGAACATCGCAGTGCGTGAGCAGATAGAAGCTGGCTACGGTGCGTGGCGCCTTGTCACTGAGCATGAAGACCAAGACCCGACCAGCAACAACCAGGTGATTCGTCGCGTTCCAATACATGAGGCTTCCTCTCACGTAATCTGGGACAGCAACAGTAAGCAGATGGATAAGAGTGACGCTAAGCATGTCACTGTCATTCAGCCGCTCAGCCTGTCTGGGTGGAAAGACTTTGCCGAGCAGTACGGATTAGATGCTGACGAGTTGCCCAGCTTCCAAACGCCTGGCACCAGCTGGTTATTCCCATGGATAAGCAACGATGTCGTTTATGTCGGTGAGTATTACGAGGTAGAGGAGAAGAAAGAAACAGTATTCATCTACCAAGACCAACTCGGCGGCGAGCCAGTTAGTTACTTCAAGCGTGATATTGCTGATGTGATTGATGAGTTGGCAGAGTCTGGGATGGTGAAGGTCGGCGAGCGCAAAGTTAAGCGCTGCCGTGTATACAAGACGATCCTCACCTTCTCATCAATCCTGAAGTCTCGTGAACTCATCGCCGGTGAGCATCTACCCATCGTTCCAGCATATGGCGAGTGGGGATTTGCAGGTGACAAAGAAGTCTATGAGGGCGTTGTGCGCCTGACTAAAGACGGTCAGCGTCTGCGCAACATGATCATGAGCTTCAACGCCGACATCGTAGCCCGCACTCCGAAGAAGAAACCCGTTTACTTCCCTGAGCAAATCGCAGGCTATGAGTTCATGTACGGCGGCGATGATGATTACCCGTATTACCTTCAGAACATGAAGGATGAGAACGGCAATGACCTGCCTATCGGTCCCATGACGTACATGGACAACCCGGAGGTACCACAAGCCAACGCCTACATGCTGGAAGCAGCGACAAACGCTGTGAAAGAAGTATCGCAACTCGGCGTTGATTCGGATGCCGCCAATGGTCAGGTTGCATTCGACACTGTTAACCAGTTGAACATGCGCGCCGACCTATCGACATATGTGTTTCAGGACAACCTGGCTACAGCAATGCGTCGTGACGGTGAGATTTACGCCTCAATGGTGAACGATATCTACGACGTTCCACGCAAGGTCATGATCACCCTTCCAGACGGTACCGATAAAGACGTTGAGCTCATGTCTCAGGTCATCGACTACCAGACGGGTGAGGCAGTCGTGCTGAACGATGTGCGTGGTCGCTATGAGACGTACACAGATGTAGGTCCATCCTTCCAGTCAATGAAGAGCCAGAACCGAGCAGAGATTCTCGAATTGCTCAGTAAGGTTCCTCAAGGTACCCCAGAGTTCCAGATGCTCATGCTTCAGTACTTCACTCTGCTTGACGGCAAGGGTGTTGAGCTCATGCGCGAGTATGCCAATAAGCAACTGGTCACGATGGGGCTCAAGAAACCTGAAACTCCTGAAGAGATTCAGATGGTTCAGGAAGCGCAGCAACAAGGACAAGAGCCGAGCCCGGAAATGGTTCAGGCACAGGGCGTCCTGATGCAAGGTCAGGCAGAAATCCAGAAAGCTCAGAATGAACAAACCAGAATCCAGGTGGACGCATTCAAAGCTCAGACCGATGCGCAGGTTGCAGCCGCCAAAGTGGTGGAGATCCTCGCATCAGCAGATAGCACCAAGAAACAAGATGTAATGTCCGCGCTTAAATTGCTCGGAGAATTCCAGAATAAGCAGGGCGACGCAGCCCGAGCTGACGCTGAGCTTGTCCTTAAGGGGCAAGAACAATTCCATTCAACACGCATGGACTTAACCAAGCTCATGCAGCAAGCCAATCAACCCTCCGGCGGAGTAGCCGAGATTCCTCAATAAGAGAGAGATAAACATGTCAGACACCAACGAAATTCAGGCTACTGAAGAACAACTCCTGTCCGGCGATCATGCGGCGGCATCCGCAGATGGCTCAGATGTCGGTAATGCCAACGACAACGCAGGTCAAGATGATGGCTTCGATATTGTCCTGAGTGACGATGAGAGCAAAGAACGACAAGACCCGGCAACGAACAAGAAATTCGCAGCACAACGTCTGGAACGCAAGCGTCAACGCGAGCTTGAGCAGCAGATGGAGGCGGTAAAACGTGGTGAATTGCCGGAGAACCTTCGGGTTACTCCTGACTTACCAAAGCAACCTGATGTGAATGACTTCATGTCAGATGACGCCCTGGCTAAGTACGACTATGACCAATCAAAAGCACTTGCCGCATTCAATGCCGCTAACAGCGATTGGCAACTGAAGGCGATGGACGCTCGTAGTAATGGCGTAGCCGAGCAGGGTCGCAAGATTCAGGAGTACACCCAGCAATCAACGCAGTACGCCGAGGCAGCCCGTAAACACTACGACGCAGCAGAGAAGCTCAATATCCCTGACTATCAGGCAAAAGAAGACGCGTTCATGAATCTGGTTCCACCGCAGGTGGCCGCCGACATCATGATGCTATTCCCTGAAAAATCTGCAGCGCTCGCTTATCACCTGGGCTCCAACCCAGAGAAAACACGCCAGATTCTGGCAATGAACGGGCAGCAAGCGCTGATTGAACTAACTCGGTTATCAGAACGTTTAACTCTCAAACCCCGCGGTAAACAACTCTCCGGCGCACCCGCCGTAGACGAGCCTATTCAAGGTTCTGTCACGGCAGCAAATATCGCATCTCTCCAGAAAAAAATGGACGAAGCATCAAGCAAGGGTGACGTCGAGCTTTACCGCAAGATTAAAAATCAGCTTAAAGGAATCCGCTAATGGCTCTTAACGAAGGTCAAATGGTAACTCTGGCTATCGATGAAGTTATCGAAACCATTACCAGTCTCACCCCTATGGCTCAAAAGGCCAGTAAGTACACTCCACCGCCATCACAAATGCAGCGCTCCAGCAACACCATCTGGATGCCTGTAGAGCAGGAATCACCAACTCAGGAAGGTTGGGATTTGACTGGCAAGTCAACCGGCCTGCTGGAATTGAACGTACCGGTTAGCCTCGGCGAACCAGACAACGACTTCTTCCAACTGCGCGCCGATGACCTGCGTGATGAAACATCATACCGCCGTCGAATCAACGCAGCTGCCAAAAAACTGGCAAGCAACTGTGAAGTTAAAGTCGCCAATCTGGCTGCCGAGATGGGTTCACTGGTTGTCACCAGTAATGACCCTATCGGTACTACTGCAGGTTCCGGATGGGACTTCGTAGCAGACGCTGAAGAAATCATGTTCTCCCGCGAACTGAACCGTGACTCCGGTCTGTCTTACTTCTTCAACCCGAAGGACTACAAGGCTGCCGGCCATGACCTGATCAACCGAGACATGTTCGGTCGCATCCCTGAAGACGCGTACAAAAACGGCACAATTCAACGCCAAGTTGCAGGCTTTGATGATGTTCTGCGCTCTCCAAAGCTTCCAGTGCTGCCAGCCTCCACCGCTACCGGACTGACAGTAAACGGTGCTCAGAAATTCCAGCCTGTAGCGTGGGATTTGGATGCTGATGGTAACAAACGCAACGTCGACAACCGCCTGGCGACAGTAACTCTGTCAGCTACTACCGGTCTGAAGCGTGGAGATAAAATCAGCTTCACCGGCGTTAAGTTCTTGTCTCAGATGGCTAAGAACGTGCTGACCAATGATGCGACATTCTCTGTTGTTCGTGTCATTGATGGCACTCATGTCGAAATCACTCCTAAGCCAATCGCACTGGATGACACCGCGCTCTCTCCTGAGCAGCGTGCGTACGCCAACGTCAACACCTCGCTGGCAAATACCATGGCGGTAAATCTGCTAAACAAAGTCACGGCGCGTACCAACGTGTTCTGGGCTGATGACGCAATCCGTATCGTGAGCCAGCCTATCCCGGCTAACCACGAGTTGTTCTCAGGCATGAAGACCAAGGCGTTCTCCATCCCCGAAGTTGGCCTGAACGGTATCTTCGCCACACAGGGTGACATCAGCACGCTGTCTGGCCTGTGCCGTATCGCGGTTTGGTACGGGGTCAACGCAACGCGCCCTGAGTCAATCGGCGTAGGTCTTGCTGACCAGGCTTAATCATCAGTAATCAATAGGGGCGAAAGCCCCTTTCTTTTTTTGGAGAAGAACATGACACAGATGATTTATAAGCACGGTTCCAACAAAGTTTGGAAGGGCATTGCATACGACTGGGAAATTATCCAGGAAGATGAGTTGCAGGAATATCTCGATGCTGGGTGGTTTGCACATCCCGATGATTTGTTGGAATCTCTGCCAGAGCCAGAGCCAGAGCCAGAGCCAGAGCCAGAGCCAGAGCAGAAAAAGAAACCGGGTCCGAAGCCGAAAAAGGCAGAAACCAATGAATCTAACAACGAAGGGTGATTTGGTTAATGCGGCCTTACGAAAACTCGGTATTGCATCCAACGCAACGCTGACTGATGTAGAGCCGCAATCAACCGAAGATGCAGTAAACGACCTCGAAATGATGATGGCTGAATGGTACGAGGATGGGAAAGGTATTGATGTCGGGTATCTATTCTCAGCTGATGATGTTGCTGCTGACCCCGGTGATGATCACGGCCTGAAAACTGGATACATCAGCGCGGTATTCCACAATCTTGCCACTCGCATTGCTCCAGATTACGCAGTTGAAGCCTCTTCAAAAGTAGTGATGACAGCCAGATACGGCAAAGAGATGCTCGTCAAATCCAGTGCTGCTTCTAAAGCGAAAAAGGCCAAGTGCAAGGCCGGTTACCCAGACCGCATGCCAATTGGCTCTGGCAACCGACTTCTTACGCTGAACTGCTTTAACTACTTCCATCGTAGGGATGAAGACAATGCCGACGACACAACTCCCGCTGAGTAAAGGCCTCGGCAAAGACTTCCGCAACGCCGACTATGTAGACCTGCTGCCGGTGAATATGCTGGCAACGCCGAAAGAAGTGCTCAACGCATCTGGTTATCTTCGCTCTTACCCTGGCATCCAGAAACAATATGACGTTGCCGGAGTATCACGCGGCGCTGATTTCAACACAGCGCAAAACGCTGTGTATCGCGTTCTGGGAGGCAAGCTCTACAAGGCTAACTCTCAGGTGGGTGACGTGTCAGGAAGCGGCAGGGTGAGCATGGCATGCAGCTACACAAGCCAAGCCGTGGCAGCATCCGGTGCAATGACGCTTTATCGGTATGACGGCACAGTGAAAACGCTGGCTAACTGGCCTGAGCAGATCATCACTCAGGAAGGCTACACGCGCACCGTAAAAGAGTGGTCGCACGCTACTGGCAACACTGACTTCATCTCGTTTGTCGCAGCGGATTTGGACGGCAGTATCACGCTGACTATCACGCCAAAGACAGCCAGCGGCGTTCTGGGCTCACCATTCATCATTGCAGAGGTTCAGTGGGGGCTTCAGCTGTCACAGGCCAAGCCAGCTACCGATACGCCATACATTACCGCGCTAATAGTGAAGGGCAGCAAGGCAAAAGGCAGCAAGATAACCATCGAATACACCTTCAACCCAAACCTGCCAACCGGCGCGACGGATGCCGACAAGGTAGACATCAGCCTGTTTAAAGCAGTGCAGGTTGTGCCAGAGGTTGCGGTCGATTATGCGCAGTATGATATCGGCGTGGTTCGCGACATCTGTCGGGCGCGCGGGCGTTATGTTTGGGTAAAAGATGGCACAGATACGTTCGGCATTACTGACCTGTCAGACGAGTCACACCCAGATCAGTACAGCCCATTCTATCGCGCAGAGTCTCAGCCAGACGGAATTCAGGCCGTGGATGTATGGCGTGACTTCGTGGTGTGCTTCGGAACCTCGACGATTGAGTATTTCTCCCTCACCGGCGCGACGTCTGTTGGTGCTGCATTGTACGTTGCTCAACCCTCTCTGATGGTCAGCAAAGGGATTGCCGGGACATACTGCAAAACAGCCTTCGCTGATACGTTCGCTTTCATTTCTCACCAGGCTACCGGCGCGCCATCAATCTACGTAATCAGCCAAGGCCAAGTATCAGGCATTGCGACTGCTACGATAGAGAAGATTCTGCGCGGCTACTCTTCATCCGAGTTGGCGACGGCGGTAATGGAAAGCACCCGGTTCGACTCTCACGAGTTGCTCATCATCCACCTGCCAAATCACGTGCTTTGCTATGACGCAGCGGCGGCACAGAACGGCGCCCAATGGGCGATCCTTAAAACCGGCCTGGGTGATGATGTCTATCGAGGCATCGACTTCATGTATGAGGGAAATCAGATAACCTTGGCCGACAAAGGCCAGCCAGTAACCGGCTATCTGAAGTTCGATATCTCTTCTCAATACGATGCTCAGCAAGAGCACCTACTCTACACGCCAATGTTCAAGGCCAATAACGGAAGGGTGTTTGACTTCGAACTTGAAGCCTCAACCGGAGTGTCGCAGTTTGCAGAACGACTGTTCATCTCCGCTACTGCTGACGGCATCAACTACGGAAGGGAGCAGATGATTAGTGCCAATGCTCCATTCGCTTACGACAAGCGCGTGCTGTGGCGGCGCATAGGTCGCATTAGGAAGAACATTGGATTCAAGGTGCGCATCATCACCAGCTCGCCGGTGACACTGTCTGACTGTTCAGTGAGGGTCGAATAATGGCTAATCCTGACCTCAATGAACCAGTAGTTGTTCAGGCGACGCGAATTGACGCCACGTTACTCCCCGCAGGATTCTCACAGCCTTATCAGTTGTACGTCATCCAGCAAGGCACTGACTTTGGTGCGGTTACTAACAAGGCCAATGAAGCCGGCAGCGGCGCATACGATGCCCAGGTGAAGAACGAAGAGCAGGACGTGGTTCTGGCCGATCACGAAGATAGACTCGACACCGCCGAAGCAACGCTCATCAACCACGAGGAGCGTATTACAGCGGCGGAGGCGACACTGGTTGATCACGAAGAGCGAATCACCGCTGCAGAAGCTGAACTGGTTGATCACGAGAGCAGAATCACCACATTAGAGGGGGAAGTTGACACGCTTCAGACCGATGTGGCCGCTCAAGGTGTACGCCTTACAGCAGCTGAAGGTGATATCGACACTCTTCAAACCAACTCAATATCCAGTGCAGTAAGCACAGACCAAAATGTGCAGGCTGCCGGTGGTTCACTCCTTATCGGCTCAGTTGGCACACCAACAACAGACAAGTTGCAGGTAACTGGCTCTTCTAACGTCAGTGTCTCCTACAAGGTTGCCGGACTGCAGGTGGTGGGCACTCGTCAAACTGGCTGGACTGCTGCGACCGGCACTGCATTGCTCGGAGCATTCAATGCCAACCAAGCATATACGGTTAGCGCAGCCTATACACAAGCCGAGATTCAAGCGATTGCAGCCGGACTTGTACAGGTAAGGCAAAGAAACAAAGCTCTCGAAGACTTACTGAGAACTCACGGCCTCATGAACTAAGGATTCCCATGCTCACACAAATTGATGCTCTCACCGGGCAGGAATTAATGCGCCTGTGGGGCGTGGAATCATGGGAAGACCCCGGAGCTGAGTACGTAAAATGGAATGACTCGGGCGTATTTGCTTTGGTTCAACAGGATGGATTCGTTGATGTCCACATTGCCATGGACAAAGAACACAGAAAGCATTGCAGGGAAGCAGGATCGGAACTGCTGGGTGAGATAGGTCACCTAAAGCTTCGTCTCGTCATCCTTCCTGACCGGCCTGCAGTGTGCAACTTTGCGCACAGGATGGGGTTTCGTAACAGAACCACGCAAAAACTGATGACTAAAGACGGGAGCTACGGCTCCTTTTTTATTATGTGGCGAGAGCCAGGAGAATTTCATGGGCGGAGCAATTAGTGGTTCTGGTGCAGCGGTAAGTAGCATCATCGGCGGCATCGGCGCTCGCAAGGCGGCTAAGCAACAGCAGAATTACCAAGATAAGGCGATGAACCAGCAGCGGCAAGGGTATGAGAGTGCCACCAGTTGGCTTTCTCCCTATCAGGATGCGGGACAGTCCGGCCTTGCAGGACTTCAAGGTATTGCAGGACAGCCAATCGACCGAAATCAGCTACTGACTAACTATTTCAACTCTCAGGAATATCAGCAGCAAGCAAATCAGGCGCGATATCAGCAATTGGCGGGTGCAGAGGCCACTGGCGGTCTTGGCTCAACTGCAACCAGCAATGGACTGGCGACGATTGCCCCAACCCTTGGGCAGAACTACCTGACTGACATGACTAATCAACAGCAGAACATGTACTCACAGTTGATGGGCTTATCAGGTATGGGTGCCGAATCTGCTAATGCCTTGGGCAACTGGGCGTTGAACCAAGGCAACACTATGGCGGGCATGTACCAGCAGAAGGGTCAGATTATGGCTGGCAAGGCTGCTCTACCATATCAGGTGGCGGCGAGTGCAAACAGCAGCATGGCGAATGGTGCGGCACAAGATGCTAACTCATTCACTAGCATGTTCGGCGGCATGATGGGCGGAGGTTCATTCTAATGGCTCAGCAAGGTGGATTGCAGGGGCTTGGCGCTCCTATTAACTATTACGAAAGCATGGTTCCTGATTTCCGCCGTGAGGCTCTAATGGAGACTCAGAACCGACTAGGTCAGCAACAGGTAGCCAGTCAGCAAATGCAGAATCAGCAGGCGCAGATTGAGAATCAGCGAAAGTCGCAATTCTACGATGCCATCAGTACCGCAACGCCAGACCAGTTGCCCGCTCTTCGCAAACAGTTTCCTGAGTTCGCCCAGAATATTCAGCAGGAGATCGGGATTCAAGACGCAACTCATGCAGCCTTTGTGAATAAAGCTCTTGGACGCATTCAGGTTGCATATTCAAGTGGTGATCCGCAGCAAGTGCAAGCAGCCATCCAGAGCGGGGCTCCGGCACTTAGCAGTATTGGGGTTCAGCCAGAGCAAGCAATGCAAATGTTCCAGAGTGATCCCCAGCAATTCGGCGGACTACTTAATGCCTCGATGCTATCCACGCTGCCGGTAGATAAGCAGTTCGATGTTCGTAACGACCAGAACAAATTAGCAGAAACTGTGCGAAGCAATCAGGCCAATGAAGGTCTGACGGCCAGAGGGCAAGATATCACCCTGAGAGGGCAGAATATAAGCGCGCAGAACTCAGCTCTCGACCGGGAGATTAAACGCTCTGAGTTGCTCGATAAAAACTTGGATCGTCAGATTTCGCGCGAGACAAATGAGGTAAAACTTCAGGATTTACGCCTCAGGCAAGAAGCGGCTAGAGCCACAGCAACACAAGCGAAAGCAGATAAACAAGCCACGGCTCAGGGAGCTGTCGATACTTTCACTACTGCGCTGGATTCTCTAGACACAATCACTAAAAGCCCAGGATTAACGAAAGCAGTTGGTATTCGGTCAGCTATCCCCACGATACCAGGAAGTGATGCGGCAAACTTTGAGGCTCAACTCGACACCTTTAAAGCTCAAACCTTCCTGCCAATGGTTGCTTCATTAAAAGGAATGGGTGCCCTGTCAGATGCAGAGGGTAAGAAACTATCTGATGCGGTAGGGGCATTGAGCCCGAAAATGAGCGAGGCCGCATTTAGATCATCGGCAGCCAAAATTAAAGACACCCTTGATAGCAAACTCAATACAGTCAAGAAACAGTATAACTATCAAGACCCACCGCGGCCGCAGGTTTCTCAGCAGTCTCAGCCAGCACAACAACGGGCTCCGGCAGCAGCTGTTCAGGCGCTGCAGGGAAATCCAGCTCTTGCTGAGCAGTTCAGGTCTAAATATGGCTACTTGCCTTGAGGGGTAACTAATGGCTAATTTCTTTGACCAGTTTGACGAAGGTCAGGCCGTAACGCAGCCACAGCAAGACTCTAACTTTTTCGACCAGTTTGATGGGGCAGATAAATCTCTGGTCAATGATGAAGGGGTTATAGGTCAGATGGCTCAAGGAGTAACTGAGGCTGGGAAATCAATTGCTCAGGCCGCAGTAAACACCGCGAATATCATTCCTGAAGTAGGGGATGCCGTCGTTAGCGCCGGTGCGTGGCTTGGTAATAAGCTAGGCATGGGGGATGGTACGTATACCCCGGCATCTCGATTCCAACTTCCTGAGCAAATGCAGCCACAGACCACTGCTGGTCGGGTGGCTGCCAATGCGCTGCCTTACTTAATCAACCCAGCAGGAAGGGCGGCATCCGGTGGGGCTAGATTAGCCAATCTTGCGGCAGAGAATGCGGTCGGCGTTCTGGCCGAAAACAGCAACAGTAATGACCCTGAGAAGTTGGCTACCGATTTAGCGACATCTGCAGCGTTGAGTGGTGTGACTCGTGGATTAACTAATGCGGTGGGCGCCGGATATCGTGCGGCGAAAGGCACTCTGTCCCCAGAAGCCAAAGCGGCAACAGAATTCGCAGAAGCCAACGACTTGCCGCTAATGACTTCTGACGTAGTTCCACCTGGCACATTTGCTGGCCGCTCTGCGCAGGCTCTTGGTGAAAAGATACCAATCACCGGAACCGGTGCCCCTCGCCGTGCTCAGCAGAATGCTCGAAGCCAACTGGTTCAGGATTATGCCGAGAAGTTTGGTGATGTTCAGCCAGATGAGATCGTGCAAAGCCTCCGCCGTCAGACCAATAAGGTCAAACAGGCTGCAGGGAATAGGCTCTCAGATATCCAGAATCAAATGTCTTCCGTCGGCGCTGTAACGCCAACAACGGCTTTAACTACGCTGGATACTGAGATTGCTAACCTTTCCAAGCTAGGAAAGGTAGCCGACACGCAAACCATTTCTAAGTTGCAGGCCTACCGAGATGAATTGGCGGGAGCAGCAGACTTTAATCAGCTTCGCAGTCTGCGTACGCAGTTTAGGCAAGACGTTAAGGGAGAGCGAGTGGTGTGGCCTACAAGGTCTGAAGCATCAGTGAATAGGGTGTATTCCGCGCTGACAGGTGATTTAGACAATGCCGTTTCAACAAATCTCGGCGCAGCCACAGCGAACAGATATCGACAAGCCAACGCTGCATATGCAAACGAAGCTCAGATGGTTAACAACACCAGACTGAAGAACGTATTGCAGAAGGGTGATTTAACGCCAGAGGTGGTTAATAACCTGCTGTTCAGCAAAAAGCCAAGTGAGGTTCGCCAACTCTACGCTTCCCTTGATAGTAAGGGTCGTTCAGCTGCGAGAACGGCGGTGATCGGGAAGGCTTACGAAAAGTCAGGTGGTAGCCCGGATAAATTCCTCAATGAGGTTAATCGACTCGGATCACAGACGGGGATTTTGTTTAAGGGTGCCGACCAGCAATACCTGAAGGGTCTGACAAACTACCTTGATTCAACACGCCGTGCTGCGAGAGCTGGAGCAGTAACACCAACCGGGCAAGAACTCCTTCAGTTTGGTGCTCCAACAGCGGCTGCGGCTGACATTCTCGGTACTGGCGGCGTAGCAACCACGGCTTTTGCTGGATACGGCGGATTGGCGAGGGCATACGAAAGCCAGCCAGTAAGAACGGCGATGCTGCGACTAGCCAACACGCCTAAAGGTTCATCTGCATTTGAGAAAAACCTTGAGGTTGTAAACAGAGCGCTCACGGCAACAGCTCAGGGTGCAAAAGATTAACGTTTATTCTTACCCTGACGCCATGCATCGTAAAAAGAATCGGCGAACATCCAGATAACAAAAGCTATTGCCAAGCATTGCAGAAAAAACATAAGCCACCTCGTTAATTAACAACCCGCCTCTGCGGGTATTTTTTATTGCCTAAATAATAGCACCACAAGCCATGCCTTGTGGGGTTAACCCATACCTGGAGTTTAAGAATGGCCGACATTATTCCGAACGTTGTTGTTTCCATGCCATCTCAGTTGTTCACGCTGGCTCGGTCATTCAAAGCTGCCGCGAACGGGAAGATTTATATTGGTAAGATTGACACAGACCCAACAATACCTACAAACAGGATTCAGGTTTATTTAGAGAATGAGGATGGATCTCACGTACCAGTTAATCAGCCTATATTGATTAACGCGGGGGGGTATCCTGTTTATCTAGGGCAGGTATCAAAATTTGTGACCATTGAAGGTCACAGCATGGCTATTTATGATTTCATCGGGGTTCAGCAATTCTATTTTCCAAACATTCTTAAATACGACCCGGATCAGTTCCAACAAAGACTTTCTAGCTATTCTGATGGGCAAGGTGATGCACTAGTAGCTGTCAAGCAGCCTATAGAACATGCCAAAGAAATGACCCAGCATGCTTTTAATTCTCTTGAAGTTAACCTAGCTCATATAAAGGGTGGCGACCCAGACGGCACAGATACACAGCTAGCGATGCAATCACTAATTAACCACCTTTCATCTAAAGGAGGTGGTTCGCTAAACGTAACCGTATCTGGAACCTATCTATTTAGTTCAGAGTTAACTCTACTTTCTAATGTGAAAATTAATTTAGGAGAGGGAGTTGTCCTAAAGAAAAACTACAGCGGCGGAGTGTTTTTCAGAGTTAATCCATCGTCTGCTAACAACATTGGCGTATTTGGCGGCACGATTGATGGAGGAGGTCAAACCTATCCTACCGAATCATTCGACATTTTTGCGGTAACGAGCGCTCGAGGAATTACGTTCCAAAGGACAACGTTCTTAGATGTGGTTGACTTCCACGCTATTGACCTTGCGGATTGCCGTGATGTGGTTGTGCGGGATTGTAAGTTTTTAGGATTCAAGCCTCTTGTGGATCGCACATATTCAGAAGCAATACAATTAGACCCAGGATTCGACTCAACGGGTAGTTACCTGCCAAACATAAATGTAACAGTAGACAACTGTTACTTTGGACCCAACCCTAGCAACCCAGTATCCGGTTTTGGTTCCTGGGGGGCTGGAGTTGGTAACCACGCAAATGCATATGGAAATCAAGATAAGAATATTAAGATCATCAATTCAAGATTTGAAAACATGCTTTTTGCAGGTGTCAGGGTTTTTAACTGGAATGATTATCTTATTTCTGGTTGTACATTTATAGGTGGAACTGCGCGTGGCATTCATGTGACTCCATTTCCAAACTCAGTTAAACCTCAGGGGTCAAGAAGGGGTCGGATTATAGGAAATAATTTTGACGGAGTAAGGAGCCCAGTTCTTTTAGCTGCCCCTACATACCCTTATACGGACGCATCAGATGCTTTTCACGAAGATATTGTTGTGTCAAACAACACAATGGTAATGACAGAAGATCTTTCTGCTGCAATAGATGCACGCTGGTGCTCCGGCCTTACCGTAACTGGTAATGTAGCATCGGGAGGTAACGGATTTTTTGCCGGTCGATTCGTTAACAAGACCGTAGTATCTAACAATCAGTACAATGATGGTACTAGTAGCGGAATCTGGATAGCAGAAACAGATGCTACATTATTCATTAGCACCGGACTTACATATGACATCATTATTGCTGGTAATCTATTAAGGAATATTTCTTTGAACGGGGTGCATGTAAATGCCGCATGCAAAAATGTAAATGTATCGAATAATATAATAATTGGCGCATCTAGTGCAGATACCACGCACAACGGAATACGCGTCGACGCAGCAGCAGCAAATGTCAATGTAAGCAATAATCAGGTCAGAGATGGCGGGGCAGCTAACAAGCCTGGGGTGGGAATTGCCGCAACCAGCACCTGCGTTAACATACTATTCTCTGGCAACCAGTCATTCGGTACCGCAGCTACCCATAACAACCAAGGCACAGGAAATAGCTCGGTTATTATATTCGGCGATACCGGACTTCCATCATCAAGCGCAAATGCAGTTGGGGCTCCTGTAGGCTCTATATACACCCGGCAGGATGGTGGCGCATTAACTACTTTGTATGTCAAGGAGAGCGGAACTTCATCGGCAGGATGGGTGGCGAAATAAAAAACGCCCTAAAAGGGCGTGCTATTTAAATTTTGTCCTACCTGAAATCATGATGGTGAGAGAGGCTTTCAGTCTACTAAGAAATCCAATGAACTCGACAGGCTCTAAAGATTCTCGTGAGGCTACAACTCCAGACTTAGTCCTATTCCAGTATTTAGATTTTTTTAAGACCTCCGGCTTATAAAATGGGGGGCTCTGAGTAAGATGGGGCCTCTCCCATGCAATATCCTTTTTTATTACTCTTGCTGGATGCCCAACCGCGAGGACGTTATTGGATATCTTGTTTTTTAATAAACTACGATATCCAATAATACTTCCTTGTCCAACATCAGCCCCGCCAAGAAGTGATGAGAAGGCACCTATCCATACGTGCTCACCGATTGTTATGTTTTGGCATGGGTTCAGTCTATTGTCTGTATTCACATCAAAAAAAGCATGGGCATCATCAGATCTAAGCTCCACACCCTTGGCAATCATTGAGTCTTCCCCGATGTGCACCTTGGAACCCTCCGCAGTAGAAATGTAGCAATGTCCGGCAGTAGTTACCTTGTCCGCGATAACTACCTCGCAGTCTTCGCCAAGCCGAACAAATCCAGTGAAGGTACTGTTTCCTATAGAACAAGTTGCATTGTTGCAATCGAAAGAGATGGTGGCTTTTTTAATCCGGGTGATGTCGGAAACGATCAATGTGTTGTTTTTTCCTAAAAAAACAACCTTTACTCCCGCCAGCTCTTCACCGGAATAGGCTATAGAGTTCCCATTTTCATCATGATATTTCTGAAGGGTTGTTTCCATTCAGTAGTTTGCTCCATTTATGCTTCATAGAATTTTAAATGAATGTACAAACTACAAAAGATGTATGCAAACAATACTGACTGAATTAATAGTCATTAGAAGAATCGTCAGTTCCTGACTTCATTACCCAACAAACCAGACCGACCAAAATCGCCAGGGCGATGAGCACAATCAGCATAATCTTCATAATGTTCTTTGCTCTCAAAGTTTTGGCGATCTTCTGCCCAATCACCACAAATTACCAATGGGTATTACCGATCATAAAACTGTAATCGATCGTTGTTATCGATGGATGAAATGTGATTATACTGTATTCATGAACAGTGTTTGTGAGGTTGTTATGGCTAAGAAGGATTTGGGTTTTGATATCGTGTACCGCGGCGAGACACGTGATCGCATAGAGCCGGGCAAGTACGTCTTCTTCCAGCGCCTGAAAGAGCACGGTGGCGGTTATTGGCTGGGTCAGGCATATGATGACTGGTTTGGCTTCGTGATCGAGGAGCCGGTGTCACTGAGGTATGGGATGGAGATGTTGCAGACAATCGCGGGGCAGCAGAAAGACATCATGAAGTTTGATGACAGCCTGGATAACTTCATGCTGAAGAGTGAGTGAAATGAGCAGGGGGCATATTCGGGGCAAAAAATTACCGCAAACCGATGTTACTACGTGACAAGCAGCGTTTCAGTTTGCGGTAATACTCTGTTTCAACCGTGATTAAAACTTACTTCATGTCACTTCGGTTTACGGCAGCCGCCTATCCTGAACAAGCCAAGCTGGGCGAAGTAACTGTCTGAAGTAATCATCTGAAGTGAACTGCAGATGGAAAGCGATGCGGCAAGCCGCCGCATCACTGTGCCGTCACATGGCTGACGACGATCCCACAAAGATGATGGCAATCACGAACGACACCACCGCCAGAGCCGATAACAGGCAATTGCCGGGCGTCAGGAACTTGCTGTTATTCTTGCTTCTGTGATTTCGGAACAATATGACGATCATCACTATCCCAATCAGGACAAACACTGCGGCACCGGTGTAACTGGCAACTGGAGTCATGGTTGTTTCCTCATTCTCAGCTAAACCTTAATGATAGCCTATGTGAGTCAATTCATTAGGATTTGGCATATTTCCCCGATTATTCTGCCAGCCTGCGCGCCTCCCATTGTTCCGGGGTGAGGGTTTTTACATCGAACTGCTCCCGCGTTCTGCAATAGGTGTTGCCACCCATGCGACCGACCGCATCCATCAGTTTCTGGTCGATGTGTAAATTCTCCGGGTTCACGGCATCACTGCGCACATAAACCCCTACCACTTCGCCCAGAATAATTTCACGGGCGGCGCCCACCTGCAAAATGGTATGCCGCCGACACTCCAGCGCGGCCGGTGCGGCGAGAATACGCGGGCTGCGCACCCGTTCACCGGGCGTTGTCTCAAGCCCTGCCTCATCAAGTTCATTGACCTGCGGACCAAATTTGATGGCACAGATTTCCATCTGGCTGACCAGCGCATCGTCGACAATGTGCACGGTAAACTCACCGGTTTCACGAATATTGCGCGCCGTGTCTTTAAAGCGCATGTCGGCATAATTCTCCACGCCAATCGCCACAATTGCCGGATCGTGAGTGAGCACATTGAAAAAACTGAAGGGTCCCGCATTCGGAATGCCGTCTGTGCTCAGGGTCGTCACCAGCGCGACAGGGCGGGGGATCACCGTGCCGATCAAAATTTTGTAGCGTTCCCTCTCAGTCAGCGTCGCAAAATCAAAATAGGTATGGGATGTCTTGCTGTTCATCTCAGGCTCCGGTTTTTATGCGATGTGTCTCAAGCGGGGTATGACGGCTGAGGTTCTCAAACCCGTCCCGGGTGACGACGTAGCAATCGCCGATATTACATCCGGCGGACAGCGGTTCCAGCCATTGGGCGTGCAGCACAAACACCATGCCTTCTTCCAGGCGATCGTAGTTATGAGATGAAATATTAAAACTGTTTTGCGCGCCCGCCATGCCAACGGAATGGCCGAGATTAGGATTGTGCGGACCGTGCGTCGCCGGATAAACGTGCATCAGTGTCCGACCCTGCGCTTCCCAGTCGATATCACGCACATACTGACGCGGAATAAGTCTTGCGGAACCGTCTGACTCCGGCGACCAGTTGTAAGGCATGGTGCGCGCTTCCGGTGACGTCAGCATGCCGCGCTCTATCATCGGGCCAAACGCGGCATTGTTAATGTCCCGCATCAGTGCGCCGGGTTTTATCAGCTGCTCGGCACGCTTAACGCCTTGTGTGCAGGCGGCCAGCACCTCTTCCTGGCGCGAGGTGATCTCGCCGACGGCGATCATACGCGCCGTCTGCGCGGTATATCCCCGCCAGGTGACGTTCGAAATGTACAGATTAATCAGATCACCGGGACGGACGACGTGGCCGTAAGGTTTTCCGCAGTGCGTACCAAATTCATTAATGCCAATCTGATAGCCGTCGCCGGTTTCGCCGCCAAAAGCCATTTGTGCGGCGGTAAACGCGGCGAAGATTTCGTGATCGGTCACGCCGGGTCTGGCGACGTGATAAGCCGCCTGAGTGCCGATGCTGATCAACTGCGCCGCGGCGCGGAACATCTCAATTTCACGGGGTGACCTGACTTTTTGCAGCCGGTCGAGAATGGCGTTGTCGGCAACGAACTGACAGCCGGGTAACCGCGCGCTGAGGGCGGCCCAAAAGGTGAGGGAGGTCCGGTCGCCGATCCTGCCAATTTGTGCATTCTTCATGCCCAGCCGTGAAAGGATGTCTGCGCACTTTTCTGCCGTGTTTAACACCGCATCGCCAGGGCGATCGGCATACTCGCGGCCCACCGGACCAATCTGCCAGATATCTTCCACCAGCAGAGGCTCACCGCCCGGCGGCAGCAGTACCGACTGGGTGAAGAATGATAGCAGGGTCAGCGGTTTATCTGAGTCCGTCGGGATAATCAGGACCCCTTCGCGCATCCAGTCGCAAATGTAGCGCAGGTAGGCATTAGAGGCATGGAACCAGCCCACGCTGCCGGCATGAACGACGATCGCATCGTGCCCGGCCTCAACGGCCTGACGTCTGATTTTGCGCAGGCGCTCCTCAAACTCCTCCAGCGGAAGAGGCAACGGGGCGGAGAAGTCGAAATCTGGCTCGAAACCGGCCAGCAACGACCCGATGCGATAGCCAGCGGCAGGTGTCGCACGAGTATTCATAGGGTGTTCCTTTCAAATAAGATCATGGAAATGGCGTGTTAAGGCTGTCGCGCAGGGGTCAGCACCCGCCGGGCAACGAGCAGGCCGAGCAATGTCACGGCGATCAATATTCCTGACATTGCCGCCACGCGGACGTCGAGTGATTCTTCGATAAGCGCAAACATGCGCAACGGCAGAACGGTGGTGCGCGCGTCAGCCAGAAAAAGTGACACTGTGACGTTATCCAGCGACTGGATAAACACCAAAAAGGCACCGGCCAGGATGCCCGGCGTCAGCAGCGGCAGCGTGACGCGTCGCAGCGTCATAAACCAGCTGGCGCCCAGGGTTGTCGAGGCTTCGGCAAGCGATGGATTCATGCCCTGTGCAACCACCGACACCGCGCGGTACATCAGCGGCCCGAACACCACCACGTGCCCGGTCACGGTCAGCCAGAGAGAAGGCGGGAAGCCGATAAAATTGGCGACGATCAGCGCTGCCAGCCCATAAACCAGGCTTGGCAGAACCAGCGGTGCCAGCAGCAAAGGCTCGAGCGTATTGACGCTGCGGCGTTTCATGCGGGTCATACCGATGGTGGCAGGCACCGCAAACAGCAGCGCGCCAGCCACCGCCAGACCGGCAATGTTCAGCGAGTTCCAGGCCGCAATGTGCTCCGTTGCCGATTTCACCGGGTCGAGCAGCGCTTCATACCAGCGCAGGGAAAAGCCCTGCGGCGGATACTTCAGCGTCTGCCCCGAGGTGAACGACATCATCAGGGCGATCACGATCGGCGCCACCAGATAGATGACGCACAGCGTGCCAAAGCCGAAAACAAAAATCTTATACAGCAAAGACGGAAGCGGGTTTTCGCGATGTTTATGCATGGCCGACCAGTCTCCTGTGGCGTGAAATCATGGTCAGTGCGACCAGCAGACAGCCGGTGGTCAGCAGCAGCACCACGGCAATGGCGGAGGCCAGCGGCCAGTTGAACAGCGTCCCCACTTCGCGGTAAATCAGCTGCGGTACGTACACGTTACGCGCACCGCCGATCACCGCCTGAGTCACGAACGAACTGCTGGTGCTGGCGAACACCAGGATCCAGCCGGCCAGCAGCCCCGGCAGCATCAGTGGCACCAGCAGGGTAAACAGAATGCGCCAGGAACCGGCGCCGGAAACCTGAGCGGCTTCCGTCAGCTGATAAGGCGTGCGCGAAAGCACGGCAATCAGCGGCAGGATGATCAGCGGTAAATCAATCTGGCACATCGCCATCACCAGCCCCAGTTCGGTGAACATCAGGCTGGTGGGCACGTCGGTAATGCCCAGTGAGAACAGCGTCTGGCTGATCGGCCCCTGACGCCCGAGGATGACTATCCAGGCAAACGTGCGTACCACGTTGCTGGTCAGCATGGGAATGAGCGTCAGAAAGACGATCGCCTGGCGCACATTCTTGCCGCTGTGCCAGTAAAGCAGAGCCACGGGAACGCCGAGCAAGGTGGTGCCGATCACCGTTTCGATGCCAAGACGGGCCGTGTTAATCAGGACGCGAAAATTAAAGGCGTCGCCGAAAAACTGGCCGTAGTGGCTGAGGGTCATGCCACCGGCACCGGCGAAACTGTATCCGACCAGTACCGCCAGCGGCGTGGCGAAAAACACCACCGAAAGTACCAGCATCGGTATCACATAGGGAAAGCCGCTCTGCTTCATGTTTTCACCTTAGCCCGCCACAAGCGTATCGAACTGGCGGATCCAGCTGTCACGGTTTTTATTGATGGCCGCCCAGTCCGGGTAGACCAGCGTTTTGATCTGATCACGCGTCAGGTACGCGGCAATCGCCGGGGTCAGTGCCACCGTCCGGTTGGTCGGGAACATGTCGGTGGGCGGTTGCATCAGCTGCTGCTGAACGCTCTGTGAAATGGCCGCGTCCATGTAGGCGTAAGCCGCATCCAGATTCGCGGCGCCTTTGGTCAGGTGGATATTGACCGGTGCCGCCGGAGAGCCGGTTTCCGGATGCACAAACTCGGCGTTCATTCCCAGACTTTTCAGGCGGGCAACGTTGTTGGTGCTGCACATGAAGACCGCGATCTCTCCCTGCTGAAATAGCGTCATCTGATGGTTGGTGCTGTCGACGATCGCCTTAAGTTGCTCGGGGTGCTTTTTGAACAGATCGAATACTGCCTGCATGTCCTGCGCACCGGAACCAAAGATTTTCGCGATCTCGGTATACGCCATGACGGCAGTGTTCGACTCAAAACCGGTCCACGACACCAGCCCTTTGTAAGCCGGATTTTCAAACAGATCCCGGTAACCTTTGGGGCGCGGAACCAGATCGGGATTGTAAGCAATGCCGTTGACTTCAATGGTCACCGTCGGGCCGTATTCCCCCTGAAATGACGGGTCGAGCAAGGCCCAGTTTTTCAGGCGGGCAGGGTCAATCTTCTGGATCAGGTCTTTTTCAACGGCAATCGTTGTTTGCCCCGGCGACATCAGCAACGTGTCATAAGGCGGGCGGCCAGGGCTTGCCAGCGTTTTTGCCAGCTGATCCTGTGCCATGACCGGCGCGATGGTCAGTCCGTAGCCCTCTTTTTGCAGCACCGGCGTGATTACGGTGCGGTAGGCGTCTTCCCAGTTACCGGGAAAGGTTGCTGCCACGGCGCTGCTTTTGCTGGCAGCCGCGGCGCGCAGAGAAAAGGGCATCATTGTCGATGCCGCTACTCCCGCCACAAGATAACCGAACCGGCGACGACTTATTTCAAAGTCCTTCATTGTCTCTACCTCTGATAGTCAGTGATTAACGTGTGAATTCCGGCTCAGCCGGAAAAGCGTGGCACCGTGCGGTGTCGATCTCGGCAAAAAGCTGTGCGCCCGGTGGCGGGATCCGGGTGGACGGGCCTCTGAGTTCCGACGCCCGCAGACGGGTGCCATCCTCAAAGGCCAGGTCATGCACCAGCGACGGCCCCAGCGGAACGGATACGGTCATCCGCACCGGCTGGGCACTGTCGCTGGGTTGGGTCGTGAGGCGAACTTCTTCCGGGCGGAAAGTGAGGGTCACCTTCGAACCCTGAGTGAAATTCAGACGGCGCGGCAGGCGCAGCGTCTTTTCATTGGCAAGGCTTATCAGCGTGGTGTTCTCGCCGAGGCTCGATACCGTGCCGTGCAGCATATTGGTTTGCCCGATAAAGGTGTTGACGAACAGCGTCTTAGGCGTGTCATACACCGCCATCGGCGTGTCGATTTGTTCCACTTCACCTTTGTTCATCAGCACCAGACGGTTAGCCAGACTCTGCGCTTCTTCCTGATCGTGGGTAACGATCAGCGTGGTGATGCCGAGCGTTTTTTGCAGATGCAGCAATTCCACCTGCAGATCAAAACGCAGCGCGCGATCCAGCGCACCAAAAGGCTCATCCAGCAGCAGCAGTGAAGGGCGGCCGGCAATGGCGCGTGCCACCGCAACACGCTGCTGCTGCCCGCCGGAAAGTTCGCGGGGCAGGCGGTTACCAAAATCACTGAGTCTCACCAGCGCCAGCATTTCCTCCACGCGCTGTTTGCGTTCCGCCCGCGAAACTTGCTGGCAGGCCAGCGGGTAAGCGATGTTTTCGGCAACGGTGAGGTGCGGGAATAACGCATAATTCTGAAACACCATCCCGATGCCGCGCGCTCTGGCCGAGACGACGCTGAGATCCTGCCCGCCGAGTTCAATGCGACCCGCTTTCGGCTGGATTAAACCGGCGATGGCCCGCAGTACCGTCGATTTACCGCAGCCGCTCGGCCCCAGCAGCGCCACAATCTCTCCGGCTTCAATATTGAAGGAGACATTGTCGATCGCGTTTTTCCCGCCGTAGCTGTGAGTAAGACCCTGAACTTTCAGGCGTTTGGTTTCAGCGCTGTTTTGCATATCTGACATATTGCTTCCTGATCCTACGTCGCAGTCATGGACGGTTTTGGGTTGTGGTGCATGGAAAAGGAAAGAGCAAACGGCATGCCAGTATGAATTTTTAAGCAGGAAAGTTTTTTAATACATTGAATGTAAAGTGATAATTAATTTTTAATATCCGAATATTAATAATTACAAATATAATACGAAATATTCGAATATTAGTTTTCAGTCTGTTTTCGCCATTTTGGTGCGATAAACGGGTCGTGATGGTGCAATAAACAAACAAAACGGGAGCGCTCTGATAACAGCGTTGTTCCCGGCCAAAAAGAGGAAAAGAATGAAAAACCTTCTTTTTCAGTGGGTTAATAATTTATTGGGATTTTGCAGCATCACCGGAACCCGCTGCGTAAGTTGATCTTTAGTAGAGTGTTTGTGATTCGTAAAAGTATACGAAAGTTTATAATAATATTAATTTCACCCTAAAACCGCATTAAATCAGTGAGATGAACTTATGGTCACGGCCTTTTTACCCGTGCTGGCATGACCCTTGCAGCGCATGACAGGTCGTTCCACACTGTTTAGGAGTTATGAATGAGACTGGGCATTGACGGGCTGAAATTACCCGAAGTGAAAAAACGCGGACCGCTGGCGAGTCTGGATCACGTAAAAGCGCTGGGGCTGGAGGGCATCTTCTTCAGTAGCGTTTTAGATATGAGCCCTGATCTCGACAGGGGGTTGCTGCGTGATATCCGCGCAAAAGCCGATGATCTGGGGCTGTATCTGGAAAGCGGGCTGGGGAAAATTAACCCCTATTGCAGTGCTGAATCCCCCGAGCTGCGTGCGGCAGGGGGCGGGGACATTATCGCCGGGTTGATCAGGATGATTGAAGTCAGCGCCGAAAACGGCTGCCGGGAATTGTGGGTGTCGCCGGGCAATTTTAAACCCGCCTATCGCGGGCGGCTGGCCGTGGACCGCTTTCGGACAGATGTCACCTGGGACGAACAATTGCTGGGCATCGAAAACGTGTTGCGAAAACTCGCACCGGCGGCGCGTGCCTGTGGTGTTCATATGAATATCGAAACGCATGACGAAATCACCTCTTTCGAGATCTTACGTCTGATAGAAGCGGTGGGTGAGGACTGCGTGGGCGTGGTGCTCGATACGGCAAATATGCTGCAACGCGGTGAACATCCGCTGCTGGCTACGCAGCGACTGGCGCCTTATGTCCGTCAGACGCACATCAAAGATGCTTATGTGGGAAGAGCGCCGGGCGGTTTTGACTTCCAGCCGCGCCCGTGCGGCGAGGGCATCGTCGATTTTGCCGCGATACTGCCGGTTCTGGCGAAGGTCAACCCGACGCTGAATCTCTCGCTGGAAATCGCCCAGTCGACAGATGACAACCGCCGTCTGGCCAATCCGCGTCAGTGTATTCAGCTCGACGATCCGCTGTGGCGCGCCGGTCATCCGGATTTGTCGCCACATGAGCTTGAGGCGTATTTATCGATGGTGGATGTGTTTGAGCGGAGGGTGAAAGCCGGTGAAATCGCAGACTGGGAAACCTATGAAACCCTGAACTATGGCTACCCGGCCTATGAACAGCAATCTTACGGTTTCAGCGAGGCAGTGCATTTCATCAAAAAATCTGCACACCACATCCGCTCCCTGTGTGCCGAAAAAGGGATCCCGTTGCAGGCGTCATAAAGCGGTTTGTGGCGGGCCGATCGCCACGCAATGCCACTGCTGCCGGTTGCACGTGGCTATTGTGTATTGGCGAATCAATATTATTATCGAGATAATTACAACATCATCAGTTACTGCGAATTTATCCCAGAAGAGGTCAGATGTGGAAAAGACAACCCGCAAACCGCGCGTACCGGTTCGCAAAGCCGCAACATCGGCCAAAAAACCGGTGACCCAGTCGGACAGCAATGACGATGTGTCCGAACGTATTCGCGCCACCCTGGCGGCGGCGATCGGCGAGGGCGCGCTGACCCCCGGCACCAAAATACTCGAAGAAGCGATTGCCGATCATTTTGGCGTCAGCCGCACCGTGGTGCGCGGCGCGCTGGGGGTGCTGGAAAGCGATCATCTTCTGGAGCGCAAAAGGAACCGGGGCACGTTCGTGGCCGAACCGGGCATTGAAGAAGCCAAAAATCTGTTTGAGGCGCGCCGCAGAATTGAAGCGCTGTTGCTGGAATTCGTGATTGAGCGCGCGACGCCTGAACAGCTCAGCGCGCTGGAGAAACTGGCAGACGAAGAAGAGCACACCCATTCTCACGGCGACGAAAAATCCAAAACCGTGCTCTCCGGCAAGTTTCACATTGTGCTGGCAGAGCTGGCGGGAAATCCTGTGCTGACGGAAATGCTGGCTAAAATCGTGGCGCGGCTTTCGCTGGTGATGTCGCTGTATGAAGAAAAAAGAAAAGACGACTGCGGGGCGGATCATCACCGCATGATTGTGGCGGCGCTGAAAGAAAAAGATCTGAACAAAGCCCGGCAGCTGATGGATCACCATCTTGCCGATATCGAAGGGCGCGTGCGCCTCACCGAGGGGCATGGCGACAGACACTCCTTCCTGTCAGTGCTGGAAAATTTCTCCTGAGCCTGATTGCTTTGCCTCTCCCCCCGGTTGCACGCAAAAAAAAATCCGGAAACCTGAAGTCTCCGGATTTTTATCAGGGCCGGTTTCCCGGCCCTGAGGCGTAAGTTTTACGACTTACGGCTTATAACTTATTACTTACGGCCAAGCAGTAAACCCAGCACAACACCAATGGCACCTGCGGCGATAAGACCAGACAGCGGGTTATCTTTCACCTTGTCAGCCACGCCGGAGAGGGCCTCACTTGCCTGTCCGGACAACTTACGGGCAGCGCCTTCAATCTGATGCTTTGGCGAGTCAACAAAGTTGCCGAATTGCTTCTGCGCTTCACCGGCAAATTCATTGGCTTTGTTTTCAACTTTATCAGCCAGACGGTTTGCGTCTTTGTTCAGGTCTTTATCGTAATCTTGTGATGACATCGTATTCTCCTTTGTTTGCAGACTTAAAGCGTAGTAGGGAATCTCTGTCCTTGCACTCACCGGGGCACATTCCGAGAATTTTCTGAACGCAGCCCGGATGCCAAACGTGTGAGCAAAACAGGGGCTGCGTGTGCAATCAAATGTTATGATTCAGTAACAGCATCCGGGCTGGTGCCGTTCAGCGTGTTCAGTGCTTCAGCATTCAGTTCCGGGTCGGCCTGATCAATTAAGCGTGTGGTCGAAATAATTGCCTGAAATTGCTCGAATAAAAGTGAAGCGTCGGATTTAATTGCGTCATCGTCCGAGTCGAGCACGGAATTAATGGCTTTATTTACGCTCTCAATAATTTCCTGCGGACCGCCATTTTTACCCACCGTTAAAAACAGTGCGCTTAAAAGAAGTGACTGCGCTTCTACCTGTGCAGTCAGTTGTTTAGCGTCTGCTTCCATCCGGGAGATTTTGGCGATCATGCTTAATATAATGTTTTTCATTTTGTTATGGCTCCTACAGAGAGAGAAGTGTTACCCGCTCGTTATTTCTTCGCCTGGTTCAACGACTGTCTGTAATATTCAGATAATCAATAAGTTAATCATTTTTTGAAGAGTCTGTTTGGCGGGGCAGGAAAATCTTATTCCCGACACATCAGATTTCTCACAGCAGGCTAGCACATACTAAAACAGATAATCCACGACATGCATAAGGACAAGCGCTGCAGAAGCGCGAAATGTGAGTATTTCGGCATTTTCCTTGTTATTTTACTTGTATTCATTAACCTTGCATTGCCGCGTGTCAAAAGCGGAAAGATTGGCTTTTCTTAACAGTTTCCCCGCTGAATTAAATAAAATTAACGGCTTTTATCCCTCTGGATCCACGTGGATCCAGTACTGGTCGAGTGTGTTCGCCAAAGGGTATAAGAATATTATTAGAAAAATTTCTGATTTTAAGAGTGTAACCATGCTGACCAATTTAAGTAACAATGAAGCAAAAAGGCATGCGGCGATCGATGCTCTTAAGGCAGATGACAGAGGCCGTGACGAGACGCTGCAAAAATACACCTTTCTTGCCTGTCGCTTGCTCAATGTGCCGATGTGTTTTGTGTCCGTTTTAGATGATGAAAAACAATTTGTTAAATCAGCCCAGAACGTTCCTTTTACTGAAACCAGCCTGAGCGATGCGTTTTGCGCACACACCATTCGCAGCGAACAAACCCTCATCTGCAACGATACGCTGCAGGATGAAACCTTTATGCATTACCGCCTGGTTCACGAAGCCCCCTATATCCGCTTCTACGGCGGATGTCCGCTGCGCACGCGTGAAGGGGTGATCGTCGGCACGCTGTGCGTACTGGACAGCGAGGCGCGCGAGTTTACCCATGAGCAAATCGAAACGTTTGAGAAAATTGCCGAGCTGATGTCCGTGTTTCTGGAAACCTGGCATGCGGTCGGTTACGTCGATATTGTAACGTTGCTGCCTAACCGCCAGCGTTTGCTGCGGGATATGTCCTACCTCAACGGTGCGGACAGCACGCTGGTCATTATCGACTGTCTGGATATTGCCTTTGCCTATGAAGTTGCACGTTCCATGGGGATGGGCGCGGTGGAAAGCCTGCTGCAGGATATGGCGCTGCAACTGAAAGCCCGCCTGAAACTTGACGGGTTGTTATACGCAGTCGCCGTCGGGCGTTACGCCTTCTTCCTTAAAGACAGCGATACCCCTTGCCTGCAAACGATCAGTGAAAAGCTCACCGGCACGCAGGCCAGCCTGAATAATCAGATCCCGCTTAATCTGGACATTCATATCGGTGATTCCGGTGAATTCTCCCCGCAGCTCAATCCGGCGGAAATTCTGCGCAGGGCGGTCAGTGCTCTGCATGAGGCGATCAGTCAGAAGAAAAGGTTCATGACGTATGACGCCGACATCGATGACAAAAAACGCAATGATTTCCAGCTGCTGGCCGAGCTGAGAAAAGCGCTGCACGAGCGCAGCGGTTTATACCTGGTTTATCAGCCGAAAATCTCCCTCAACACCGGCGAAGTCACCGGCGCGGAAGCGCTTATCCGCTGGAAACACCCGTTGCTCGGCGAGATCATGCCGGGGCAGTTTATTCCGCTGGTGCAAAAAACCAGCCTGATGAGTGAGCTGACCGACTGGGTTATCGAGCACGCTATCCGGCAGCTCAGCCTGTGGGTCGACAAAAACCTGCGGGTGCCGGTGTCCATCAATCTGGCGGCCAGCGATTTCTCCCGCCCTGGTTTTGCCGATGCGCTGGAAGAGAAGATGCTCAGCCACACGCTGCCGCCGGCATTACTGAGCGTGGAATGTCTGGAAACCGAGAAAATGCTCGAAAGCCCGGATGCGCTTTCCGGGCTCGAAATGCTCAAACTGCGCGGATTTAAGATTTCACTCGACGATTTCGGTTCGGGGTACAGCAACATCAACGTGCTGCGCAAAATTCCCATGGATACCATCAAACTCGACCGCTCCATCGTCGGCACCATTTCTACCGATCACGCCAGTCTGGTGATCGTCAGAAACGTTATCCGTTTACTCAAACAGCTGGATTATGAAGTGCTGGCGGAAGGGGTGGAAAACGAGGAGACGGTGGATATTTTACGCGGGCTGGGGTGTGACGAAGTGCAGGGTTACTACTACTCGATGCCGCTCAACCCCGATCTGTTCGAACGCTGGTGTGAAGAGCGGGCGGCGGGATAAGCAAAAAAAATGAGCGGCACGCAGGCCGCTCATGTTCAGATTAGTGCCGGGAACCGTCAGGCTCCCGGATGGTTTTTACCTTCTTCGATAAAATCCTCGTCAATCTCTTCAATGTTATCGCGATGATCGCGCCCGGAAAGAATATTCCAGCAGGCGATAAACAGCGCCGCAATCAGCGGGCCGATAACGAATCCGTTAATGCCGTACACTTCCATTCCGCCCAATGTACTGATCAGAATGAGATAGTCAGGCATTTTGGTGTCTTTGCCAACGAGCAGCGGGCGGAGAATATTATCCACCAGACCAATGATCACCACGAAGAACACCACAATAAAGATGCCTTTCCACAGCATGCCGGAAGCAAAGAAATAGATGGCCGCCGGTACCCAGATGATCGCTGAACCCACGGCCGGAATGATGGACAGAAACGCCATCAGCGCGCCCCACAGCAGGCTTCCTTCCAGACCGGCGATGTAAAACGCAATCCCCCCCAGCGCACCCTGAACGATAGCCACCACCACCGTACCTTTTACCGTTGCGCGAGCCACAGCAGCGAACTTCATGAACAGATGGTGTTTCACGTAGCTCGACAGCGGCAGGGCAGCCAGCGTCAGGTTCACCAGATAAGCGCCGTCTTTGATCAGGAAGAACAGGATGTACAGCATGATGACGAAACCGAGCGCAAACCCGAAGGTGCTCTTACCGATAACGAAAACGCTGCCCGCCAGATACTGGCTCCCCTGCAATGCCACATCAGACAGCTTCTTCTGAATTTCAGTGGTGCTGTCCAGATCGTGATCGGACAGGAAATGGCGCGCCCAGCGAGGCAGATGATGAATAACATCCGCCAGGATCACCGGCAGCTGTGTTTCATTTCCCTGCAACTTGACGTACACCGCGTTGAACTCAATCGCCAGCGAGGAAATAATAATTGCCAGCGGGGTGAAGACGATAAGACAAATGATCAACACCGTGATCAGCGAAACCACGCCGTTGCGATCGCCGACGTACAGTTTGAGACGGTTTTTTAATGGATTGAAAATCACTGCCAGAATAATCGCCCATAAAACGGAAGAGTAGTAAGGCCGTAAAACATCAAAAAAAGCCAACGTTACGATGACCAGAATCGTAAGAAAAAACCCCTTGGAAATACCTTTAACCACCATTTTAATTCCTTTGAATAATTCTGTTGCTCACGAAGCATAGAGTGCATCTTCGTTTTTGCAAAAATTAGTTCCTGGCTGCGGATAATCTGCGCAACAGCCTCCCGCGGAAGGCGGATTTTTCTGCCGGAGGGGGCGTTGCCTGCGATTTATGCCAAATGAGCGGGCAGCAATGTTTTCGAGAAACAGACTGCCTCTTCCCGGCCAATATAGGGGCCGTAATTTTCAATTTTTCCGTAGCCATTTTTGAGGTAAAAACGGACAGCCCTGACGTTAACGTGGCGGGTTTCAAGCCAGAGTTCGGTATAACCTCGCTGTGCTGCGGATGTTTCCAGAAAATCGAGTAAAGCCTGACCAATGCCGGGTGAACTTCGGTCAGCAAACATCCTTTTCAGTTCGGCGATATGTTGTGTTAACGGCCTTATCGCTCCACAACCAATCGCTTCACCTTGTTGGTTTCTTGCCAGTACCCACAGCGAACGCTCCTCTTCGAGTGAATCTGCCGTGAAATGGCTTTTGCCACTGTTACCGGTGATCGCGGCAAGTTCTGATGACAACTTTTCGATTAAATATTGCGATTCGGGCGAGAAAAAATCTGCTTTCTCAACGGTTATCATGGCGTGGCCCTTATTAAACAGGAATCAGAATTGAAGGTACTGAGGATGTTTTATAGGAATACCGGGCAACTTTCAAAATGCACTTTATTTTTCCGCCGAAAATCTCCCTCCGGCCCCTGAGACGGCACCGAAAGCGTGAAATCACCCGGCAAAGTGCGGGCATGAGAAACTCACGCTGAAATGGTATTCTCCCCGTCAGCCTCTTTCCATAATGAGAACCTGATGGGCCTGAAAGCATTTGATTCCCTGCAAAAGGGTGACTGGATTAACCTGCTGATCGCAATCCCCGCCGGGATTGTTGCCGCACTGGTCACCATTGCGTTTCGCGGCGCGATATCCGGCATTAACGGCCTGATGTTTGCCGACGGCAGCGACATTACCAAAGCCTTTAACGAATACCCCCGGCTGGTCTGGCCGCTGATCACGACTGCAGGCGGCATTATTGCCGGTTTCATTTTGCTGTGGGCGCTGCGCCATGAAGAAAAGCACGGCAAAATGCCGGATTACCTCGATGTGATCGACCAGCGTCTGCCGGGCATTCCGGTGGTCAGCACCGTGCTGCGCGGGCTGTCGTCGCTCGCCAGTATCGCCAGCGGTGGGTCGATCGGGCGTGAAGGCGCGATGGTGCAACTCTCTGCGCTGAGCGGCAGTCTGGTCGGGCGCTTCTCGCGTTTTAAGGGCGTCCATCAGTCCGATATCATCGCCATGGCGGCGGCAGGCGGGCTGGCAGCGGTGTACCACGCGCCGTTTGCGGGGGCGCTGTTTGTGGCAGAAATTGCCTTTGGCGTGACGGCGGTGCAGCGGCTGATCCCGCTGTTTATCTCGGCCTCGGTCGCGGTGCTTACCGTGCGTTCGCTGACCGATTATGCGCCGCTCTACCTTTACTCCTCGGCGACCTTCAGCCCGTCATTTGGCGCGATCATTACCGTGCTGATCATCGGCGCGGCGACGGGCGTGCTCGGGCCGCTGTTTATCTCCTCCATCGACAAAGTGCGCCTGTGGATGAAACCCATTTCGCATCCGGCGCTGCGCCTTGGCCTTGGCGGGCTGGGTGTCGGGCTGGTGGCAATTATTTCCCCGCTGGTGCTGGGCAACGGCTTTGAAGTGATCGATTTAATCCTCAACAACGGCGATTTACAGACGTCGTTGCTGGTCTTGCTGATCCTGAAAATTGTCGCCACGGCGATCACCATCGGCTCTGGCGCGGTGGGCGGGCTGTTTACGCCGTCACTGTTGATCGGCGCGGCGGGCGGCGCGCTGGTGTGTACTTTCCTGCAATGGCTGGGCTTTGATCCCGGCCCGGTCGGCCTGTATGCGGCGATCGGCATGAGTGCGCTGCTGGCGGCCACCAGCCATGCGCCGCTGATGTCGATCATGATGGCGTTTGAAATGACCCTCAACAGCTCGCTGTTGTTCCCGCTGATGCTGGCGACGGCGATTTCCTACGTGGTTGCCTCGCGTCTGAAAGAGGGCGGGACCTACCCGGTGCTGACGCGCCACAACGCCCGCTTCCTCGCGAAGAACGAGTTTGAGTACAGCACCGTGGCTTCGCTGGTGACGCCCTGCTCGAAAATGTACGTGGACGCCTCACTCTCCGAGGTGGTGAGCGAAGGGCTGAAGCAGCGCACGCGCTACGTTTACGTGGTGGACAGAGAAGAGCGGTTCCTCGGCGTGGTGCCGACCAACGTGCTGGCGAGCGGCATTATTGATGGCAGCCTGCAATCTGACAGCCCGATCGACGGGTTTATCGAACAGGAGTTCACCACGCTGTTCCAGCAGGCCAGCTACGAACAGGCGTGGGCGATGTTCAGCACGTCGCCGCTCGAACGTTTGCCGGTACTGGAAAATGCCCAGTCGCGCCGCCTGCTGGGTGTGATCACCAAAGCTGCGCTGTTAAATAAGGCCAGCCACTTCCTGTAACTTTGCCTCAGTTCTCGTCGCTGCGCCTGAAAGCGTACCAGCCCGCCAGCAGGGTACAGACGCCGACAATCACCACCAGCAGGATAAAACCGTGGTGATTGCCGGCGAGCGGAATGCCTCCGACGTTCATGCCAAAAAATCCCGCCACAATATTGATCGGCAGCGCCAGCACGGTGATCACCGTCAGCACGTACAGCGTGCGGTTACTTTGCTCCATCTGGCGCGAAGTGATTTCTTCCTGTAGCAAACGGATCCGCTCGGTCAGTGCGATCAGATCATTGAGCACCACGGAAAATTCTTCGGCAAACTGACGTAAGTCCTGCACCACGGCGGGCGCGATCCACGCGGGAGGGCGGTTCAGCAGGCGAAACAGCGCCGTAGGCTCCGGCGCCAGCAACCGCTGAAAACGCATCAGCATTCGCCGCAGCCGGCCCAGACTGGCGCGGTTCTTTTTGACGTGATGACTGAGCAGGCGCTCTTCAATGGTGTCCACGTACTGGTTGGCGCGGCGGACGATCTGCTCCAGCAACTCCTCCTGTTCTTCCAGCAGATGCACCAGCAGCGCGGTCGGCGAGCCGATGTTCAGGTGATCAAGCCGTTTAAACAGCCGCTCGATCAGCCGCACCGGTTTGTGGCGTGCGGTCACCACCAGTTGCTGATGACAGCTCAGCCACAGGGTGGAGGCTTCATCACTGGTTTCATCGGGGCGAAAAATCACGTCGTTGAGCACTGCCAGCAAGGTGTCATCCACCCGCTCTATGCGCGTACTGCGCGACCCTTCACGGATTTCTTCGAAAAACACATCCCCGACCGCAAAATGCTTTTTCAGCCATTTTTCTGCCATGGCGTGATTGAGATTGACGTGGATCCAGACAAACCCCTGGTCATGGCAGATCTGCTGATAGGCTTCCTGAACCTGTTGGGAAGAGACGCGCTCGGCAGGGCGGTTTGGCCGAAAAACGAAGCCGTAAATCATTCCGGTGACTTCATCATTGAAATTGAGTACGACGGGTTTTTCTGTCTGCATTAAAGGCTTCTGGCGGAGAAAACGGGTTTCTCCATTACGCCAGACATCGGCACAAATACAATATGCCACCCGCTAATTTCACAAATCCGTCACATTCCCGCCGCCTTACCCCCAATTTTCCTACTCCGGCTTCCTGATGGGCTTTTGGGGTGTTTTTCAGAAATTACCCGTTTAAAAACAATCAATTATTAAGAAATAGCAGAATACCTCTTAAGGGGTATTTATCGTTATGTGAATTTTTATACGACGACGCGGCGTTGATCGCAATCAAGTAGACGCGCGTGTGGGGTGCATACCCTGAGGCCAACTTGAGCAATGTAGTTGTATTCCCCGCCATTCACATAATGACAAAGCGCCACAGGCCTTTGCACAGGAGATTCCCGGATGAGCAAGTTTCTTGACCGGTTTCGCTATTTCAAACAGCTAGCTGAACCCTTCGCTGACGGCCACGGCCAGACGCTGAATACCAACCGTGACTGGGAAGACGGCTACCGTAGCCGCTGGCAGCACGACAAAGTGGTCCGTTCCACGCACGGTGTGAACTGCACCGGTTCCTGTAGCTGGAAGATTTACGTTAAAAACGGTCTGGTCACCTGGGAAACCCAGCAGACTGACTACCCGCGCACCCGTCCTGATCTGCCAAACCACGAACCGCGTGGCTGCCCGCGTGGCGCCAGCTACTCCTGGTATCTCTACAGTGCTAACCGCCTGAAATACCCGCTGATGCGCAAAAAGCTGATCCAGTTATGGCGCGAAGCCAAACTGCAATACAGCGATCCGGTCGATGCCTGGGGCTCGATCGTCAATCAGCCGGAAAAAGCCAAAGAATATAAAGCCGCACGCGGTCGCGGTGGCTTTGTGCGTTCAAGCTGGCAGGAAGTGAATGAGCTGATTGCGGCGTCCAACGTTTATACCGCCAAAACCTTCGGCCCGGACCGCATTATCGGTTTCTCGCCAATTCCGGCGATGTCGATGGTGTCTTACGCCTCCGGCGCGCGCTATCTGTCGCTGATCGGCGGCGTGTGTCTGAGCTTCTACGACTGGTATTGCGATTTGCCACCGGCTTCTCCGCAAACCTGGGGCGAGCAGACCGACGTCCCTGAATCCGCTGACTGGTACAACTCTTCTTATATTATCGCCTGGGGTTCAAACGTTCCGCAGACCCGCACCCCGGACGCCCACTTCTTCACCGAAGTGCGTTACAAAGGCACCAAAACCGTTGCCATAACGCCGGATTACGCCGAAATCGCCAAGATTTGCGATCAGTGGCTGGCACCGAAACAAGGCACCGACAGCGCACTGGCGCTGGCAATGGGCCATGTGATCCTCAAATCCTTCCATATTGATAACCCAAGCCAGTACTTCACCGACTACGTGCGTCGTTACACCGACATGCCGATGCTGGTGATGCTCGAACCGCGCGAAGACGGCTCCTATGCCGCAGGCCGTATGCTGCGTGCGTCCGATCTGGTGGACAATCTGGGTCAGGAAAATAACCCGCAGTGGAAAACCATCGCCTTTGACGAAAACACCGGCGAACTGGTGTCACCGTTAGGTTCTATCGGTTACCGCTGGGGCGAAAAAGGCCAGTGGAATCTGGAATCCCGCGAAGGGAAAGATCATAAAGACGTCAGCCTGAAGCTGAGCCTGCTCGACGATCACGATGACGTGGTCAACGTCGGGTATCCGTACTTCGGCGGCGCGGTCAGCGAGCATTTCAACAGCGTGGCGCTGGATGAAATCCTGATGCACAAACTGCCGGTCAAACGCCTGCAACTGGCAGACGGCAGCACCGGTCTGGTGGCGAGCGTTTACGATCTGACGCTGGCGAACTACGGCATTGAGCGCGGCCTGAACGACGAAAACTGTGCGCAAAGCTATGACGAAATCAAAGCCTACACGCCAGCCTGGGCCGAAAAAATCACCGGCGTTTCTCAGCAGAATATTGCGCGTATCGCCCATGAATTTGCCGACAACGCCAACAAAACCCATGGCCGTTCGATGATCATCGTCGGTGCCGGGATGAACCACTGGTATCACCTCGACATGAACTACCGCGGTTTGATCAACATGCTGATCTTCTGTGGTTGCGTCGGCCAGAGCGGCGGCGGTTGGGCACACTACGTCGGGCAGGAAAAACTGCGTCCGCAAACCGGCTGGCAGCCGCTGGCGTTTGGTCTGGACTGGCAGCGTCCGCCGCGCCAGATGAACAGCACCTCGTTCTTCTACAACCATTCCAGCCAGTGGCGTTACGAAACCGTCGCGCCGCAGGAACTGTTGTCCCCGCTGGCGGATAAATCCAAATTCACCGGCAGCATGATCGACTACAACGTGCGCGCCGAGCGTATGGGCTGGCTGCCGTCTGCGCCGCAGCTCAACGTTAACCCGCTGCACATCGCGGAACAGGCGAAAGCGGTCGGCTTATCGCCTGCCGATTTCACCGTCGCAGCCCTGAAAGACGGCAGCGTGCGCTTTGCCGCCGAACAGCCGGATAATCCGCAGAACTTCCCGCGTAACCTGTTCGTCTGGCGCTCCAACCTGCTGGGTTCTTCCGGTAAAGGCCACGAGTACATGCTGAAATATCTGCTGGGCACCGAACACGGTATTCAGGGAGATGATCTCGGTATTCAGGGCGGCGTGATGCCGGAAGAAGTCGAATGGCAGGCGCAGGGCGGCGAAGGCAAACTGGATCTGGTGGTGACGCTTGATTTCCGTATGTCCAGCACCTGTCTGTATTCCGACATCGTGCTGCCAACCGCCACCTGGTACGAAAAAGACGACATGAATACCTCGGACATGCATCCGTTTATTCATCCGCTGTCAGCCGCCGTTGACCCGGCCTGGGATTCTAAAAGCGACTGGGAAATCTACAAAGGTATCGCCAAAGAGTTCTCCCGCGTCTGCGTCGGTCATCTGGGTGTGGAAACCGACATGGTCACGATGCCTATTCAGCACGATTCCGCCGCTGAGCTGGCGCAGCCGTTTGGCGTGGAAGACTGGAAGAAAGGCGAATGCGACCTGATCCCGGGGCGTACCGCACCGCATCTGATGGCCGTTGAACGCGACTATCCGAACACCTACGAGCGCTTCACCTCGGTCGGTCCGTTGCTGGAAAAACTCGGTAACGGCGGTAAAGGCATCAGCTGGAATACCGACAGCGAAGTCGATTTACTGAAAAAACTGAATTACACCAAACCGGACGGCACCGCCAAAGGCCAGCCGATGATCAACACCGCGATTGATGCGGCGGAAGTCATCCTGACGCTGGCACCGGAAACCAACGGTCAGGTGGCCGTGAAAGCCTGGGCGGCGCTGAGCCAGAACACCGGCCGCGACCATACGCATCTGGCGCTGAACAAAGAAGACGAGAAAATCCGCTTCCGCGATATTCAGGCACAACCGCGCAAAATCATCTCCAGCCCGACCTGGTCTGGTCTGGAAGATGAACACGTGTCTTACAACGCCTGTTACACCAATGTGCATGAGCTGATCCCGTGGCGCACGCTGTCAGGCCGTCAGCAGATTTATCAGGATCACGCGTGGATGCGCGCCTTCGGTGAAAGCCTGCTGGTGTACCGTCCGCCAATCGACACCCGCGCCGCGCAGCCGTTGCTAAACGCGAAGCCGAACGGCAACCCTGAAATGGCGCTGAACTTCCTGACGCCGCACCAGAAATGGGGCATTCACTCCACCTACAGCGACAACCTGCTGATGCTGACCTTAGGTCGCGGCGGCCCGATTGTCTGGCTGAGTGAAGACGATGCAACAAAACTGGGTATCGAAGACAACGACTGGATCGAAGCCTTCAACGCCAACGGCTCGCTGAGCGCCCGTGCGGTGGTCAGCCAGCGCGTACCGGCGGGGATGACCATGATGTACCACGCACAGGAACGCATCGTGAACATTCCGGGTTCGGAAATCAGCCAGCAGCGCGGCGGTATTCACAACTCCGTCACCCGCGTGTGCCCGAAACCAACCCACATGATCGGCGGCTACGCCCAGCTGGCGTACGGCTTTAACTACTACGGCACCGTCGGTTCTAACCGCGATGAATTCGTGATTGTGCGCAAAATGAACCGCATCGACTGGCTGGATGACGAAGGTAACGACTACGTGCAGGACGCGGTCAAACAGGAGAAAGCCAAATGAAAATTCGTTCACAAGTCGGCATGGTGCTGAATCTCGACAAATGCATTGGCTGCCACACCTGTTCCGTGACCTGTAAAAACGTCTGGACCAGCCGCGAAGGGATGGAATACGCGTGGTTTAACAACGTGGAAACCAAACCGGGTCTGGGTTATCCGCACGACTGGGAAAACCAGGAAAAATGGAAGGGCGGCTGGATCCGCAAAATCAACGGCAAACTGCAGCCGCGCATGGGTAACAAAGCCAACCTGCTGCATAAAATCTTCGCTAACCCGCACATGCCGGAAATCGATGATTACTACGAACCGTTCGATTTTGATTATCAGCATCTGCACACCGCGAAAGACGGTAAACATCAGCCGGTGGCGCGTCCGCGTTCGCTGCTGACCGGCAAACGCATGAAGAAAATTGTCGGCGGCCCGAACTGGGAAGACGATCTGGGCACGGAGTTCAGCAAACGTTCTGCCGATCAGAACTTCGCCAACATGCAGAAAGAGATGTACGGCGAGTTCGAAAATACCTTTATGGCGTACCTGCCGCGTCTGTGCGAACACTGCCTGAACCCGGCGTGCGTGGCGACCTGTCCGAGCGGCGCGATTTATAAACGCGGCGAAGACGGCATCGTGCTGATCGACCAGGACAAATGCCGCGGCTGGCGCATGTGCCTGACCGGCTGCCCGTACAAAAAAATCTACTTCAACTGGAAAAGCGGCAAATCAGAAAAATGTATTTTCTGTTATCCGCGCATCGAAGCGGGCCAGCCAACGGTCTGTTCTGAAACCTGCGTCGGCCGCATCCGTTATCTCGGTGTGGTGCTGTATGACGCCGACCGTATCGCCGAAGCGGCATCGGTTGAGAACGAGAAAGACTTGTACGAAAGCCAGATGAGCATCTTCCTCGATCCGAACGATCCTGAAGTGATTGCCCAGGCTGAAAAAGACGGCATTCCGATTTCCGTCATGGACGCCGCGCGTCAGTCGCCGGTCTACAAAATGGCGATTGAATGGAAGCTGGCACTGCCGCTGCACCCGGAATACCGCACACTGCCGATGGTCTGGTACGTGCCGCCGCTGTCGCCGATTCAGTCAGCCGCCGACGCCGGGGCATTGCCGCACAGCGGCGTGCTGCCGGACGTCGAAAGCCTGCGTATTCCGGTGGAATACCTGGCGAACCTGCTGACCGCGGGCGACACCGCACCGGTATTGCGGGCGCTGAAACGTATGCTGGCGATGCGCCACTTCAAACGCGCTGAAACCGTGGACGGCGTGACCGACACCAGCGCGCTGGAACAGGTCGGATTGTCTGCGGCGCAGGCGGAAGAAATGTACCGCTATCTGGCGATCGCCAACTACGAAGACCGTTTTGTGGTGCCTTCCAGCCACCGTGAACAGGCTCGCGAAGCCTTCCCGGAAGCCAAAGGCTGCGGTTTCAGCTTCGGTGACGGTTGCCACGGCAGCGACAGCAAATTCAACCTGTTCAACAGTAAACGTATCGACGCCATCGACATCGGCGCGAAAACGGAAAGGAAGGGCGAATGAACAGTTTACGACTCACAGGATTACTGCTCGATTATCCTTCAGCCGATCTCTGGGAACACCAGATCGAACTGCTGGAAGCGGTGACCGACTCCCCGGAACTGGACCCTCAACAGCGCCTTGATCTGGCGCTGTACATCACATCGTTTTGCAAACAGGACCTGCTGGATGCGCAGTCGGCGTACACCGGGTTGTTCGATCGTGGTCGCGCCACCTCGTTACTGCTGTTCGAGCATGTGCATGGCGAATCCCGCGATCGGGGTCAGGCGATGGTTGACCTGATGGAGCAATACCGCGCCGCCGGTCTGGAGATCGACAGCCGCGAGCTGCCGGATTATCTGCCGCTGTATCTGGAATATCTGACCACACGTGATGAAACGCAGGCGCGAGACGGCCTGCGTGATATCGCACCCATCCTCGCGCTGCTGAGCGCCCGTATGCAGGAACGCGACAGCCACTACGCGCAACTGTTTGATCTGCTGCTGGCGCTGTCCGGCAGTGATATCGCCACCGACACCGTGCGCGCCGGGATCAAACAGGAAGCCCGTGACGACACACCTGCGGCGCTGGACGCGGTATGGGAAGAGGAACAAATCAAGTTCCTCGGTGAGCAAAGCTGTGCGACAGGTGAAGAAGCCGCGCACCAGAAACGCTTTGCCGGCGCGGTCGCGCCACAGTATCTGAACCTTGACGACCTACCTGCGGGGAACCACGCAAATGACTGACTTCCTCAATAACTTCTTCTTTAACATCTACCCGTACCTGTGTGGCACGGTCTTCCTGGTGGGCAGCTGGCTGCGTTACGACTACGGTCAGTACAGCTGGCGTGC
Organism: Rahnella rivi; assembly: GCF_019049655.1. Taxonomy (GTDB): domain Bacteria; phylum Pseudomonadota; class Gammaproteobacteria; order Enterobacterales; family Enterobacteriaceae; genus Rahnella; species Rahnella rivi. Next base: position 133,257 of record NZ_JAFMOX010000053.1, read on the forward strand.
CGGTTCCAGCCAGATCCTTGAGAAGAAAATCCTGCGCATTGCCTCGCCGATGTTTCATGTGGGGATTCTTGGCATCATCGCGGGTCACGCCTTCGGGATGCTGACCCCGCACTGGATGTATGAATCCTTCCTGCCGGTGCCGGTGAAACAGCAAATGGCGATGTGGGCAGGCGGCGCCTGTGGCGTGCTGACGCTGATCGGCGGCGGTCTGCTGCTGTGGCGACGCCTGAGCAACGAACGCGTGCGCTCGACCTCGAGCTTCGGTGACATCATGATCATCGCGTTGCTGGTGATCCAGTGCGCGCTGGGGCTGAGCACCATTCCTTTCTCCGCGCAGCATACTGACGGCAGCGAAATGATGAAACTGGTCGGCTGGGCGCAGTCTGTGGTGACCTTCCGTGGCGGCGCGGCGGCGCATCTCGATGGCGTGGCCTTTATCTTCCGCGTGCATCTGGTCCTGGGGATGACATTATTCCTGCTGTTCCCGTTCTGCCGTTTAGTACATATCTGGAGCGCACCGGTGGAATATCTCACCCGCCGCTATCAGCTGGTACGCAATCGTCGCTGATTGACCTCAGCAGATTGTGAACTGTCTGTTTTGACATAAAAACGAAGGGCGCTATGATGCGCCCTTATCTTTTTTTATTGCTCAAGGACGCATTAATGGCCACTCCAAGACCTCCAATGACCGTAGCCCGCCGTTTACTTCGCAACAGCATGATTTTACTGGTGATCGGCATCGTTGCCACTCTCCACGGCCTGATCGTCGGCAGCCCTGAAACCCCGCCGGGAGAAATGGCGCCGCAATTGCTGCTTGGCATCTGGTTTATTTTTATGGGTGCGGTAATGGGCGGGATCAGCTGGCTGGTGATCCGTAATAAAAAGAAGAAAGGTCAGATCTGATCTGTTGTTTGTTTACGTTCAGCTTCAACTTCAGCTTTAATTTCAAATCCCAGGGTTGCCACCCAAACCGGTCTTAAGAGGCGCCTCTCGCAGGGCCTCTTAAGAATCTCCGGCTCTTTCACTACATGCTGCCGCACGCGGCGTTCATCCGGTTCCGGTTTAATTTTAATGAGATTATTCTTAGTTGCCAAACTATTACCACTTTGTGTATTCACTGTTCTGTCAGGATCCTGGCAGAGATTTATTCTGAAATAATACAAATACCTGACATTAGCTGAAGTATTCCACGGCCATACTGGTTTTTTCATGATTATTGACCTAATCTAAAAATATATTCCCAAATCAAAAATCCCAAAATCAATTGATAAAATAAAACGAGGATTTCATCAAAGTAAGGAATAAAGATGGCGTGGAAAAGAAGAGAGAAAGTGGCAATTATGGAACCCCTTTCTATGGTCAGCGATGTGATGTCGCAGATTTTAAGAGAAGAGGGTGGGGTTATTATTGAGGGCACACTTTCAAGTTTTTTATCACTGCAATCTTTGCTGGAATTAAGAAAGATCGATGTCATTTTTAGCGAAGTGTATGACGCCAATACGTCTATTATTCAGGGGCTGGATTTCCTCAGAAAACTCAAAGCTCAGTTTCCCGCAATAGATATTATTGTTCACACAGAAATAGAAATTCCAGCTCTGCTGATCCAAAGTAATGCTGACGCGATTTATATGAAACAATTAGGCGTTGAGGGCTGCCGTGCTTCTGCGGCTCAAATATTAAATGCCGAAAGTATGGTCAGCGTTCTTTTTTATGAAGACCGAAAACGTCATTACGATTTCGGTATGCTGAACGACTTCGAATGGCAGGTGCTTATTATGTTCAGCCAGCAAATGAGTATTACCACTATCTCGACAGAAATGAAAACGGACTATCGCCGTATCAGCCGGACAAAACACGCTATGATGAAAAAACTGAAAGTCAGTAACAATGTGGCATTCAGTCAGCTGATGGCGCTGGCCGGCAGTAAATTTGGCGACTATCCGCCCGTCTCCTTGAACTCACCGGGCCAATAACCTTTCAGATTCAGGTACACAATGAAGACCGCGAAACCTTTTGGCCAACCCCTGTTCATTCTGTTCAGCACTGTTTTGGTGGCCGCACTCACTCTGGTGATGACCCATTTCGCTATCGCCGCGTATGACCGCGACGATCTGGCTTCTTACGCCCGACATATCATGGCGCGCGGGCTGGAAGTGGCTGATGAATCCCACAATATTGTCAGTAATGTCAATTCGTTACGGCTGGAGCCCTGCAGTGACAGATTTCTTGATGAAATTCGCTATCTTTCGTTTACCTCGGTGTTTATCTCGGATGTTGGATACACCCAGGACCACCAGCTGAAATGTACGGCGATGCGTGGCCGCTTGCCGGAGCCGGTGACCATGTCTGTGCCTGATGCGGTGACCCTTTACGGGCAGCGCATCTGGACGTCATTCAGCGGCATTGTCGATCCGCGCATTACCGCCGATATGATGGAATCCAGAAACGTGCTGCTGTTTCCCACACCGGCGGCTTTTCGCGACATTTATGTTCCATACAAGGGATTTGGTGCGGTGCTGACCAATCACCAGCACAACCACGTGTTCCGGTTGTTCGGAGAAACGGCAGGATTGGTGGAGGGCGCCACCAAACCGGGGCGTATGGACTGGTCGCATCAGGCCTTTTTCACCGAATGCAGCAAAAAATATGATATTTGCGTATTGGCAAGAAATACTCAGATTGGCATTTTCTCCCTGCCGGTGACCGCCATTGTTTTTATTATTCTGGCCGGTCTGGTCGCCGGCGGCATGTTTACATTTGCACTTGTGCAATACGTCAGCAATAACCGTTCAATGCAGAATAAACTCAAAATGGCGATCAGCCATGATGATATCTATATCAATTTTCAGCCCTTTATTGAGATGTCGACGGGCAAGGTGATGGGCTACGAAGCATTAGCCCGCTGGAAAGATACCCACGGTGACAATATCCCGCCTGATATTTTTATCAAACTCGCTGAGTCCACTCATCAGATTAAAGCGCTGACCCGTTCTGTCGTCTCCCGCGCGCTGAAAGATATAGGGCCGCATCTGCGCCATAATAAAGCGCTGTTCGTGAGTATTAATATCACCACGGCGGATGTGACAGATCCGGACTTTAAAGTGTTTCTCGAAGAAGAACTCGACAACGCGGGGGTTGAACGTCAGCAAATTGTACTTGAGATCACGGAGCGTTCGACGGCAGATCACCGGGTGCTGAAAGACGCGCTGGTCAGGCTGAGAGAGTACGGCTACCGGATTGCGCTGGATGACTTTGGTACCGGTTATTCCAATCTGGATTATCTGAGCAAGTTATCCTTTGATTTTATTAAAATAGACAAGATATTCACCGATGCCATCGGCACAGAATCGGTCAGCTTCAACATGCTAAAAATGATGCTCGAAATGCTCACTCACACCGGCGCAACCATCATCGTGGAAGGGATTGAAGAGCAGCCCCAGGCTGATTTCTTACTGAGCCATTCGCCGACCGTGGTCGGACAGGGTTGGTTATATGGCAGGCCGGTGGAAGTGGAAAAACTCTGATCTGAACCCGACGGACAGGGGCTGGCAGCCCCTGAACCGACTTTTAACCGGCACCCGCTGATTCCCTTTATCCCTTCAATTTTTACCCTCTCAAACTTCATCCGCGTGCCATACACCTTCGCGATGTGATGAACACTTGTTGGCAGTTCCTTCGATAAAATCGTCTGCATTCCTCTGTGCGGGCTAATCAGTGCAAACCACGTCTTTTTGTTCCAGGCATCAGTAGCACAACCTGATGAGGATCAGCGGGAGCCAAAAGTCATCGCGCATTGTTTATGTGCCAAATCAATATTTACGAATTGATGACATAACATTACCCAGGTGTTTGTCTGAGTGAATAATTTATATCGGAAATTTAGCGATGGAATGAATAAATAATATTCAAACCTGCCATTTAACCTGCGTTAAATAACCCGTGAGATTATCCCGCGTTTAATTGCAGTGAGAATATTCCTAGTTAAGGATATGTAAATCTCGCACCTGGTAACAAAACATTGTCAAAAATTGCAGATTATTTCTCTGAGTGGTTTTTGTATTTATATCAATTTCAGCACAAAAGTGATGTTAACGTGGTTAGAAATGGAATAATTCACTGTTTTATCTGTTTTTGATGTGATTGTTTACCAAAATTTGTCACGACATTATGATTATCCACTCTGATTGAACGGCTGAAGGTCAGTTGCGTCAGAAGGAAATTAATCTAATGGAGAGACAAAACGTGAATAAGAAAATTGTAGTGGCTTGTGGTGCATTGGTAGCAGCTTTTTCAATGACGGCGTCAGCTGTTTCTAATAATACCATTTCATTTCAGGGTGAAGTTTCCACGCAAACATGTGCCGTAACTGTAAACAGTGATTCAGCGCCGGTGGTGTTATTACCTACGGTTTCCACTTCTGCTTTGACTGCTCTGGGAAATGTTGCCGGGGCTACGACCTTTGAACTGGCGCTGTCCGGTTGTTCTACTGCTGAAACCGTCACCAACGTCAATGCGGTATTCTCTGGCAATCTGGTGGATACGGCGAACCTTGGAACGCTTTCAAATACCGGTACGGCGACTAACGTTAATCTTCAGTTAGTTGACTCAGCAAACCAGCCTATTGACCTGAGTTCAACCTGGACCAGTACCAATAATGAACTTGCCATCGAGGCAGGGGAAACGTCTTCCAGCGCGACATATAGCGTTCGTTATTATGCCACCGGTGCAGCAGAGGCGGGAACTGTTGCGGGTTCCGTTGAGTATGCAGTGAGCTACCTCTAAGTAAACATCACCGATTATAAGATGGCAGACAGACTGCCATCTTATTTTTATTCCAGTGAGAATGTCTTCTTTAATCACATCGTAATATTAATGATAAGAGTAATATCAATGTCGTGTAGCAAAAAAAGAGTTAATAAAATTTTAAATACAATGCTGGCGGTGTCGTTATTTTTACCTGCATTCGCATTTTCCAGCGTCACTATGATGGGTAGCCGGATAATTTATCCCTCCGATGCGCCGTCCATGAACGTTGAATTCAGCAATAAAGATCTCTTTCCCTACGTTGTTCAGACCTGGCTGGATGACGGTGACAATGAATCAACCCCGGTAACCGGCAAAGCGCCATTTATTGCCTCACCGGCAATATTTAAAATCGCATCAAATAACGGGCAGGTTTTGAGGATTTCATATACTGGCCAGAAAAACTTACCGCATGATCGCGAATCACTATTCTATTTTAATTTTCTGCAAATTCCGCCGGTGAATGCTGCCGGAGAAGACAGTCAGCAAAAAAACAAAATGCTGGTGATGCTGAAAAACCGTATTAAGGTATTTTATCGCCCGGCAGAGATTGCGCAAAAAATCGGACAGTTAACTGAACATATTAGTGTTACCTCTTCAGTAAAGGCTGCCGGAACCACGTTGCAGATTAAAAACAATTCACCGTTTTATCTGTCAATTGCCAGTGTGAAGATAAAAAATAAAAATAAGATTTATTCACGGCCTGCCGATATGCTCGCGCCGTTCTCGCAAGGGAATGTGGAATTCAAAAAAATGCAGATAATGAAAAATGACACTGCTGTCATTGAGTATGTCAACGATCAGGGAGCGATTGTGAGTTATGAATATGGTATCAATCCGTAATAAAGCTTTTGTTCCTTCTGTTTCATTTTTAACATTATGTATTGCATCGACGTATTTTTCGGCGGCGATGGCTGAAGAATTCTATTTTGATCCGGGTTTGCTTGAGGGTTCGGGCGTTGCAGTCAATCTGGCTAAATTAAATGAAAAAGAGCCAGTGCTGGATGCCGGCGTTTACCGCGTCGATCTGTATGTTAATAATAAACTGGTCAAAGAGAATGTTGAAATTAACTTCAGAGATAAGGCTGATGGTCAAAATGCACAACCCTGTTTGAATGCAGACCAGATTAAAATTATTCAACTTAAAGCCGATGCGGTTTCGTTGCTGCCTGTTAATGACCAGTGTGTCAGTTTTGCTGCGCTTTCTAAAGGCTCTTCATGGGAGTTTGAACAATCAACGCAGCACCTGAAATTGCTCATTCCGCAGGCCTCACTGTACCGTCAGCCACGCGGGTATATTCCCGTCTCGCAATGGGACAGCGGTACATTGGGTTTATTCATTAAACACAACACCAATTATTATGAAACCAAAAACACCGGCGGATACACCACCAGAAACTTCTGGAGCGGACTGAACAACGGTACCAACATCGGCTTATGGCAACTGAGGAACCAGTCAAGCCTGACATATAACGAAACCAATGGCCGCACCCGGCATAAGCTGAGCAGCATACGCACCTATGCGCAACGGCCACTGGCATCGCTTGATTCAGTCGTTACATTGGGCGACAGCTATACCAACAGCAGCCTCTTTGGCAGCTTGTCTTATAATGGCGTCAAACTCGCCACCGATACCCGAATGATGCCGCAGGGCAAGCGTGGCTATGCGCCCGAAGTGCGGGGTGTTGCCAGCACCACGGCCCGCGTTGTGGTCAGCCAGCTAGGCAAAACCATTTATGAAACGGTGGTGTCACCGGGACCGTTCGTCATTGATGATTTGAGCAACACCCGTGGGCAGGGTGATTTGCAGGTGCAGATTATTGAGGCGAACGGGCAGACGTCAACTTTCACTGTCCCGTATTCTGCCGTGCCAGACTCTATCCGGCCTGGTATGTGGAATTACGAGTTTGCCCTCGGCAAGGTGCGCAATTATTACAATGTAGATAATGAGTTCGTGGAAGGGGTTATTCAGCGCGGGCTCAATAATCGTTTTACCGGTAATGCGGGTGTGCGGCTGGCGAAAGACTATGAAGCTTATTTGCTTGGCGGTGTGATGGCGACGCAGTTTGGCGCGATAGGGCTTAACACCACGTATTCACATGCCATCGCTGAAAATAATAAAACCCAGTCGGGTTGGCGTGCAGAAGCCAGTTACAGCAAAACCTTTACCACGGGAACCAGTCTGACCCTGGCGGCTTATCGCTATTCAACAAAAGGTTTTCGTGATTTGCAGGATGTGCTGGGCGTAAGAAGGGCTGCGGAAAGTACGACAAACTATTATTCCGATACCCTGAACCAGAAAAATCAGTTCAGTGCCACGATTGCGCAGGGCTTTGACAGTTTTGGCTCACTGTCACTCAATGCCAGCACATCGGATTACTACAGCAATAATTCACGTATCACTCAGTTACAGCTGGGATACAGCAACAGCTACAAAAGAATCAGTTATAACGTCAACGTGGGCAGGCAAAGAACCAGTTATACCACCCGCAATAATTTTTATAGCGAACCGGAAGATACGACAAATCGCCAGAAGTATACCGAGAATACTATTTCCATCGGTTTCTCAATGCCGCTGGATTGGGGAAGTTCACGTTCTAACGTGGCATTCAACGTGGCGAAAAATAAAAGCTCTGAGTCCGCAACCACCAGCGTATCGGGAAGCTTAGGTGAGAAGAGTAATTCATCTTATTCTGTATACAGCGGTGTAGAAAATTACCAGGAAAACGGTAATGAAATGACCTGGGGTGGGTCACTGCAACAAAATACCTCCAAAGGAACGTTCCGGGGATCTTATTCCCAGGGCACCGGTTATAAACAGTATGGATTTGGCACGTCGGGTACGCTGCTTATTCATTCTGGCGGTGTGACCTATGGACCTTATGTCAGCGATACCTTTGCGCTGGTCAAAGCCAAAGGCGCCAAAGGGGCAGAGATTAAGAACGGGCAGGGCGCGAAAATAGACAGTTTTGGTTACGCTATTATGCCGTCGCTATCGCCTTATCAATATAATACCGTGAGTTTGGATCCAAAGGGATTAAACTCAAAAGTGGATATTCAGGGCGGAAGTCAGCAGGTCGTGCCTTATTCCGGTGCCATTGTTCAGGTTAATTTTGAAACCGTCTCGGGTAAACAGGTATTAATTAACACTACGCTCGATGGCGATCAAACGATCCCGATGGGCGCGGACGTTACCGATAAAGACGGAAATAATATAGGCATGGTCGGTCAGGCCGGGCAGATCTATGCTCGTATTAATGATCGTTCCGGCGTGCTGTTTGTTTCATGGGGTAAGGAAAAGTCAGAGCAGTGCCGGATTAATTATCAGTTACCAGAGAGTGATGATAATGAATTTTTACAGCTGACGCTGCATTGTCGAATTTAATATTAGGGTTAAGAAAAATGTCTAGTGTAAAAGGTCTTATAACTTCACTGATGCTTATGCTCCCTGTTGTATCTCATGCAACTTGTTCAAAGGTCACCAGTACTTCAGCATTATCTAGTGAGATTATTGCCGCGGGTTATACAGCAACAAGCTGGGTGGGCACGAGCCGCGGCACGGGTGGTAATATTGGTTTACCATCGGTTATCTCTATGAGTTCAGGCGACAGTTTTATGCCTGCCGGAACATTACTGGCCAGCTCGACGGCCAATTTTCTTACAGCAGCGGCAAGCACTGCGTTCACGGCAAATCAAATTCTTTATAAATGTGCCTTAGCCGATGCAGGTTCACTTTATGAATTTTATGCCACGCAATCCTATTCTGCACTCGCCGGTCTGAATGAAACGAGTGATATCGAAGGCGCATACCATACCTATTACAATGGTCTGGCAATAAGATTGACCAATTTAAAAACAGGTAATTATTTCAACGGTTACTGGCAGAAGCGGGAAATAACAGAAGACGAATATATCACTGACAGTACGTCAATCTATATACCTGCGAGTGCATTCAGCGATGTTTTTGTAGAAGTATTCAAAACGGCTTCCACCGTCTATACAAACAGTGCGGCTGCAGCATCTCGAAGTTATTACACTTGGGCCAACAATATGGCGTCCGGTTTTATTACTTTTGTAGGGCCTGGAATGAACGCATTAGTTGAGGGTAACTTAGAAGGTAATAACTATGCCGGATGGTCACCAAACTGGCCGGGTCAAATTGCGCTTTATAATGATGTCACCATTGTTAAAGGTGCGATGTGTTTGGTCAAGGATTATCCGACGGTCGTTCTGCTACCCACAATATCCACTGTTTTACTTAATAGCGGAGAATCAAGTCAAAACACTTTTGACATAAGTCTGAGTTGTGAAGATGGGGCTGTTTCCAGTGTGAGCCAGTCATCGACCTCATCCTCAAATGTTGCGATGGGTTTCTTAGTCAATCAGTCAACAGCGGTCACCGCCGCGACAACTCTGGGTCTGACCACAACCAGCGGGCTAACTCATTTACTGGACACTCATTACGGCAGTTCAGGTGTCGCTTCAGGGGTGGGAATTCGTATCTATGATGAAAGTGGTAATGCATTAAACCTGCTTTCGAGTAAAACGGCGACGACCGGAAATGCGGGCGGCTGGTACGCCTATAAAGATCTGACCACCAGTCAGGGCGATTCAACGGACGGTGTCACAACCTACACCGGAAATTTTACGGCGTCTCTGGAGGCAATCAGTGGCGAAACAGTTACGGCGGGGAGCGTCAATGCGCAGTTACAAGTGGTGGTCAGTTTTCAATAAAGTCACCGTTGCGGCGAGCATTATGCTCTGTTGCACGGCGTTTCACGCCAGCGCGGTGGTTAATGCGGAAAAGACCCGTGTGGTGTTCAACTCGGGAAGCATCGCCGAATCACTGTCATTAGTGAATTCCGAGAAAGAACCGGTGGTCGTGCAGGTGTGGACTGACAACGGTGACCCGACCGTCAGCCCGGATCAGTTACATACGCCGGTTGTGATTAACCCGCCGGTATTCAAAATGAAACCGGGGGAGATCCGCAATATTCGCCTGCTGCTGGTGTCAGCAGGAAGTCTGCCGCAGGACCGTGAAAGTATTTACTGGCTGAATATCTATCAGATCCCGCCAAATACCGAAACACAGCATACAGGTGAGAAAAAGATCGTACTGCCATTAAAAATCCGCATGAAAGTGTTTGTCAGGCCGGAAAAAATCGGTGAATTGCAGGAAAATGATGCGCAAAAATTGCAGTTCAGCATCGACCGTGAGTCGGGCAATAAAACACTGTTGATACAAAATCCGACGCCGTGGCACCTGACGCTTTCTTCCCTTCGCTCGGGAAAGACGGCGTTACCCGGTGTGATGGTGGCGCCGTTCACTTCAGAGCGGGTGGAAATTACGGCAGATAAAACCCTGGCGGATAAAGTGGAGTATGACGTTATCAATGATAATGGCACGCGGTGGCAGGGCAGCCAGAAATTAAAATAATCACCCACGCCTTTTTTATTCCAATGATAAAAATGGCCTTATCATTTTATTGAAAATGATTAACCGGTTGATTGCGTCGCCCCTCTCTTGTGACTAATTTTTGATGGCACGGACAATGGAATACTGTCCGCCCTCTGAATCAGTCACAGGAGAGGCATTTTGAACTCAATCATTAAAGCCCGCGTCGCGATGTGTATTATCGTGATGACAATGGCCGGGTGTTCTACACATCAATACGATCCCACATTAGATAATCAAATCACCGATTTTCAGCTAAAAGCTGACCGGCAGTTTGTTGCCTGGACCGCGCAGGCAATGTCGGATAATCCACCGCCTGTTACCCCGGTGGTGGCCTGTCAGGCCGCGCCCGTGGCGGCAGGGCAGGCACTTTCGCTGATATCCGCTCCTTCAGAACCTGACAGTCAGTTTTTTAATTCCGCGGAAACGGATTTAACACTGATTGAATCACGCACCAAAACCTTAAATAACAACCCTGCGATTGATCAGCAGATGTTTGGTCTGCGAAATATCTTCTATCAGGTCCGTTATAAAAGGCAGCATTGTTCGCAACAAGACTCTCCGGCATATATCAATATCCAGCGTAAACAGGTCAACGTGATTTTACAGTCAATGCTGACGTATCAGCTGGTATTAAAAAATGGCACAGGCACAGCGAATAAATAATAAAGGTGATAAAGATGAGTGATATTTTTGATGTAAAAGACAGTGCCATTGCGGCGGCAAAAGCTTCACTGGGGGCAAACTGGAATACGGTGGCAAACAGTGCCGTTCCGCAGATTGAAGCCCTGTTACAGGTGACATGGGAGATTGAAAAAGGCAAAAGCGATTTCCGCTCGGGGGAATATGAGTCTTTGCTGGCGACACAAAAATCCACCTTTGTGGCAGTGCTGACCACCTATGAAGCGATCACGACGGAGATCGCCTGGCAGGCGCTTAACGCGGCGTTTACCGTGATTCTGAGCGGCGTACGCAAACTTCTGTGAAAACGGTCTTCAGGCGGGCAAGTCTAAAATTATCTTTATCGATAACTATTTTCATTTAGACTGACGGACTTGCCCGCTGCGGGCCGATTCTATGAGGATGCCTGATGCTCCGCCGTTTCTTCTCTTATTACGTTCCTTATAAAAAGCTGTTCTTCCTCGATTTCGGATGCGCCATTCTGGCCGGGCTGCTGGAGCTGGGCTTCCCGATGGCGATCAAAACCTTTATCGACAAACTTTTGCCTGCTCATGACTGGGTGCTGATCATCGGTGCAACCGTCGGCTTGCTGATGATTTATGTGATTAACACCTTGCTGATGGCGATAGTGAACTACTGGGGTCACGCGCTGGGCGTCGGGATTGAAACTGACATGCGTCGTCAGGCGTTCAGCCATTTACAGAAACTCTCTTTCCGTTATTACGACAATACCAAAACCGGGCACATCATCACTCACGTCACCAAAGATCTGGAAGAGGTGGGGGAGATCGCCCACCACGGCCCGGAAGATGTGTTTATCGCGGTGATGACCTTTATCGGCGCGTTCATTCTGATGGCGACCGTGCATGTGCAGCTGGCGCTGATGACCATCATTATTGTTCCGGCCATGACCTGGATGGTCAGCCGTTACGGCGCGCAGATGACAGACACCTGGCGGCGGCTGTTTGGGATGGTGGGTAATTTCAACGCACGTATAGAAGAAAGCATTGGTGGCATCCGGGTGGTGAAAGCGTTTGCCAATGAAGAGCACGAACAAAAGCTGTTCGCGTCGGATAACAACAACTACCGCATCACCAAGCTGAAAGCCTACAAAATCATGACGGCCAGCCTGACGCTGAGTTATCTCAGTACCCGCCTGGTGCAGATCATCGTGATGATCGCCGGCACCTGGTATGTGATTAACGATCAGCTGACCTACGGCGGATTTGTCGGGTTCCTGTTGCTGGTGGAAGTGTTCTTCCGTCCGGTGGCGAAAATCAGTTCGGTACTGGAAAGCTATCCGAAAGGCATTGCCGGTTTTAAACGCTTTACGCAACTTATCGATACTGCCCCGGATATCGTCGATCGCCCCGGCGCGCAGAACGTCAGCCATCTGCGTGGTGACATTCATTACGACAACGTGACCTTTGGCTACACGCCCGCCGGAAAAATCCTCAATGGCATCACGCTTTCTATTAATGCAGGAGAGACGCTGGCGTTTGTCGGGCCGTCCGGCGCGGGGAAAACCACGCTGTGCTCGCTGTTGCCCCGCTTTTATGAGCTGGACAGCGGCAGCATCACCATCGATGGCATCGATATCCGCGACATGACGCAAACCTCGCTGCGCCATAACATCGGCATTGTGCAGCAGGACGTCTTCCTGTTTGGCGGCACAATCCGCGAGAACATTGCGTACGGCAAGCTCGATGCCAGCGAAGAGGAGATCCGCCTGGCCGCCAGCCGGGCGCGTTTAGATGAAGTCATCGGGGCGTTACCGCTGGGAATGGACACGGTGATCGGAGAACGTGGCGTCAAACTCTCCGGCGGCCAGAAGCAGCGGCTGTCGATTGCGCGCATTTTCCTGAAGAATCCGCCGATCCTGATCCTTGATGAAGCAACGTCAGCGCTGGATACCGCCACCGAACAGGCCATCCAGCAATCACTGGCTGAACTCTCTCAGGGGCGTACCACGCTGGTTATCGCTCACCGTCTGGCGACCATCCAGAATGCAGACCGTATTGTGGTGGTAGATAAAGAAGGGATCGTCGAGCAGGGCACGCATGAATCTCTGCTCTCACTCCAGGGGCGCTACGCCCAGCTTCACGCCGCACAGTTCCGTTGATTCCTGACGCCCTCCTCTCACGGGGAGGGCTGAAGTGGAGGATTCACCGCCACTTCACCAAAAAATTCTCCCCGAAAAACGCCCAAACCTCCATGCAACTCTCTGTGTTCTCATATCGCCATTTTAAACAAAAGCCCGTTTTGAATATAAAATAACCCAGACGGTCATTTAGAAATAGGCGAGTTCGTTCAATTTAATCACCCGCGTAATTATATTTATCTTAAATTTGGTTTTAATTTAATCAGCGCCTTTATTAAAAATCCTAAAGGCCAAAAAATTGAGTAGTACAAAATTCTTATGGCTGCATTTTCTATTTTTTAGATAATGAAATTTCAATGAAAATAATTATCCTGCTATGCACTATTAAAAGGCAACAGGCACGATTTTTCAGATAATTCCTTAACGATTGTTAACAGAAAAAAACGTTTGAGAATGGTGATCTGGCTTGCAACTACTTTACAAACTCCGACCCTTTTTGCACCAAATTGATGCGATGCACTGTGCTGGTGCAAAACGTTATGCGAAAACCGCATATAATCAGTGGGTTAGCGGCTTATGATAGAAACATAATGTTACATCTCTTTACGTAAAAAAGACTCATATCGCCGAACTTTTCCATTTTAACTTTTTGTGCGCAGTGTTAAGGTTCAAGTCGTTTTACAGACAGACGCATCTAAAAACATGTACAAATACTCACAGCCTGATATTCCAGTCATATAAAAGAAAGCGGGCATGAGACATCCTTTATAAAAAAATCAAGGAAATTTAAATAATGATGAAGCGCAGTGTGCTGGCCTTAGCGGTCTCTTTAATTGCAGTGGGTTCAACCGCAAATGCAGCCGAGATTTATAATAAAGACGGTAATAAACTGGACCTCTACGGTCGCGTGACTGCCAAGCATTATTTCTCCGACGATAAGAGTTCTGACGGCGATTACACTTATGCGCGTCTGGGCTTCAAGGGTGAGACTCAAATTAACGATACACTGACCGGTTATGGCCAGTGGGAATATAACATTCAGGCTAACCACGCTGAATCTCAGGGCGACCTGGGCAACAAAACCCGTCTGGGCTTTGCGGGTCTGAAAGTGAAAGACTTCGGTTCCATCGACTACGGCCGTAACTACGGTGTGGTATATGACGCACTGGGCTTCACCGATATGCTGCCAGAGTTTGGTGGTGATACCGCTAACTCCGATAACTTCATGGTTGGCCGTTCTAACAGCCTCGCCACTTACCGTAACCAGGACTTCTTCGGGCTGGTCACCGGTCTGAACCTGGCCTTGCAGTACCAGGCTAAGAACGAAAACGACGGCCGCGCGTCCAACAAAGCGAACGGCGACGGTTACGGCGCATCCATCGATTATGAAGATATCGCTGGTTCAGGTATCGGCGCGGTTATCGCAGGTTCTTCCTCTGACCGTACCAATGCACAAGCTAACTCTGCCATCGGTGGCGGTGATAAAGCCTCTGCATGGGCAACGGCTCTGAAATACGATGCTAACCAGATTTATCTCTCTGCAATGTATAACGAAACCCGCAACCTGGCGTCTATCCCTGGCGGCTTCGCTAACAAAACTCAGGGTTATGAGTTAGTTGCACAGTACCAGTTTGAAAATGGTCTGCGTCCGTCAATCGGTTACGTGCAGTCCAAAGCGAAAGATGTTGAAGGCGTGGGCGATGCTGACCTGGTTAAATACTTCGAAATCGGCGCAACCTACTACTTCAACAAAAACATGTACACCTATGTTGACTACATGATCAACCAGATCGATGACAACAACAAACTGAGCGTAAGCTCTGATGACATCGTTGCTGTAGCACTGACTTACCGCTTCTAAGTTAGTGAACAAAATTATTACCCCATTCTGTGTCTGAAAAAGGTAATCGCAAAGGCAGAGTTCATTGGCTCTGCCTTTTTTTATGCCTGCAATTCCCCGTTTTGTCTGTCAGCCTCTCAGGCTAAGCCACTTTTAATAACCACTTTAAATTCAATAAAATAAACCTATAGCCTCAGGTTATACCCCCTCGCCAAACAAGTATTCGTCACCCGTGTCTGCGCATGGAATAGTCTGTGCACGCACCACCAAAACACATTCTAAAAAATCTCAACGGAGAAACTGACATGCAGCAAATACCGATGCCGTACCTGTTATTCCTCGGCGATGTGATGGATCCGCTGGCCGCTAAAACAGCGCGCGGCATTCACGTCTGGCGCCCTGAATCTTGCGTCGGACAAATTCGTCTGGCGACGGACTCGGTGTCCCTCGGATTACCGGAAATGGATATCGCCACCGCGAAAGCGCAAGGCGCGAAAACCATGGTGCTGGGCACGGCCAACTCCGGCGGAAAACTGCCTAAACACTGGATCGATTCCATCAAAACGGCGATCCGCGCCGGGATGAACGTCGCGAACGGTCTGCATCAGGGGCTCAATGATATTCCTGAACTGGTCGAACTGGCGGCAGAACACCATGTTGAGCTGTTCGACGTGCGCCATATGCGCCCTGAACTGGACACCGGCACCGGCATCCCACGCAGTGGTAAACGCATTCTGACCGTGGGGACAGACTGCTCGGTCGGCAAAATGTACACCTCACTGGCGCTGGAATCCGCCATGCGCGAGCTGGATCTGAACGCTGATTTTCGTGCCACCGGCCAGACCGGGATCCTGGTCGCCGGTGCAGGCATCGCGATTGATGCAGTGATTGCCGATTTCATCTCCGGCGCGGTGGAGCTGTTAGCCCCCGCCAATGACGACAATCACTGGGACATCATCGAAGGTCAGGGCTCGCTGTATCACCCGTCTTTTGCCGGTGTCAGCATGGGCCTGATCCACGGCGCGCAGGCCCATTTATTAGTGATGTGTCATGAACTGGGCCGCCCGCACATGCGCCATCTGCCGCACCAGTTTATGCCGACGTTGCGTCAGTGCCTCGACACCAACCTCGCCGCAGCCCGCCTCACCAGCCCGGACGTCAGGATCGCCGGTTTCTCTCTGAATACATCCGGTGTGAGTGAAGAAGAAGCCATCACGGCGCTGGCTGACATCAGCGAAGAATTTGGCGTACCGGCCACCGATCCGGTGCGTTTTGGCATCAAAAATATCGCGCAATGGATCAGGGACAACGGCTGATGACTGAGATGAGTTTTGGTGCCGTTGAGTTACCGCTGGCAAAACCTTTTGTGATTTCCCGCGGCACCCGCACCGCCGTTACCGTGGTGCGGGTCACGCTGACCGACGGCGAATTCAGCGCCACCGGTGAATGCACGCCGACGGCGCATTATCAGGAATCAGCCGACAGCGTGGGTGAACAACTTGCCTTTATCCGCCCGCAGGTTGAGCAGGGTCTGAGCCGCGACGCACTGCAACAGGCGTTACCGGCCGGTTCCGCACGCAATGCCCTTGATTGTGCAATGTGGCGTCTCGATGCGGCAAAACAGGGCAAGAGCGTCTGGCAACTGCTGGATATGCCGGCACCGGTATCAGTGATCACCGCAGAAACGCTGAGTCTGGATACGCGGGAAAACATGGCAGCCGCAGCCGCGGTGGCGGTCGCCGGCGGTGCCAAATTGCTGAAAATCAAACTCGACCGTGACGAGATCGTCGAAAAAGTGGCGGCCATCCGTGCGGCGGCACCGCAGGCGACGCTGGTGGTGGATGCCAACGAATCCTGGCTGGGTCTGGATCTCGAAAGCCTGTTTCTGGCACTGCACGAATTTGGCGTTGCGATGATCGAACAACCGCTGCCTGCCGGAAATGATCAGGATCTGGTGCGTTGTTTGCATCCTGTACCTGTCTGCGCCGACGAGAGCTGCCATGTCAGCGCAGATATTGCCGGGCTGGCAGATCGTTACGAGATGATCAACATCAAGCTCGACAAATGCGGTGGCCTGACGGAAGCGCTGGCGATGACCGCGCAGGCGCGGCACCTCGGCCTGCGCATCATGGTCGGTTGTATGCTCGGTTCCTCGTTGGCGATGGAAGCCGCGCTGCCGGTGGCGGTGCAGGCTGAGCGTGTCGATCTCGATGGCCCGATCTGGCTGGCGCAGGACGCCGAACCGGCATTGCGCTACGAGAACGGCGAAGTCTGGCTTTAACAGTTCAACTTATAAAGGAGGCGTTTATTGATGACAGTGCCCATTTTGCAGATTAACGATTTGTCGGTGACGTTTTCCGGCCGGCAAGGCAAAACGCAGGCGCTGAAAGGCGTTTCCTTCTCTATTAATAAAGGTGAAGTGGTGGCGGTGGTCGGCGAAAGCGGCTCCGGTAAATCCGTCACGTCCCTGAGTGTGATGGGATTACTGCCGGATTCGGCGCACATCGACGCAGGCAGCATCGATTTTATTGGCCGTAATGGCACGCGCCATGCGCTGACCGCATTGTCTGCAGAAGCGCGCCGAAAGCTGCGCGGTCAGGAAATGTCGATGATCTTCCAGGAGCCGATGACTTCGCTCAATCCGGTGCTGCGCGTCGGCGATCAGCTGACAGAGGGCTTACTCGATCACGGCATGGCGACCAAAGCCAATGCGCTGATCAAAGCCCGCGAACTGCTGAAACAGGTACGCATTCCGGACGTCGAACGCATTCTCAAATGTTATCCCCATGAGCTCTCCGGCGGTATGCGCCAGCGGGTGATGATTGCCCAGGCACTGGCATGCGACCCGGCATTGCTGATTGCGGATGAACCCACTACCGCGCTCGACGTCACGGTGCAGGCGCGCATTTTGCAAATCCTGCGTGATCTGCAACAAGGCACGGATATGTCGGTTCTGTTCATTACGCACGATATGGGCGTGGTGGCGGAAATCGCCGATCGCGTGGTGGTGATGTATCAGGGCAAGGTGGTGGAGCAGGGCAGCGTAACCGAAATTTTCGCCAACGCGCAGCATCCTTATACCCGCGCATTGCTTGCCGCCGTGCCAAAACTGGGCGATATGCAGGGGCTGAAATGGCCGCGCCGTTTCCCGTTGCTGAGTACGCAGGCAGGTGCCGTCATGACGGCTAAAAATGCGGCAGAAAAGCAATCGGTTGCAGGTGATGAGCCTCACACTTTACTGGCTGATGATGACCAGAAGACCGCCAATTACGATGCACCGCCTCTCCTCGACGTGCGCGGACTGCGCGTCTGCTACCCGATCCGCTCCGGCGTGCTCTCGCGCATTACCAAAGAAGTTCACGCCGTTGAACAGATCGATTTCTCCATCTGGCCGGGGGAAACGCTGGCGCTGGTGGGTGAAAGCGGTTGCGGTAAATCCACTACCGGACGCGCAATTTTGCGGCTGGTTGGCAGCGAATCCGAAAGCATTCATCTTCAGGGCAAAGAAATCACCCTGATGCGCGACACGCCGTTTCAGGCGGTGCGCCGTCAGATTCAGATGGTATTTCAGGATCCGTACGCCTCGCTTAATCCGCGTCTGACCGTCGGATTTTCCATTGCCGAACCCTTGTTGCTGCACGGCCTGAAAAAATCGCTGGCGGAAGCCACCCCGACGGTAAACCAGTTGCTGAAAAGCGTCGGGCTGGATCCCTCGTTTGCCCGGCGTTACCCCCACGAATTCTCCGGAGGGCAGCGTCAGCGCATTGCTATCGCCCGCGCGATGGCGCTGCAACCGCAGGTGATCATTGCGGATGAAGCGGTGTCCGCGCTGGATGTGTCGATTCAGGCGCAGGTGGTCAACCTGATGATGGATCTGCAGCGCGATACCGGCGTGGCCTGGCTGTTTATTTCGCACGATATGGCGGTGGTGGAACGCATCGCCAACCGTGTGGCGGTGATGTACAGCGGCCAGATTGTTGAGATTGGGCCACGGGATTCGGTGTTTAGCAATCCTCAACATGCATATACCCGACGCCTGCTCAGTTCCGTGCCGGTGGCGGATCCGACGCAGCGCGCGTTGCGTCAGTTTGACGACGTGGAAGTGAAATCGCCGGTGCATCCTGCCGGTGTACAGATAGAAAAACTCAGGTACAGCCAGGTTTCCCCGCATCACTGGGTGGCGGAACCGCAGGCATAACGATCTTTCTTTTCTTTTTTGCAACACACAGGAGAAGTACATGCATTCGACATTTCTTGGTAACCCCCGGGTTTTCCGTAAAACGCTGATGGCTGCCGGTCTGGTGCTGTGTTTCGGCGCTACGGCTGAGGCGAAAGACCTGCGCATTTCCATGTATGCCGACGTGACCGGTTTTGATCCGCACGACACCACGGATACGCTGAGCTATTCCATTCAGAGCGGTATTTTTGAACGCTTATTCCAGTTCGACAGCAAAATGGCCGTCGTGCCGGTGCTGGCGACGGATTACACCAGCAACAGCGATGCCACCGAGTTTACGATTAATCTTCGCCACGACGTGACCTTCCAGGACGGTACGCCGTTCAACGCAGAGGCGGTGAAAATCAACCTCGACCGCCTGGCGGATCCGGCCAATCATCTGAAACGTAACTCGCTGTTCAGCATGATCAAATCCGTAGATGTGGTGACGCCTTATCAGGTCAGGATCACCCTGAATAAACCCTTTGGCGCGATGATCAACACCTTGGCGCATCCGTCTGCGGTGATGCACAGCCCTGCGTCGCTGAAACAGTATCCGAACGAGCAGGATCTGAGTGTGCATCCGGTCGGCACCGGTCCGTTTAAGTTTGTGGAATGGCAGCAGGGCAAAGACGTCAAGCTGGTGAAATACGACAACTACTGGCAGAAAGGCTGGCCGAAAGTCGATTCCGTGACGCTGTACCCGACGCCGGAAGATTCCACGCAGGTGGCGAAACTGAAATCCGGCGGTGTGGAAGCCGTTTATCCGCTGCCGTCCGATCTGGTGGACACCGTGAAGAGCGATCCTAAGCTGGATATTTCGCAAAATCCGGGCATCTACCTGTATTACATCGCGTTTAATACGCAGAAAAAAGAGTTCTCCGACGTGCGTGTCCGTCAGGCGATCAACTATGCCGTTGACCGTAACCTGTGGCTGAAAGTCGGGTTCGCCGGAATGGGGTCGCCTTCAACGTCGCCGTTGCCGAAAAACGTTCAGTTCTACCAGAAGCAAAACACGCCGGATTACAGCTACAACATCGCCAAAGCCAAAGCGCTGATGAAAGAGGCCGGTTATGAGAAGGGCTTCGATGTGGAAATGTGGAGCTCGAACAAAACTGACCGCATCCGCAGCGCGCAGTTCCTGAAACAGCAGCTGTCACTGATTGGCGTGCGGGTGAAACTGGTGCCGATGGATTCCGGTTCGCTCAACCAGCGTCTGTGGAGCACCCCGAAACCGGCGGATGCCAAAGTGGAAATGTATTACGGCGCCTGGTCGGCGTCGACCGGTGATGCAGACTGGGCGCTGCGCCCGCTGTTTGCCACCGAATCCTGGATCCCGTCGGCGTATAACGTCTCTTATTACAGCAACAAGCAGGTGGATGCGGCGATCACCGCCGGCCTGCAAACCGCCGACATCGCCAAACGTCAGACCGCTTACGCGGATGCGCAGAAATTGCTGTGGGCTGATGCCCCGGTGGCCTTCCTTGGCGTGCCGGACAATCTGGTCGGAAAGAGCAAAGATCTGACCGGCGTCTACATGCTTGCTGACGGTTCGCTGATCTTTAATCAGGCACAGTTTAAGTAATTTTTTCAATTAACTCTCTCCCCTGCAAAGGGGAGGAGTAAGCACTTCTCCCATTCAGATTCAGGGAAACGTATTTATGCTGACCTATTTTATCCGCCGGATACTGGAAATGATCCCCGTTTTACTGGTGGTGTCGTTACTGGTGTTTGGCTTTATCAAGCTGCTGCCGGGTGACCCTGCGCGTATTTACGCCGGACAGGATGCGCCGATCGAGGCGGTTGAGTCAGCGCGACAACTGCTTGGCCTCAACGATCCTTTGCCCGCGCAGTACTGGCACTGGCTCGATGGCATGGTGCACGGCGATCTGGGCACGACTTACCGCACGCGCCAGCCGGTGTTAAACGTGATTCAAAGTGGGTTTATGCCAACGCTGCTGCTGGCGCTGGCGGGCTTCGCCTGGTCTGTCGTGCTGGGGCTGGTGATTGGCGTGGTGTCCGCACTCAAGCGCGGAAAATGGCAGGACTGGACGCTGATGAGTATGGCCGTCGGCGGGATTTCCATGCCGCCGTTCTGGCTCGGGTTGCTGCTTATCCAGTTTGTCGCCATGCCGTTCGGGCTCTTCGCGGTCAGCGGATTTAACCAGCCGACCGACATCATATTACCGGCGATCACCCTCGGTTCTTCGGTGGCGGCGGTGATGGCGCGCTTTACCCGTTCGGCGTTTCTCGACGTGGCGCAGGAAGATTATGTGCGCACCGCCAGGGCGAAAGGCTTGCGTGCGCGGCTGGTGACCTGGAAACACATCATGCGCAACGCGCTGATCCCGATCATCACCATGCTCGGTTTGCAGTTCGGTTTTTTGCTCGGCGGCTCGATCATTGTCGAAAGCGTGTTCAGCTGGCCGGGATTAGGCTGGCTGCTGATCGAATCCATCAAAACGCAGGATCAGCCGGTGATTCAGGCGCTGGTGATGCTGTTCGTGTTTGAATTTATTCTGATAAATCTGCTGGTTGACCTGCTGTATGCCGTGGTCAACCCCGCTATCCGTCTGCGTTAGGAGCTGCACATGACCGAACCCGTCTCTGTGCTGGAAGAAACCACACCGGCTGCGGTTATCGCGCATAACGACGATATCCGTTCACCGTGGTACGACTTTTTTCACACGTTTTTACGCCACCCGATGGCGCTGGTTTCCGGCGGATTTATTCTGCTGCTGGTGTTGGTGGCCGTGTTCGCGCCGTGGCTGGCGCCTTATGACCCGATGACGCCGGACTGGATGGCGCTCGGCGTCGGGCCGACGGCGGAACACTGGTTCGGCACCGATGATCTGGGCCGCGATGTGCTCAGTCGCATCATTTTTGGCGCGCGGATTTCACTTTACGTCGGCATTTTCTCGGTCACGCTTGGCATGATCGCCGGGGTATTGCTGGGGTTGCTGGCGGGCTATTATGGCAAATGGCTCGATATGCTGATCATGCGCGGCTCGGACGTACTGTTCGCCTTTCCCGGCATGTTGCTGGCGATTGCGGTGGTGGCGATCCTCGGCCCCGGTCTGAATAACGTGATTATTGCGGTTGCGGTGTTCAGCGTGCCGGTATTTGCCCGCATCGTGCGCGCCGCCACATTATCGATAAAACAAAGTGCTTACGTCGAAGCGGTTCGCTGCGTCGGCGCGCCGGACAGGGTGGTCATTTTGCGCCACATTCTGCCGGGCACGCTGTCGAATGTGATTGTCTATTTCACCATGCGCATCGGAACCAGTATTCTGACGGCGGCCAGCCTGAGCTTTATCGGGCTTGGCCCGGAACCGGACGTCCCTGAGTGGGGCAATATTCTGGCAATGAGCCGCAATATGATGATGGCGGGTAAATGGAACGTCAGCGTTTTCCCAGGGCTTGCGATATTTCTCACAGTCCTGGCATTTAATCTGCTCGGCGACGCGCTGCGCGATACGCTGGATCCTAAACTGAAGAAATAGTAAAACTGACTTAACCCGCTGAATTGGAAGAGTGATGCATCCGCAAGCCCCTGAACATGATGAATTCACGCAACAGGCGCTGGCCGCGTTGCTGCACCGCTGGCGCACCACGCGCCAGATTTTTCGCCCGCGATATGCATGCGGCGCCACCAACGCGATCACTGACGTTGACGGCGTGACCGTCGGTCACAGCACGCTGGCGGCGGGAAACGTGCAGACCGGCGTCACCGCGATTGTGCCGCCGGGGGACACGCTTTATCAGTATCCGCTACCCTGTGGCGTGGCGGTGCTCAACGGATTTGCCAAACCGATGGGGCTGATTCAGCTGATGGAGCTGGGCGAGCTGCAAACCCCGATCCTGCTCAGTAACACTTTCGCCACCGGTGCGATATTCAACGCGATGATCGCCCGCAGCTGCCGGCAATTTCCGCAGATTGGCCGCCCGGATGCGACCATCAATCCGGTGATCCTCGAGTGCAATGACTTCTACCTTAACGACATTCAGGCCATGGCGGTGTGTGAAGATGACGCATTAACAGCCATCGACAGCGCAGCAACGTCTTTCACCCGTGGCAGCGTCGGTGCCGGACGCGGCATGAGCTGTTTCGGCCTTAAAGGGGGAATTGGCACTGCCTCCCGCTGGTGCGAAGAACTGAATGCCACGCTGGGCGTTCTGGTGCTGGCGAACTTCGGCAAACTTTCAGAACTGACGCTCGACGGTGTACGGGCGGGCGAGGCGATCGCACAAGTTTTACCGCAACTTGCCCCGCAGGTTGACGCCGGTTCGGTGATCATCATCATGGCCTGCGACCGTTATCTCGACAGCCGCCAGCTCTCGCGCATCGCCAAACGCGCCGGTGCCGGGCTAGGGCGCCTTGGCAGTTACTGGGGGCACGGCTCGGGGGATATCGCGCTGGCTTTTTCAACTCAGCGTGACGGTGTCACGTTATCCGACGGTGCGCTGGAACCGCTGCTGGCGATGGCGGCGGACGCCACCGAGCACGCGATCATTGATGCCTTACTGAGTGCAGAAACGGTCTGTGGATTCGACGGACACTACCGGCTGGGGTTAAGTGACGTATTAGATAACCTGGCGAACTCGTCTGGCGCCTTCCCCTCTCACGAGGAGAACGCCGGGGGAGTCTGGTCACCCAACCAAATAGGGAACGAATGATGAAAGTATTTATCTCTGCAGATATTGAAGGGATCGCGGGCGTGATGCGCCCTGAACAATGCAGCCCCGGCAATGCGGATTACGACGCTGCCCGTGCGCTGATGGAAGGGGAAGTCAACGCCGCCATTGACGGTGCCTTTGCCGGTGGCGCGATGGAAGTGACGGTCGCTGACAGCCACGCGATGATGCAAAACCTGCGCGCCGATAAAATCGACCCGCGCGCCCGTCTTGTACAGGGTAAACCGCGCGGCCTGTCGATGGTCGAAGGGCTGCAACAGCAGCAATACGATGGTCTGATGTTTGTCGGTTTTCACACCGCTGCGGGCGAAAACGGCGTACTGGCGCACACCATCAATGGCCGCGCTTTTTACCGCGTCAAACTTAACGGCAACGTGGTGGGCGAAAGTGATTTATACGCCGCCGCCGGGGCTGAACTGGGCGTCCCGCTGTGGCTGGTGACCGGCGATGACCATCTCGAGACCTGGATCCGCAACCATTACCCGGAATCGCAGTACGTCTGCGTAAAACGTGCGATTTCGGCGAACGCTGCCGAATCAGACAGCCCGTCCATCGCCTGCGCAAAAATCCGCAAACAGGCGACGATTGCCGTCAGCAAACCCGCGCCCCTCACCGCCGGGCGTTTCAGCGCGCCTTATCATCTCGAACTGATGACGGCCAGACCGGTACTGGCGGATTTATTCTGCCTGATCCCCGGCGTTGAGCGTCTTGATGCGGTGACCGTCGGTTATCACAGCCCGACGGTTGCCAACATTATCAGCCTGTTAAGTGCCTTCTCGTACTTAGCGACCACGCAGAAATAGGGCCGTAATGCGCTTACGCCACATTGAAGTGTTTCAGGCGGTTTTACAGGCGGGCAGCGTCAGCGGCGCGGCGCGTCTGCTCAACGTTTCGCAGCCCAACGTCAGCCGGGTGCTCAATCATGCCGAACAGCAGTTGGGTTTCACGCTGTTCGACCGCACACCGCAGGGGCTGATTGTGACACCGGAAGGGCGAAGGCTGATGCCGGAAGTTGAGGCGTTGTTCAGCCATATTCAGGCCATCGGCGCACTGGCGGAACAACTGCGGCAGGGCGAAGGCCAGCACGTGCGTATCGGCTCGGCGCACGCCCTGGGCCACAGCGTGATGGCGCCGGTGCTGGTGGATTTTCGCCGCCAGACACCGGGCGGCAGTGTCGAACTGGTGACCGGGCATTTCAATACGCTGAGCCAGGATTTGCTGCAATACAAAATGGATTTCGCGCTGGCCTTCGGCGAACCCGCGACACAGGAGCTGGTTTCCGAGTCGATTTATCAGGCCAACATGGTGGCGCTTTTACCGAAGGATTCCCCGGTCGAAGGCCCCGTTTCGCTGGCGTGGCTGTGTGAAAATGAATTACTGATGCTGCAACAGCAGGATCCGCTCGGGCTGGTGCTCAACCGCGTCCTGCGCGAAAACGGCCTGACCCCGCAATCTTCGCTGCACATAAAAACCTACTCAGTGATCGCCGACATGGTGCTGGCCGGTGGCGGCGTCGGCGTGGTCGATACTTTTACCGCCCGGCGATATGTCGATCAGCTGAAGATCTGCGAAGTGCTCGAACCGCTGCCGTTTGAAGTGATCCTGCTCAATCGCCGCGACCAGCCGGTATCCCAGGCCGCGCTGAAGCTCAAACAGCTGATTCGCAGGAAATTATGGGAGTTGGGGAATAGCGGGGTGTTATCGTAGGTTGATACTGTGGGGTGCCACCCACATGGGCCGTGGGTTGCCACCCACACTGGCCTTAAGGTCAAGTTCAAGTTCAAGTTCAAGTTCAAGTTCAAGTTCAAGGTCGTGGGCGTCGGCCCACACCGACTTGGGGGGCGGCATAT